>NZ_FYDH01000020.1:0-119359 GCF_900187475.1 Pseudomonas sp. Irchel s3h9 | reverse complement strand
CACCACGCAGGCGTTGGTGATGCTGGCTCGCAAACTTGCTCGGGTGGTATTCGCCTTGCTGAAAGGGCAAAGCGAATACCAGACAAAAGTCAGTTGAGGGCTTCCCCTCAACCATAGAATCTCCCACATTGATCAAATGGTGCGCCTATTTTTTGTATACAATCCGACGCCGCTATTGATCAAAATGGAGCCGCTCCCGTCATGACCGACCCTGCAAGCGCCGATTTCAGCCGCGTCGACCGCACCGCCCGTGCGGACAAACTACCCTATGCCGCGTTGCTGGCGTTCGCCATGACCGGGTTCATCGCCATTCTCACCGAGACCCTGCCCGCCGGGCTGCTGCCGCAAATCGGTGCCGGGCTCAACGTCAGTGAAGTACTCGCCGGGCAACTGGTGACGCTGTATGCACTGGGTTCGATTGTCGCGGCGATTCCGCTGACCGTCGCCACACGCGGCTGGCCGCGACGGCGGGTGTTATTGATGACGGTCGGCGGGTTTCTGTTGTTCAACACCGTCACCACGTTCTCCAGCCATTACGGTTTGACCCTCGCCTCGCGCTTTCTCGCCGGGATGGCGGCGGGGTTGTCGTGGGGGATCATGGCCGGGTATGCGCGCGGCATTGTGCCGGTGCATCAACAGGGTCGAGCACTGGCGATTGCCATGCTTGGCACCCCGGTGGCGCTGTCACTGGGCACGCCGGCGGGGACGTGGCTGGGCAATCTGATCGGCTGGCGTGCGTCGTTCGGGATCATGTCGGCGCTGGCTCTGGTGCTGGCCGCGTGGATCGTGATCGCCGTGCCGGATCGTCCGGGGCAGGCCAGTGACGAGCGTCTGCCGCTGCTCGAATCGATGCGCCTGCCGGGCGTGCGGCCCGTGTTGTTTGTGGTGCTGACGTGGATGCTCGGGCACAACATTCTCTACACCTACATTGCACCGTTTCTGATGCAGGCCGGGCTCGCCGATCGGGTCGATTTGGTGCTGCTGGTATTTGGCCTGTGTTCGCTGGTGGGGATCTGGATCATCGGCATGCTGGTGGATCGCTGGTTGCGCTGGCTGACGTTGATCAGCCTTGCGGTGTTTGCGTTGACCGCGCTGGTGTTGGCAGTGGCAGCGCCGTCACCGCTGATCATGTATGCCTGCATGGCAGTGTGGGGCCTGTCGTTTGGTGGCTCGGCCACGTTGCTGCTGACCTCGGCGGCGGACTCGGCCGGTGAACATGTCGATGTGGTGCAAGCCATGCTCACCACGTCCTGGAACGTAGCGATTGCCGGCGGCGGCTTGTTTGGCGGGTTGTTGCTGGATCGGGCGGGGGCAATGTCGTTTCCGTGGGCGCTGCTGATTCTGTCCCTCATCGCATTGGCCACGGTGTGGATCAACAAAAACCACAGCTTCAAACCGGGCCGAAGGGTGCACTGACCTATCAGCCACCCCATAACACCTGTGGGAGCGAGCCTGCTCGCGAAGACGTTGTGTCAGTCGATAAATGTGTCGGATGACCCACCGTATTCGCGAGCAGGCTCGCTCCCACAGTGATATGGGTTGGTGAGTTCGATATGGCATAACGATAGACCGCATCGATATATGTGGTTATAAGAAAAATCGCTATGCTGCGGGCCAGATTTTTCCTGTCGTTTTTCTGGACGGTTTAATGGAATTGGCAAATTTCGGCCTGGTGATTGCCGGGCTGGTGGTGGGTTTTATTGTCGGCATGACCGGTGTCGGCGGTGGTTCGTTGATGACGCCGATCCTGCTGTGGTTCGGCATCAACCCGGCAACGGCGGTGGGCACTGACCTGCTGTACGCCGCCATTACCAAATCCAGTGGCGTACTCGTCCATCGCAAAAACAAGAACATCGACTGGGCCATCACCGGTTGGCTGACCCTCGGCAGCGTGCCGGCGGTGGCTATGACCTTGTGGTTCCTCAGCACCCTGCACACCGCGCCGGACGCGATGAACGCCATCATCAAACAGGCATTGGGCTTCGTCCTGTTCGCCACGGCGCTGGCGATCTTCTTCAAGAAACGCTTGCTCGACTTCGCCCACAAACGCGCCGGCGGCAACTACAACCCGAGCGGTTCGCGCCTGAACGTGATGACTGTGATCACCGGTCTGATCCTCGGCACCATGGTCGCCCTGACCTCGATCGGTGCCGGCGCCCTCGGCACTGTCGCGCTGTTCATCCTCTATCCGCTGCTGCCGACCCGGCGTCTGGTCGGCACCGAAATCGCCCACGCCGTGCCGCTGACCCTGGTTGCAGGCCTCGGCCACGCGAGCATGGGCAACATGGATTGGGGCGTGCTGGGCTTTTTGCTGGTGGGTTCTCTGCCAGGCATCTGGCTCGGCAGCCACCTGACCGGACGCATCTCCGATGAAGTGCTGCGCCCGTGCCTGGCGACGATGCTGGTGCTGATCGGCTACAAACTGGCGTTCTGATCTGGCCCCGCCAAATACGGTCTCATGTAGGAGCTGCCGCAGGCTGCGATCTCTTGATGTTGTTTTTAAAGATCAAAAGATCGCAGCCTTCGGCAGCTCCTACGGGTGTTCTTACTGGCGGGTGGCGTATTTCATCACCGTCACCGGCAAATCGTCGTAGACCAGCTCTTCAACCACTTCCCAACCCAGTCGCGCATACAGCGACTGCGACGTGTCGGTGTACAGATACAACTCGGGCACGCCTAGCGCCGCCGCTTCTGCAACCACTCGATCGACCAGTTGCGAAGCAATCCCGCGACCGCGCTCCTCAGCCTTCACATAAACCCCCGCCAGCCATGGCGTCAGGTTCGGGCGCAGCTTCAGATCGCTTTCGATCAGCAGCGCGCCGCCCAGCAAACGTGAACCTTCAAGCGCCACCACCACGCTGGGCACTGCGCCTTTGCCGCAGGATTCGCGCATGTGTTCGATGCGGTGTTCGACGGTTTGCCCGGGGCGAAACTCGCCCCACTCCTTGAAGTTGAGCGTGGCCAGTTCTTCGATCAATTCGGGGTGATCGCACAGGTAATCGATGTGCATGCGGGTGAACTCCATTTCATGGGCAGAACTACCACCCTAATGCGGTCATAAAAGGTAATCAAATCCGCGTTGCGATCACCTCGGATATGTTGCGCAATGTCGCGCCTGTCCTAAGCTTCTGACTAGGCGGAAGATATTTGCCGGGTTGTCCCGGAACAATCGCCACGATGCGCAATCATTAGAGCGTGGATATCAAAAGGAGATGCGCATGCTCATCAGGTCATTGACCCTGACACTCTTGCTGGCGATTGCCGGCCCCTTGTTCGCCGCTGACAACGATTCGCCCATCGCCGGGGACATGGGCCGCGCCCGACCGCTGATCGTGATCGCACAAAGCACGGTCGACCCCGTGTGGGTAAGCCTGAAAAAGTCGCTGGAAGACCCCGCGAACAAAAAAGGCGTAGCCGACCGCAACATCAAGGTCTACACCATCCTCAACATGTCCGGCCAGCTCGACGGCAAGGACATGGGCCAGCAAGACACCATGGCGCTGATCCGCGCATTGAAACTTGGCGCCGGCGCGTTGCCCAAAGTGATTTTGGTGGGCAAAGATGGCGAGAAGAAACTGGAAAGCTCCGGGGACGAATCGAAGTCGGTGGATTTGAAGAAGATCTTTGACACCATTGATGCCATGCCAATGGCTGAGAAGGAAGCGGCCGCTGCGGCTCAGGCGCCAGTTGCTGCCGAGCCTGAACCGGCCAAAGGTACGAAAGGCGCAAAGCCGACCAAGCCTGCAAAACCGTCTAAGCCGCCGGAAATGCCGGATGATTGATGGCATGGCCTGATTAAAAAAAGGGCGACCTCAGCAGGTCGCCCATTTTTTGTCCGCGAAAAGATCGCAGCCTGCGGCAGCTCCTACAGGATCGGGTTTTTACTCGGTCAATGTAGGAGCTGCCGCAGGCTGCGATCTTTTGATTTTCAGTCAGCAACAGCACTGAGAATCTTATGGGCGATCTTCACCCGCTCAGGAATCGGGAAGTTCTTGTTCGCCATGATCACGATGCCAACGTTCTTGCTCGGCACAAACGCTACATACGTGCCAAAGCCACCCGTCGAGCCGGTCTTGTTTATCAACACATCTTCCGGTTGCGGTTGCGGCGGATTCAGCCACTGCACCTTGTGCGCCTCCATGGCCATTTCCGTCGAGTTGCCGGCGAGCAAACGCTCGAGACTGATCGGGTAGCGGTACATTTCCCAACCCAGGCCTTGGGTCATGTCGCCAACCGTGTAATAACCGGTGTGGGTATTGGCGATGGTTTTTTGCAGTACCGCTTCCAGCGTTTCAGGTTTCAGGTTGGCCTGCACGTAACGCAGCATGTCCACCGCGCTGGTTTTCACCCCGTAGGCCTGCGAATCCAGCGCACCGGGCGTGACGCGCACCGGTTTGCCGTTTTTGTCATAGCCCTGGGCATACAGGTCCATTTGCGCGGCCGGCACGCTGAGGTAGGTGTGCTGCAAACCGAGTTTCGGCAGCAGGGTTTGCGTCATTGCTTGGTCAAACGGTTGGCCGAGGCTTTGAGCGGCCAGATAACCGAACAGGCCCAGACTCGGATTGGAGTACTGGCGATGGCTGCCGGCGGGATATACCGGTTTCCACTGTTGGAAATAGCCGAGCATCTTGTCAGGCGAATCCGCGTTGTCCGGAAATTGCAGTGGCAAGCCGCCGGCGCTGTAGGTGCCCAGTTGCAGCACGCTGATGTTGTCGAAGGTGCTGCCTTTCAGATCAGGCCAGAGCTGGCTGGCCTTGGTCGACAGGTCGAGTTTACCGGTCGCCAGGGCGTAACCGGCGAGGGTGGCGGTGAAGGTTTTGCTCACCGAGCCGATTTCGAACAAGGTGTTTTCGCTGACTTTTTGTCCGGTGTCTTTGCTGGCGACGCCGTAGTTAAAGTAATGCGCCTTGCCGTTGATGGTCAGCGCTACGGTGAGGCCGGGAACGTTCTGTTGCTGCATCACCGGCGTCACCGCTGCGTTGACCAGCGCTGACAGTTGCGCATCGTCGGGCACGGCGGCGAAGCAGGCACTGGTGCCGAAGAGCAGACCGAAAGCGGCGCAGGAAATGACTTTGCTCGATTGAATGGATGACATGAATGAACCACTCTCCATGAGTGTTGATGACGTTATCCCGCTACACTGCGGGCGATTTCTGTGTTGGGCGACTGATCAGCGCCGCCAATTTAGTCAGCGCGGTACCAATCGACAAACGACGAAAACTCGCACGAGCCATTAGAAAAATTTGGGACTGGGCATGATTCGACCGCAATTGCCGCTCAACGCACTGCGTGCCTTTGAAGCGTCCGCGCGTCATTTGAGTTTCACTCGCGCGGCCGTGGAGCTGTGCGTCACCCAGGCTGCGGTCAGCCATCAGGTCAAAAGCCTGGAAGCGCAACTCAACGTCACGCTGTTCAAACGCCTGCCCCGTGGGCTGATGCTGACCAGTGAAGGCGAAACCTTGCTACCGGTGTTGAGCACCTCGTTCGATCACATCGCGCAGATTCTCGAACGTCTCGCCGGTGGACAGTACCGCGAAATGCTGACCGTCGGCGCGGTCGGTACGTTTGCCGTGGGTTGGCTGTTGCCGCGGCTGGCGGACTTCCGCGCGAAACATCCGCTCATAGATTTGCGGCTGTCGACGAACAACAATCGCGTGGATGTGGCGGCAGAAGGGCTGGATTACGCGATCCGCTTTGGCGCCGGGGCGTGGCATGGTATCGAAGCGACGCGGTTGCTTGAGGCACCGCTGTCGGTGTTGTGCGTGCCGGAAATCGCTCGGCAATTGCATTCGCCGGGGGACTTGCTGCAGCAGACGCTGCTGCGTTCCTATCGTACGGATGAATGGCCGGAGTGGTTTCAGGCTGCCGGGTTGGCGACTCAAGCGGCACCGCCGCAAAGCATCGTTTTCGACTCGTCGCTGGCGATGATGGAGGCGGCTTTGCAGGGCGGTGGGGTGGCATTGGCGCCGCCGCTGATGTTCGCCCGGCAACTGGCGGCGGAGGCGATTTGTCAGCCGTTTGCGATTGAGATTACGACGGGGAGTTACTGGTTGACGCGGTTGCAGTCGCGGCCTGAAACGGCGGCCATGACAGCGTTCAAAACCTGGCTTCTGCAAATCTCTGGTTAATGCAAAACCCTTGTAGGAGTGAGCCTGCTCGCGATAGCGGTGTCTCAGTCAACATTGATATCAACTGACACACCGCTATCGCGAGCAGGCTCACTCCTACAGGGACCGTGGTGGATTGGAGATCAGGTTCAGCGCACCAGACACGGCCGCTTGTTATCGAACTTCCACCCCGGAATCAGAAACTGCATCGCCACGCTGTCATCGCGTGCGCCGAGGCCCATGCCTTTATACAGTTCATGAGCCTTGGCCACCTGATCCATATCCAGCTCGACTCCCAGACCCGGTTTTTTCGGCACCTGCACCAGACCATCGATGATTTGCAGCGGCGCCTTGGTCAACCGCTGGCCGTCCTGCCAGATCCAGTGGGTGTCGATCGCGGTGATCTCGCCCGGCGCCGCAGCGGCGACATGGGTGAACATCGCCAGCGAGATGTCGAAGTGGTTGTTGGAGTGCGAGCCCCAGGTCAGCCCCCATTCATGGCACATCTGCGCCACGCGCACCGAACCTTGCATCGTCCAGAAATGCGGGTCAGCCAGCGGAATGTCTACCGACTGCAACTGGATCGCATGACCCATTTCACGCCAGTCAGTGGCGATCATGTTAGTGGCGGTTTTCAGCCCCGTGGCACGACGAAACTCGGCCATAACCTCTCGACCGGAATAACCGTTTTCCGCACCGCACGGGTCTTCGGCATAGGCGAGCACTTGATGCTGATCGCGGCACAAGCGAATGGCTTCTTTCAGTGACCAAGCGCCGTTCGGATCGAGGGTAATCCGCGCATCAGGAAAACGTTCGGCCAGCGCCGTCACCGCTTCAATTTCCGCATCGCCACTGAGCACGCCGCCCTTGAGCTTGAAGTCCTTGAAACCGTACTTCGCGTGGGCAGCTTCGGCGAGGCGCACCACGGCTTCGGCGCTCATGGCCTTCTCGTGACGCACGCGGAACCAGTCATTGTCGGCGTCCGGTTCGCTGCGATAGGCGAGGTCGGTTTCGCGCTGATCGCCAACGTAAAACAGATAACCGAGCATCTTCACTTCATCACGTTGCTGACCTTCGCCGAGCAGCGCCGCCACCGGTACATCGAGATGCTGACCGAGCAGATCGAGCAGCGCGGCTTCGAGGCCCGTCACTGCGTGGATGGTGATGCGCAGGTCAAAAGTCTGCAGACCACGACCGCCAGCATCGCGGTCGGCGAAGGTCTGGCGCACTTGATTGAGGATCTTCTGATACGTGCCGATCGGGCTGCCGACCACCAGGCTGCGCGCGTCTTCCAGGGTCTGGCGAATACGCTCGCCGCCGGGCACTTCTCCGACGCCGGTGTGGCCGGCGTTGTCCTTGAGGATGACGATATTGCGGGTGAAAAACGGCCCGTGAGCGCCGCTCAGATTGAGCAGCATGCCGTCGTGGCCGGCCACCGGGATGACTTGCATGTCGGTGATGATCGGGGCTTTGGCGGTGTCGTGTGCGGTCATGGTTTTTATCCTTCTTATTCGCAATCTTTAAAAATGGACGTCAGGCGTGCTTTGGCACGGCATCGGCGACGGCAATGTCAGCCGCAGGTTTCGGCGTGGTGCGCGCGAAGAAGACGATGATCGCGGCAATGATCGAGGTCGCGGCCAGGCCATAGAGGCCGCCCTGAATCGAGCCGGTGTGTTCTTCGAGCAGGCCGAAAGTGGTCGGCGCGACGAAGCCGCCGAGGTTGCCGACCGAGTTGATCAACGCGATCACCGCCGCCGCGATGCGTGCATCCAGATACGCCTGCGGAATCGGCCAGAACAGCGACGAAGCGGATTTGAAACCCAGCGCGGCAAAACAGATCGCGACGAAAGCGAAGATTGGCCCGCCGGTGGTGGACATGAACATCCCCGCAGCGGCGATCAACAGGGCGGTGGCGACCCACGCCTGTTGGTGTTTCCACTTGGCCGAGAACGAGGCGAAAGCGTACATGCCGATGATCGACAGCAACCACGGAATCGAGTTGAACAGGCCGACCTGGAAGTCGCTCATCTCGCCCATTTTCTTGATGATGCTTGGCAGCCAGAAGGTTGCCGCGTAGATCGTCAGTTGAATGAAGAAGTAGATCAGGCAGAACAGAATGATCTGGCGGTCCTTGAGCAGCTTGCCCATCGATGGCCGGATTGGCGTCGCGGTTTCGCGGGCCTTCTGTTCAGCATCGATGGCGTTGACCAATGCATCCTGTTCGGCGCGGGTCAGCCATTTCGCGTCGTGGGGTTTGGCGTCGAGCCAGAACCAGACGAACACGCATAGTCCCACCGAGAACATCCCTTCAATGAAGTACATCCATTGCCAGCCGTGCATGCCCAGCCCGTTGATTTGCAGGAGCAGACCGGACAACGGGCCGGAGATCAACGAGGCCACGGCGGAGCCGCTGAGGAAGATCGCAATCGCCTTGCCGCGTTCGGCGCCGGGCAGCCAGCGGGTGAAGTAGTAGATCACCCCGGGAAAGAACCCTGCCTCGGCCACGCCGAGCAAAAAGCGCAGTACATAGAAGTGGGTTTCGTTCTGGATGAACGCCATACCGGCGGCGACCAGACCCCAGGTAAACATGATGCGGGTCAGCCAGATGCGTGCGCCGACTTTCTGCAGCAGCATGTTGGAGGGGACTTCGAACAGCGCGTAACCGATGAAGAACAGACCGGCGCCGAAGCCATAAGCGGCGGCACCAATACCGAGGTCATGTTCCATGTGAGTGCGGACGAAACCGATGTTCACTCGGTCAATGTAATTGACGATGAACATGATCACGAAAAGCGGCAGGACGTGGCGTTTCACTTTCGAGATGGCGGACGCGAGTGTCGAATCGACGCCCTCGTTCATCCCGGAGACGGAGGTTTTCACTTGGTTTTCTCCCACTGATTATTTTTATGCGGGGTAGGGCAGGTGCTGCGTTGTTGCTAGACATCATACAACTGAGAAATTTTGTCCTACAAGTAGGGTTGGCCGATTATTTTTCTCTGGGATGCCGGTTTTTTATGCTTTTTTGCGTTAATGATCAATGTTTGCTGGGTTTTTTAAGGCGTAGAACATCGCGTCACCCTTAGGGAGACACGGTTCTGTTTGTCAGGAGTGTTTGAAGGTATTTCCGTTTATTTGAGTGTTGTCATACAAGTTGAACCGCTAGACTCAATTTCGTCATCCCCGCAGGATGCTACGATCCACAAGCCCCGATCACCGGAACCGATCATGCAAGAAGACCTCGACGCTCCCGCCCGTAAACGTGCGCACAACCTCGCCCATGACCTGGTGGAGAAGCTCACGCAAAGCATCCTGCTCGGCCAACTGTCGCCCGGCGACAAGCTGCCGTCAGAGAATTCCATCGTTCAGGAACACGGTGTCAGCCGCACGGTGGTGCGCGAGGCGATTTCCAAGTTGCAGGCCTCCGGCCTGGTGGAGACGCGCCACGGCATCGGCACCTTTGTCATCGAGCGTGTTGCGGAGCAGGGCTTACGCCTGAATGTCGACACGGCGCTCGGTGTGCGCAGCATTCTCGAACTGCGTCTGGGCCTGGAAACCCAAGCGGCGGCGCTGGCGGCGCAGCGGCGCACGGAGGCGCAAGTGCTGCAGATGCGCCAGGCGCTGGATGACTATCAGCGGCTGCTCGACAACAACGACAGTTGCGTCGAAGCGGATCGGCGCTTTCATCTGCTGATTGCCGAGGCCACCGGCAATGTTTGCTTCAGCGAGATCATGCAGCACCTGGGCAGCGCGATGATTCCGCGTCACCGGCTCAACGCCGCCGAGCGCGGTGCAGCGGATCTGAGCAAACTTGGGCAACTGGCTCATCTGGAGCACGAGGCGATTCTGAATGCGATCAAGCGTCAGGATGCGGACGCCGCGCGCGCGGCCATGTGGCTGCATCTGACCAACAGCCGCGACCGGTTTTCCGCGCGGGGTTGATGGCCGTTGGTCTGTTCGATAGCACGCCGTGCAAAGGGCTGATTCCAAGTTGAACGGCCCGGATATTCCGGACCTCCTGAGTGAGGTGCGTCATGGCTAACGATTTGCTGTTTCAGGGTGGCGTGCTGCCCAACGATTCGACCCGGCCGCTGCCCGGTACCGATGAACCGACACTGGCTGATCACGACTCACCGATGGGAATGCCCCCGGGGCGCGATCCATTGAGTGACGCCGACCGGCCGGATGATTGGAAAGATCCGGGAGCGGACGATGAGGGGGTGCCGCCGGCGGATGAGCCGACGCCGTTGTCGGATGATCGGCGCTGAGACTTGGTTTTTATGTTGAGTTTGCTGGCCTCATCGCGAGCGATTATGGATTCAGCCAAGCTGAACGATCGAGTCGATTATGGATTCGGCCAAGTCCAATGTTCTTGATTAAGTGTCGGTTATGGATTCACCGACGTAATTTCAGGTCGGTGAACTTCTCCAATCTCCCCCAATCAGTCCCCTCTCCCTCTGGGAGAGGGCTAGGGTGAGGGGCTTCTCAGGCATCACGCAGATCCCGCATCAACAACCCAAACCGCAAATCCACCGCATCCGGAATCGGCAGATACACCGTGTGCGCATCCCCCGGTGCCACCTCGATCGCTTCTTCTTTAGCGTTCTGCAACTCATGCAGATCAAAATGGAAATTGCCCTTCGGCGTCATCAACTCCAGATGATCACCCAAGGCAAAGCGGTTCTTCACCTTGACCTCTGCCAACCGCCCACGCCGCTCGCCGGTCAACTCGCCAACGAACTGCTGACGCTCCGACACCGAACTGCCGTGTTGATAATTCTGGTACTCGTCATGCACATGCCGACGCAGAAATCCTTCGGTGTAGCCACGCTGTGCGAGTGATTCCAGATCCGTCATCAGGCTGCGATCAAATTCACGCCCGGCCAACGCATCATCAATCGCGCGGCGATACACCTGGGTGGTGCGCGCGCAATAGAAGTGCGATTTGGTCCGGCCTTCGATTTTCAGGGAATGCACGCCCATGCGCGTCAGGCGCTCGACGTGCTGCACCGCGCGCAGGTCCTTGGCGTTCATGATGTAGGTGCCGTGTTCGTCCTCGAACGCTGGCATCAATTCATCGGGGCGATTGGCTTCCTGCAGCAGGAACACCTGATCGGTGGGCGTGCCCAGCCCCAGCGTTGGCTCTGGCTGGAAGGTCTGGACGATCTCGCCGAGCTGGTTTTCGGTGGCCTCTTGCGCTGAGTATTTCCAGCGGCAAGCATTGGTGCAGGTGCCCTGATTGGCATCGCGCTTATTCATGTAACCCGACAACAGACAGCGCCCGGAATAGGCCATGCACAGCGCGCCGTGGACGAACACTTCCAGTTCCATGCCCGGCACCTGCTCACGGATTTCGCCGATTTCCTCCAGCGACAATTCTCGCGACAGGATGATCCGGCTCAAACCCATCTGCTGCCAGAACTCGACGCTCGCCCAGTTCACCGTATTGGCCTGCACCGACAGGTGAATCGGCATCTGCGGGAAATGTCGTCGCACGAGCATGATCAATCCCGGGTCGGACATGATCAGTGCGTCGGGGGCCATGTCGATGACCGGTGCCAGATCCTTGAGGAAGGTCTTCAACTTGGCGTTGTGCGGGGCGATGTTGACCACCACGTAAAAGCGTTTGCCTTGCGCCTGCGCTTCACGAATCCCCAGCGCCAGATTGGCGTGATCGAACTCGTTGTTGCGCACCCGCAGACTGTAACGCGGCTGGCCGGCGTAGACCGCATCGGCGCCGTAAGCGAAGGCGTAACGCATGTTTTTCAGGGTGCCAGCGGGGGCGAGCAGTTCGGGGGCGGCGAGGGTAGGGATCATGGCGGTGTCGGTCGCAAAAGCGCGGCAGGGTAAGGCGGATTCGGGCGCGGCTTATTGATCTGGATCTACGCTTTGCACTGAGCGCGTTTTGTTGTGGGTGAACGAGCTCGATAAGCGGCTAACGCTGATCCGCAACTATGCTCCATGAATAAAGATGGCACTCGTGCAGGTCGCGGTTGACTAAGCATCGGGGCGTGCATGACGCCTGACTGACATGGATCGGACATGAACGAAAAAAGCCTTCAATTCAAATCCCTCACCGTGCTGCTGTTGCTGGTCACGGTGGCGTTTATCTGGATCCTCTTGCCGTTCTACGGCGCGGTGTTCTGGGCGGTGATTCTCGGCATTGTGTTTGCGCCGATGCAACGCCGGCTGCAGGCGAAATTCGGCTGGCAGCGCAACCTGACGTCCCTGTGTACCTTGTCGGTCTGCCTGGTGATCGCGATTCTGCCGGTGATCATCCTCAGTGTGCTGCTGGTGCAGGAAGGCGCGGCGGTCTACAAGAACATCGAAAGCGGCGAACTGGACATCGCTGCGTATCTGGCGCAATTCAAGCACAGCCTGCCGCCATACTTTCAGCATTTGCTCGACCGTTTCGGCATGGGCGAGCTCAATGGCCTGCGCGAGAAAATCGTCAAATCGGCGATGCAGGGCAGCCAGGTGCTGGCCAGTCAGGCGTTCAGTTTTGGCCAGGGCACATTCGAATTCGTGGTGAGTTTTTTCATCATGCTGTATCTGCTGTTTTTCTTTCTGCGTGACGGCGCCGAACTGGCGCGCAAGGTGCGCACCGCCGTGCCACTGGAGGAAGGCCACAAGCGGCGCTTGCAGTTGAAATTCAACCGCGTGGTACGCGCGACGGTGAAGGGCAATCTGGTGGTCGCGGTGACGCAGGGCGCATTGGGCGGGGCGATTTTCTGGTTTCTCGACATCCCCAGCGCGCTGCTGTGGGCAGTGTTGATGGGGTTTTTGTCGTTGCTGCCAGCGGTCGGCGCGGGGATTGTCTGGGCGCCGGTGGCGGTGTATTTCCTGCTCAGCGGGATGATCTGGCAGGGCGTGGTGTTGGGCTTGTTCGGGGTCTTCGTGATCGGTTTGGTGGACAACGTGCTGCGGCCGATTCTGGTGGGCAAGGACACCAAAATGCCCGACTACATGATTCTGATCTCGACCCTTGGCGGCCTGGCAGTCTTCGGTCTCAACGGCTTTGTGATCGGGCCGCTGATCGCGGCATTGTTCATGTCGAGCTGGGCGCTGTTCGCCGAGACCAAGCCCAAAGTGCAACTGCCTTAAGCGTGAAACGGCGCGCTGACGATCTTCTGCGACAGTGCCTGCGCAGCAGGCAAGGAAGTCAGCGGGCCGCTGATCGCTTCGCCGTCACGCATCAGATACCAGCAGGCGAGCAGGCCCGTGGCCCTGAGCGAAGCGGGGACGGCGCTGCCGATAACGGACATGATTTGAACCTGAGCCATGACGAGTACCTCCATCTATCAATGGAGCTACCTTAGAGATTCGCCGGTTCTACGGACAATCAACGCTTTCGATAGTGGTCATTGATGCCGTTGAGGCTTCAGTCGACCACTTGATCAAGCATGTGCATGACTTCGCGCTCGTTGAGCAAACCTTTGTGCACGAGGTTTTCCGCCAGCAGCGAAAGGAACTTGGCGCAACGATGGCCTTCCAGGTGCTTGAGCTCGGTCAGCGCGCTGTACACCTTGCTGGAGGTGCACAGGCCGACGATGCGGTGCGGGTTTTGTGTTGGCATACAGTCGTCCTTGTTGTTATCAACCTGTTGTTTACGGACGGATTCAGATTGCGGTTCCGTCATGACAAATAAGTGACCGTTTTATGGAAAAGTACACAACGGTCAAACAATCATGCCGACTTTAGCCGGTGAAACTGTCCTCACAGCGACCTTGGCGAGATTTTTTCAGACGCTGGCCGACCAACGGTCATAAAAAAGCCCCGCTGTAAAAGCAGGGCTTTGTTTTTTGGTTACCAGCGTGGACCGCCATAGTAGCCATGTGGCCGACCGTAATAACCGCGAGGCGGGCCGTAATAGACGGGGGCCTGTTGAATGTACACCGGCTGCTGCACATACACCGGTGCTGGCTGGTAGTAGACCGGTGGTGGCGGCTGCTGCACGTAGACCGGTTGCGGCTGCACATAAACTGGCTGTTGCTGCACATATACCGGCCGATCCTGGTTGATCAGCGCCGAGCCGATGATGGCCGAGCCGACGATCGCGCCAAACACCGCAGGGCCTTGCCAGCCGTGGCCACCACCGGCTTCTGCCTGACCTGTGACAGCAAGTGCGCCAATCAACAAGGCCAGAATGGGGAGTTTACGAATCATGATAAATCCTCGGTTCTTCGACCCGGCGGCAGGGCCTGCACCAGGCCCACAGTTGTCGCGGGGATACTTCTAAGACAGCGAAATTCTGAAAATCAGCACAGCCGCTGGGTAAATTTTGTGTAAGGTCTGTACCGGCTTCTTTACCGTGACGCTTGATGGTCCCGGAACACGTTTAATACAGGCCTCTATGATCATTCAGAAGCCGATGGGCTGGCTAATCCCGTTTATCCGAAAGTGCGTTTGAAGGAGAAGTTTCATGCAGATGAACCCGAACAAAGACACCCAATTGTGCATGTCCCTGTCGGGGCGCCCGGGTAACTTCGGTCTGCGTTTTCATAACCATTTGTATGAGCAGTTGGGCCTGAACTTCTATTACAAGGCTTTCAGCAGCCAGGACCTGACCGGCGCGGTGGGCGGTATTCGCGCGTTGGGCATCCGTGGTTGCGGCGTGTCGATGCCGTTCAAGGAAGCGTGCATTGCGCTGGTCGATGAACTGGATGCATCGGCAGCGGCGATCCAGTCGATCAATACCATCGTCAACACCCACGGCCATCTCAAGGCTTTCAACACTGATTACATCGCTGTGGCGCAGTTACTGGAAACCCACGCGGTGCCCAAGGCATCGACCTTCGCCCTGCGCGGCAGCGGCGGCATGGCCAAGGCGGTGGCCAGCGCCCTGCGTGACGGTGGTTATAAAAACGGTTTGATCGTTGCGCGCAATGAGCGGGCAGGGCGTGCGTTGGCGGATTCGCTGAGTTATCGCTGGCAGGCGGACCTGGGGGAGGAGCGGCCGCAAATGCTGATCAATGTGACCCCGGTGGGCATGGATGGCGGACCGGAAGCGGGGCAGTTGGCGTTTGAGCCTCAAGTTATTGCTGCGGCTGAGACGGTATTTGATGTGGTCGCGATTCCGTCGGAGACGCCGCTGATCGTGCGCGGCCGGGCCGAGGGTAAAAAGGTCATTACCGGGCTTGAGGTAATTGCGATTCAGGCGCTGGAGCAGTTTGTCCTGTACACCGGCGTGCGCCCGACTGAAGAGCAGTTTGCGGCGGCGGTGGCGTTTGCCCGGAGCTGATTGAGTGTTGTGGTGGCAGGGCGGGCCTCTTCGCGAGCAGGCTCGCTCCTACAGTTGGAAAGCGTTCACCCTGTAGGAGTGAGCCTGCTCGCGATGGCCTCACTACGGATTCAGATCTGAACATTGCCTATACTGCCTCCCCAGCAAGCACAGACTTGCTCCCAATAAAAACCGTGACCGAGGCTCCCATGCATCCGCCCATCCTCAACCTGCATCAGGTCGAACTCGAACCCCTGCCCGAAGCCCTGGCCCCGGAAGGCGAAACCGCCGGGCGCTATCAACAGCGCATGGCGCGGATTGGCCAGCAACTGGGTTCGCAGAAACTCGGTTATCGCCTGTATGCCTTGCCACCGGGCATGCGCGGCAGCCCGTTTCACAGCCATCGGGTCAACGAAGAGATGTTTTACGTGGTGACCGGGGAGGGCGAGGTGCGTCTGGGCGCCGAGCGTTTCCCGATCCGCGAAGGCGACGTGATCGCTTGCCCGCCGGGTGGGCCGGAAAAGGCGCATCAGATCATCAATACCAGCTCGGGCGAATTGCGCTATCTGGCGGTGAGCACCCAGCAGCAGCCCGATATTTGCGAATACCCGGATTCGAACAAGTACGTGGTGATGGATAACTTCAAGGTCGATGCTGAGGGCAATGCCTCAGGTTTTGTCGCAGTGGCACGGCAGACGGATGGCGTGGATTACTGGGATGGTGAATAACACGCAGATCCCTTGTAGGAGTGAGCCTGCTCGCGATAGCGGTGAGTCATCCAAAAATGATGTGACTGACACACCGCTATCGCGAGCAGGCTCACTCCTACATTGGTTTTGTGTGATTATTCGAGGCGGGCCAGGCGTTCTTCCAGCGCAGCGATTCGCGCTTCTAGCTCTTCGATACGCTCAACCGAAACGCCACTGCTTGTACCGCGATCCGATGGATTCTGCCGCGCTGCCATAATTGCCTCGCTATCCGCCGGATCACCCAACGCATGGGTATAACGGTCTTCGCGCTGCCCGGCCTGACGCGGAATCAACACCGCCAGCCCCCGCGCAATCAATCGCTCAAGCTGATGCACAACCTGTTCTGCGTCTTCGAAATCATGCATGCGCCCGCTGCGGGTCAGCAGTTCATTGACGGTTTGCGGGCCGCGCAGAAACATCAGTCCGCTAAGAATCACCTGCGCTGGCACCAGTTCCAGCGCTTTGTCGACTTTATGTTCCCAGCGGTCGGCGCGACTGCCCATCACCAGCCTGGAGAAACCGCGACCTTCCAGCGCCCGCAAACTCTGGCCGACCTGACCCTGGCTCAGGTTCATCACCGGTTCGCGGCTGGTTTTCTGATTGCAGGCCAACACCAGCGCATTGAGAGTCAGCGGATAGGTTTCCGGGCTGGTTGCCTGTTTCTCGATCAGCGAGCCGAGAATACGGATTTCCGTTGCGTTGAGCCGTGGTTCGTCGAAGCTGGATTCTGTCTCTGTGGTCATCGCGCGTTCCCTCTGCAGTCGAAGGCGCCTAGCCTAATCCTTGCCAAACAAAAGGCAAGCCGTGTGGTCATCAAGCATGGCTATAATCGCCTCCTTGTTCCACCCAGCCACCACACGAGACTGCCATGACCATTTCCCTGTACGCCGCATCCGTCCCGGTTTTTCAACAAATGCTCAACGCCCTGAGCGATGTCCTGAAAAAGGCTGAAGCCCACGCCACCGAGAAAAACATCGATCCGAACGCTTTCCTGCAGGCCCGTCTGTACCCGGACATGTTCCCGCTGACCCGCCAGGTGCAGATCGCCGTGGACTTCGCCAAAGGTGTTTCCTCGCGTCTGGCTGAAGTCGAAGTGCCTAAGTACGACGATACCGAAACCACCTTCGCCGAGCTGCAAGCCCTGATTGCCAAGGTGCTGGCCTACATTGGCGAGATCAAGCCAGAGCAGATCGATGGCAAGGAAGGCATCGAAATCGTTACTCGTCCGGGTACGCCGAAAGAGAAGCGCTTCAGTGGTCAGGCTTACCTGCTGACTTACGGTCTGCCGCAGTTCTTCTTCCACGTCACTACCACCTATGCGCTGCTGCGTCATAACGGGGTTGAAGTGGGCAAGCGTGATTACATGGGCGCGTTCTAAAACGTCAAAGCCCTCATCGGAACGCCGCCCGCCTAGCCCTCTCCCAGAGGGAGAGGGGACTGACCGAGTTGTTTGTTCGAGATACGCCGACCTGATCTATCGAGTCGAACTCAGGTTTGAGCAGCACTCGGTCTGCCCCCTTTCCCCCTCGCCCCCTTGGGGAGAGAGGGTTGGGGTGAGGGGGAAAAGATCTCAGCCACAAAAAAGCCCGCCAAGGTTCACACCATGGCGGGCTTTTCATTACAGCGTCTGTTACGCCGTACGTTGGGCTTTTGCTTCCTCACCCAGGCACGCCGCAGCGGTAAACAGCACATCAGTCGACGAGTTCAGCGCCGTCTCTGCCGAATCCTGCAGCACCCCGATTATGAAACCGACTGCCACCACTTGCATGGCGATTTCGCTTGGAATACCGAACAGGCTGCACGCCAGCGGAATCAACAGCAACGAACCACCCGCCACGCCCGACGCGCCACAGGCGCAAATGGCGGCGACAACGCTGAGCAGAATCGCCGTAGGAATATCCACGGCAATACCCAGCGTATGCACGGCCGCCAGGGTCAGCACGGTGATGGTGATCGCCGCACCGGCCATGTTGATGGTCGCGCCCAGCGGGATCGACACCGAATAGGTGTCTTCATGCAGACCCAGACGCTTGCTCAATTCCAGATTGACCGGAATGTTTGCCGCCGAGCTGCGGGTGAAGAATGCGGTGATGCCACTTTCACGCAGGCATTTGAGAGTCAGCGGATACGGGTTGCGACGCAGTTTCCAGAACACGATCAGCGGGTTCATCACCAGTGCCACGAACAGCATGCAGCCGAGCAGCACGGCCAGCAGGTGCGCGTAACCGATCAGCGCACCGAAACCGGAGGTGGCCAGTGTCGATGCCACCAGACCGAAAATGCCCAGCGGGGCGAAGCGAATCACCACGCGCACGATCACCGTCACGCCATTGGACAGATCACCCAGCACTTCACGGGTGGTGTCGCCGGCATGACGAATCGCGATGCCCATGCCGATCGCCCACGCCAGGATGCCAATGAAGTTGGCGTTCATCAGTGCGCTGACCGGATTATCGACCACGCTCAACAACAGGCTTTGCAGCACTTCGCCGATACCGCCCGGCGCCGTCACCGAAACGTTGTCGGTCGACAGCACAAGGTGCGATGGGAACGCCATGCTCGCAACCACGGCCACGACCGCCGCCGCAAAAGTGCCCAGCAAATAGAGGAACAGGATCGGGCGGATATGGGTTTCCTGGCCGTGCTTGTGGTTGGCAATCGAGGCCATCACCAGCACGAACACCAGAATCGGTGCGACGGCTTTCAACGCTGAAACAAACACTTTGCCGATGAACGCCGTGCCTTTCGCCGCTTCCGGGGCAAACAGCGCCAGGGCAATACCGGCGATCAGGCCGATGAGGATCTGCGTGACCAGGCTGAGGTTCTTGAGGCGTTGCAGTAGAGAAGGGGATGAAGCGGTCATAGCGGCATCTCTGATTTTTTATAGGGTGCAAGGTTGCGTAAAGCGATGGCAAAACAGGGGCAGACCACCGCCACGAACCGAAAGTGTTGACGCGACATCAACGCCAATAAACCGGTCGTTGAGCAGGTTGTACGTTTTTCAGGGCGCGGACTTTATCACAGCGTAGGCCTTATCCTTCAGGCATGTGACGATCTGCCACCGGATCAGGCAACAAAGTCGGCAGGTTTGTGCAAGTCAGCCCGGACACACTCTGTTAAGATTGCGCATCCTTATTTTCAAATTTCGCCAGCGGGCCTTCGGGTCAACGCTGGTGTCGTCGTTTTGCTGGAGTTGCGCATGCTGTTGCCCATTCTTCTGTTGTCTGCCGCCGGGTTCACGGTGCTGACCACGGAATTCGTCATCGTCGGCCTGTTGCCGGCGATTGCCCGAGACCTCGAAGTCACCATCCCGCAGGCCGGGTTGCTGGTGACTTTATTCGCTTTTACCGTGGCGATGTTCGGGCCTTTCCTGACCGCGTATTTCGCCCGCTTTGAGCGGCGCAAGCTGTTTATCAGCATCTTGATCATGTTTGGCCTGGCCAATACCGTGGCGGCGCTGGCGCCGAACATCTGGGTGATGGCGATTGCCCGGTTGATCCCGGCGCTCGGGCTGCCGGTGTTCTGGGCCTTGGCCAGTGAGACCGCAGTGGACATCGTCGGCCCGGATTTCGCCGGCCGCGCGATCGCCAAGATCGGTTTCGGCATTGTCTGCGCCACGGTGTTCGGCATCCCGGTTGGCACGTTGATTTCCGATGCGTGCGGCTGGCGCAGTGCCTTTGGCATTCTGGCGGTGATCGCTTTTGCCAAAGCCTTGTTGCTGTTTGTTTATCTGCCGAAAACCAGCCTGCACCAACATCAGGTCAGCTTCCGCTCGCAGTTCAAGATTCTGCGCAGCCCGTTGATGATCGGCCACATCGTGCTGTCGATCCTGGTGTTCAGCGGCATGTTTACCGCTTACACGTATCTGGCCGACATTCTTGAGCGCCTCGCCGGGTTCAACGGCACCGTGGTCGGTTGGTGCCTGATGGCTTTCGGTGCAGTCGGGCTGATCGGCAACTCCCTGGGCGGTCGTGCGGTGGATCGCCATCCGCTGGGGGCGTCGGTGTTGTTCTGTGCGTTCATGATTGCCGGCATGGTCTCGCTGGTACCGAACATTCATTCGCCGCTGGGGCTGGCGGTGGCGATGGGGATCTGGGGCGTGACTCAGGCTGCGTTGTTCCTGGTCAGCCATGTGCGCCTGATGAAAGCCGCGCCGGAAGCGCCAGCGTTTGCTGCTTCGTTGAATATCGCCGGGGCCAATCTGGGGATCGGCCTGGGCGCCATCGTCGGTGGCCGGGTGATCGACAGCGCGGGTCTGGGCTTCCTCGGGTTTGCCGCCGCCGGGTTCATTTTGCTGTCGGTGTTCCTCGCCATGGTGCTGATGACGCTCAAGCCGCGCGAAATGTGCGCCGAGGCTTCATAACGCAGTAAATAGCTCGCGTCGGGCACCTTCGGTAATCGCAACGATGCCGGGGTGCTTGACCTTGCGCTCTACCGAGATGGCATAGAACGACTCGGTCACTGCGTCGGTCTGGCCAATCAGCTCGACGCCGCACTGGCGCTTCACTTCATCGGCAATCACGCTTGGACCGATAAAAATCCCGCTGCCGGATTGGCCGAACGCCTGCATCAACGCACTGTCATCAAACTCGCCGACGATTTGCGGCTGGATCTGCTGCTCGGCAAACCAGCGCTGCAAGCGGCTGCGCACCACGGTTTCCGGTCCAGGAATCAACAGAGGCGCACCGTGCAGGCTGCGCGGGAAATCCTGACCGTATCTGGCTGCCAGTTCCGGGGTGGCGAAGAAACTGATTCCGCACTCACCGAGCTTCTGGCTGTAGCCCTTGATGTCGAGGTGCGAGGGCATCGGGCTGTCGGAGATCACCAGATCCAGGCGCTGGATCGCCAGATCGGCGAGCAAACGTTCGAGTTTGTCTTCGCGGCAGGTAATGCGCAGGGGCTCGTTCAGCTCCATGGTTGGCGCGATCAGGCGATAGACAATGGATTTAGGCACCACGTCAGCCACGCCGACGCGGAACAGGATCTGTTGCTCGTTGGGTTGCGCGCGCAGCATCAACTCCAGCTCGCCGCCGAGCTGGAACATCTGCTCGGCGTAGGGCAGGGCTTGTCGCCCGGCTTCGGTCAATTCGAGTTGCCGGCCGACGCGTCTGAATAACTCGATGCCATACGTCTGTTCGAGCAGTGATATCTGCCCGCTGATGGTCTGTGGCGTCAGGTTCAGTTGCTCGCAGGCGCGCACGATGCTGCCGGTCTTGGCCACAACCCAGAAGTAATGCAGTTGGCGGTAGTTGAGCATGAGTGTCATCACTTCGTGAAAACCGAAGTATAGCCGCTAAAAATACGAATTTTCCTGAAGTGTTTGTCTCCCTAGAATGCCCACCCATCGACGGCCGGTCTGTGAGCCTGTCTGTTCATTCGAAGGAAACCTTATGAAATACACAATCCCAGCATTGATGTTTACGTCTTTACTGCTTATGGCCGGTTGCGATCAGGCCGAGAAAAGCGCCCAGCAACTGATGGGCAAAGCGGCCGAAAGCGCCAAGCAAGCGATTGACGACACCCATAAAGCCGCTGAGCAGGCACTCAGTGATGCCACCGGCGGGTTGATCGAGAAAAAAGAAACACCGGAAAAAGACGCGGAAAACTCCGAATCTTCCTCCAAGACCATCTAATTCGTCTTACACAGAGTCAGGACTGACCCATGGAATATCTGTTACAGCTCGCCGCCAGCCCCACCGCTTGGGTTGCTTTGGCCACATTGGTGGTGATGGAAATCGTGCTCGGCATCGATAACCTGATCTTTATCTCGATCCTGACCAACAAATTGCCCAAGCAGTACCAGCAGAAAGCACGCCGTATCGGTATCGGCATGGCGTTGATCCTGCGTCTGGCACTGTTGAGCACCATCGCCTTCATCGTGCAGTTGACCGCACCTGTGATCGAGATCCTGGGCCAGGCCTTCTCCTGGAAGGACATGATCCTGATTGCCGGTGGTCTGTTCCTGGTCTGGAAGGCTACGACCGAGATCCATCA
Organism: Pseudomonas sp. Irchel s3h9; assembly: GCF_900187475.1. Lineage (NCBI taxonomy): Bacteria > Pseudomonadati > Pseudomonadota > Gammaproteobacteria > Pseudomonadales > Pseudomonadaceae > Pseudomonas > Pseudomonas sp. Irchel s3h9. The sequence goes on along the minus strand of NZ_FYDH01000020.1, from coordinate 97,292 downwards.
CAGCATGGACCCGGCGCCGGAAGATCCGAAGTCGGCGACCTCGACAGTCACTTTGGGTTTTGCCGCGGCTATCGGCCAGATCCTGATGCTCGACATGGTGTTCTCGATCGACAGCATCATTACTGCGGTCGGTATGACCGAACACTTGCCGATCATGATCATCGCGGTGGTGGTGTCGGTGCTGGTGATGCTGTTTGCTGCTGAACCGCTAGCCAAGTTCATCAACGACAACCCGACGGTGGTGATGCTGGCTCTGGGCTTCCTGATCATGATCGGCATGACGCTGATCGCCGAAGGCTTCGGCGCCCACGTACCGAAAGGTTACGTGTATGCAGCGATGGCGTTCTCGGCAGCGATTGAAGTGCTGAACATGATGTCGCGCAGGGCTAGGCAGAAGAAGCTGGCTGAGCAGGCGTAACCGCTGAAAGTGAAAAGCCGCCTGAACTCTTTGAGGTCAGGCGGCTTTTTTTCGATTCGAGATTTTCAGTGTGGAATAGAGCCAGCCCCTCACCCCAGCCCTCTCCCGAGGGAGAGGGAGCCGATTTGTGGAGTGTTTTAGTCTTTAGTTCGGCTCGATATTTCAGGTCGGTGTAACTCGAGAAAACAACTCGATCAGTCCCCTCTCCCTCGGGGAGAGGGCTAGGGTGAGGGGCTTTTGCCTTTGCTGTTCAATTTCAATGTGCGGCCGCGTGACGCACTCGGTGCTTCTCGGCTTTCTCAACCGCAGCAGGCTGAACCGGATGGTGATGATGGCGCCGCGAAACCCGCAGCACCCCCCACAACATGGCAGCGGCCACGGCCAGCCAGCCGGCAATCAACATTACGATGGTCATGGTCAGGCTCATCAGTGCCTCCTCTTCGCCCTGCATCGGGCCCACACTTTTTCAATTCGCTCTGTTTCAGTGACAGTCTAGACAATGGGGTGTTTCAGACTATTGACCAAAGGTCGATTGCGACCAATCAGTTTGCTCTATGCAATCGATGGGTCTGCCGCTTAAGGCTATACCGCAGCCGGGCGCGGCCCTATGATCGCAGGCGTTGCCGGAACACGATGACCGGCGTCTGAACAGAGAGTGATGATGGTGCAGGTATTTTCTCGAATTCGTGCGGCGCTAGTGGTGGCGGGTTGTGCGGCCGTGTTGGCCGGATGTGCAGGTACTGTGGCGCCTGAAGTCAAGCGTCTGCCGGAGCGGGTCGAACTCAGTGGCACGTTCTATCGCGGCGAAGCCAATCAGAGCGGCCCGCAAGTGTTGGCCAGCCTGTTGTCGCAGCAGGGCATCGTGATCACTCCGGGGTTGCTCGAGAAACCTCTGCACTTGCCGGGTGCCGAAGACAAATTGCAACGGAACCTGCAAAACCTCGCCCGCGAGTACGGCATGGTGGTTTACCCGCTGGACAGCAACCTGCCCGCACTGTTGACCCAAGTGGCGGCAGGCTATCCGGTGATGGTGCGCTTCAGCGAGGGGGCAGCATTCTGGGCCGAGCCGCGTTACGCAATCCTGTCCGGTTACGACCGCAACAAACAGAAGGTCTTGCTGCGTGCCGGCATGAACCGTCGCGAACTGATGAGTTTCAGCTCCTTTGAGTCGGCACTGGAAAAATCCGGTGGCTGGGCCGTGCTGATCCAGAAACCGTCGCAGATCCCGGCAGCCGTTGACCGTCAGCGCTGGCTCAAAGCAGCCGATGAACTGGCCCAGGCCGGTCAGGAAAACGAAGCGGCGCAGGCGCGCAAGGCGCTGGCAGCCCACTGAGTTCCCGTTCGTCATTTGCCGGGCACGACTGCGCCCGGCAAGCCTCCTACGAATAGAACCCGTTTTCTGCGGGTGAATCAGGAGGCGAACATGGCAGATTCCCCATCCCCGAAAGGGCCGCATTCGACCGAGCACTCGTCGGGTCATGATCTGGGTTTCGACCCGGACTCGCCGGACGTCGACGATCCGCAAGTCGATCCGGTTGGCCCGGCCAAGGCGCCGAAAGACGTGAAACCCGGTGAAGACCACAAGACACCGGCCAAACCTTATGACCCGTTAGCCAATCTGAAACCTTGATGCGAGGTGCGTATGAGTACTGACTCAAGCTTCGATGACCAAAAACCGGACAGCGTGCCCACGACGCCGGAGCCGGAGATTGATCCGGTGCTGGATCCGGACAGCCCGCTGCGCGATCCGATGGCCCGACCTAATGTCATGACGCCGGAACATTCGCGGGATCCAAGTGCAGGCGATGGCATTCCTGATGACGACAAGATGCCGCTGCCCAATGACTGAAATGCAGGCGAAAAAAAGCCCCGAGGATTCGGGGCTTTTTCTTGCGCGCTCGGGTTACTTGGACGCTTCAACCACACCGCTCTGGCGTGACTTAAGGTTTTTCTCGGCCTTGTATTGTTGCGCCACCGCAGGAACGTTGGCGCTCTTACCGGTTTCCACCCAACTGCGAATACGGCTGGCATCGGCGAAGTGGGTGTATTTGCCGAAGGCGTCGAGAATGACCAGCGCGACCGGACGGTTACCCATCTTCGTCACCAGCACCAGGCAGTGACCGGCAGGATTGGTGAAACCGGTTTTGGTGATCTTGATGTCCCAGTCGGCCTTGTTCACCAGGTGGTCGGTATTGCGGAAACCCAGAGTGTAGTTGGGTTTGCGGAAAGACACGGTCTTTTCCTTGGTGGTGGTGAGTTCGCTGAGGAGCGGGTACTTATGCGCGGCCACCAGCAGCTTGCTCAGGTCGCGGGCGGTGGAAACGTTACGCTCCGACAGGCCTGTCGGTTCGACAAAGTGCGTACTGGTCATGCCCAGTGCCTTGGCTTTCGCGTTCATGGCCGCGATAAAGGCCGCGTAACCTCCCGGATAGTGGTGAGCGAGGCTGGCGGCCGCGCGGTTCTCCGAAGACATCAAGGCGATCAGCAGCATCTCGCGACGCGGCAGCTCACTCTTGAGTTTGACTCGAGAGAACACACCCCTCATTTCCGGTGTGTTGCTGATATCGACATTGATCCATTCGTCCATGTTCTGCCGGGCTTCAACCACTACCAATCCAGTCATGAGCTTGCTGACAGAAGCGATCGGCACGATCACGTCAGGGTTGCTGGAGTAGATGACTTTGTTGGTCTGCATATCCATGAGCAGTGCGCTGCCGGAGGCGATCTTCAGGCTCGAAGCGTCACGTGGGGCAGCGGTGGTTTCCGCAGCGTTGATCGTTGGCGTGATGAATGTGCCTGTAAAAGCAAAAAACAGGCTCAGAATCGAAAGACGAATTTTCACGCGGGCGAACTCATAAAGGTTGGATATTCCGTTAGTTTGTAACGGGTTATTTCTTCAAAGCGTCGCATTCTAGGAGTATGGCTGAAGATCTGTCGATGGTTGTTTGAATGACCTGAAAAACTCGTGAAAAGGCCTGTAAAAAGAGGGGTTTCCGGCGAACGGTTACAGTTTTTTCTCAGGCATGAAAAAACCCGCACGAGGCGGGTTTTTCTTAGTGCTGAAAGTACCACTCAGGCGTGCAGTGTTTCTGCCGCGTAGAGCGTGTTTTCCAGCAGGCAGGCGCGGGTCATCGGACCTACGCCACCCGGCACTGGAGTGATCCAGCCAGCGCGGGGCAGGGCGGTTTCGTAGACGACGTCGCCGACCAGTTTGCCGTCGTCCTGACGGTTGATGCCGACGTCGATCACGATCGCGCCTTCCTTGATCCACTCGCCTTTGACCAGGCCCGGCTTGCCGGCGGCCACCACCACCAGATCGGCACGACCAACGTGGCCGGCCAGATCCTTGGTGAAACGGTGAGTCACGGTCACGGTGCAGCCGGCCAACAACAACTCCATTGCCATCGGGCGACCGACGATGTTGGAGGCGCCGACGACCACTGCGTCCATGCCATAAAGGTCAGCGCCAGTGCTTTCCAGCAGCGTCATGATGCCTTTAGGTGTGCAGGGACGCAGCAGCGGAATGCGCTGGGCCAGGCGGCCGACGTTATAAGGATGGAAGCCGTCGACGTCTTTGTCCGGGCGAATGCGCTCCAGCAATTTGGAGGCATCCAGGTGCTCGGGCAGCGGCAGCTGAAGCAGGATGCCGTCGATTGCAGGGGCGTCGTTGAGGCGATCGATCAGATCGGTCAGCGCGTCTTGCGTGGTGTCGGAGGGCAGGTCGTAGGCTTGAGAGAGGAAGCCAACCTCTTCACAGTCTTTACGCTTGTGCGAGACATAAACCTGAGAGGCAGGATCGCTGCCGACCAGGATCACCGCGAGGCCGGGAGTGCGCAGGCCTTGCTGGCGACGCTCGGCAACTCGTTGGGCGATCTGCTGGCGCAGGCTGGCGGCGATCGATTTGCCGTCGATTAGTTGTGCAGTCATTGCGCGTGATTAACCATCGAGAGGGGAAAAAATGAGAACGCATTCTCGCATGTCGAGCGGTGAGGGCAAAGGCGCTTGGTCAGCAAATTCCTCTAACTCCTTTAATTAAATGAATTTTTTTCAAAAAGGATTTGACGACCTTCGGAGCGCTCTATACTATTCGTCGCACTTGTCGGGCACAGCCTAGCACTGGTTAAGAAGGTGAAGCGGAATCAAGGTTCTGCAACACTGGAAAGCACTTAGTTTGTAGTCCTTTAAGAGTACAGATTAATAAGGCGCCCGTAGCTCAGCTGGATAGAGCATCCGCCTTCTAAGCGGATGGTCGCAGGTTCGAGTCCTGCCGGGTGCGCCATTAGGCAGCTTTGGCACAAGTAACGCGATATGGTGGGCGTAGCTCAGTTGGTAGAGCACGGGATTGTGACTCCCGTTGTCGTGGGTTCGATCCCCATCGTCCACCCCATATTTCGAAAGGCGCCAGATGTAACAGTCTGGCGCCTTTGCTTTAAAAGCTTCATCGCGGATGTGGTGGAATTGGTAGACACACTGGATTTAGGTTCCAGCGCCGCGAGGCGTAAGAGTTCGAGTCTCTTCATCCGCACCAATTAAAGCTTCATTCATGTCTTCGGGCTGGTGAGGTTTCAACAAAGAAGTTGTTTGGCTTTTTTGTTACGCAATATGGTGGGCGTAGCTCAGTTGGTAGAGCACGGGATTGTGACTCCCGTTGTCGTGGGTTCGATCCCCATCGTCCACCCCATATTTCGAAAGGCGCCAGATTTAACAGTCTGGCGCCTTTTTTGTTTTAGCGGTTCTGAAAAGCGGCGATTGCCGGTTTCGGGGCGCAGGGGCGGGGCGCTTCGTCGTATTTATGTTGCTCGATGATGCTGTGCTGCTCGCCGGACTTGCTTGCAGGTTCGGCCGTCAGGGACTGATTGGCAGCCTCTTCTATATATAGAAGCGGTTGGCGCAGAGCCCTGGCGTGATTGGTTGTATTCGCCTGTGGGACGCGCTGCATCCGTGCATCGATCCCTATAAATTGCCTGCTGTTTTTTTACCCGTTTTCAGTAGGGTGACTTCTTGAGTTTGACCCACTAGAATGCATGCCCTTGATTCTGGGGTCGGAAACGGCCGGCTAACGTCTGTGCAACGAGGAATATCCATGCAAGTTTCTGTTGAAAATACTACTGCTCTTGAGCGCCGCATGAGCGTCACCGTGCCGGCTGAGCGCATTGAGAGCCAGGTCAACAAGCGTCTGCAGCAGACTGCCCAAAAGGCCAAGATTGCTGGCTTCCGTCCAGGCAAAGTGCCAATGAGCGAAATCAAGCGCCGTTTCGGTGCTGATGCTCGTCAGGAAGCCGTAGGCGACGTGATCCAGTCCTCCTTCTACGAAGCTGTGGTTGAGCAGAAGCTGAACCCGGCAGGTTCGCCATCGATCGAGCCTAAGTCGCTCGAAGCGGGCAAAGACCTGGAATACGTTGCTGTATTCGAAGTGTTCCCTGAGTTCACCGTTGCCGGTTTCGACGGCATCACCGTTGAGCGCCTGAGCGCTGACGTAGCTGACGCTGACCTGGACAAGATGCTCGACATCCTGCGCAAGCAGAACACCCGTTTTGAAGTGGCCGATCGCGCTGCCCAGAACGAAGACCAGCTGAACATCGATTTCGTTGGCAAGGTTGACGGCGAAGTGTTCGCTGGCGGTTCCGCCAAAGGCACTCAACTGGTGCTGGGTTCCGGCCGCATGATCCCGGGCTTCGAAGAAGGTCTGGTTGGCGCTAAAGCTGGCGAAGAGCGCGTTCTGAACCTGACCTTCCCAGAGGACTATCAGAACCTGGACCTGGCTGGCAAAACCGCCGAGTTCACCGTCACTGTCAACACTGTTTCCGAGCCTAAGCTGCCAGAGCTGAACGAAGAGTTCTTCGCTCAATTCGGCATCAAGGAAAGCGGCATCGACGGTTTCCGCACCGAAGTTCGCAAGAACATGGAGCGTGAGCTGCGTCAGGCGATCAAATCCAAGGTCAAGAATCAGGTAATGGACGGTCTGCTGGCCACCAACCCGATCGAAGTGCCTAAGGCGCTGCTGTCCAACGAAGTTGACCGTCTGCGTGTGCAGGCTGTTCAGCAGTTCGGTGGCAACATCAAGCCTGATCAACTGCCGGCCGAGCTGTTCGAAGAGCAAGCCAAGCGCCGCGTCGTGCTGGGTCTGATCGTTGCTGAAGTGGTCAAGCAATTCGACCTGAAGCCTGACGAAGCTCGCGTTCGCGAAATGATTCAGGAAATGGCTTCCGCTTACCAGGAGCCTGAGCAGGTTGTGTCGTGGTACTACAAAAACGAGCAGCAGCTGAACGAAGTGCGTTCGGTTGTGCTGGAAGAGCAAGTTGTGGATACTGTTCTGCAGAAAGCTAGTGTGACCGACAAAGCGGTCTCTTACGAAGAAGCAGTCAAGCCGGTAGAAGCTCCAAAAGCCGACTGATTGATTCCGCGTTAAGAAGTACACACCATAAGCCAGCTCTCGAGCTGGCTTATGCGTATTCAAGACATAACTATTTGGGAGCGACTGCAGAGCATGTTCCGTAATTCTTATATTCAGCAGAACTCTGATATCCAGGCCGCCGGCGGCCTGGTCCCGATGGTTGTCGAGCAATCTGCTCGTGGCGAACGCGCCTATGACATCTATTCGCGCCTGCTCAAGGAGCGAGTGATCTTTCTGGTTGGTCCGGTAGAGGACTACATGGCCAACCTGATCTGTGCGCAACTGCTGTTCCTTGAAGCGGAAAACCCGGACAAGGACATCCATCTCTACATCAACTCCCCGGGCGGTTCGGTGACTGCAGGCATGTCGATCTACGACACCATGCAGTTCATCAAACCGAACGTGTCGACCACCTGCATCGGCCAGGCCTGCAGCATGGGCGCATTCCTGCTGACCGCAGGTGCCCCGGGCAAGCGTTTCTGCCTGCCGAACTCGCGCGTGATGATTCACCAGCCACTGGGCGGTTTCCAGGGCCAGGCGTCGGACATCGAAATCCACGCCAAGGAAATCCTCTTCATTCGCGAGCGTCTGAACACGCTGATGGCCAAACACAGCGGGCGTACTCTGGAAGAAATCGAGCGCGATACCAATCGCGACAACTTCATGAGTGCAGAAGCTGCGAAGGAATATGGCCTGATCGACGAAGTGATCAACCAGCGCCCAGCTTAAAATAAGCAGCTCAAAATAGGCTTGGTCGGCTTGTCTGATCAGCGGCGGGCTTGAAAAAGCCCGCAATAGCCTTCATCTTGTGTTGCAAGCCTATCGGATTTGGATCGAACGAATGACTGACACCCGCAACGGCGAGGACAACGGCAAGCTGCTCTATTGCTCCTTCTGTGGCAAAAGCCAGCATGAAGTGCGCAAATTGATTGCCGGCCCCTCGGTCTTTATCTGCGACGAGTGCGTCGACCTGTGCAATGACATCATCCGCGAGGAGGTGCAGGAAGCCCAGGCCGAGAGCAGCGCGCATAAATTGCCTTCGCCTAAAGAAATCAGCGGCATCCTTGATCAGTACGTCATTGGTCAGGAGCGTGCGAAAAAGGTTTTGGCCGTAGCGGTGTACAACCACTACAAGCGCCTGAACCAGCGTGACAAGAAAGCTGACGACGTCGAACTCGGCAAGAGCAACATCCTGCTGATCGGCCCGACAGGCTCCGGTAAAACCCTGCTGGCCGAAACACTGGCCCGCTTGCTGAACGTTCCGTTCACCATTGCCGACGCAACCACCCTCACCGAGGCGGGTTACGTGGGTGAAGATGTCGAGAACATCATTCAGAAGCTGCTGCAGAAGTGTGATTACGACGTAGAGAAAGCCCAGATGGGTATTGTCTACATCGACGAAATCGACAAGATTTCCCGCAAGTCCGACAACCCGTCGATCACCCGGGACGTTTCCGGTGAAGGCGTGCAACAGGCCTTGCTGAAGTTGATCGAAGGCACGGTCGCTTCCGTACCGCCGCAAGGTGGTCGCAAGCACCCGCAGCAGGAATTCCTGCAGGTCGACACCCGTAACATCCTGTTCATTTGCGGTGGTGCGTTCTCTGGTCTGGAAAAGGTTATTCAAAACCGTTCCACCAAAGGCGGCATCGGTTTCAACGCAGAAGTGCGCAGCAAGGAAGAAGGCAAGAAAGTCGGTGAGTCCCTGCGTGAAGTCGAGCCTGACGATCTGGTCAAGTTCGGTCTGATCCCGGAGTTCGTCGGTCGTCTGCCGGTCCTCGCGACGCTGGACGAGCTGGATGAGGCTGCGCTGATGCAGATCCTCACCGAGCCGAAAAATGCTCTGACCAAACAGTATGCCAAGCTGTTCGAGATGGAAGGCGTGGATCTGGAGTTCCGCACAGACGCGCTGAAATCGGTCGCCAAGCGTGCCCTGGAACGTAAAACCGGTGCCCGTGGTCTGCGCTCGATTCTCGAAGGTGTGCTGCTCGACACGATGTATGAAATCCCCTCGCAGTCCGAGGTGAGCAAAGTCGTGATCGATGAAAGCGTGATCGAAGGCAAGTCCAAGCCACTGTATATCTACGAAAACAGTGAGCCGACGGCCAAGGCAGCGCCGGACGCGTAAGCGTCCAGTCTGCTGGAATAAAGAAGGGGCCTTCGGGCCTCTTTTTTTTTATGTCATTTTTTACATCCGCTTTGCGCTTGTTTTTTTTCAAGGCAGCCCCCATCTTGGTTTCAAGCTCAATTCCATCTGATTACGGCCATATGGCCGCCGTAGAGGCGAAATCATGAAGACAACCATCGAATTGCCTCTCCTGCCATTGCGTGATGTCGTGGTTTATCCGCACATGGTTATCCCGCTGTTCGTGGGGCGCGAGAAATCCATCGAAGCCCTCGAGGCCGCGATGACGGGCGACAAGCAGATCCTGCTGCTGGCCCAGAGAAACCCGGCTGACGACGATCCCGGTGAAGACGCTCTCTATCGCGTAGGTACCATCGCCACTGTTCTACAGCTTCTCAAGCTGCCTGACGGCACCGTCAAGGTTCTGGTCGAGGGTGAGCAGCGTGGCACCGTCGAACGCTTCAGCGAGGTCGACGGCCATTGCCGTGCCGAAGTCTCGCTGATCGAAGAAGTCGACGCTGCCGAGCGCGAATCCGAAGTGTTCGTGCGCACACTGCTGTCGCAGTTCGAACAATATGTACAGTTGGGCAAGAAGGTCCCGGCTGAAGTCCTGTCGTCGCTCAACAGCATCGATGAGCCGGGTCGCCTGGTCGACACCATGGCGGCGCACATGGCGCTGAAAATCGAGCAGAAGCAGGAAATCCTCGAAATCATCGATTTGTCGGCCCGGGTCGAGCACGTTCTGGCGTTGCTGGATGCCGAGATCGATCTGCTGCAAGTCGAAAAACGCATTCGTGGCCGCGTCAAAAAGCAAATGGAGCGCAGTCAGCGCGAGTACTACCTGAATGAGCAGATGAAGGCCATTCAGAAAGAGCTCGGCGACAGCGACGAAGGCCACAACGAAATCGAAGACCTCAAGAAGCGTATCGACGCTGCCGGTCTGCCGAAAGACGCGTTGGCCAAAGCCAATGCCGAGCTCAACAAGCTCAAGCAAATGTCGCCGATGTCCGCTGAGGCCACCGTGGTGCGCTCGTACATCGACTGGCTGGTGCAAGTGCCGTGGAAGGCGCAGAGCAAGGTACGCCTGGACCTGGCGCGCGCAGAAGACATTCTCGATGCCGATCACTACGGCCTCGAAGAGGTCAAGGAACGTATCCTTGAATACCTCGCCGTGCAAAAGCGCGTGAAGAAAATCCGTGGCCCGGTGTTGTGCCTGGTCGGTCCTCCGGGCGTGGGTAAAACCTCGCTGGCGGAGTCGATTGCCCATGCCACCAACCGCAAATTCGTGCGCATGGCCCTCGGTGGCGTGCGTGATGAAGCGGAAATCCGTGGTCACCGTCGGACTTACATCGGTTCGATGCCAGGAAGATTGATTCAAAAGATGACAAAAGTGGGTGTGCGCAACCCGCTGTTCTTGCTCGATGAAATCGACAAAATGGGCAGCGACATGCGTGGCGACCCGGCGTCGGCGTTGCTGGAAGTGCTCGATCCGGAGCAGAACCACAACTTCAACGACCATTATCTGGAAGTCGATTACGACCTCTCGGATGTGATGTTCCTGTGCACCTCGAACTCGATGAACATCCCGCCGGCGCTGCTCGACCGGATGGAAGTGATCCGTCTGCCGGGCTACACCGAAGACGAAAAGATCAACATCGCCGTCAAATACCTCTCGCCAAAGCAGATCGCCGCTAACGGTCTGAAAAAGGGCGAGCTGGAATTCGACGCTGAAGCGATCCGCGACATCATCCGTTACTACACCCGTGAAGCCGGTGTGCGTGGCCTCGAACGTCAGATCGCCAAGGTCTGCCGCAAGGCCGTTAAAGAGCACGCACTGGAAAAACGCTTCTCGGTGAAAGTGACAGCTGACTTGCTGGAACACTTCTTGGGTGTACGCAAATTCCGCTACGGTCTGGCCGAGCAACAGGATCAGATCGGTCAGGTCACCGGCCTTGCCTGGACTCAGGTTGGCGGTGAATTGCTGACCATCGAAGCCGCGGTTGTGCCGGGTAAGGGTCAGTTGATCAAAACCGGTTCGCTGGGCGATGTGATGGTCGAATCGATCACTGCCGCGCTCACTGTAGTGCGTAGCCGGGCCAAGAGCCTGGGCATTCCTCTGGACTTCCACGAGAAGCGCGACACGCACATCCACATGCCGGAAGGGGCGACGCCGAAAGACGGCCCTAGCGCTGGCGTAGGCATGTGTACGGCGCTGGTGTCGGCATTGACCGGCATTCCGGTGCGCGCTGATGTCGCCATGACCGGTGAAATCACGCTGCGTGGTCAAGTGCTGGCGATTGGCGGTCTGAAGGAAAAACTGCTGGCGGCTCACCGCGGCGGAATCAAGATCGTGATTATTCCGGAAGAGAACGTACGTGATCTGAAGGAGATTCCTGACAATATCAAGCAGGATCTGCAGATTAAACCGGTTAAATGGATTGACGAGGTCCTGCAAATTGCGCTGCAATACGCGCCGGAGCCCTTGCCGGATGTGGCTCCCGAGATAGTTGCCAAGGACGAAAAACGTGAGTCTGACTCTAAGGAAAGAATTAGCACGCATTAATACGCTTTTGCCTGGGGGGCTTCCTTGACAGTTTTTTAGAGCCCTTGTTATAAAGCGGCTCTTAAGTGTCTGTAGGCCATTCAGCACTCGTTTTTGCTTTCACCAAAAAACTTAGAATCATCTCAAAATAGATATAAGGGGACTTAGAGTGAACAAGTCGGAACTGATTGATGCTATCGCTGCATCCGCTGATATCCCGAAAGCTGCTGCTGGCCGTGCGCTGGACGCTGTAATCGAATCCGTCACTGGCGCTCTGAAGGCTGGCGACTCCGTTGTTCTGGTTGGTTTCGGTACTTTCTCCGTGACGGACCGTCCGGCTCGTACCGGTCGTAACCCTCAAACCGGCAAGACTCTGGAAATCCCGGCTGCCAAGAAGCCAGGTTTCAAAGCCGGTAAAGCACTGAAAGAAGCTGTTAACTAAGTTTTCAGGTTTTTACCCATCCGGGTCGGGGTCATGCCTGACTTGGCAGCGGAGCGGTAGAACAGGTAGCTGAAACAGTTGTCTGTAACGCCGGGATCGAGGGTTCGAGCCCTGTCCGCTCCGCCAGTTACGAGAAGGCGCATCCTCGGATGCGCCTTTCTTCTATCCGGATTCTACCCACGCTCCACGGTTGCCTAATTTTGAAGTTCAACCGTTTCTGGGGGACGCATGCTGCAGAATATCAGGGACAATTCACAAGGCTGGATTGCCAAGACCATTATCGGGGTCATCGTTGCACTGATGGCTCTGACCGGTTTCGACGCCATTTTCCAGGCCACGACTCACAAGAATGAGGCGGCCAAGGTCAACGGTGATGAAATCAGCCAGAACGAGCTGAGCCAGGCCGTTGATATGCAACGCCGTCAGCTGATGCAACAGCTGGGCAAGGACTTCGATGCTTCCTTGCTCGACGAAAAAATGCTGCGCGAATCGGCCCTCAAGGGTCTGATCGATCGCAAGCTGCTGCTGCAAGGTGCAGAGCAAGCGAAATTCGCTTTCTCCGAAGGCGCACTGGACCAAGTGATCCTGCAGACACCTGAATTCCAGGTGGACGGCAAGTTCAGCTCCGAGCGTTTCGACCAGGTGATCCGTCAACTGGGTTACAGCCGTATGCAATTCCGCCAGATGCTGGCTCAGGAAATGCTGATCGGCCAACTGCGCGCCGGTGTGGCGGGCAGTGGTTTCGTCACTGACGCCGAAGTGCTGGCATTCGCCCGTCTGGAAAAACAGACCCGCGATTTCGCGACCCTGAACGTCAAGGCTGACCCGGCGGCGGTCAAACTGACCGACGACGAGGTCAAGGCTTACTACGACGAGCACGCCAAGGAGTTCATGACTCCGGATCAAGTGATCATCGATTACGTAGAACTGAAGAAGTCTTCGTTCTTCGATCAGGTTGCGGTCAAGGACGAAGACCTGCAGGCGGCGTATCAGAAAGAGATCGCCAACCTGTCGGAACAGCGTCGTGCCGCGCACATTCTGATCGAAGTGAACGACAAGACCACCGAGGCTCAGGCCAAAGCGAAGATCGAAGACGTCCAGGCGCGTCTGGCCAAGGGCGAGAAGTTTGAAGCGCTGGCCAAAGAGTTCTCGCAGGATCCGGGTTCGGCCAACAATGGCGGCGACCTCGGTTATGCAGGCCCTGGCGTTTACGATCCGGCGTTCGAAAAAGCCTTGTACTCCTTGTCGAAAGACCAGGTGTCCGAGCCGATTCGTACCGACTTCGGTTATCACTTGATCAAGCTGTTGGGTGTGGAAGCGCCTGAAGTGCCGACCCTGGCCAGCCTGAAAGACAAGCTCACCCGCGAGCTGAAAGCCGCTCAGGTCGAGCAGCGTTTTGTCGAGGCGACCAAGCAACTGGAAGACTCCGCATTCGAAGCGTCTGACCTGGCTCAGCCAGCGGCAGATCTGAAGCTGACCGTGCATACCTCCAAGCCATTCGGCCGTGAAGGTGGCGAAGGTGTTGCGGCGAACCGCGCCGTGGTTACTGCTGCGTTCAGCACCGAAGTGATCGACGAAGGTGCCAATAGCACCGCTATCGAGCTGGATCCGGAAACCGTGATCGTGCTGCGTTCCAAGGAACACCTCAAGCCTGCGCAACTGCCGCTGGAAAACGTGAGTGCGGCGATCCGCACCCAGTTGACCAAAGAGCACGCCAGCGCGGCTGCCAAGACCAAGGCCGAGAAGCTGATCGCGGATCTGCGCGATGGCAAGGCGCCGTTGGACAAGGCGGTTGATGGTCAGAACTGGAAAGCCACTGAAGCGGCCACCCGTGGTCAGGAAGGTGTTGATCCGGCGGTGCTGCAAGCGTTGTTCCGTATGCCGAAGCCGGCTGCGAAGGACAAGCCGACGTTCACCAGCGTGACGTTGCCGGATGGCAGTCTGATGATCGTGCGTCTGAATGGTGTTAACGAAGCGGCTGCGCCGACGGATGAAGAGAAGGTTCAGTACCGTCGTTTCCTTGCTTCGCGTGAGGGGCAGCAGGACTTTGCTGCTTATCGCAAGCAGTTGGAAGCTCAGGCTGACATCAAGCGGTTTTGATGGTTGACTGAGATGTGATGAGAGCCCCGGCCTGAATAGGTCGGGGTTTTTTTTGGGCTTTGGGTAGTGGCGGCCTTTGGGCCGGCCATGTTCTTGGGGTTTTGGGTGAATATCCGTTGCTGCGGGTGTTGCCGCTGGCGGTTTCGCTCTTACAGCGAGTCCCTTTGGCAAACGCCCCAAAGGAACCAAAGGTCTTTGCCCTGACGTTCGGCCCACTCGCTAAAGCTCGGGGTTCCTTCGCTGCGGGATTGATCCGGGCGCAGCGTCTCCGGTTTGCTTCGCTGCACCTACTCCCGCTGTGTTTGGCTTCGCCAAACGGTCGCTGCGCTCCCACGCCCGGATCAAGCCCTCCACTCAGCCTGCCGACGGGCCTTCAGATCAGGATCAAAAGCTGCAGCCGAGCTAACGCTCATCCTGTGAGTGGTGAGGAGCAAAAGCCGCATGCGTTCTGCTGTTGCTCTTCTGTGTGCGAGCCTGCTCGCGAAGGCGGCCTGACAGCCGACCTGTTTTTTGCGGATGTACTCATTCCAATTGTAGGAGTGAGCCTGCTCGCGAAGGCGGCCTGACAGCTGACCTGTTTTTTGCGGATGTACTCATTCCAATTGTAGGAGCGAGCCTGCTCGCGAAGGCGGCCTGACAGCCGACCTGTTTTTTGCGGATGTACTCATTCCAATTGTAGGAGCGAGCCTGCTCGCGAAGGCGGCCTGACAGCCGACCTGTTTTTTGCGGATGTACTCATTCCAATTGTAGGAGCGAGCCTGCTCGCGAAGGCGGCCTGACAGCCGACCTGTTTTTTGCGGATGTACTCATTCCAATTGTAGGAGCGAGCCTGCTCGCGAAGGCGGCCTGCCAATCGACCCATTTCCCGCAGACCGGAGCTAATTCAGCCGGGCATCCGATCTCATCCGGCTCTTGGAAAACCATGATCCCGAGCTTTGACCGCCACATACAAAGTCAACACCAACAATCCAGCAACAATCCACGGGAATACCCCCACCCCGGGGTTTCCCAGCAACAAACCACCCACCAAGCCCCCTCCAGCTATCCCGACATTCCACAGGGTAACCAGCATCGATTGCGCCGTATCGGCAGCCTCTTTCGCCGTTTTCGCCGAGGCGGTTTGCAGCAGCGATGGCATGGCGCCAAACGCCAGTCCCCAGATGGCGGTGGCTATGTAAATGACGTTGGGCGAGTCGCGCCACAGGCCCAGTGCTATCGCGGACAGCATGAACAACCCGGCACTGATCAACACCAGTTCGCGCAGCCAGCGGTCAATCAGGCTGCCGACGATCCATAAGCTCAACACTGAAGCGAGGCCGAATGCCAGCAGCACGCGGTCGACATTGGCGTCCAGCCCGGACGGTTGCAGGAACGGCGCGATGTAGGTGTACAACAAGTTGTGCGCGACGACGTAGGTGAGGGTGACCAATAACACGGATCGCACGCCAGGCAAGGTCAATACCTGACGCAGTGGCAGGCGGTTTCCCACGCGTTCGCCGGCGAAATCCGGTACTTGCCAGCGTACCCAGATCACCAGCACAACGGTCAGCGCGGTCATGATGGCGAAGCTCAGACGCCAGCCGACCAGGGTGCCGAGCAGGGTGCCTGCGGGTATTCCCAGCGACAGCGCAAGCGGCGCGCCGAGCATGGCCACGGTAATGGCGCGACCTTGCAGGTGCGGGGCGACCATGCGGCTCGCGTATCCCGCCAGCAGTGCCCAAAGCAAACCGGCAAATACCCCGGCGATAAAGCGTGCGATAAGGGTCAGCCAGTACCACTCCGAGAGGGCGGTGATGCTGTTGGCGATGGCAAAGCCGCCGATAGCGGACAGCAAAAGTGGTCTGCGGCGCCAGCCGCGGGTAGCGATCGTCAGGGGAATCGCTGCCAGTATCGAACCGATCGCGTAAAGCGTGACCAATTGGCCGATCAGCGCCTGGGAAACGTTCAGGCTGCTGCTCATCTGCGGCAACAGGCCGGCAGGCATGGCTTCGGTCATGACCGTGATGAATCCGGCGGTGGCCAGTGCCAGTAGCGCGCCGAGGGGGAGTCGCTCGCGGCGGTCGACGGGGCGTTCAAGTGTGGGGCAATCGAGTTGTGCGTCGTTCATGAGCCGGCATCCATGTGCAGAGTTGACGAGGAGCACAGGGTAGGGCGCTGCACATCGGCGAAAAACGGGTTAAGGTTCCGAACATATCGGACACGGATGTCAGCAATGGGAGATTGGTATGGATAGCCTGGGCGGTATTTCGGTGTTTGTTCAGGTCGCCGAGACCCGCAGTTTTACCGAAGCTGGTCGGCTGCAAGGGGTGTCATCGTCGGCGGTGGGCAAAAGTATTGCGCGACTGGAAGCGCGACTGGGTGTGCGGCTGTTTCAACGCACCACCCGCAGCGTCACGCTGACCAGTGAAGGTGCGCTGTTTCTTGAGCGGTGTCGCAAGATTCTCGCGGAAGTCGAGGCGGCGGAGTTTGAGTTGTGTGACGCCGCTGCCAAACCCCACGGCAAGTTACGCATCAGCCTGCCGCAGGTGCATGGCCTAGTGATGCCGGTGATGAACGAGTTCATGGCGTTGTACCCGCAGATTGAACTGGATCTGGACTTGACTGATCGCATGGTCGATGTGGTTGAAGAAGGCTTCGACGCGGTGATCCGCACCGGCAAACCACGAGACTCCCGACTGATGGCGCGAGCGTTGGGCGAGTTTCATATGGTGCTAGTGGCCAGTCCGGCGTATCTGGAGCAGCGCGGGGAGCCGCAAAAGCCCGGCGATCTAGCGGCTCACGCGTGCCTTCGGCATACGTTTCATGCCACTGGCAAACTGGAAACCTGGCCGCTGATCCGCGTGGAAGGCGCCGCAGAGGCGACGTTGCCGACACGGTTGGTCAGCACGTCGATTGAGGCGGTGAGCCACGCGGCGCTGGCCGGCATGGGCATTGCCTGTCTGCCGGATTTCATGACCCGGGAGGCCGAGGCTCAAGGCCGTTTGCGTCGCGTGCTTGATACGCATCTGGAACACACCGGACAGTTCTGGGTCCTATGGCCATCCAGTCGCCACGCCACGGCAAAGTTGCGCGTGTTCATCGATCATCTGGCATTGCGACTTTTTCCCGCAACTGAAGGTCGATAGAGTTGTAACTGCTTTAAGACACTAATCCATGCGCCGCCGGGGCGTGATCTGTTGCACAATACGCCCCGGACTGTTTTCTCTCAGGATGTTCAATGTTGATTTCCACTCCCATGCGTGTTGTCGGGTTGGCGCTGTTGTTGACCGCTGTTGCCGGCTGTTCGAAAGACAAGCCGATGTATGAGCATGAGAACTTCGATGACTCCGGTACGTTTTCGCGCAATTACCCGGTGACCGACGCGGTCAGCTGCGAAGCGGCACGCCGTGCATTGCTCAGCCAGGGCTACATCATCACCAGCAGTGACCCGAAACTGGTCAGTGGCCACAAGAGCTTCCAGCAAACCGGCGACACCCACATGGAGATCAGCTTCAACGTGGTCTGTGCCGATGACGGCAGTGCCGGGCACCATGCGACGATGTTCGCCAACGCCCTGCAGGATCGCTACGCGCTGAAGAAGACCAACAACTCGGCCAGCCTCGGCGTGGGGGTGTTGGGCTCGGTGTCGATGCCGATCGGCTCATCCGACGATTCGATGGTCAAAGTCGCCAGCGAAACGGTGACGTCGCAGAAGTTTTACGAGCGATTCTTTACGTTGGTGGAATTGTTCCTGCCGGCGGAAGCAAAGAAAGCTGCGCACATTGAAGAGAAGCCGAAGGCTGACCTGGGTGTACCTGAGGCGAAGGCTGCTCCGGCAGCGCTGGCGCCAACGCCAGCGCCGACTCCAACGCCTGCGCCCGCCGCAACCCCTGCGCCTGCAGCGGAGCCCGCTCCCGCACCTGCCGAGACCGCACCCGTGACGTCTGAACCGGTTGCGCCACCGGCAGAGGCCGCGCCGATCACTCCGGCGCCGAGTGCAGAACCTGCACCGGCGACCGAAACCATCACGCCACCGGCCAACCCGGATATCCCGCCGCCATCCGAGCCGATTCCGGCGATGCCTGCATCCGGCCAATAATCCAGCCTCACCGCACACCCTGTGGGAGCGAGCCTGCTCGCGAAGACGGACCTTCAGTCACCTATGTGCTGAAGGGGCCGACGCCTTCGCGAGCAGGCTCGCTCCCACAGTGGTTTTTGGTGCACTTAAAATCTAGTTACATTCCCCTGACAAAAATCCTGCGATAAATTCCTGACCACCTGCTACGTTTTATTCATGAAGGCCGGGTTTCACTTTTCCTTCATACGAGCACGTTAAGCTCGAGGCACTGGGCATTTGCTCAGGCCCATTCAAGAGAGCAGCAGGGGGATTACACGATGGATGAATATCAAGAAGAGCTGCTCGAATACCAGGCCTTTGAACTGGACCCACCCGAGCCAGCCGAAGACGCCACCGAGCTTTAACTTGCAGCTTGCAGCTGCGTTTATGCCGTCTTGCGGTGACTGCGGCGGAATTCGCCGGGCGTCTGACTGCTCCAGCGTTTGAAGGCGCGCTGGAACGCCTCGGCTGAAGCAAAACCCAGCAGGTAGGCGATTTCACCGAATGCCAGTTCGGTATCGCGGATGTAAGTCATCGCCAGGTCCCGGCGAGTGTCATTGAGGATTGCGCGAAACTGTGTGCCTTCCTCGGCCAGTTTGCGCCGCAACGTCCAGGTCGGCAGCTTCAGGCGTGCCGCCACTTCTTCCAGGTCGGGTTCCCGGCCACCATTGAGCAACGGCCCCAACAGTTGAGTGATGCGTTCGCGCAGGCTGCGGGTGCGAGTCAATTGCTCCAGCTCGCGTTCACACAGTTGCAGCAGATGCCGCCAGGTACTCGGGCAATGCTCGGGATTGCGCTGTGCGAGGCTGTTCAGGCTCAGGCGCAGTTGATTGCCCTCGGCACCGAACTGGATCGGGCAATCCCCCAGCAAGTCGTACGCCTCGCGGTAATCCGGCTCATCGAATTCGATTTCAATGCGTTCGGCGCGCAGCGGTTCGCGGCTGACACTGGAGAGCTGATGCAGCCATCCGGCAATGATCGAGTCCACGACAAAACGGTTATAGGCGTTGTACGGGCTGATCGAATAGAAACGCAGCCACGCGCCATGGGCATCTTCGTGGAAACTGGACTGACCGCGATAGTTGGAACCGTACAACGCCTCGAAACGGATCAGACAGCGCGCGGCTTCGCGCACGGTTGGCGCCTGTGCGGCGGTAACGCCGGCCAGTCCGGCCTGGCTCAGGCGACTGAGCTGACCCATGCGCAAGCCCAGCGCCGGGTCACCGGTCAACTGAATCGCCGCGTGGCCCAGGCGCATATAGCGCGGAATCGACAAACGCGCCCCGGCCTCGGCCAGTCGCGCGGCGTCCAGACCATATTGCTCCAGCAACGGCTGCGGATCCGCCCCATGACTGCGCACGGCGTCGGCGAGGCTGTGAACGAAGCCCACCGACAGGTCCCCGAGGCGCATCGGCAGGGGCTTCATGGCTTACAACCAGATGTTCAACAAACGCGCGCCACGGGCATCGCCATCGGCGAACTGCTGACCGTTGCTGCTGAGGAAACTCTGACCGGCACTGGCCTTGTCCCAGAACTGCCCGCGCAGGAACACACTGATGCCGGCAATCGCTCGACTGCTCGGTGGTTGCGCGGTCAGTGTCAGCCGATGCCAGGCTTGTCCTTCGGTGACTTCACCGGGTTTGAGGCTGACCGACCCCGGTGTGCTTGAACCTTTGTAACCGCGCCATGGCTGATTCCACGCACCTTGACCGAATACCTGCGCCGGTACCGCGATCAATTGTGCGTTTTGCTCGTCGAGTTTGCGGTAATTGTCGGGGTACCAACTGTCGCTGCCAATCAATACGCCAAGGCGTCCGGCCGGGGTGTCGACCACGTTGAGCGCGTGTTTGTCTGCGCTTTCGAGCACTTCGCGCTGATCGAATACCGGGTGCATCTGCCGTTGCGGCTGGCCCAGCGGCACGCCATCGCGGCCGAACACCACGCTGCTGTTGAACAGGGCACCGCTACCGGGTTTGAGCTGGCCATCGCGAACGCTGGGTTCCGGTAATACGATCGAGCCGGCCACCAGGGTCACGTGAAATTCTTTGGCCAGACCACCGAACAGCGCCTGGTAATCCTTGGCCATCGCCTTGGCTTTCATCCGCAGGTACGCGTCGTTGAGGCGGTCGCTGCCGTTGGCGCTGAGCCAGGCGCGGGCGAACAGCAAGGGATTGCTCGCCGCCAGCCAGTTCATCGCCTCGGCGAGGGTCGGGGCCTGATACAGCTCGTCTTTCTCGCCGCTGAGCAGCAGCCAGGTGCCGACGTTCTCCGGCAACACCACGACGGTTTTGTCGTTCAGCAGGCCTTGATCCTGGGCTTGCTGCAGATAGGCTGCGAGTTTGCGGTGCAAGCGTTCGGTGCTTTGATAATCGGTGGGAAACAGCTCGGGCTGGATGCCCAGCAGATTGCCACGATCGGCGGGGATGCCCTGATCGACCGCCACTTTAATGCGTAAGTCCGACAGGTAATGGCCCGCCGGCCGGTCCGCCGCCCACATGGCGTAGGTGGTCAGGGCGGCGACGAGGGCCATGGAGAAGAACAGGTACAAAAGTTTGCGCATGAAAACCAACAGCTACCGGGTACAGGGTATGGCGACTAGGGTAGGGCCCATGGACCTGATTGCCAAGGGGTGCTGCGCATTTGGATCAATAAGTTGTCAGTTACGGTCATTGAGTGACAGCGATGCGACTCTTAGTCTGTCGAACATGACTGACGGGAGCCGCAGAGCGCCCGCAACTTTTCCGTGATCGCTCGTTGTGGAGTTACCGATGACCGCCGCTCATTACCCGCACCTGTTGGCCCCGCTGGACCTGGGATTCACCACGCTGCGCAACCGCACCTTGATGGGTTCGATGCACACCGGTTTGGAAGAAAAACCGGGCGGTTTCGAGCGCATGGCGGCGTACTTCGCCGAACGTGCCCGTGGCGGCGTTGGCCTGATGGTCACTGGCGGTATCGGCCCGAACGACGAGGGCGGCGTGTACTCCGGGGCGGCCAAGCTGACCACCGAGGAAGAAGCGCTCAAGCACCGCATCGTCACCCGCGCGGTGCACGACGCGGGCGGCAAGATCTGCATGCAGATCCTCCACGCCGGGCGTTATGCCTACAGCCCGAAACAAGTCGCGCCGAGCGCGATTCAGGCACCAATCAACCCGTTCAAGCCCAAAGAGCTGGACGAGGAAGGCATCGAGAAGCAGATCAGCGATTTCGTCACCTGTTCGGTATTGGCGCAGACCGCCGAATACGACGGCGTCGAGATCATGGGCTCGGAAGGTTATTTCATTAACCAGTTCCTCGCCGCGCACACCAACCACCGCACCGACCGCTGGGGCGGCAGCTACGAAAACCGTATGCGCCTACCGGTGGAAATCGTTCGTCGTGTGCGCGAGGCGGTAGGGCCGAACTTCATCATCATTTTCCGTCTTTCGATGCTCGATCTGGTCGAGGGCGGCAGCACCTGGGACGAGATCGTCACCCTGGCCAAAGCCATCGAGCAGGCCGGCGCAACCATCATCAACACCGGCATCGGCTGGCACGAAGCGCGGATCCCGACCATCGCCACCAAAGTGCCGCGTGCGGCATTCAGCAAGGTCACGGCCAAGCTGCGCGGTTCGGTGAAGATTCCGCTGATCACCACCAACCGCATCAACACCCCGGAAATCGCCGAGCAGATTCTGGCTGAAGGCGATGCCGATATGGTCTCGATGGCGCGGCCGTTCCTCGCCGATCCGGACTTCGTCAACAAGGCCGCTGAAGGCCGCGCTGACGAAATCAACACCTGCATCGGTTGCAATCAGGCGTGCCTCGATCACACCTTCGGCGGCAAGCTGACCAGTTGCCTGGTCAACCCGCGTGCCTGCCACGAAACCGAACTCAATTATCTGCCGGTGCAGCAGATCAAGAAAATTGCTGTGGTTGGCGCCGGCCCTGCCGGTTTGTCCGCCGCGACCGTGGCGGCTGAGCGTGGCCATCAGGTGACGTTGTTCGATTCGGCCAGCGAAATCGGCGGTCAGTTCAACATCGCCAAACGCGTGCCGGGCAAGGAAGAATTCTTCGAAACCCTGCGCTACTTCAAACGCAAGTTGCAGACCACGAATGTCGAGGTGTGCCTGAACACCCGCGTCGATGTCGCGAAACTGGTGGAAGGCGGTTACGACGAGATCATCCTCGCCACTGGCATTGCACCGCGCGTGCCGGCAATTCCGGGTGTCGAGAATGCCAAGGTGCTGAGCTACCTGGACGTGATCCTTGAGCGCAAGCCGGTCGGTAAACGCGTAGCGGTGATTGGCGCCGGTGGTATCGGTTTCGACGTCTCGGAATTCCTCGTTCACCAAGGCGTGGCCACCAGCCAGGATCGCGCCGCGTTCTGGAAAGAGTGGGGCATCGATACGCAACTGGAGGCCCGTGGGGGTGTGGCCGGGATCAAAGCCGCACCGCACGCGCCGGCCCGCGAAGTGTTTCTGTTGCAGCGCAAGAAAACCAAGGTCGGTGATGGTCTGGGTAAAACCACTGGCTGGATTCACCGTACCGGTCTGAAGAACAAGCAGGTGCAAATGCTCAACAGCGTTGAATACCTGAGCATCGATGACCAAGGCCTGCATATCCGCATCGGTGAAACCGGCGAGCCGCAAGTGCTGGCGGTGGACAACATCGTGATTTGCGCGGGGCAGGATCCGCTGCGTGAATTGCATGACGGTCTGGTGGAAGCGGGGCAGAACGTGCACCTGATCGGCGGTGCGGATGTCGCGGCTGAGCTGGATGCCAAACGCGCGATCAACCAAGGCTCGCGCCTCGCTGCTGAACTTTAAGCTCCACCGCTGAACCTGTGGGAGCGAGCCTGCTCGCGAAAACGGTGTGTCAACCGATGCAAATGTCGATTGATACGACGCCTTCGCGAGCAGGCTCGCTCCCACAGGTTTTGTGTCATTTACACATACAGTGAGCCTGCTCGCGATGGCGGCTTGTGAGCGACTAGAATGCCGGCTCTGTCCAGATCGAATCGTCGCCCATGCTTTTGCCTCCCACCGATTGGCTACCCCAAGCCCCTCTCGAACACCTTCACCTCGACTGGCTCGCAACCGCCGGCATTGAAATGGCCATCCTGCGCCTCGACCAGATCGACCCGCTGATCAGCGGCAACAAATGGTTCAAACTCGTCGAACACCTCAAAGCCGCCGACCGTATGGGTGCCGAGGGCATCATCAGTCTCGGTGGTGCGCATTCCAATCA
The DNA here is from genome assembly GCF_900187475.1 of Pseudomonas sp. Irchel s3h9. Lineage (NCBI taxonomy): Bacteria > Pseudomonadati > Pseudomonadota > Gammaproteobacteria > Pseudomonadales > Pseudomonadaceae > Pseudomonas > Pseudomonas sp. Irchel s3h9. Next base: position 73,949 of record NZ_FYDH01000020.1, on the reverse strand, counting down.
TCTGCACGCGTTGGCAGCGGCGGGGCAACGGCTCGGGTTCAAAACCGTGGGGCTGTTGCGCGGGCATGCGCAGGAAACTCCCACGGTGCTGGATCTGCAGGCGTGCGGCATGCAATTGCATTGGTTGGGTTATGACGGTTATCGCGCGCGCAACGAGCCGGGATTCTGGCAACCCTGGCACGAGCAATACCCCAATCTGCAAGCGGTTCCCGAGGGTGGAGGTGGACTTGCAGGGGCGCTCGGTTGTGCAGCCATCAAGGAACAGGCGCAAGCGCAATTGCCTACGCTGGGCTGGAGCGACTATCACGGTTGGTGGCTGGCCTGCGGCACCGGGACGACACTCGCCGGACTGGTCCTCGCCGAGGCGGGTGCGCACCGAGTCTATGGCGCGTTGGCAGTCCCTGAGGATCACGGCGTGGCGCCGCATGTCGAGTCGATTATGCGGTCAGCTAGACTGGCCACTGCCGACTATGAGTTGATCGATGCCAGCCGTGGCGGTTTTGCCAAGGTTGATCCGCTGCTGCTCGCGTTCATTGACCAGACCGAGCAGGCCAGCGGCGTCCCACTGGAGCCGTTGTACACCGGCAAGGCGTTGCTGGCACTCAAGCAACAGGTCGAGGCAGGCAGGTTCGCGCCCGGCACGCGGCTGATCTTCATCCACACCGGAGGCTTGCAGGGCCGGCGTGGGTTTAGCGCCAGCCGCTGATATTCAGCCGCGCTTGGGCATCATCCGCAGCAGCGTGTTATCGCCCACCACATAGTGGTGATAAATCCCCGCCAGTGCATGCAGGCCGATCAACCAGTAGCCGATCGTGGCAATCAGCACATGCCAGCCCTCAACCTGCTTGGCGAAATCTTTGTTTTCCGCGACCAACAGCGGCAGGTCAAAACCATAGAACATCACCTGATGTCCTTCGGCGCTGGTGATCAGCCAGCCCAGGATCGGCATGCTGATCATGAACAGGTACAACGCCCAGTGCATCAGCCGCGCCAGCACGGTTTGCCATTGCGGTGAGGCGGGGAAGATTTTTGGCGCCGGACCAATGCTGCGCGCGAGCAGGCGAAACCACACCAGCACAAACACGGTCAGGCCGAGCATGTAATGCACTTCGCGGATCAGCGTGCGCCCGCCACTGCCTTTGGGAAACAGACCGCGCAACTCCATGCTGGCGTACACCAGCACCAACAGGACCAGCATCAGCCAGTGCAACAGGACCGAGACGGTGCTGTAGCGGGATTCGGAACTTGTCCACGGCATACGGTGTTTCCTCACAGATCAGGGTTCAAACCTGCCGTTCTTGGCCGACGGCATGCTTTAACTGTAATCCGCTTTGGCGGATTTGCCTGAGGCTGATCGGACTTTCAATGCTCTGAGTCAGGGCTTGCCAATAAAAAACGCCAGCGTCGTGCAGACACTGGCGTTTTTCTTTGCAGCAAGCGGCAGGGATCAGCTCGATTGCGGCATTTCACCGTTGGCCAGACGCTTGTTGATGTCGGCGATGACTTCCGGCAAATCGGTAATGGTGTCGATCATGTAATGCGGGCGCGAGCCTTCGAACAGCGCGTGAATGCGTTTGCGCTCGCTGGCCAGTTCATCGCTGCCCAAGGCACGGAACCCTTCGTAGTCCAGACCCAACGCGTTGCCTGAGCAGATCAGCGCCACGGTCCACATTCCGGCGCGGCGGCCTTCGAGAATGCCCGGCACGGTGTCGTCGATCTTCACGCACGCTGCGACATCGTCGATGCCCAGCGCGATCACGTTGGCCAGCGCCTGAGCCGGCCACGGACGGCCATTTGGCACTTCGTCGGTGGCAACCACGTGGTCGGCGACGTAGCCGTTGGTGGCGGCCAGCTCGACGACCTTGTCCATCACCTGCTTCGGGTAGCCGGAACAGGAGCCGATCTTGATGCCTTGCTGACGCAGATTGGCGATGGTTTCCAGTGCGCCGGGAATCAGCGCCGAGTGTTCGGCGATCTTCTCGATCTGCAGCGGCATGAAGCGGTTGTAGATGGCGGTGACGTCATCGTCGGTCGGCGTGCGGCCGAACGCCTTGCGATAACGCTCGGCCACTTGCGGCTGATCGCAGAGGGTGCGGATGTGGTCCCACTTGCCCATGCCCATCGGGCCACGCGCTTCTTCGATGGAGACCTGCACGTCGAACTCGGCGAAGGCTTCGACGAAGATCTGCGTCGGCGCGAACGAGCCGAAATCGACCACGGTGCCGGCCCAGTCGAGGATCGCGGCTTGCAGCTTGTTTGGGTTGACGTAGTTCATGTTGATCAAATTCCTGAGTTGGCAATGCAATTCAAATGTAGGAGTGAGCCTGCTCGCGATAGCGGTTGATCATTCAACATCTTCGTTGACTGACACGGCCTCATCGCGAGCAGGCTCGCTCCCACAGGGGATTTAGGATGGGGCTTAGATTTCTAACACTTCCATCTCGCGCAGCACTTCGCCGATCGCTGCAACGGCCTGGCGCATTTCGCCCGGACTGACGTGACCGATGCAGCCGACGCGGAAGGTCTCGACCTGAGTCAATTTGCCCGGATAAAGGATGTAACCCTTGGCTTTCACGCGTTCGTAGAAATCCTTGAACTGGTAGCGCGGATCTTGCGGCGCATGGAACGTAGCAATGATCGGCGCCTGAATTGCCGCCGGCAGGAAGCTGCGCAAACCGAGTTTGCCCATCTCGTCCATCAGCGCCTGGCAGTTGGCGGCATAACGCGCATGGCGTGCCGGCAGGCCACCTTCTTCGTTGTATTGCAGCAGCGCTTCATGCAGCGCCGCGACCACGTGGGTCGGCGGGGTGAAGCGCCATTGGCCGGTTTTCATCATGTAAGCGTGCTGGTCGTACAGGTCCATCGCCAGCGAGTGCGAATTGCCAGCGGCTGCGGCCAAAGACTCTTTGCGAGCGAAGACAAAACCCATCCCCGGCACGCCTTCCAGGCATTTGCCGGAAGCGGCGATCAGCGCGTCGAACGGCACTTTCTGCGCGTCCACCGGCAGAGCGCCAAAGGAACTCATTGCGTCGATGATCAGGCGTTTGCCGTGTTGCTCAACGACCTGGGCAATCTCCGGCAGCGGATTGAGAATCCCGGTGCTGGTTTCGCAGTGGATCAGGGCGACGTGGGTAATATTGCTGTCGGCGCGCAGCAAGCGGTCGACGTCGGCGGCGGTGGTCGGTTCATCTTCAGCGGTTTCGAAGGTGCTGAACGAGCGACCTAGCACTTCGCAAATCTTCGCCAGACGCTTGCCGTAGGCGCCGTTGATCAGCACCAGCACTTTGCCGTCACGCGGCACCAATGTGCCGATTGCCGCTTCAACAGCGAAGGTGCCGCTGCCCTGTAAGGGTACGCAGTGGTGAGTCGCGGCGCCGTTGAGGATCGCCAGCAGTTGTTCGCAAAGGCTGGCGGTCAGTTGATTGAAGCGGTCATCCCATGACCCCCAGTCGACCATCATCGCCTGGCGGGTGCGGGCCGAAGTGGTCAACGGGCCGGGAGTGAGCAGGATGGGTTCGGCAATACTCATTCGTGTGTCCTCGGATAGCGCTGTGGGATGAAGCTACGGGGCATACGTTGCAATTCGCCGTTTCATCAATCAAATTGTTTGTTGTTATGCCAGCCATCAGTGAGAGTTATCCATGAACCTGTTCCAGCTCCGCGCCTTCGACGCCGTGGCCCGTGAAGGCAGCTTCACCCGTGCCGCCGCGCGCTTGTTCATCAGTCAGCCGGCGGTTACCGGGCACATCAAGGCGCTGGAAGAGCACTACCAGATCACCCTGTTGCGGCGCACCGCGCGACGGGTGGAACTGACCGAGGAGGGCACCAAACTCGCGGCGATCACCCGCGCGATGTTCGGCCTGGCGGAAGAGGCGCAGACGATGCTCGAGGCCAACCGGCAATTACTCACCGGGCGACTGGAAGTGGCGGCGGACGGGCCGCATATGGTCATGCCAATGTTGGCGAGCCTGCGCGCGCGGTACCCGGGAATTACGGTGAATCTGCGCTTGGGCAATGCCCAGGAAACCCTCGCTGCATTGTTGTCGGAACACGCCGATGTGGCGGTGTTGACCGAAGTGGAGCCGCGCAAAGGCCTGCACCTGCAGGCATTGAGCGAATCACGGATTTGCGCGTTGGTGCCGGCAGGGCACCCGTGGGCGATGCGCGCCGGGGAAGTGAAACTCAAGGATCTGGATCAGGTGATCATGGTGCTGCGCGAACCGAGTTCGATCACCCGGCGTACATTTGATGAGGCCTGTGCGCAGGCGTCGATCCATCCTCGCGTGTTGCTGGAACTGGACAGCCGTGAGGCGGTGACCGAAGCGGTGGCGGCCGAGTTGGGCGTTGGCGTGGTGTCCTCGGTGGAGGTCAGTCATGACCCAAGGGTGGTGGCGATTCCGATTGTCGGGGACGGGCTGGTTAATCGGCACATGATTGGCTGCATGGAGCGGCGACGGGAGTTGCGCTTGATTCAGGCGTTCTTTGGCCTGGCGCCAACCGCCCCGTGATCGTTCCCACGCTCTGCGTGGGAATGCAGCCTGGGACGCTCTGCGTCCCATCCAAAGCCGAACGCGGAGCGTCCGTTGAGGCGTTTCCACGCAGAGCGTGGGAACGATCAGGAACCGGGGAGGCTGTCGCGGACCATATCGAGGAAGGTCGCCACCACCCGTCGATTGCTTTGCTCGCGCAAACACACCAGCGTCTCCGTCAACCGTCGGGTGCAGTCGACAATCGGCAACGCACACACCCGCGAGTCCGCACCAAACTCCGCGGCCGACACCACGCCAACGCCAATCCCGACCACCACCGCCTCACGCGCCGCTTCCCGGCCCTCGACCTGAATCGCCGGACGAATGCGAAATCCGGCCCGGGCCATTTCCTCTTCCAGCGTCTGCCGCGTTACCGAACCGTGTTCACGCAACACCAGCGGCGTGTCATCCAGGTCTGCCAGGCAGATCGATTCACGCTCGGCCCACGGATGATGGCGCGACACGAACGCGACCATCGGATCATTGCGCAGCGGCACACACAGCAAGCGTTCATCACTGACATCGCGGCCAAGCAACGCCAGATCGGCCTGATAGTTGAACAGGCGAAATAACGATTCATCGGTGTTGCCGGTCTCGATCTTCACGCTGATTCCCGGATAGCGCTCACAGAAGCGCGCGATCTGCGGCAGCACGTGGACCGGCGCATCCACTGCCAGAATCAGGCTGCCGGTCTGCAAGGCCTGGGATTCCTGCAACAGTTCCTGTGCTTCGGCTTCAATCACAAACAGGCGCTGGGTGATCGCCAGCAAGCGTTCGCCCAAGTCAGTCAGGCGTACGGAACGTTTATTGCGGTGAAACAGCAAAACGCCGAAACGCTCTTCGAGTTTGCGCACTTGGTCGGATATCGCCGGTTGCGTGAGAAAAAGGCGCTCGGCGGCTTTGGTGAAGCTTCCATGCACGGCCACGGCGTGGAAGGCTTTGAGTTGGGCGTGGGACACCGACATGAAGTCACCTGATCGCTTAGTCAGTAACAAGCTGAGCTTATGTGTGAAATACGATAAATCGATTTTATTTATTAAACAGTAATTGCTTTGATCGGCTCACGCCATCGCTGACTGCCCGCTCGGGCCGCACGGTAGCCATGAGCCTGTGCGTGCAACAACAGGACTCATCTGACCGATATCGCCACAGGGACGGGGTGATATCGCAGTGCTCAACAATAAAAACACAGGCGTTTTTCTTAACGATTCTGCCGGCACACTCACACCCTGAGGTCAGAACCACCATGAACAAGCACATCGGCACCATTGCGCGTTGGCGCGTGCAGATTTTCGCGATTACCTGGCTTGCGTACGCCGCTTTCTATTTCACCCGCAAAGCGTTTTCGGTGGCCAAACTGGGCATCGCCGAAGACCCTACCTTCATGCTCGACAAGATGGCCATGGCCAACCTCGATGCGATTTATCTGGCGGCTTATGCCCTCGGCCAGTTCACTTGGGGCATGCTCGCTGACCGCTTTGGCCCACGGGTCGTGGTGCTCGGCGGCTTGCTGATTTCCGCCGCAGCGGCGCTGGTGATGGGCAGTTACGCGACGTTGCCGATCTTCGCCACCTGCATGTTGATACAGGGGTTGGCGCAGTCCACTGGATGGTCGGGGCTGTGCAAAAACCTCGGCAGTTTTTTCCCTTCCCAACAACGCGGGCGAGTGCTCGGGTTATGGAGTTCCTGCTACGCGTTTGGTGGTCTGGTAGCGTCGCCGTTCGCCGGCTGGTGGGCGTATACGTTGATGGGCACCTGGCACGCGGCGTTCATTTCCAGTGCGGTGGTGGTTGCCGTCGTGGCGGTGTTGTTCTTTATCTTCCAGCGCAACAAGCCGGAAGATGTCGGCTTGCCGGCGGTCGAGCCGGAGCCTGAACTGACGGCGGAAGAAACCGAAGCCAACAGCAAACTCAGCGTCTGGGAGCCCTTGAAGGAAATCCTGCGTAACCGCACGGTGCTGGTATTGGGCCTGGCGTATTTCATGTTGAAACCGGCGCGTTACGCGATTCTGTTGTGGGGCCCGGTGATTGTCTTTGAACAGATGCCCAGTGTCGGCAAGGTCGGCGCGGCGATCATTCCCACCTCATTCGAACTGGCCGGGTTGCTCGGGCCGATCCTCATCGGTCTGGCTTCGGACAAACTCTTCGGCGCCCGTCGGATGCCGGCCTGCGTGTTGAGCCTGTTGGCGTTGACCGTGACGCTGGCGCTGTTTATGGCCGCGTTGCATACCGGCAGTGTGTTGCTGGTGGTCGCGCTGCTGTTCGTCATGGGCCTGACTTTGTATGGGCCGGACTCGATGATCAGCGGTGCCGCCGCGATCGACTTCGGCAAAGCCAAGGCCGGCGCCACGGCGGCCGGTTTCGTCAACGGCTGCGGCTCGGTTGGCGCGGTACTTGGCGGTTTGCTGCCGGGTTACTTCGACTCGGTGACGGTGTTTATCGTCTTCGCCGGTTGCGCGCTGTTCTCGGCGCTGGTGCTGATTCCGCACTGGAACAGCCGCCCGGTTGGCGTGATGGAACCGCGCGCCTCTATCCCCAATTGCCCGCTGACGATCAAACCCCTGCGTTCCTGAAACCCTTGCCTCGTGGCCTGCTGCGACGCTCGCGGCAGGCTGGGTCGTGGCCATCTGACTTGGAGAAACCCCATGAGACCGTTTTGGCTGGAGCAGGCCTTGCAGGCCGACACCTCGCAAACCTGCCCGCCGTTGCAAGGCGAAGTCCGCGCCGATGTGTGCATCGTCGGCGGCGGGTATACCGGGTTGTGGACGGCGATCATGCTCAAGCAACAAAACCCCGAACTCGATGTCTTGCTGATCGAAGCGGACATCTGCGGCGCCGGTGCCAGTGGGCGCAATGGCGGGTGTGCACTGTCGTGGTCGGCGAAGTATTTCACCCTTGAACGCTTGTTTGGCGTCGAGGAAGCGGTGCGCCTGGTCAAGGAATCGGAGCGCAGTATCCACGCGATCGGCGAGTTCTGTGAGCAGTACGGCGTCGATGCAGATTACCGTCTCGACGGCACGCTATATACCGCAACCAACCGCGCGCAGGTCGGTTCGACCGATGCAGTGATTGCCGCACTCGAGCGCAACGGTATCAACTCGTTCACCCAGCGTCCGCTGGCCGATGTGCAGCGCATGGCCGGTTCGAGCAAGCATCTGGAAGGCTGGTTCTCGCCGGCGGCGGCCAGTGTGCAACCGGGCAAACTGGTGCGTGGCTTGCGTCGCGTGGCGTTGCAGTTGGGTGTGAATATTTACGAAAGCACGGCGATGACCGGGCTGGAAGAAGGGCGCCCGGCGCGCCTGCAAACACCGAACGGCAGTATTGTTGCCGATCGCGTAGTGCTGGCGATGAATGCGTGGATGGCCCGTGCCTTTCCACAGTTCGAACGCAGCGTGGCGATTGTTTCCAGCGACATGCTGATCACCGAGCCGCGCCCGGATCTGTTACAGCAGATCGGCCTGACCAGCGGGGTCACTGTGCTCGATTCGCGGATTTTCGTGCACTACTACCACAACACCCCGGACGGCCGAATCATGCTCGGCAAGGGCGGTAACACCTTCGCGTTTGGCGGACGAATGCTGCCGGTGTTCGATCAGCCATCGCCTTATGCCGGCCTGCTGAAAAATAGCCTCGCCGACTTCTTCCCGGCGTTTGCCGATGTCAAAGTCGATGCCACCTGGAACGGCCCGTCGGATCGCTCGGTCACCGGTTTGCCGTTCTTCGGCCAGATGAGCAGCGCCGGCAATGTGTTTTACGGCTTCGGCTATTCCGGCAGCGGCGTCGGCCCGTGCCACATGGGCGGGCAGATTCTTGCTTCGTTGGTGCAGGGCCTGGACAACCCGTGGACCCGTTCGCCGCTGGTCAACGGGCCGCTGGGTTATTTCCCGCCGGAGCCAATCCGCTACCTCGGTTCGTTGATGGTGCGCAACGCCATCCGCCGCAAGGAACGCGCCGAGGATCACGGGCGGCGTCCTCGGCATCTGGATGTGCGCCTGGCGAAATTCGCTGCGGCGGCGGGCAAGGCTGACAAAGCCTGAAGCACGGCGTGTTGATGTAGGAGCTGCCGCAGGCTGCGATCTTTCGATCTTGTTTTTAAGATCAAAATCAAAAGATCGCAGCCTGCGGCAACTCTTACAAAGGGATCAGCGTGCGCCGCTGTCGAGTAGCCAGTCGAGTAATAGGCTGTCACGTGCGGGTGGTTCGCGAGGTGTGGGCTTACGTGAGTTGCCCAGACACAGAATCGGCCGGTCGGGGTCGCTGTCAAGGAAACTCACCCACACTTCGCTGCCGGCGCAGGGCAGTTCCTCCCGTGCCACTCGGCCATTGGCGCGAGTCATGGCGATGGGCAGCCAGATCGCCTCGTCATCAAGGGTTTGCAGATGTTCAGAGGGCCACAGCCTGACGGCGACCCGACCCTGTTCATCGAGCTGCGCCGGTTGCCCGGCAGGTCCCAGCACCAGCGCCAGGTGATAACCGGCAATGCCTGGACGCGGTTGGTTGAGCGCCGGGCGAAAATCGCTTGACCAGGGCTGGGCGGTAAAATCGTTTTCGTAGCGGTACAGGGGTGGGGTCGGGTCAAGAATCGACGGATGTTGCCCGTGATGACGTATCGAGGTGAGCCGCCATTGTTCGTTGAAGTGGCTGATCGGATGCGCCGACACTTGCAGCAGTTGTCCACTGAGCAAGCCGATCCGGTCGCTGCGGCCATTGATCGTGCGATGCTGGCAGCGTTGCCGTTCCAGATGTCGACGGCTGCGTTGTTCGTGGTGTCGTTGTTCGAGGGAAGATGCCTGCGGCAAGGGATTTGCCGTGATGTGGTTGGCGGCCTCGTCGCTGATCGCCCGCTGCCCTCGGTTACGCACGGCATGCAGCGTGGCGACGGGCGCGGCGTGATGATGCTGGTACAGCGAAGCGATGCAGGGTGAAGGCGTTTGCTCACAGGCCTTGAACGGAACCAGTACCGGCTTTTGCGGCAGACTGAGGCTGTCATCGGCAAACACGACAACGTGTCCGTCCATCCGGTGTTCGAAGTGGTAGTGAATGCCTTCCTCCTCGCAAAGCCTGTGCAGCAGCGCCAGATCGCTTTCTTCGTACTGGATGCAAAAAGGCCGGATCGGATAGCGGCCGACAGTCATTTCAATCCGGTAGCCGTCAGCGGGCAGGGCGTTTTCCGTGAGCAACTGCTGGAGAATCTGCGGCACACTCTGTTGCACGAACACTCGCCGTTTGCTCGGCTGAGCCAGCCTGTGCAAGCGCGGCACGACCGTCACGCGATAGCCGATCCGGTGCGTACCGCTATGTTCGCAACTGGCACTGTCGATCACGCCGTGGATTCCATGATGGTCGTCCAGACGCAGAAAGGCCCGTTGGTGCAGGAATGTGCCCGGCGCCACGGCGGGGGCCAAACCGATCAGTTCGATATCGAAACGGTAGGGCTGGTTGAGCGCTTCCTCGCCGTGAAAGCGCACCACTGGCAGGCACAGACCGCTGTCGTTCAGGGTCAGGGTAAAAGGACTTTCCTTGTCATTGAGCATTCGAACGGGCTCTGTCAGGCAATACGGGCCTGAGAGGGTACGAAACCGCAGCGTTGAATGGTCATGTCAAAGGCGTTTTTCAGAATTCCCCTACAAGCTCTGGTGAAGATGTCGATTCCACATTGCGTTTTTTTGGTCGATTGCCGACTTTAGGCCGTATAAACTTGGCGCCACGCGTCGGCCAATAGATGTCTCGGCGCCACAGATCAAGAGAGTGAGTAATGGGCGCACAGTGGAAGGTTAAACACAAAGAAGCGGCATCCAACGCCAAGGGCAAGATCTTCGGCAAACTGGTGAAGGAAATCACCATCGCTGCCCGCAACGGTGCCGATACCGCCACCAACGCACACCTGCGTCTGGTGGTCGAACAGGCCAAGAAAGCCTCGATGCCAAAAGAAACCCTCGATCGCGCGATCAAGAAAGGCGCCGGTCTGCTGGGTGAAACCGTGCAATACCATCGTGTGACCTACGAAGGGTTCGCCCCGCACCAGGTGCCGCTGATCGTCGAGTGCGTGACCGACAACATCAACCGTACCGTCGCCGAAATCCGCGTGGCGTTCCGTAAAGGCCAACTGGGGGCTTCCGGCTCCGTGGCCTGGGACTTCAACCACGTCGGCATGATCGAAGCCTCGCCGGACACCCCGGACGCCGATCCGGAAATGGCCGCGATCGAAGCCGGTGCTCAGGATTTCGAGCCGGGCGAAGACGGCGCAACGCTGTTCCTGACCGACCCTACCGACCTGGATTCGGTGCAGAAAGCGTTGCCAGAGCAGGGTTTCACCGTGCTGTCGGCCAAGCTCGGCTACCAGCCGAAGAACCCGGTCAGCGGCTTGAGTGACGAGCAGATGGCTGAAGTTGAAGCGTTCCTCGAAGGCCTCGACAACCATGATGACGTGCAGGACATGTTTGTTGGCCTGGCGGGCTGATCTGTTTCGTCAGTGATGGCCTCATCGCGGGCAAGCCCGCTCCCACAGGTTCAGAGGTGTCCACACATTTTGTGAACGACCCGGACACTGTGGGAGCGGGCTTGCCCGCGATTGACTGCGCAGCAGTCAGCTTTCCTGCAACACCGCAATAACTTCAGCAAACCCCGGCCGCGCCAGCACATCCGCCTGACAGCAACGCCGCTCCAGCTCTTCAAGCACCGCACGCTGCTCATCACTCAACCCCGAGTCGATGCGCGCCAGCAATTCCCCCAGCAAAACCCCGAACGCACGCACTTCGATGCGTTGCAACGCGCGCGTTTCCGCCGTATCGGCAATAGCATGGAACGACGCCCCGCCAAAATCCCCGAGCAGGCAATCGCCGCGCTCGTTCAACAGAATGTTGTGCCCGTACAGATCGCCGTGGGTGATGCCTTGCCGGTGCAAGTGTTTGGCTGCCGAAGCGATGCCTTTGGCAATGTTCAGCGCGACCTCGGCACTGAACCGACAGTCGTCGGCATAAACATCTCGCGAGCAGGACGCCAGGCTCGGCAGATCAGCGAGGTTGCGGAAAGACGGATCGATCAACTGCATCACCAATCCTTGCTGGTCGTCGGGATGGCCGCTGATGCGACCCTCGACGCGGATCAGATTGGGATGCAGGCCAGCAGTGATGCAGGCATTCATTTCGTGCAGTGGCGAACCGTCGCTGGTCATTTCACCTTTGTACAACTTCACCGCAACCGGTATCACCGAACCATCGTCGCGTTGCCAGTTCGCCCGGGAAATCACCCCCGAGGCGCCTTCACCCAAGCGTTGCTCCAGACTTAGCGCAGACCAGGGGATCTGTGCCGTCGCCTCGAGCGCGGCAGCGTCTGCCTCGGTCTCCAGCGGGTTACCGGCGTAGGCTAGCCAGGTCAGACTCGGCAGCGCGAGCAGCCACTGCGGCAGCTCGGTCAGGCGGTTGGCGGAGACGCGCAGCAACTCCAGTCGATGGCAGTTGCTCAGCGAGGGGGGCAGCGTTTGCAGACGGTTGCCCGAGAGCATGAGTTTTTGCAGGGCAGGGCGCTCGCCAAGTTCGCTCGGCAGGCTTTCGATGCAGTTGTCGGTCAGGATCAGCCAGCGCAGCTGAGGCGGCAGGGCGGCACCGGGTACGTTGACGATGCGATTGGCCCTGAAGCCGACCATCGTCAGTGCCGCGCACTGGCCGAGGCAGGCGGGCAGTTCGGTGAAGGTGTTATCGGAGCAGAACAACACGCGCAGGCGAGTCAGGCGATGCAAGTCGTCCGGCAGGCTGCTCAATTGGTTGCCGCTGAGGTTGAGGATTTCCAGGGTGTCGGCCAGATCGAAAATCTCGCGCGGGAATTCGGTCAGGCCACAAGACAGATCCAGTCGAGTGATGCCCGACAACTCGCCGGCGCGCAATTGAGCAAGGGTGTGCATGTTTGGTGTTCGCTATTGATCAGGGGCGCGCCGCTGGGGCGCCGGGAATGGCCGACATGATAACGGCAATACCCTGATTTGAAATTGGCTAGGTGGCGAAACTTCAGATGCCCTTGGTGGGAGCGAGCCTGCTCGCGAAGGCGGAGTGTCAGAAGCTGATGTTTTGACTGATAGGGCGCTTTCGCGAGCAGGCTCGCTCCCACAGGGGAGTGGCGTGCTCAGATCGTCCCGTGCACTTCCTGCAACTGCCCCAACCGACTGCGCGTGCGCGCCAGGTCAATGGCATTGCCATCCAGGCTAGCGCACAAGGGCAAACGACCGAGTAGCGTCAGGTGCTTGTCCTGGTCGTACAGCACGTCGATCAGGTTGATGAAGCGTTGTTGCGCGGCGATCGAGCACTCCGCCAGTTCCGGCAGACCATCGATGATCCAGCGGTCGAAACGGCGACACAGTTCCAGGTAATCCATCACCGCCGTTGGCTGTTCGCACAGATCGTTGAAGGTAAAACCGACCCGCCGCTTCTCAAAAAACCGCGCCTGAAACTGCCGGGTGCCGACCGTTAGCGCAACGGCCGGTGCCTCTGCAGGGGGCAGATCCAGGGCCGTGCGTTGTGCTGGCGTGGCCGGCCACACGTAATGTCCCTGGGTGAATATCTGGTGTGCAGAGTGACGCGTCTGGCTGCGGTAATCGTGCGGGCCGCCGACTTCCATCACCTGCATGTGCGTATTGATCAGTTCGATCACCGGTTTGAAGCGGGCGTGATAAAGCGGATTGGGCAGCAAACCTTCAGGCGCATAGTTGGAGGTCACCAGCAGCAGAATCCGTCGTTTGAACAACGCCTTGAACAGCCGGGTGATAAGCATGGCATCGCCGATGTCATGCACATGAAACTCGTCGAAACACAGCACCCGACAATCTTGCAGCAGTTCGTCGAGAGTCACTTCGAGGGCATCGTCCTGCAGGCGATGGCTGAACATGCCCTGATGCAATTGCGCGAAAAACTGATGGAAATGCAGGCGTCGTTTCTGGGTGATCGGCAGCGCCTGAAAGAAGCCGTCGAGCAGCCAGCTCTTGCCACGCCCGACGGCGCCGAACAGATACAGGCTTGGCGCGGTTCGGCCACTGGCGGCCAACAGCAGACTGGCCTGCTGCGCCATGCACTCGATGACGCGCTGCTGGCTGTGGCTGAGGGTGTAGCCCTGACCGCTGGCCTTGTGTCGGAAGTAATCGCGGATCGACTGGGCACTGGCGTCATGCCCGGCGCCGGCCGGCAAACCCTTGCCGAACCAGCGGTGCAACGCCGGCCAGCGCTGGATCAGTCGCGATCGTTTCGGCGGGTGGGCAGGCACTGTCGGCGTCTCCGTATTCGTCAAAACCGGCTCCCGGGAGCGCGGCGATGTAGTGTAACCAGACGCCGAGATGACCAGCCACCGCGACGTGTCGACAATGGGCGGTTATTGAACAAATTTGTGCGGCACGTACAGCAATTTTTAGCGACATGGCTCGCCCCGTTGCCAATCTTTCGAAACATATCCCGGCCGATCCATGGATCCAATCGACTGGCGGAATCGTCGACCGTTGCTAACCTCAATCACAGAAACGACGTCGCAAGCGATCACTGACAAGGAATGGCGCAGTGAATGTATATGGGGTCATGGGGCTGTTGGGTGTGCTCACTGCGCCTGCCTATTCGGCGGATCTTCAGGTCGAAGTGCGCGTCGATGTGCAACGCGGCTGCCAGTTGATCGGCCAGCAGCGGCAGGCTGGCATCGAGCAATTGGGTGTGCTTGATTTCGGCAGCACCGCGCGCCTCGATGACCCGGCCGGGCCTTTGGCAGCGGCGCTGACCAATCAACGCCTGCCACGGCTGGAGTGTAATCCGGACACGCCGTACCAGATGCGCGTCGACGGCGGTTTGCATGGCGGTGTCGGCGAAGTCCGTTACATGGCCGGTTCGGTCGGCAGCAAACCGATTCCGTACCGCTTGTATCAGGACGCGGCGCGCCGGGTGCCGCTGGTGGTGGATGTTCCGGTCAGTGGGCGGGTGCCGGACAGCGGCACGGTGGAGTTGCCACTGTACGCGCGGATCGAGCGCCTGGCTGAAGTGCCGCAGGTCAGCCGTTATTCGGATTTGGTCAAGGTGACGGTCACCTGGTGAGCGTGGTTTCAAGGCAGCCGCTGGACGTGGGTGCGCAAGGAAGGCGTTCGATGATGAGCGCGGTGATCGAGTCAGCGTAAAGGAGCAGGGACGGGCGCAATGACAGGTAAACACTGGATGGTGGTGGCAGCAGGTACGCTGGCATTGCTCGCAGACGAGGCGCAAGCGGCGGTCAGCGGGCAGATCAATGCGCGGCTGATCCTGATTGCCGGCTGCGAAGTCACCAATACCAGCACACCCGACAGTCCGCTCAGCGCCCTCGGCACCCTCGACTTCGGCCTTCAGGGGCCCACCTGGAATGCACCGATCAAGGCCAGTCTGGACGGCGACAGCAGCGGCAAACTCAACGTCGCCTGCAATCCCTCGGTCACTGGTTTCACCGTCACCATCGACGGCGGCACCCACGGTGACGGCAATACCCGGCGCCTGAGCAACGGCCGCCAGACTCTTCCTTATCAGCTGTTTGTCGATCCCTCCGGTGCCCGGAGTTACAGCATCGGCCAGCAACACAATTTCGCTGTCACCAGCGGTGCGCAGATACCCATTCCGGTATTTGGCTCGGTGGTGGCGAATACCCGTGCGGTACCGGCAGGAGTCTATACCGACACCCTGACGGTGACGCTCGACTGGTAACCCCGTAGAGGACGGACACCATGCGTATGTTTGCATCAAGGATAGGTTTGTCGTTGCTTGGCCTGGCGCTGGTTTCCGGTGCCAACGCCGCTACCACGGTCACTGGCCAGATCACCTCCAGCCTGATTCTGATCAGCAGCTGTCAGGTCAACGGCGCTGGCGGTTCCACCGGGCTGAACTTCGGTGCGTTGAACTTCGGCACTGCCAACAGCCTGTTCACTACCGCCACCGGGCAGGTGTTGGGCGGGGGCGGCGGGGCGTTGTCGATTCTCTGCTCCAGCGGCACCACGCCGACGGTCAAGGTGCGCGCGGGTTCCCATGACGGCATGTCACCGGGCGGCACGCGGGCGCTGTATGACGGCGTTGCCAATTATGTGCCGTACGACTTGTACACCGATGCCGGGCACTCGCAACTGCTGGCGATTGACGGGACGATCAACCTCGCGGCCAGTACTGGTGTCGCGCAGACAGTGAACATCTACGGTCAGGCGGTCGGCAAGGCCGGTTTGCCGGCGGGGACGTACACCGACACTGTCGCCGTAGAACTGACGTTCTGATGCCATGCGCCGCCATGGCTGTGCCGCGCTGCTCCTGCTCTGCGCAGGCAGTGCGCCGCTGCCGCTGACCGCAGCAACGAGCCAAAGCTTTCAGGTCAGTGCCACGGTCACTGCCGGGTGTCTGGTGGTGGGCGGGGTGTCGAACTATGGCGGGCTGAATTTCGGTTCGCGTTCGGCACTGGCCACCGGCACCGTGCAGGTCGCGCTGACGGGTGGGGTGCAATTGCAATGCACGCCGGGCGTGACGCTGAACATGAGCGTTGATGGCGGCCAGTACAACAACAGCGGCCGGCACATGCAGGTCAACAGCGGCAGTGCGCGGGTGGCGTATGCGCTGTTTAGCGATGCGGCATACAGCCAGAGCCTGGGCATCGGCCAGAGTGTGGCGGTGGCCTACAGCGATGCGAACAACATCAGCCTGCCGATTTACGGTCAGGTGCAATTGCCGGGCAATCAGCCTGGGGGGACGTACAGCGACGTGTTGCAGGTGCAACTGTCGTGGTAAGGCGAAGTTGAATGGCCGACAAGGAGCAGGTTTATGGGGTCAGTTACGTCACGGCATTCGTTCGTGCGCTGTGCGATGTGGACGCTGGTCATGCTTGGGGCAAGTCAGGCACACGCGGCGAGTTCGGTGCTGATCTGGCCGATCGATCCGGTGCTGGAGGCTGATCAGCAGGCCAGTGCGCTGTGGCTGGAGAATCGCGGCAGTGAAACCGCCAATCTGCAGATCCGCGTGTTTGGCTGGAGCCAGAGTGGTTTCGCCGAGCAATACCAGAACCAGCGCGACGTGATCGGCAGCCCGCCGGTGGCGAAAATCGAGCCGGGACAGAAACAATTGGTGCGTCTGACCCGAACCAAGCAAGTGCCACCGGGGCAGGAACTGGCCTATCGGATCATCATTGACGAAATTCCTTCCGCACAACCCGCGACCGCTGACGGAGGCAAAACCGCCGCAGCGATCCGCTTCCAGATGCGTTATTCGGTGCCGCTGTTTGCCTATGGCGCCGGGCTGTGGAGCAAGGAAGACAGCAGCCGCGCGCGTGATCCCAAGGGTGTCGGCCTGCCGCAATTGAGCTGGCGCACGGTGGCCGTGGACGGCCGGCCCTATGTGGAAGTGCGTAATCAGGGCGCGGTGCATGCGCGACTGACTGACGTGGCAATCAAACAGGCGGGGCAGAGCAGACCGCTTGCCGAAGGGCTGCTGGGGTATGTGCTGCCGGGGGCGGTAATGCGGTGGCCGGCACCGGGGCCGTTGGCCGGTGATTCGGCGTTGCAGGTGCGGGTGAACGGCGCGCCGCAGGTGCAGAGCATTACACCTGCCAAGTGAGTGAGTCGTAGCGCAGTTATCTGACGTCGGCTAAAGCGGTATCAGGGAGGATTCAGTCCATTGACGGACGTAAAACGGGTATGAGCCCAGGACGGGTTCGTCGTATTCAGCGTCCGTTGTGGCTCATCACTGGCGCGTGTTGCCTGATGTTTGTTCAACCATCCGGGGCCGGCGATCTGCCGCCGCCACCGAGCGGCATGGAGGCCGTGAGTGATGCACAGTTGTTTCTGGAACTGGTGGTCAACCAGATGAATACCGGTCGCGTGGTGGCGGTGCAGCAGCGCGACGGGCGCCTGTTCGTGCCAGTGAAGGCGTTGCGTGAGACCGGCATGAAACTGCCCGACAGCCTTGGCGCCGAGGTCGATCTCGACAGCCTGGCGGGGCTGCACAGCGATTACGACAGTGTCGGTCAGCGCCTGCTGCTGGACGTGCCGCCGGACTGGTTGCCGGAACAGTTCATCGGCAATCGCCAGGCTTACCCGCGCACCCCGGCGCTGAGCAGTTTCGGCGCACTGTTCAACTACGATCTGTACCTCAACGACACCGACGATGCCGGCACTTACCTGGCGGCGTGGAACGAAGTGCGGCTGTTCGACAGCTGGGGCACGCTGTCCAACACCGGGCAATACCGGCGTACGTTGTCTGGTGACTCGCTCAACACGCTGGACAACGGTTACCTGCGTTACGACACCACGTGGCGTTACTCCGATGACGAGCGAATGCTCACCTACGAGGCCGGTGACGTGATTAGCGGTGCGTTGCCGTGGAGCAGTTCGGTGCGTCTGGGCGGCGTGCAGTTCTCGCGGGACTTTGCCGTACGCCCGGATCTGGTGACTTATCCATTGCCGCAATTTGCCGGTGAAGCAGCAGTGCCGTCCTCGGTGGACCTGTTCATCAATGGCTACAAGTCGAGCAGCGCAGATTTGCAACCTGGGCCTTATACGCTGACCAATATTCCATTCATCAACGGCGCTGGCGAAGCGGTGGTGGTGACCACCGATGCACTGGGTCGGCAGGTGTCGACCACGGTGCCGTTCTATGTCACCAGCACGTTGTTGCAAAAAGGCTTAAGCGATTTTTCCGTGGCGGCCGGTACGTTGCGCCGCGACTACGGCTTGAAGGACTTCAGTTACGGCTCGGGTGTCACCTCCGGCAGCCTGCGTTACGGCGTCAGCGACAGTTTTACCCTGGAAAGCCATGCCGAAGCGGCCGATTCGCTGACACTGGGCGGCCTCGGCGGCAACCTGCGGCTGGGTAATTTCGGTGTACTCAATAGTGCCCTGAGTCAAAGCCGCTTCGACGGCGAGGGCGGTCAGCAATTGAGCCTGGGCTACCAGTACAGCAATCAGCGCTTCAGCTTTTCCTACCAGCGCCTGCAACGTCACGATCAATATGCCGACCTGACCGTGGTCGACAGCTCCTACATCAGCCTGAGTCGACGCAGCGAACAGGCGACCTTAAGCCTTAACCTTGAGCGTTGGGGCAGCCTCGGGGCCGGTTATTTCGATGTTCGTGCGGCGGACGACTCGCGCACGCGGCTGCTCAACCTCAGCTGGAGCAAACCGCTGTGGCGCAACAGCAGTTTTTACCTGTCGGCCAACCGCGAAATCGGCGACAGCAACTGGGCAGTGCAGGCGCAACTGGTGATTCCGTTCGATCTGCGTGGCAGCCTGGCGATCAGCAGCGATCGCAGTAAAACCGGGCAGAGCCAGCAACGGGTCAACTACAGTCGTGCGGTGCCGACTGAGGGCGGCGTGGGTTTCAACCTCGGCTACGCCAAGGGTGATGGCGCCGATTATCGCCAGGCCGACGTCACCTGGCGGCTGCAATCGGTGCAGTTGCAGGCTGGTGTCTACGGCACTTCCGAGGCTGAAACCCGTTGGGCCGATGCCAGTGGTTCGTTGGTGTGGATGGACCGTCAGGTGTTCGCCGCCAACCGCATCGACGACGCGTTTGTAGTGGTCAGCACCGATGGTTTCGCCGACATTCCGGTGCGCTACGAAAACCAGCAGGTTGGTCAGACCGACAAGAACGGTCATCTGCTGGTGCCGTGGAGCAGCGCCTATTACCGGGGCAAGTACGAAATCGACCCACTGAATCTGCCGGCCAATGTGCGCAGTCCCAATGTCGAACAACGCATCGCTGTAAGGCGCGGCAGCGGTTATCTGCTGGAGTTTCCGCTGGCCCGAGTGATTGCCGCGAGCATCGTGCTGGTCGACGCGCAACAGCGCGAACTGCCGCTGGGCGCGGGTGTGTTGCATGAGCAGAGCGGCACACGGACGGTGGTCGGTTGGGACGGGCTGGTCTATCTGGAAAACCTGCAGGCGCAGAACTCGCTGCAGGTCACGCTGGCCGACGGCAAGACCTGTCAGGCGCAGTTCAGCGTCGATATGAATCAGGACCAGGTGCCGCTGATTGGCCCGTTGGTGTGCCAATGATCTACGCACGCTTGCTTTTGTTGCTGGCGCTGATGCTGCCGGGCGCGGCGCAGGCCGCGTGCTCGGTGGTCAGCACCACACCGGCAGCGTTCGGTACGCTCAGTTCGATCGCCGTGCGCACCACTTCACAACCCAGTTCAACACTGAATGCAGGT
Organism: Pseudomonas sp. Irchel s3h9; assembly: GCF_900187475.1. NCBI lineage: Bacteria > Pseudomonadati > Pseudomonadota > Gammaproteobacteria > Pseudomonadales > Pseudomonadaceae > Pseudomonas > Pseudomonas sp. Irchel s3h9. The sequence continues at coordinate 54,253 of NZ_FYDH01000020.1, read as the reverse complement.
TTGAGCTGTACCGGTTCGCTGCTGTCCCTGCTGACCAGCAACGACCACTTCTGGGGCACCGTTTCTTCGACTCAAAGTGGTCTGGTCGGGCCGACCGGCGATGTCATCAACTACACGGTCTACGCCAACAACAGCACCAGCTACCCGCTGACTCGTGGCACGGCCTACGACTTTGCGCGCAACGGCATCATCGATGCCTTGGGCCTGCTCAACGGTACAACGCCGAAAACCGTGCCGCTGTATCTCGGCACAACCATTGGCAGCAACGTCGCCGCCGGGGTGTACACCGAGACCCTGAGTATTTTCTGGAACTGGAATTACTGCTCGGGGATTGGTATTGGTTCTATCTGTCTTGGGCGCGACATCGCCAGTGGCACGACCTCGTTGACGGTGAATATGACGGTGTCCAACGACTGCACGATTACTGCGCCGAACATTGCGTTCGGCAGCGCTCCGGTGATCAGCGCGTTCACCCCGGTGACCGGGCAAACCATCAATCTGGCCTGCACCAAGGGCAGTGCCTATACCGTGGGGCTGAGCGACGGGCAGAACGCGGTGAGTGTCGGCGGCCGGCGACGGATGATTTCCGGGAGCAATTATCTGGCCTACGACATTTTCAAAAGTGCCGGCACCACGCGCTGGGGCAGCGTCGGCGCGGCGCGGCGGGCGAGTACCGATGCCGAGGTCAATCCGGGTAACGGCTTGGGCACGGGCAGCCAGATCTTCAACTACAACGCGAAGATCTACACCGACCAGACCACGCCGCCGGCGGGCACTTATCTGGATAATGTGGTTTTGGACGTAGGTTTCTGAGCTGACACGATCCTTTGTAGGAGCTGTCGAGTGAAACGAGGCTGCGATCTTTTGATCTTGCCCTTAAGAACAAGGTCAAAAGATCGCAGCGTGCCGCAGCTCCTACATAGAACAGCGGTGTTTTCAGAATTGCAGTGATTGCTTGAGCTGTTGCGCCGCCGGTGTATCGACCGGGCTGACCATCGCGTAGTTGTACCCGCCGCCCGACCAGTACTCGGCCTGCAAGTCGCCATCACTGCGGCTGCCACGGGGCAAAAAGGTGTTCTTCGGCCCCGGCGGGCGCACGTAGAAACTCACTTTGTGGCCGCTGCCATCCTCATACACCACCATCGCCGCCGGACCTTCATCAGTGCTGAGCAAGCGTCCGCTGACCGGTTCAAACCCGGCCGCCTTCAGGTCGGGCAAGCGACTGGCCCGGGTGAAATAGCGGTCGAGCCAGCGCTGCATGTCGTCGGCACTCTCGACCTGGTAATCGGCGGGCAACATGCCTTGCTGGGCAATCAAGCGATAGGCCTGCAAGGCGTCGGTCATCGGCAACATGGCCGGGCGCACGAGGGTCATTTCCCGCGCCTGCCAGCCACTGAATCCGCCGAGGCTGACCGCGATCAGCAACACCGCAGCACTGGCCAGATGACGACGCGACTGGCGCTGACGGCGCTGGCGAATCATCGCCGGGTCAAGCGCCGGGTTAGCCGGTTGCTGCAACGCGCCGCTGAGTGCCGCGCGTAGTTGCTGGGCATCCTGTTGCCAGGCGCGAACCTGCGCCGCTTCGTCCGGGTGACTGGCCAGCCAGGTTTCCAGCACACGCCGGTCGGTGTCGCTGAGTTGGTGGTCGACATAGGCGTGCAGGTCACGCTCGTTGGGAGGCAGGCTGATCATTTGAGTATCCGCAAAGAAGGGCTGCTGATTTCGCCGTCGCTGAGTTGGCGCAGGGCCTGGCGGGCGCGGGACAGGCGCGACATCACGGTGCCGATCGGGGCGCCGAGAATCTCGGCGACCTCTTTATAGGAAAGGCCTTCCACTGAAACCATGAGCAACAGCGCGCGCTGTTCGCTGGGCAGTCGGTCGAAGGCTTGCAGGGTCGACTGAGCAATAACGGTACGCTCCACCGACGGTTCGGCATCGTCGCGACCGGTGAAGAATTCGAGCATTCGCGCATAACGCCGGGAGCGCCGGTGGGCGTCGAGAAACTGCCGATAGAGGATCGCGAACAGCCAGGCACGCAAGTCGCCGTCGGCGCGTTTGTCGCCCCAACTCGACAGGGCACGCTCCAGACAGGCCTGCACCAGATCGTCAGCACTACTGCTGTTGCGCGTCAACGACACGGCAAAGCGGCGCAATCTGGGAATGATTTCTCTCAACTGTTCGTCGAATTCGCTCATGAAATTCTGCTAGTCACTACGCTGTGGACTAGGGAGACGCCCGCCGTTGGAGGTTATTCCACGTTCGGAAAAATAAATACCGTTGTGTGGAATAAACCCGGACGAGGCGCGTCTTGCTGATTCTTCCTACTTGTGGCCATTGGCCCTGGAGTCCTTCATGGTTGATCGCACCTCACCCAACGCTTCACCGCCCGGCGGGCCGCAGCGCCCGCCACTGAGTCCCGCGAGCCTGATATTGCGTCTGGGCGGCATTGCCGTGGTAGTCGCCGCGGTGGCTGGGGCGTTTGCCTACGTTCACGGTAACTTCGACCCACAACGCCTGACGCCAAAGGCGCTGGTCGATGTGCTGGAGAAGAACAATGGCGTGCATCCTGGGTTTCGTCGTAATCACGCCAAAGGCGTGTGCGTGATCGGGCATTTCGAAAGCAGTGGTGAGGCACGGGTATTCTCCACCGCGCAGGTGTTCAACGAGCCGCAGACTCCAGTGGTCGGGCGTTTTGCGCTGCCGGCGGGCAATCCCTATGCACCGGACAGCAGCGTGCCGATTCGCAGTCTGGCGTTGCGGTTCACCCAGGCTAACGGGCAGCAGTGGCGCACCGGGATGAACAGCATGCCGGTGTTCCCGGTCGGTACGCCTGAGGCGTTTTATCAATTGCAACAGGCGCAATCGCCAGATCCGGCCACCGGTAAACCTGATCCGGCGAAGGTTCCGGCGTTCTTCGCCGCGCACCCGGAAACCGTGCCGTTTTTGACCTGGGTGAAGACGGCCAAACCGTCGGCCAGTTATGCCACCGAAACCTATAACAGCGTCAACGCGTTTTATCTGGTCGACGCCAGCGGTAAAAAACAGGCCGTGCGCTGGAGCATGACACCGTTGGCGCGCGATGCTGCGGGCGCCAGTGCGCCTGAGGGCGGCGATTTTCTCGAGAAAGATCTGGTGCAACGGTTGTCGTCTGCACCGCTGCGTTTTCAGTTGAATATCACTCTGGCCAATCCCGAGGATCCGGTGAACGACGCCAGCAAGACCTGGCCCGAGGGGCGCAAAGTGTTGAACGCCGGTACGCTGGTGCTGGAAAAGACCCAGCCGCAATTGAGCGGCGAATGCCGGGACATCAACTATGACCCGCTGGTGCTGCCGGCCGGGATTCAAGGTTCCGACGACCCGTTGCTCGCGGCGCGTTCCGCCGGTTACGCCAATTCCTATCTGCGTCGCACCAGCGAAGTCAGTCAGTTGCCCGCCGCCAAACAGGAGGCTCGTCCATGAGCACTCAACCGACGCATTTCGCCCTGTTGGCGCGGCTGCTGCACTGGCTGATGGCGCTGATGATCATCGCCATGCTGTTTATCGGCGCCGGCATGGTCACCTCGGTGTCCGAGCGGCATGAATGGCTGATCCATCTGCACAAACCGTTGGGCATTGCGATTCTGGCGCTGGTGATCGTGCGTTTGCTGGTACGGCTCACCACGCGCCAGCCACCGTTGCCCGCCGATCTGCCGGGCTGGCAAGTACTGGCGGCCAAGGCGTCCCATCTGCTGCTTTACGCGTTGATGCTGGTGTTGCCGTTGCTCGGTTGGGCGATGATCAGCGCTTCTGGTGAACCGGTGATGCTCAGCACAACGTTGCAGTTGCCAGCGATCGTTCCGGCCGACGCGCAGTTGTTCGCGTTTCTGCGCAAGGCTCACGGGTATCTGGCCTATCTGCTGTTCCTGACGGTGCTGCTGCACCTGGCGGCGGCGCTGTTTCATGGCTGGGTCCGCCGCGACGAGGTGCTCGACAGCATGTTGCGTGGTCGCGATCGCAGCTAACCCGTTTGTGTGGCGCATCGTAGCGATGCGCCACGTTTCAGGGTCAGCCACCAGTACGCCAGCGCCACGGCGTTGATGCCGGCGCCGAGCAGGCACACGCCGATCCAGCCGGCCCACGCGTACATCGCGGTCGAGCCGATGGAACCGAGCGCGCTGCCGATCGAGTAGAACAGCATGTAACCGGCAGTGAGACGGCTTTGCGCTTCGGGGCGCACGCTGTAGATCATGCTCTGGCTGGTGACGTGCACGGCTTGCAGACCCAAGTCCAGGGTGATTACGCCGAGCAGCAATGCCCACAGCGAGGATTGAGTCAGGGCGATCGGCAACCATGAGGCGAGCATCAGCAACAGCGAAAGACCGCTGACCCATTGTCCGAGTCCGCGATCAGCCAGATGCCCGGCCCGTGCGGCTGCCAGTGCACCCGCAGCACCGGCGAGTCCGAACAGCCCGATTTCACTGTGCGACAGGGACAGTGGCGGCGCGGCTAGTGGCAGCACCATCGGCGTCCACAGCACCATCGCACTGGCGAAAGTCAGCAATGCGAGGATCGCGCGTTGGCGCAGTACCGGTTCTTCTTTGAACAGGCTGAATACTGAGGCGATCAGGGCGGCGTAAGTCGTAGTCGGTTGCGAGACCTCATCCTTCGGCAGAACACGCAACAGCAGCAACGCCATCAACAGTGTCAGCCCGGCTGACAGCAAGTAAATCGCTCGCCACCCAGCCAAATCGGCCATACCGCCGGCAACCGTGCGTGCCAGCAAGATGCCGACGACGATGCCGCTGGTGACCACCCCGACCACGCGCCCGCGTTGTGCCGGGATTGCCAGCGTCGCGGCATAAGCTACCAAGACCTGCGTCACTACCGCGAGCAGCCCTGTCAAGGTCATGCCAAGCAGCAGCCACGTACTGTCGGGCGCCAGCGCGATCATCAACAGCGCCGCTGCCGACAGCAGGGTTTGAGTAACGATCAATCGGCGCCGATTGAGCAGATCACCGAGAGGGACTAATAGCACCAGTCCGATGCCGTAGCCGATTTGCGTCAGGGTGATGACGATGCCGATGGTTGCCGGCGACATCGCAAACGCCTCGGCCATCGCGTCCAGCAATGGCTGGGCGTAATACACATTGCCCACGGCCAGACCGCAGGCCACGGAGAAAAGCAAAACGGCATCGCTCTTGAGAGGTTTCATTTCCCGCATCCTTTTAGGTTTCAAAATAAAACCTTTAGTACGGTATTGATTCGGGTTTTATTTTGCAACCTGTTTGCGCGAGATGGTGAATGGCGAAAAGCAAAAGATCGCAGACAAGCTGCGATCTTTTACAGAACGGAGGAGGGGATCAGCGCAAGGTATCAACCATGTCAGCGATGGTCGTCAGCACGTCTTTACCCAACTGTTTGGAGCGTTTACCCGACCAGCCGGTGACCTTGTCGGGATGGTCGTCGTGATCCTTGAACGGCATTTCCAGCGTCAGCGACAGGCAGTCGTATTTCTGGCCGACGCTGTTGCACGCCAGGGTCATGTTGGCCTGACCCGGTTCGTCGCGGGTGTAGCCGTACTTGGTCTGGAAATCTTTGGTGGTGTGTTTCAGGTGATTGCGGAAATGCTCTTCGAGCTTCTCGATACGCGGCGTGTAGCCCGGATTGCCTTCGCAGCCGGCGGTGAATACGTGAGGAATGGTTTCATCGCCATGGGCATCCAGGAACAGATCGACGCCGTACTTTTCCATTTGCTGCTGGACGAAGAGCACCTCGGGACTGATCTCCTGGCTGGCGTTCTGCCAGGCCCGGTTCAAATCCTGGCCCATGGCGTTGGTGCGCAGATGACCATGGAACGCGCCGTCCGGATTCATGTTCGGTACCAGGTACAGATCGGCACTGGCGAGCAGCTTGTTCAGCACCGGATCATCGTGCCTTTCCAGGCGCTCGATCACGCCTTCCATGAACCATTCGGCCATGTGCTCGCCGGGATGTTGCTGAGCGATGATCCAGATTTTGCGCTGGCCTTCGGCGCCAGTGCCTTTGCGCAGCAATTGAATGTCGCGACCTTCGACACTTTTACCGGTCGCCAGTAATTCGGTGCCGGCCTTGCTCAGCGCCTGCTCGATCAGCCAGTCGTGACGGCCACGGCTATAGGGTTCGAAGTAGGCGAACCAAGCGTGGGTCTGCGTGGCCTCGAGGCAAAAGCGCAGGCAGTCGCCCTCGTAAATAGTCGGCACGCGGAACCAGTTGACGTGATCGTAGGACGCTACGGCTTGATAACCGGGCCAGCCCTTGCTGTACGTGGATTGGCTGGCGTTGTTCAGGCGGAACCAGTGTTCCTGACCGACATGCAGGCCGCTGGCCTTGAAGTGAAACCACTGGAAATGCGCGCTGCGAGTATCCGGACGAATGGCCAGAACCGGATTGAGCGGATTGCTGATGTCGATGACTTGGATGTTGCCGCTGTCGAAGTTGGCACTGATGTCGAACGAAGATTTGGCCACGGTCATAATCGATTCCTGAATATGATTTTTATGGCCGTTACTGTACACGCAGGCAGGGCTGAAACCGAGGGGAATTGCGGTGTGTGGCGGGGGGCGTCCTCCATGACGCGCAAGCAGCTTAGAGACTGTGCGATTGATTCTCAAGTGCTAATTGGCATTAGTTTGCCCCAATGTGGCCGGGCTTCGCTTGCCAACCAATATTCTTTTGATATTATCCGCGCCATCGAATTTGCAGCACCTAAAGACTTCATTAGCCTGAAGCCATAAGCCTGAAAAACGGGCAAAAAAAAGACCCGGCAAAAAGCCGGGTCAAAAACCGTGATTAGCCTGATGAGGAGATAGTCCAGAAGACCGACCTAAGGTCTCTGGTCCATCGACTGATCTCGCGACCAGCTGCTTGCAATAATAATCATTATCATTTGCAAGTCAAATGTTTTTACCTGCGCGATTGGAAAATTCTTTCCCGTCCGCCTGCACTTCCGTTTCTCAGGCTTCATCGCCATCGAGTGAATGGTCGACCATCGCCCGCGCCATATCCACCATATGCACCACTGAAAATGCCAGATCGCGACTCGCGCCTTGCAGGTTTTCGGCTGCCTTGAACGCCGTGGCTGCCGCGCAGCGCAACAGGTCCGAGGCATGCACCAGGGCTTCCTCGCCACTGAGATGGCGCCTGACATCGAAAAAACGCTCGTCGACCTCAGGTTCTGACACAGCTGGTTTCAAGTAATAGTCCAGCGCTCGTTGCGCCGCCGCATTGCCTTGGGGCGAGGTGAAGGTGGTGTCCATTTGCAGATCGGGCAAGTCTTTGCTGCTGATATTCATGATGAGGGGGCACTCCTTGGTCGATTGAAAATCCGTGCCTTCAGAATAGTACTCTGTGTAGTTGTGACGAGAATTTAAATACTACAATATGTGTTTTGCTGGCCGAAGGCGTCCACGTAAGGTGCTGCACATGGATAAATGGATTGAGTTGGTCAAGGCCAAGATGAGTGAACTCAAAATCACTCAAACAGAGCTCGGAGAGCGCGTCGGCATGTCCCAGGGCGGGATCGGCCATTGGCTGAACAAGCGTCGCGAACCCGGTATCACTGAAATGAACCGGGTGCTGCAAGCGCTGGGCATGGATTTCCTCGAAGTGGTGCTGGTGATCCGTGAACCGCAACCCACGTCCGAAGACGAGATGCCGCTGGCGCAGAAGTACAACCCGTACTTCCGTTACCCGGTCAGCGATTGGCAGACGACGTGCGAAGTGCGTGAAAGCGATCCGGCGTCCTACGGCAAGGCGTCCGGCAAACAGCGCTTCGAGCTGACGGATTACCACGCGCGCGGCCCGGCGTTCTGGTTGACGGTGACGGGAGATTCAATGACCGCACCGAGTGGCCAGAGCATTGCCGAAGGCATGCTGATTCTGGTCGACCCGGCCGCCGAAGCGCTGCCCGGTAAACTGGTGATCGCCCAGTGGCCCGACAGTACGGAGGCGATTTTTCGCAAACTCGACGAAGAGGGCGGCCAGCGTTACCTGGTGCCGCTCAATCCGACGTGGCCGAAAGCCCTGCTGACCGATGAGTGTCGAATCATCGGTGTTGTGGTGCAGGCAACGGCGCGTTACTAGTCAGATCGATCCTCGCCAGGCGCAGGATCGATCCTCCCGTTCATACTTCTTCCAGCTCAACCAAAGCGCTGCCTTCGCCAACCATTTCACCTTCCTGGCAATACAGCGCTTTGATCACCCCGGCATGCGGCGCACGGATGCTGTGTTCCATCTTCATCGCTTCCAGCACCACCAGTTGCGCACCGGCCTCAACCGATTGCCCGGCCTCGACCAGCACACGGACAATGCTGCCGTTCATCGGCGCGGTCAGGCCGCCCTGATGGCTGTGGCGGGCTTCGACGGCGCTGATCGGATCGTACGTCTCGATACGGCGCAACTCGCCTTCCCATTGCAGGTACAACGCATCGTCCTGGCGAATCGCACGCAACGTACGACGAACGCCCTCGTGCTCGACGATAAGTGCTTCGCCGGACAGTCTGGCGTGGTCGGCAGCATTCAGCGTCAAGGCGCGATCCTGCCCCTCGCAACTCAAATGCAGGGTGATTTCCGGCGGCAGCCCCGCACGCAAACCGCTATTGAGTGACCAAGGCGAAGCAGGGTCATCCTGGCGTGCGAGTTGTGGCAGGCTCTGCGCCACCGCTTGAGCCGCCGCCGCCCAGAACGCATCGCTCAGCGTGCCCGGTGCAGGCAGCAATTGCTCCTGATAACGCGGAATAAACCCGGTATCCAGTTCCGCCGCCGCGAACGCCGGGTGCGCAATGATCCGCCGCAAGAAGTTGATGTTGGTTTTCAAACCGCCAATCGCAAACTCGTCGAGCATGCTCAACAAGCGCAACCGAGCCTGTTCGCGATCCTCGCCCCAGGCAATCAGCTTGCCGAGCATCGGGTCGTAGAACGGCGAAATTTCATCGCCTTCTTCAACCCCGCTATCCACCCGGCGCCCTGGCCCTTCGGCCGATTCGCGATACAACGCCAGACGTCCGGTCGCCGGCAGGAAGTCATTTGCAGGATCCTCGGCGTACAAGCGAACTTCAATCGCATGGCCGTTCAACGGCACTTGTTCCTGAGTGATCGGCAGTGCTTCACCACGGGCAACGCGGATTTGCCAGGCGACCAGATCAAGACCGGTAATCGCTTCCGTCACCGGGTGCTCGACCTGCAACCGCGTGTTCATCTCCATAAAGAAGAATTCACCGCGCGCATCCAGCAGGAACTCCACCGTACCGGCGCCGACGTAACCGATCGCCTGTGCCGAACGCACCGCTGCTTCACCCATCGCCCGCCGCAGTTGCGTGGACAGACCGGGTGCCGGCGCTTCTTCGACGACTTTCTGATGGCGGCGTTGAATCGAGCAATCCCGTTCATTGAGGTACAGGCAGTTGCCATGCTGATCGGCGAACACCTGGATTTCCACATGACGTGGCTTGAGCAGGTATTTCTCCACCAGCATGCGCGAATCGCCGAACGACGACTGCGCTTCACGCTGAGCCGAGGCGAGGGCTTCGGCCAACTGGCTGACGTCCTCGACCACTTTCATGCCTTTGCCACCACCGCCGGCCGTGGCTTTGAGCAGCACTGGATAACCGATGCGTTCGCAGGCATCGCGGAAGGTGTCGAGATCCTGCGCTTCGCCGTGATAACCCGGCACCAGTGGCACACCGGCGGTTTCCATCAGTGCTTTGGCGGCGGATTTGCTGCCCATGGCATCGATGGCCGAGGCGGGCGGGCCGAGGAAAATCAGCCCGGCCGCTTCGATGGCACGAGCGAACCCGGCGTTTTCCGAGAGAAACCCGTAACCCGGATGAATCGCCTGCGCGCCACTGGCCTTGGCCGCTGCGATCAGCTTGTCGATCTGCAGATAACTGTCGGCGGCTTTGCTGCCGCCCAGGTCCACGCGAATATCCGCTTCCCGGCTGTGCCTCGCCTCACGGTCGGTGGCGCTGTGCACGGCAACCGTGGTCAGGCCCAAGGCTTTGGCAGTGCGCATCACGCGGCAGGCGATTTCGCCACGGTTGGCCACCAGCAGGGTGGTGAGAACAGGTACGCTCATCAACGCGGCTCCTTGGTGGTGGTTGCGGCTTGCCAGCTCGGCGGACGTTTTTGCAGAAAGGCGCGCAAGCCTTCCTGACCTTCAGGGCTGACGCGGATACGGGCGATGGCATTTTCGGTGTAGCGGCGCAGCGCCGGGGTCAGCGCGCCGTTACCGACTTCACGCAACAGATCCTTGCTGGCGCGCATGGCGGCGGGGCTGTTGAGCAGTAAATTGTTGATCCACTGTTCGACTTGCTGATCAAGTTCGGCAGCAGGATAGCTCTCGGACAACAAACCGATTTCCCGTGCACGTTGTCCGCCGAAACGCTCGGCGGTCAGGGCATATCGACGCGCAGCGCGTTCGCCGATGGCCTGCACCACGAACGGACTGATCACCGCCGGCGCCAGACCGATGCGCACTTCCGACAGGCAGAACTGCGCGTCATCGGCGCCAATCGCCATGTCACAGCAACTGATCAGCCCCAGCGCGCCACCGAACGCCGCGCCTTGCACCACGGCCACTGTGGGGATCTTCAGCTTGGCGAGGTTGTACATCAGCTCCGCCAATTCGCGAGCGTCGTCGAGATTGGTGTGGTAATCGAGCTCGGCCGATTGCTGCATCCACGCCAGATCAGCGCCGGCACTGAAGTGCTTGCCACGACCACGCACCAGCAGGAAACGCAGGCTGGCGTCGCTGGCGACTTTGTCCAGCGCGAGGATCAGCTCGCGGATCATCTCGGCGTTGAAGGCGTTGTTCTTTTCCGCGCGATTGAGCCACAGCGTCGCGAAGCCACGTGGGTCGCTGTGCAGTTCGAGGGTGTTGAAGTCACTCATATTCATCCGTCTCCACGGTTCCTGTGGGAGCGAGCTTGCTCGCGAACGCGTTGTATCAGTCGACATTTCCGCTACCTGACAAACCGTATTCGCGAGCAGGCTCGCTCCCACAAAAAATCACATCCGGAACACGCCGAAGCGGCTCGGTTCGATAGGCGCGTTCAGCGACGCGGACAAGGCCAGGACCAGCACATCGCGGGTCTGCGCCGGGTCGATGACGCCGTCGTCCCACAGCCGTGCGCTGGAATAGTAGGGGTGACCCTGCTCTTCATACTGGTCGAGGATCGGTTGCTTGATCTCGGCTTCCTGCTCGGCACTGAAGGCCTGGCCACTGCGTTCAGCCTGTTCACGCTTGACCTGCACCAACACGCCCGCCGCCTGCTCGGCGCCCATCACGCCGATCCGCGCGTTCGGCCACATCCACAGGAAGCGCGGATCGTAAGCGCGCCCGCACATGCCGTAGTTACCGGCGCCGAAGCTGCCGCCGATGATCACGGTGAATTTCGGCACTTTCGCGCAAGCCACGGCCGTTACCAGTTTCGCGCCATGTTTGGCGATGCCGCCGGCCTCGTATTTCTGACCGACCATGAAACCGGTGATGTTCTGCAAAAACAGCAGCGGAATGCCGCGTTGGCAGGCCAGTTCGATGAAGTGCGCGCCTTTCTGCGCGGCCTCGGCGAAAAGGATGCCGTTGTTCGCCAGAATCGCGATCGGGTAGCCGTGCAGATGCGCAAAGCCACACACCAGCGTGGTGCCGAACAAAGCCTTGAATTCATCGAACACCGAACCGTCGACCAGTCGCGCAATCACTTCGCGCACGTCGAACGGCTGCTTGGCGTCAGCCGAGACCACGCCGTACAACTCATCGCTGGCGTACAGCGGCGCAATCGGCGCGCGTTGCTGCACGTCACCGAGTTTGCGCCAGTTAAGGTTGGCAACGCTGCGGCGGGCGAGGGCGAGGGCGTGTTCGTCGCTCTCGGCGTAATGGTCGGCGACCCCGGAAATCTTGCAGTGCACATCGGCACCGCCCAAGTCTTCGGCGCTGACCACTTCACCGGTCGCGGCCTTCACCAGTGGCGGGCCGGCGAGGAAAATCGTCGCCTGATTGCGCACCATGATCGCTTCGTCCGCCATTGCCGGTACATACGCGCCGCCGGCAGTGCACGAGCCCATGACCACGGCGATCTGCGGAATGCCCATCGCGCTCATGTTGGCCTGGTTGAAGAAGATCCGCCCGAAGTGCTCACGATCCGGAAACACTTCGTCCTGACGCGGCAGATTGGCGCCGCCCGAATCGACCAGATAGATACACGGCAGACGATTCTGTTGCGCGATGGTTTGTGCGCGTAGATGTTTTTTCACGGTCAGCGGGTAGTACGAACCGCCCTTCACCGTCGCATCGTTGGCGACGATCATGCATTCGACGCCTTCAACCCGGCCGATCCCGGCAATCACACCAGCGGCCGGCACGTCTTCGCCATACACAGCGTGGGCGGCCAGTTGGCTGATCTCCAGAAATGGCGAACCCGGATCAAGCAAGCGGTTGATGCGTTCACGAGGCAACAGTTTGCCGCGTGAGGTGTGGCGTTCCTGGGCTTTCGCGCCGCCGCCCTGCGCCACTTGGGCGAGCAGGGTGTGCAGGGCGTCGACCTGTTTGAGCATCGCCGCGCTGTTGGCGGCGAACTCCGGCGAGCGGGGGTTGAGCTGAGTGTGCAGGGTAGCCATGGTCAGCTCCGTTAGCGGGTTTCGTTGAACAGTTCGCGGCCGATCAGCATGCGACGGATCTCACTGGTGCCGGCGCCGATTTCGTACAGCTTGGCGTCACGCAGCAAGCGGCCCGCCGGGAATTCGTTGATGTAACCGTTACCGCCGAGAATCTGGATCGCGTCGAGGGCCATTTGCGTGGCGCGCTCGGCGGTGTAGAGGATCACCCCGGCGGCATCCTTGCGGGTGGTTTCGCCGCGCTCGCAGGCCTGGGCCACGGCGTAGAGGTAGGCGCGACTGGCGTTGAGCTGGGTGTACATGTCGGCCACTTTGCCCTGGATCAGCTGGAACTCGCCGATGCTCTGGCCGAACTGTTTGCGGTCGTGGATGTATGGAACGATCAGGTCCATGCACGACTGCATGATCCCGGTCGGGCCGCCGGAGAGCACGACGCGTTCGTAATCGAGGCCGCTCATCAACACTTTGACGCCGCCGTTGAGCACGCCGAGGATGTTTTCTTCCGGCACTTCGACGTCATCGAAAAACAGCTCGCAGGTGTTGGAGCCGCGCATGCCGAGCTTGTCGAATTTATTGCTGCGGCTGAAGCCTTTCCAGTCGCGTTCGACGATGAACGCGGTGATGCCGTGTGGGCCTTTTTCCAGATCGGTCTTGGCGTAGATCACGTAGGTGTTGGCGTCAGGGCCGTTGGTGATCCAGGTTTTGCTGCCGTTGAGGACGAAGCGGTCGCCGCGTTTGTCGGCGCGCAGTTTCATCGAAACCACATCGGAACCGGCGTTCGGTTCGCTCATCGCCAGTGCGCCAACGTGCTCGCCGCTGATCAGCTTCGGCAGGTATTGGGTTTTTTGTTCGTGGTTGCCGTTGCGGTTGATCTGGTTGACGCAAAGGTTGGAGTGCGCACCGTAGGACAGCGCTACAGAGGCCGAACCACGGCTGATTTCTTCCATCGCCACCACATGCGCCAGGTAACCCAGACCCGCGCCGCCGTACTCTTCCGGCACGGTGATGCCGAGCAGGCCCATGTCACCGAATTTGCGCCACATGTCGGCGGGGAACAGGTTGTCGCTGTCGATCTGCGCGGCGCGCGGAGCGATCTCCTTGGCGACAAAGGACTGAACCTGATCGCGCAACATGTCGATGGTTTCACCGAGGGCGAAGTTCAGGGATGGATAGCTCATGGGTCACCTTTTGGCTTTTTTGTAGGGTGGGGAGGGCGGTCACTCAGCTCTCACCTTTACGTTAACGTAAGCCTGCGATGGATGGCTGTCAATCACCCTTTACGTTAACGTCAACTTGAGCGAGAGTAAGGGCAGTTCAAGATTGAAAGCTGATTGGTTTTTGTAGGAGTGAGCCTGCTCGCGATGGCGTCGTGTCAGTCGACGTAAATGTTGACAGTAGGATCGAGATCGCGAGCAGGCTCACTCCTACAAGTGACCGTCGGCAACCCATAAATAAAGACAATAGGGGTCGTCATGGATCAACCCAGTGCAAACCCGCAGCGCAGCTATACCCGTGGATCTCAGGACAAAGCCTTGCTGGCGATGACCATCGGGCAGAAGTTCGATCACACCGCCGCGCAATACCCTGACGGCGAAGCGCTCGTCGTGCGCCATCAGCAGCTGCGTTACTCCTGGCGACAACTGGCCGATGCGGTGGACCTGCACGCCAGAGCGCTGCTCGCCCTGGGTTTGCAGGCCGGCGATCGCCTCGGTATCTGGGCGCCGAACTGCGCGCAGTGGTGCGTCACCCAAGTTGCTACGGCAAAAATCGGCGTGATCCTGGTCAACATCAACCCGGCCTATCGCAGCTCCGAACTCGAATACGTGCTCAAGCAATCCGGCTGCCAATGGCTGGTCTGCGCGGGGGCGTTCAAGTCCTCAAACTACCACGCCATGTTGCAAGGGGTGGTGCCGGAACTGGCCGAGCAACCCATCGGCCAATTGCGCAGCGAACGCCTCCCCGCACTGCGTGGGGTAATCAGCCTTGACGCGCAACCACCGTCAGGTTTTCTGCCGTGGTCGCAACTGGCCGATCTGGCCACCAGCATCTCTCCCGATCAACTGCGCGAACGCAGCGACAGCCTGCACTTTGATCAACCGGTGAACATCCAGTACACCTCCGGCACTACCGGTTTCCCCAAAGGCGCAACCCTCAGCCACTACAACATCCTCAATAACGGCTACATGGTCGGTGAAAGCATCGGCCTGACCCCGCGCGATCGTCTGGTGATCCCGGTGCCGCTCTACCACTGCTTCGGCATGGTCATGGGCAATCTTGGCTGCATCACCCACAGCAGCACGATGATTTACCCCAGCGATGCCTTCGATCCGTTGCTGACCCTGCAAACCGTCGCCGAAGAAAAAGCCACCGGTCTTTATGGCGTACCGACCATGTTCATCGCCATGCTCGACCAGCCGCAACGTGGCGAATTCGATCTGTCGAGCCTGCGCACCGGAATCATGGCGGGCGCGACGTGCCCGATCGAAGTGATGCGTCGGGTGATCAGCGAGATGCACATGAGCGAAGTGCAGATCGCTTACGGCATGACCGAAACCAGCCCGGTGTCGCTGCAAACCGGCCCGACCGATGAGCTGGAATTGCGCGTGACCACCGTCGGCCGCACCCAGCCACAGCTGGAGAGCAAGATCATCGACGAAGCCGGCAACCTCGTGACGCGCGGCACCATCGGCGAACTGTGCACCCGTGGCTACAGCGTGATGCTCGGTTACTGGAACAATCCGCAAGCCACCGCCGAAGCCATCGATGACGCGGGCTGGATGCACACCGGCGACCTGGCGAGCATGAACGAGGAGGGCTACGTCAACATTGCCGGGCGCAACAAGGACATGATCATTCGTGGCGGCGAGAATATTTACCCGCGTGAGCTTGAGGAGTTTTTCTTCACCCATCCGGCCGTGGCGGATGTGCAGGTGATCGGCATTCCGTGCTCGCGTTACGGTGAGGAGATTGTTGCCTGGATCAAATTCCACCCCGGCCACAGCGCCTCGGAGCTGGAGCTGCAAACCTGGTGCAAGGAGCGTATCGCGCATTTCAAGACGCCACGGCATTTCAAGTTCGTTGAAGAGTTTCCGATGACGGTGACGGGCAAGATCCAGAAATTCAGGATGCGTGAGATCAGTATCGAAGAACTGAAAACAATCGAGCGGTGAACACAAACACTGTGGGAGCTGGCTTGCCAGCGATGGCGTCGGATCAGCCAGCATCAATGTTGAATGATCTACCGCAATCGCTGGCAAGCCAGCTCCCACAGGGATTTGGGGGATTGAGGAATTATAGAAAGCACAAAGGGGAGCCGAAGCTCCCCTTTAATTTTGTCGTCGCGTGCTCTTTTTTATTATTGAGGGTCGGTCTGTTGTTGTTTTTGGCAACCGTGGCCCTTTACCGCTGTTTTTGGCGACCCCCATCCGGGGTCAAGAGCAAACGTATTTTTTTGAGCGCTGATCTACTTTCTCGCTAAGCGATCCAACCGATTCGGGAGCTACCTGAAGGTAGTTTTATTGTTCTCTGCCCGGTTGCGGGTCACTCCTGAGAGCACCCTGAAAAGCACACCTTCTCCAAAAAAATCTGTTAGCTGCGTCTCTGCCGTGTTGTTTTTGTTATGTCAGAGTCGGTACGTCTTATTTTTATTGGTTTGCTGCTTTTTATTCTTGTTATGCCATAGAGATAGCAGAAGCCGTGCCAACTTTTAAAAATCCTTATAAATCAATAGTTTGAAAATTTCAGAGATTTTTCACTCCGACGAAACCAGACAATTTGTTTCCGTGTTACTCGCTTGAACCCACATTCCGGACACAGCGGTAACACCTTCCCCCCTCACTGCGCGCTACGAGCCTTGGCCACGCGCGAACCGCTCGGGCGGCCGAGCACCGCGCTGATCTGCTGACCCGCAGCAATCAAGGCGTCCAGGTCGATACCGGTCTCGATACCCAAGCCGTTGAGCAGGTACACCACGTCTTCGGTAGCAACGTTACCGCTCGCGCCTTTGGCGTACGGGCAGCCGCCGAGGCCCGCGATAGAGCTGTCGAACACCGAGATGCCCTCGAGCAGGCTGGCATAGATATTGGCCATGGCCTGGCCGTAGGTGTCGTGGAAATGCCCGGCCAGTTTTTCTCGTGGCACTTGCGCTGAAACCACTTCGAACAGACGGCGAGTCGCGCCAGCGGTGCCGGTGCCAATGGTGTCGCCCAGCGAAACTTCGTAGCAGCCCATCGCATACAGCTCGCGCGCGACCACCGCCACTTGTTCCGGCGCGACCGTGCCTTCGTACGGGCAACCGAGCACGCAGGACACGTAACCGCGCACGGTAACGCCGTGCTGTTGCGCCGCTTCCATGATCGGTGCGAAGCGCGCCAGGCTTTCGCTGATCGAGCAGTTGATGTTGCGCTGCGAGAACGCCTCAGACGCGGCCGCGAACACGGCGACTTCCTTGACCCCTGCGGCGATGGCATCTTCGAAGCCACGCAGGTTCGGCGCCAGTGCGCCGTAGGTCACGCCCGGCTTGCGCTGGATCTGTGCAAACACTTCGGCCGAACCCGCCATCTGCGGGACCCATTTCGGTGAAACGAAACTTCCGACTTCTATATAGCCAAGGCCGGCAGCGCTGAGTGCATCGACTAGTTGTACCTTGTCGGCCACGCTGATCGGTTGGGCTTCATTCTGTAGGCCATCGCGCGGGCCGACTTCGATCAGGCGTACTTGGGAGGGGAGGGACATGACGGTTGACCTGTTGTAGTTATCTGAAGTCTGCGGATATCCCCCTGTGGGAGCGAGCCTGCTCGCGAATGCGCCGGGTCAATCACCATAGATGTCGAATGACAAATTGCATTCGCGAGCAGGCTCGCTCCCACAGGGAATGGGGTTGTTACTGAATGGCCTGCTGGCTCTTCAGCGTCTGCTCCAGTGCCTGCACGCAGCGCTCTTCGGCGGTATCGAGCTCCAGCTTCATTTGCTCAATGTCGAGCAACTGCTGCTCCAATTGTTCCCGGCGCTCGCTGATTTTCGCCAGCATGCTGTTGAGTTGTTTGGTGTTACCGCTGGAAGGGTCGTAAAGCTCTATCAGTTCACGGCATTCGGCCAGCGAGAAACCGATGCGCTTGCCGCGCAGGATCAGCTTCAGGCTGACCTTGTCGCGTGGCGAATAGATACGTTCCTGGCCACGGCGCTCAGGGCTGAGCAGGCCTTGCTCTTCGTAAAAGCGGATCGCCCGGGTGGTGATGTCCAGCTCGCGGGCGAGGTCGGAGATGCTGTAAGTCTGGCTGCTCATGGAAGCGCTCGAAAAAAGGTCTTGGCGCTAAGCTAATGGCAGGTTGACGTTTACGTCAAGAAGGATGATCTGTGGTGTTCATGCTGGCCTCATCGCGAGCAGGCTCACTCCTACAGTTGACCGTGTTTCATCTGAAGAAATGCAACCAATTGTAGGAGTGAGCCTGCTCGCGATGGCAGCGCCGCGGTAAAAAGCCCTACACCTTATCCAGCTTCTTCTCCTGCGCCGTCACCTGCTGGCACAACTCGATCATCTGCTCGCGCATCCAGCGATTCGCCGGATCCTGGTCAGTGCTTTCATGCCAATACAAATGCGTCTCCACTGGCGGCACATCATTCACCGGCAGATTAAACGCCTGCAGCTCATGCCGACGGGCAAAGCGCTCCGGCACCGTCATGACCATGTCGGTCTGCTGCATCACTTGCGACGCCATCAGATAGTGCTGCGAGCGCAGGGCAATTTTGCGCTGAATGCCCATTTTGCCCAGCGCCAGATCGACATAACCCAGACCACTGCGACGGCTGGAAATATGGATATGGGTCAGCGACAGGTAATCATCCAGCGAGAGCTTTTCCTTGCCTGCCATCGGATGCCCCTTGCGCATCGCACAGACGTAACGGTCTTCCATCAGCTTGACGTGGCGCACCTGCGGGTCGGTGTTGAGCGGCGCATCCACGGCGAAATCCAGACGCCCGGCGGCCAGTTCCTTGGTGGTCTCGCGGCGCTTGGACAGAAAGCTTTCGATAATCACGGTCGGCGCCAGACGGCGCAGGCGCTGGAACAGCGGCGGCAGAATTACCGCTTCGGTGAGGTCGGTCATGCTGATGCGGTAGGTCTTGACCGCCTGCGCCGGGTTGAAAATGCGGCTTTCCTGAACCGACACACGCAGCAGCGACAAAGCGTTGCGCACCGGGCCGATGATGTTCTGCGCCATCGGCGTCGGCACCATGCCCTGAGCCGTGCGCACGAACAGTGGATCATTAAAGGTTTCGCGCAACCGCGCCAAGGCGTTGGACACCGCCGGCTGGGTGATACCGACAATCTGCCCGGCGCGGGTCAGGTTGGCTTCGGTATAGATCGCGTCGAAGACGATGAAAAGGTTGAGGTCGACCTTACTCAGATTCATAACGCGGCTTCTCTTGTTATTAAGGGCGGTGATTTAGGGGCTGGTAATCAGCCGATCATATATCGGTGATGAATGTTTATACACGCCGAGAATAGGCTAGGTAAATTATCAGCGCTGTTCTAGCATCGATTGCATGACTTAAACAACCTCTGCCCAAGAAGGTAATTGATCATGGATTTCGCTTATTCGCCCAAGGTGCAAGAACTGCGTGAGCGCGTGACCGCGTTCATGGACACTTACGTTTACCCGGCCGAGGCGGTGTTCGAACGCCAGGTTGCCGAAGGCGATCGCTGGCAGCCGACGGCGATCATGGAAGAGCTCAAAGCCAAGGCCAAGGCCGAGGGTCTGTGGAATTTGTTTCTGCCTGAGTCGGAACTCGGTGCCGGCCTGACCAACCTCGAATACGCACCATTGGCGGAAATCATGGGCCGTTCGCTGCTCGGGCCGGAACCGTTCAACTGCTCGGCACCGGACACCGGCAACATGGAAGTGCTGGTGCGCTACGCCAACGAAGAACAGAAACAGCGCTGGCTCGAACCGCTGTTGCGCGGTGAAATCCGCTCGGCATTCGCCATGACCGAACCGGACGTTGCCTCTTCGGACGCGACCAACATGGCTGCCCGCGCCGTGCGTGATGGTGACGAGTGGGTGATCAACGGCAAAAAATGGTGGACCTCCGGCGCCTGCGACCCGCGCTGCAAGATCCTGATCTTCATGGGCCTGAGCAATCCCGATGCGCCGCGCCACGCCCAGCACTCGATGATCCTTGTACCGGTCGACACTCCCGGGGTGAAAATCGTCCGTCCGTTGCCGGTGTTTGGCTACGACGACGCTCCGCACGGCCACGCCGAAGTGCTGTTCGACAACGTGCGTGTGCCGTTCGAAAACGTTTTGCTCGGTGAAGGTCGCGGCTTTGAAATTGCGCAAGGTCGCCTTGGCCCAGGCCGGATTCACCACTGCATGCGCTCGATCGGCATGGCTGAACGGGCTCTGGAATTGATGTGCAAACGTGCGGTAAGCCGCACTGCATTCGGCAAACCGCTGGCGCGTCTGGGCGGTAACGTCGACAAGATCGCCGACTCGCGAATGGAAATCGACATGGCACGTCTGCTGACGCTGAAGGCGGCGTACATGATGGACACCGTCGGTAACAAAGTGGCGAAAAGCG
Source organism: Pseudomonas sp. Irchel s3h9 (assembly GCF_900187475.1). Taxonomy (NCBI): domain Bacteria; kingdom Pseudomonadati; phylum Pseudomonadota; class Gammaproteobacteria; order Pseudomonadales; family Pseudomonadaceae; genus Pseudomonas; species Pseudomonas sp. Irchel s3h9. The sequence continues at coordinate 34,048 of NZ_FYDH01000020.1, read as the reverse complement.
AGATCGCGCAGATCAAAGTCGTTGCGCCGAACGTCGCACTGCGGGTGATCGACCGAGCGATTCAGATGCATGGGGGGGCCGGGGTGTCGAACGATTTCCCGCTGGCCTACATGTACGCCATGCAACGCACCCTGCGCCTGGCCGACGGCCCGGACGAAGTGCACCGCGCGGCGATCGGCAAGTTCGAGATCGGCAAGTATGTGCCGAAGGAAATGTTGCGTAGCGAACGCTGATCCACCTGATCATTCCCACGCTCTGCGTGGGAATGCATCCCGTGACGCTCTGCGTCACAGTGGACGCGGAGCGTCCATGGTGGCGTTACCACGCGGAGCGTGGGAACGATCTGGTGATATCAATACACCCAAACCTCAACCCGCCGATTCTTGATCCTCCCCTCATCCGCATTGTTCGCCGCCACCGGCATCAACGCACCAAAGCCACGAACCTCACGCAACACCACGCCGTTCTTCACCAATTCCCGCCGCACCGCCATCGCCCGCAGCTTCGACAGCAGATCTGCCCGTGCCGGGTCATCCTTGGCATCACCAAAACCAACCAATGTCACCGCGCGCTCGGTCTTGTCATGACGTTTTATATAGTCGATCACCCGCGCCAGATCCTGCCGCGCCTTGTTATCCAGACTCGCGCTGCCTTCTTCAAAACGGAAATTCACTGTCAGACGCTGGGCGTGACGGCTGAGGGATTGATAACCCTCGGGCATCAGTGCATTCGGCGCGACGCTCATCGCATGCACGGTCTGACTGATAAAACCGTTTGCCGCGACAATCACCTGGCCCTGACGGCTCTGCGCAAACGTCACCAAGGCTTTTGCCCACGGATTGTTGCTGTCGGGTGGCAGATAGAAGAACAACCGCCGCGACAGTGGATAGTCTTCTGTAGCGATCAGGCTGTTGAGCGGCAGCATCGACTGCGATGCGCCATCAGCAATGGCCACGGCTTTGGCCTGACGCACGTAGGGCAAACCGATGAAACCGATGCCTTGCGGATCGCTACTCACCGCGTCGGACAACTGTTCGCTGGACTCAAACCTTTTCGCCGCGTTGCTCAGACTTTTCCCACGACGACTCAGGACCAGTTCCTTAAACGTGTCGTAAGTGCCGGACTGATCATCGCGCGCATATAAATGAATCGCACCACCACGCCCGCCGAGGTCTTCCCAGGTTTTCACATCGCCGGCGAAGATCCGCGCCAGTTGCTCAGTGTCCAGTTGTTGGAGGGGATTGTCGGGATGAAGGATGATCGCCAGGCCGTCGATGGCGATGACTTGTTCAGCGGCGGGGCTTTTCAGGTCGCCCAGTGATTGCAGGGTCTGTAACTCACTGTCCTTGATCTCGCGGGAAGACGCGGCGAGGTCGGCGCTGGCATTTTTCAACGCGGTGAAACCGGTGCTGGAACCGTGGGCGGCGACTTCAACGACCACGCGTTTACCTTCGCTGGTCTGGCCGACGATGCGCAGTTCGTTGGCGGTGTCCGGGGTTTCTCGGTGGATTTTCAGCAGGCCTTGCTCTTGCAGCAGGCCCTCAACGAGTGCGGGGCCGAGTTCGGCGCCGATGGTGTTGGAACCTTGAATGCGCAGCGCGGGGCCGTTTTCAGGAAGGGGCAGGGCGGCGGCAGAAACCGTCAGCCACGCACTCAAGAGAAACACGCACAGAACACGCAGGGTCATGCCGGCACCGAATCAAGCCAAGGGGATTGCCGGGGAGATTAAGTCAGGCGCATGACCAAAAGATGACAGATCAAAAGATCGCAGCCTTCGGCAGCTCCTACAGGGGAACGCATTCCAAATGTAGGAGCTGCCGAAGGCTGCGATCTTTTGATCTTGGCTGATATCAGCTGAGTTCAAGCCAGATCGGCGCATGATCGGAGGGTTTTTCCATCCCGCGCAGTTCGTAGTCCACGCCCGCAGCCTTCACCCGCGGCAACAAGCCATGGGACGCCAGAATCACATCGATGCGCAGCCCGCGCTTCGGCTCATCCTCAAATCCACGGCTGCGGTAGTCGAACCAGCTGAACATGTCGGTCACGTCCGGGTTCAAGTGGCGATAGCTGTCGGTCAGACCCCAGTTCTTCAGGCGTGCCATCCACTCGCGCTCTTCCGGCAGGAAGCTGCATTTACCGGTTTTCAGCCAGCGCTTCATGTTGTCCGGGCCGATGCCGATGTCGCAGTCTTCCGGGGAAATATTCACATCGCCCATCACCACCAGCGGCTGCTCGTTGTGGAACTGGCTTTCCAGCAGCGCTTGCAGATCGCTGTAGAAACGCTGCTTGGCGGGGAATTTGGTCGGATGGTCGCGGCTTTCACCCTGAGGGAAATAGCCGTTCATGATGGTCACCGGTACGCCATTGGCGTCGGCGAACGTGCCCCAGATAAAGCGACGCTGAGCGTCTTCTTCGTCGGTGGCGAAACCTTTGTGGATGGCGATCGGCTCCTTGCGCGAGAGCATGGCCACGCCGTAATGGCCTTTCTGGCCGTGGAAATACACGTGGTAGCCGAGGGCGCGGACTTCTTCGAGCGGGAACTGGTCGTCGTGGACCTTGGTTTCCTGCAGGCCGATCACGTCCGGCTGGTGTTTTTCGATCAGCGCTGCCAGCTGATGCGGACGGGCACGCAGTCCGTTGATGTTGAAGGAAACGATCTTCATGGTCGGCAGTCCTGGCAAAAGGGCGATGCTAGCTGACATGGGGGAGATGGGCCAGTGTGGGAGAAATCATTTTGGCCTGTGGGACATGTGTTGTCCCGGAGGGCCCCATCGCTGGCAAGCCAGCTCCCACAATGTCGGCGTCGTTCATAACATTCATGTACACCAGAGAAACCTGTGGGAGCTGGCTTGCCAGCGATGAGGCCCCACCGGTCGATGAAGATCCCGAGTTGGTCTATACCTGTGGGGAACCACGCCACCCGTAAAAGGTTCGTACCAACAAGAGCGCCGCCATTTGCACGCGCCCCGGGGAGATTCACCGTCATGCCTGAAACCCAGACCGCCATCGCCGACATACATATGCTCGACCGCGGTTATTCCCGCGAAGCCCGCTCGCTGCTTTATCAGGCCTATCGCCACGAACCGACCTTCGGCTACCTGTTCGAAGCCGAGCGCCCCGGCTACGAGCAACGGGTGCGGGCGACGGTGCGTGAACTGGTCAAGCAACACTTTCTGCAGGACCTGCCCGCCATCGGCCTGTTGGTCAACGACCGCCTGATCGGCATCGCCCTGATCGCGCCACCGCAACGGCGTTTGGGCATCACCGAGAGTTGGGCGTGGCGCCTGCGCATGGTGCTCAGCACCGGTTTTCGTTGCACCCGACGCTATCTGGAATACCACGACGCCGTCGCCGCGTGTGTGCCCAGCGATTCCGTGCACATGCTTCCCTTGTTGGGCATTCACCCGCAGTTCCAGGGCAAACACTTCGGCGAACAATTGCTGACCGCCGTACACAACTGGTGCGCCGTCGACGAAACCTCGCAAGGCGTGGTGCTCGACACTGGCAACCCGCGCTATCTGGAATTCTATAAAAGGCAGGGTTACGAAGAGATCGGCGAAGTTGCCGTCGGCCCGGTGCGCGAACACGTATTTTTCCACGCCAATCCGCAGGTGTTACAAACTGCAACAGCATGACAATCGAACTTCTTGGGAAATTTCCTGTTCTATCACGCTCCCAAGCCCGTGATAGCATCCGCGCCTATGAAGTTTCCAGGAAGATTTACCAGTGGCGTGCTCCTGCTGTTAACCAGCTGCACGGCGCTGGCGCAAAGTGAATTGGATGTGCGGATCAAACCGTCCAACGATGAACTCAAGGCCAATATAGAAGGCTATATCGGCAGCCTCGGCGATCGTGACGAAGAAGCCCTGCAGCGCTTCAGTCGCGGTGCCGAAGAGCAGGCGCGCAAAGCGGCTCAGGCGTTGGGCTACTACCAGCCGCAGATTGAAAGTGACGTCAAGGGCGGCGACAAGCCGCGCCTGGTGTTGAACATCGATCCCGGCGAGCCTATTCACCTGCGCAACGTCACCATTCGTGTCGACGGCCCGGCTGCCTCCCTCAAATCCTTTCGTGTACCGAAAAGCGACGCGCTCAAGTCCGGTGCGGTGCTCAACCATGGGCGTTATGAAGACGCCAAAAGACTTATTCAGAATCAGGCCTCGCGCTTCGGTTTTTTCAGTGGCCATTTCACCAGTCAAAAACTTATGGTCGACCCGCGCGCCGGGGTGGCCGACATCGAACTGATCTACGACAGCGGCCCGCGTTATGCGCTGGGCAAAGTCAAATTCGAAGGTGATACGCCGTTCGATGAAGACCTGCTGCAACGCATGGTGCCGTTCAAGGAGGGCGAGCCGTACGACTCCGAGCTGATCGCCGAACTCAATCGCGACCTGCAATCGAGCGGCTATTTCGAAGGCGTGCGCGTCGATGCCGCACCGACGACCGCGAAAAATGACGTGATCCCGGTGGACGTCAAACTCGACACGCGCAAGCCGCGCACCATGGGCCTGGGCCTCGGTTATTCGACCGACGTCGGCCCGCGCATCAAAGCCAACTGGACGCGCCATTGGGTCAACCCGCAAGGCGACAGCTACGGTTGGGAAGCCGAACTCTCGGCGCCACGGCAAAACGTCGGGCTGTTCTACGACATCCCGCTTGACCCGCCGCTGACCGACAAACTGCGTTGGGCCGGCGGTTATCAGTTCGAAGACATCGACGGTTCCGACACGCTCAGCAAACTGCTGACCTTCGGCCCGGAATGGCACAGCAAATTGCCGAGCGGCTGGCAGCGGGTGATTTCGCTGAAATGGCAGCGTGAAGAATATGAACTCGGCGATGACTCCGGCCTGAGCACCTTGCTGATGCCCGGCATCAGTTACTCGTATCTGAAAAGCGACAACCGCATCGACCCGCACAACGGCTATCGCCTGAGCTTCGAAAGCAAAGTGGCGAAGGAAGGCCTCGGCTCGGACAACAACCTTCTGTATGGCACCGCGCTGGTCAAAGGCCTGACCACGGTGTTCGACAAACATCGCTTGCTCGGTCGCGTGCAGGTCGGCGGTAGCGCCACCAATGGCTACAACTCGATTCCGCCGTCGCTGCGGTTCTTCGCCGGTGGCGATCAGAGCGTGCGCGGTTACGACTATCAGAGTCTGTCGCCGAAAAACTCCGATGGCGACCGAATCGGCGGCCGTTACATGGTCGCTGGCAGCGTCGAGTATCAATACTCGATCGCCGAAAAATGGCGCGTGGCGACCTTCGTCGACCAGGGCAACTCCTTCAACAAACTCGAACTGCCGAACCTCAAGACCGGGGTCGGCATTGGTGTGCGCTGGGTCTCGCCGGTGGGGCCGATCCGCCTCGACCTGGCCCACGCACTCGACGACGATGGCGGCATCCGGCTGCACTTTTCCATGGGGCCTGAGCTGTGAAGCGTGGTTTGAAAATTACGGCGCTGACGCTGCTGGCGCTGGTGTTGTTGATTGTATTGAGCGTCACCGCCGTACTCGGCACGGCGGCTGGCAGCCGTTGGGTACTGGGCCTTGTGCCGGGGCTCAGCGTCGAGAATTTCCAGGGGCGCCTTGGCGGGCAATGGAGTGCCGATCATCTGTTGTGGCAGCAGGACAGCAGTCGCGTCGAACTGAACCAGGCAATCTTCGCCTGGTCGCCGCTGTGCCTGACGCGCATGACTCTGTGCATCGAACAGCTCAAGGCTGATCAGGTCATTCTGCAATTTCCACCGAGCGAAGAAACTACCGAAAGCGGCCCGATCAAACTGCCGGATCTGCAATTGCCGGTGGCCATCGAACTGGGCGACGTGCAGGTTGGCAGCCTGTTATTCAACGGCAGCGAGCAGCTCAAGGGTTTGCAACTGGCGGCGCACTGGACCGCCCAGGGCATGCAGATCGACAGCGTGAAATTGCAGCGCGACGAGCTCAGCCTCAACCTGTCCGGCACACTCACGCCGACCGGCAACTGGCCGCTGAACATCGCCGGTGACCTGACATTGCCGTCGCCGGGCACGGGGCTGTGGGCGCTGGCGTTGAAGATCGACGGCGACCTGTTGAAAACCCTCAACCTGCACGCCGACAGCCGGGGTTACCTCGACGGCCAGTTGAGTGGTGAATTGCAACCGCTGGCGGAAAACCTGCCAGCCAAGGTGCGCATCACTAGCGAGGCGTTCAAACCGAGCGCCGACCTGCCCGACACCCTGCAACTCAATCAATTGCTGTTGACGGGTGAAGGCGACCTGAAAAACGGTTACCAGCTCAACGGCAACGCCACGCTGCCCGCCGACAAAGGCCCAGTGGCGCTGCTGCTCAAAGGCAAAGTCGACGCCAGCGGCGCGCAGATCGCCGGCCTTGATCTGACAGCCAACGACAAACAAAGCCTGAAACTCACCGGTAGCGTCGACTGGAGTAAAGGCCTCAGCGCCCAAGCCAACATCAACTGGCAGGACTTTCCGTGGCATCGGCTCTACAACGAAATCGACGAACCTGAGGTCGCTTTGCGCACCTTCACGGGCGAAGTCTCCTACACCGATGGTCAATACCTCGGCAACTTCGCCGCCGCTCTGGATGGTCCGGCCGGCGCGTTTACCCTGAGCAGTCCGTTCAGCGGCAGCCTGAAACAGATCGCCTTGCCGCAACTGAAAATGGAAGCCGGGCAGGGCAAGGCTGAAGGCCATGTGAATGTGCAGTTCGCCGACGGTATCGCCTGGGACACCGCGCTGGAACTGTCGGCGCTCAACCCGGCGTACTGGGTCGCCGAATTGCCGGGCACGTTAGCTGGACCGCTGAAAAGCCAAGGCGAAATGAAGAACGAACGGCTGAGCCTCACCGCCGACCTCGACTTGAAAGGCAAATTGCGCGGTCAACCGGCGATCCTCCAGGCCAAGGCTGATGGCGCTGGCGAACAGTGGAATCTGAATGCCCTGCAAATCCGTCTCGGCGACAACAGCATCAGCGGCAAGGGCAGTCTGCAACAGAAACTCACCGGGCAGATTGATATCAAGCTGTCGCGTCTGGCTCAGCTCTGGCCGCAACTGCGCGGGCAGGTCAACGGGCAGGTCAATGTCGCCGGCACGTTGAAAGCACCGCAGGGCAAACTCGACCTGCAAGGTTCGCAACTGGCCTTCCAGGACAATCGCCTGCAAAGCCTCAACCTCGACGCCACCCTCGACAGTGCGCAGCGGGCAAAGATCGATCTGAAGGGCAGCGGCATTCAGGCCGGCGACACCAATCTGGGTGTGTTGACCGCCAGCGCCCAAGGCGACATCAAGAACCAGAAACTCAACCTCGACCTGATCGGGCCGAAGCTGAAACTAGCCCTCGGTCTGGATGGCAATCTGGACAAGGGCAACTGGCGTGGTCGTCTGGCCAGTGGCGATATTCAGGCGGGTGGCCAGGATTGGAAACTGCAAAGCCCGGCCAAGCTCGAACGTCTGGCAGACGGCAAAATCAACTTTGGCGCTCATTGCTGGATGTCCGGCGACGCCAGCCTGTGCGGTGAAGATCAGCGCCTGATGCCGGAGCCGAAACTGCGCTACCACCTCAAGCAGTTCCCGATCGAAAGCCTCGCGCAATGGCTGCCAAAAGATTTCGCCTGGAAGGGTAAGCTCAATGCCGATCTGCAACTGGATCTGCCGGCCAGCGGCCCGAACGGCGTGGTCAGCATCGACGCCAGTGGCGGCACCTTGCGCATGAAGGAAAAGGAACAGTGGCTGGACTTCCCGTACCAGACCCTGAAACTCACCAGCAAACTCACGCCAAAACGCGTCGACACCGAGCTGAATTTCGTCGGCGGCAAACTCGGCGAGTTGATGGTGCAGGCACAGCTCAATCCACTGCCGAAAAACAAACCGCTGAGCGGCTCGTTCCGTCTCTCCGGGCTGGACTTGTCGGTGGCACGGCCGTTTGTGCCGATGGTTGAAAAACTCACCGGGCGCCTGAATGGCAGCGGCACGATTTCCGGTGGATTGCTCGCGCCGCTGGTCAACGGCACCGTGCAACTCAGCGACGGTGAAGTGTCCGGCGCCGAGTTGCCGATGGAACTGCAGAACCTGCAACTCACCGCGCTGATTGCCGGCGAATCGGTACGCCTCGACGGCGGCTGGAAAAGTGGCAAGAGCGGGCAGGGCAGCTTGAACGGTAACATCGCCTGGGGTCAGGCACTGATGGTCGATCTGGCGCTCAAAGGCACGCAATTGCCGGTCACCGTCGAGCCCTATGCCAAGCTCGAAGTGGCGCCGGACCTGAAGATTTCCATGGCCGGCGACGAGCTGAAAATCGCTGGCAAAGTGCAGGTGCCCAAAGGCGAAATCACCGTGCGCGAATTGCCGCCATCAACGGTGAAAGTCTCCGATGACACGATCATCGTCGGCGCGCAGACCGAAGAGGGCAAACCGCCGATGGCGATGAAAATGGACATCGACGTGGTGGTCGGCGAAGACAAACTGGCTTTCGCCGGTTTCGGCCTGACCGCCAACGTGAAAGGCCATGTGCACATCGGCGACAACATGGACACCCGTGGCGAACTGTGGCTCAACGACGGCCGCTACAGTGCCTACGGCCAGCGCCTGCAAGTGCGCCGTGCGCGTCTGTTGTTCGCCGGCCCCCTCGATCAGCCGTATCTGGACATCGAAGCGATCCGCCAGACCGACGACGTGATCGCCGGTATTCGCCTCAGTGGCAGCGCCGAGCAGCCGACCACACAGATCTTCTCCGAGCCGGCGATGAGCCAGGAGCAGGCGTTGTCCTATCTGGTCCTCGGTCGTCCGCTGAGCACCAACGGCGAAGACAACAACATGCTCGCGCAAGCGGCATTGGGTCTGGGTCTGATGGGCAGCTCCGGGGTCACCAGCAGCCTGGCCAAGGATCTGGGTATTCAGGACTTCCAGCTCGACACGGCAGGCAGCGGCGATGCCACCAGTGTGGTGGCCAGCGGCAATATTACCGAGAAGCTCAGTTTGCGTTATGGCGTTGGCGTGTTTGAACCGGCCAGCACCATTGCGCTGCGCTACAAGCTGAGCAAGAAGGTCTATGTCGAGGCGGCCAGTGGCGTGGCCAGTTCGCTGGATATTTTCTACAAGCGCGATTTCTAGATCGCGCTTTCTCCTGAACCGAGTCGCTTCAATCGCTGGCAAGCCAGCTCCCACAAGCTTCTGTGGCGTACATGATTGTTGTGTGCGCCAAGGACTTTGTGGGAGCTGGCTTGCCAGCGATGGCGTCTTCTCAGTCAGCCACTGGCGCGCGGCACACCAGGGAGGCCCGCTCGTAGTTCAACGCCTTGTCCCGCTCGGGCAGTGCATACGACGCCTCGCAGCGCTGGCCTTGCCAATTGATGGTCAGGGTGCCGGCGTCGTCCGCGACCAGCGCCAGTGCCTTGCCGCTCGGGTCGGAGATCGCCAGTTGCTTGCCGGCGGCATCTTCAAGCGACGCGCCGAAGGGAATCGGCCGGTGCTGCGCATCGAACAAGGCAAATTGCACGCGGCGTCCGGTCTTGCTCGCATAGCGCGCGAGCACCACTGCACCGCGGCGCGGCACCACTTGCCGGGTTGCGTTATCGATTTCAATATCGCCGCCCAGATCGCGGGTGTCGAGGTTGATCCAGTTGACCCGATAGGGTTGCGCGTTGGGCACCACGGCATAGCCGTTACGCCCGGTTTTCGCTCCGGAGAAACTGCCGATTTTCACCCCGGAAACGCCTTCGACCTGCGCCAACGCAAACGTCTCACCCACGGTTTGCCCGAGGTTGATCCCGCCGCCGTGGCCGACGATCGAGCCGGCCAGATTAAGGTTCTGCGAGTTGTAGCCGCGGCCCTGGCTGTAACCGGCACTGATGTCCATCACCGAGGTGCGGGTGCTGAGGTTGGCAGAACCGCTGCTGCCCCCGGTGCTGCTGTTGCCACCTTGCACCGAGTAATAGGTGTCGCTGTCTTCCGTCAGGTAGCCGTTGATCCCGACCTGAGTACTGTCGGTGGCTTTCTGTGTGCTGGCGGAAACAAACGCTCGCGGCGCGCGAGGTTTCGAACCCAGCGGGAACGACAGCGACAGGTTGACCAAAGTGTCATTGTTCGCCGGCCCATAGTTGCCGACATCCTTGGTGTAGGTCGCGCCGAGGTTGTAGCTGACATCGCCCCAATAATTGCTGTAACCCGCCGACAGGCTTTGCGATCCGCCGCGTCCCCAATAGCGCTGGTCACTGGCGTTGAGGTAAACGCTGCCATATTGCTGGTTAGTCCCCAGACTCTGGTTGATGGTCAGGTCGGTGCGGGTTTTCGAGTTGCCCGTGCGTTTTTCGCCCTCGTGGCTCAACTCCTCGACGTGGTCGGTGAGGGTGCGATAGCCCTCGGTCGAATAGCGATAGGCGGCGAGGGTGAAGCTGGTGTCGGTGCCGGTAAATGTCTTGGCGTACAGCGCGCGCAAACTGTTGCCTTTGACCACTTGGCCAAAGGTGCGACTGGCGGAATGGGTCACGTCCAGTGACACGGCGCCGATCGGCGTATTGCGCCCGGCGCCCACGGACAACGCCTGGAAATCCTCGGTCGCCTGCACGCCGACGATGCCGGACAAGTTGCTGCTGATGCCATAGGCCAGCGTGCTGCTGACGAACTGCGGCGACTGTTGATCGTCGCTGTTGCTGTTGTAGCGGCCGGCCGAGACGCTGTACTTCAACTGCCCCTGGCGCACCATGATCGGCAGGCTGGAAAACGCCTGCACCGTCACCCGGCGCTGACCGTCGGCCTCGATAATCGTGATCTCCAGATCGCCGTTGGAACCGCTGGGATAGATATCGCTGATCTCGAAGGGGCCCGGCGGCACGTTGGTGGTGTAGAGGATGTAGTTGTTCTGACGAATTTCCACCGTGGCGCTGGACTGGGCAATCCCGCGAATGACCGGTGCATAACCGCGCTCGCTGTCGGCGCGCATGCCGTCATCGGAGGCCAGTTTCAAGCCGCGATAGCGCACGCTGTCAAACAGGTCGGCGTCGGAGAAAATATCCCCGGCACTGAACTGGCCTTTCAACGCGGTCAGGTCATGTTGCAGATAGCTGCGGTTGCTTTTGAAGGTGCTCGGCTGGCCCGTGCTGCTGTTGAAGTTGGACTCGTTGCGCAAGCGCCAGCCACCGAGGTTGATGCCGTTGCGCAAGCCGACGTTATTGGAAAGCGTGTTGGCGGTCTGCGTGCTGTTACGGTTGCTGCTCAGTTGATAGTTGATAAACGCCGCAGGCACGCCTTCGTCCCACAGGGCCGGGTCAACGTAACCACGCCGGCCACGTTCCATGGCGCTTTGCGGCACGCTGACCAGCAGGCGCAGGCGCGGCACGTCGTAACGCACGCTGGCATGTTCGATCAATGCCGGCAGGTCGAGGCAGGCGTTCGGGTCGTCAGCGTTGAGTTTGCCGCTGGCATGCAACTTGGCGATGTCGACGCCCAATTGCTGGACCATTTCCAGGGTCAGGCAGGCCTGGATCTTGCCGTTGCCGGGGTGGCGACGGAAGTCGATGTCGCGACGACCGACCAGCGTGTCGTTGCTGTAGAGGTCAACCCGGTAGTTGCCGGGCAGTACGCTGTTGCTGGCGAGCAGCGATTGCACATCGACAGTCGACGCGGCACCTTGCAGAAACGACGTGTTGAACTGTTCTTCGCCGTCAGCCTGGCACGCCGAGCTGATAGCCGAGGCGATCAACAACGACGTCAAACCGTCGCGTTTGAGTAAAAACATGCAGGAACCCTATATCACCTCCGATACGAACTAACGGAGCGAAGAGAAATACAGTGAAAGTGTGCGATCAGAGCGATTCGCGAGTTATGGCGTTTCTTTCTTTGGACTGGCGCTGGTGTCAGCGCTGTTGGAAAGTTGCGCGGTATAACGATCTTGGGCGCCATAGTCGTTAATGCTGCTGAACAACAAATTTGCCGCATTAGTTGAATGAAGTTGTTTGAGGGCGAACTCTTTGCGTTCCCCGGGCGCGATCATCATCGAATCAAACGGGTGCTCGCTGAGTGCGCCGGATTGCAGAGTGATATCGGCAATCGACACGTGATACAGGCCGGGGTTGTTCACCACCAGCACGCTTTTGCCGGCGCGCTCGGCCAGGCGCCAGGTCAATTCGCCCGGTGCCAGATAGGCGTTGTTTTTCAGACCGGCCGGGCGGAAGAACACCTTGATGCGCTGGCGCACGGCGAGTTGCAGAGTGTTCTGGGTCTTCGCGTTCTGGGGGATTTCCTGCACGTTGAGCCAGACCACCGATTCGCGGTCGGTCGGCATGCCGGTGCCTTCGTAGATGACCCGCAGTATTTGCTGTTCGTCGCCGCTGACGCGCACCAGTGGCGGTGTGACCGCAAACGGCACGGAGGTGGTTTCGCTGGCATCGGTGTCGATCCACGACTGGACCAGAACATCTGCACCGCTGTTACGCACGGTGATGCCGGCTTCCTTGTGCTGGCCGTCGAAGACCAGGCGGGTGCTGCTCAAGGAAATGCCGGCGGTGGCCTGATTGACCACGAACAGGCCCAGCAGGCCCGCGCAAAAGGACAATGAGTGACGATAAAACATGATGGTTACCGCGCAAGTGATTGAAAGCGCGGGGCCGGGCGGCCCCGCACTGGGCTCGAATAGTTGCGCGGGTTATTCGTATTGCAGGGTGAACGGCAGGGTAGCGTCGCCGCGACCGGCAACCACGGTTGCGACGTCAGCAGTGGTGACGTAGGCGGCCGAGAATTTCAGCGTGGTGTTGCTGTCCTGCAGGGTGTTTTCGATCTTCGCCGCAGCGGGCGAACTCAGATCGATCAGCGCACCGTTGGAATCGAGCAAGGCAATACCGACGTTCTTGGCCGCGCCCAGGCCGTCAATCAGCTTCAGCACTTTGGTCCCGGCAACGATGCCCGAACCCGCACCTTTGGTCGGTTCGAAGATCATCGCAACTTTGGTGCCGGCGTTGCAGTTGATCTTCATGTCGAAGTTCTCGGCGCTCAACGTGCCATTGCCTTTGGGTGCAGTGGCTGTGCCCATGTCCTTGATCGACACTTCGCCCATGGCGACCGAAATGGTTTTATTGCTGCCCGCGCCTTCAACGGAGCAGGCGTCATTGTTGATGGTGCCGGTGAAGTTGATGGTGCCGCTGCCGGCTTTGGTTGGCACGACCGGGTCAGCGGCCAGGGCGTTACCTGCGGCAGCGAACATCGAAAGGGCGAGAAGTGTTTGGGACAACTTTTTCATGTTGCTTTTTCCATTGGTGGGGTTAAAGCAACACAATAAAACGCCAATTACCGAGCGAACATCAGACGATTCCTAGATGTGCGGAAGTTGCAGAAAGGTATCCCGTACTATTAATTGAACAAGTTGCGTTCTATGCAGTAAGTCAATAACTCCTGATCGCTGCCGACTTCAAGTTTGCGCATCGCCGAGATTTTCTGCGTGCTAATAGTCTTGGCACTTCTGTTCAAGTAACGGGCAATGTCGTTGACGCCTTGGCCCTGTACGAACAAACGCAGGATTTCATGTTCCTTGGGCGATAGCCGGGTAAAACGTTCATCCAGATCGGCGCCGTCGTTCACTACGGATGTCGGCGCAGGTACCTGCCAGCGCACCGGGCTGCCCTTGGCAATCGCTTTGAGGGCAGTCTCAATTTCGTCGTGCAGCTGGTTTTTCTGAATGACCGCCAGCACGCCAAGTTCCTGCAGGCGCGTCAGGATCAGGGGGTTGGAGATCATGGTCAGCACCAATACCCGAACCCTGGGAAAGTGTCGTGTCAGGTATTCCATCAGTTTCAGGCCGTCCCCGTAAGGCGAATCGGCGGGCATGTTGAAATCGGTGATCAACAAGTCCACGGGCCGGGTTTCGAGCAGATTGATCAGTTCATTGGAGCCTACGGCTTCGCCCACCACGCGAAAGCGTTGGTCACGCTCGACCAGTTCCCGCACCCCCAGCAGCACGATGGGATGATCATCGGCAATGACAACGTTGAAGGTTTCCATGAGTGATTTATCCAGAGTGAAGTTATTCGAGGGAGTCGAGCAGATCTTGCAGCCGCGTCAGATTTTGTCGCACCGCCACGGCCAGAGCGGGCGTCACGGCCATGCCGGTCAAGCGACATTCCAGCTCGACAAACGCGCTGGCCAAGGCGTTGATCTGCACTGCCCCTAGCGCCCCCGCCATGCCGTGCAGTTGCTGCGCCACGCTGTTGGCGTCGGCCGCATCCAGTGCCGCCAGGGTGGTCTGAATATCCTGGCGCAGGGTGGTGACAAACAACTCGCGCATTTTTGCAGATAGCGACGGCGGGGTATCGATAACGGGGGCCACAGCGATTTTGCAATGTTGCTCAAGTTGCGTACGCAGGGTGGCAAGGTTCAGCGGCTTGACCATCCACGCGTTCATGCCGACGGCGGCGCAGCGTTCGCCTTCTTCGCGCAGGGCGTTGGCGGTGACGCCGATGATCGGCAGCGTTGCGTCCTGTTGGCGCACCGCTTCGGCCAGTCGGTAGCCGTTCATGACCGGCATGTTGACGTCGGTCAGCAGCAGATCGAAGCGGCCGGGCGCCCACTGCGCCAAGGCTTGTTCGCCATTCGCGGCGACGACCACCGAGCAGCCCAGAGCCTCCAGTTGCTCCTTGATGATCGCCGCGTTGATCAAGTTGTCTTCGGCCACCAGCACCTGCAGATTCAGTGGGCGGGTCTTTGCCTGCAATGCGCCTGGGCGCTGCGCATTGGCGCCGTGTTGTGCCAGATAAATAGCCCAGGCAATCGCGCGCACATCGTCGGCGTCGACCGCCCAGTCTGCACCGCTTGGCTGCGCCGGATTGGGGCCGCCCGCAATGGCGACGATCCGTGGCCCGCTCCAGTGCGGAGCGTTGTCGAGAGGCGTGAGGTCCACCAGTAGCGCCGAGAGTGGTGGCATCTCGGTCGTCACCAAGCGGCAATCCAGACCAAAACGGTTGAGCCAGGCCATCAGGTGCAGCGCCAGTTCGCTGATCGGTGCACGTACATAAACGGCGGGGCTTCCGGCCACGAAAGCGGGGCAGTCGGCCAATGCGCCCGGCTTGTTCTCCAGCGTGAGTTGCAGGGTAAAACTGCTGCCCAGTCCCGGTTCGCTGACCACGCTCAACTTCCCTAGCATCAACTCGCACAGCCATTTGCAGATGGCCAGGCCCAGACCCGCGCCGGCCTGACTGTCGGCGTCGTTGACCTGATAGAACGGGTCGAACAATTGCTGTTGCTGCGCCGGGGAAATCCCCACCCCCGAGTCGCTGACCTGCCATTGCACTTCGGCGCTGCCAGCAATGTTTTGCACCACGCGCACGCGCAGCACCACGCGACCGTTGTCGGTGAACTTGATCGCGTTGCTCAGCAGGTTGTTGAGGATCTGGCGGATGCGCAACGGATCACCGCGCAGTTGATCCGGCAAGCCCGAATCGATGCAGGCATACAGTTGCAGGCCTTTAGCGCGGGCAAATGCGCTGTAAGTACGCACGACATCTTCAGTCAGCTCCAGCGGGCAGAAGTCCTGAAGCTCAAGGGTCATTTGCCCGGCCTCGATCTTCGACACATCGAGCACATCGCTGATCAGCTTGAACAGGCTGGCGGAGGAACGCTGGATGGTGTCCAGATAATCCTGCTGGCGCGGGGCGAGCGGAGTCAGCCCGAGCAATTCGAGGGTGCCCAGCACGCCGTAGAGCGGGGTACGAATTTCATGGCTCATGGTGGCGAGGAAGCGGCTCTTGGCCTGGTTGGCCGAGTCGGCGGCATGACGGGCTTCTTCCAGGGCGGCGGCGTCTTCGATATGCCGGGTCACGTCATGCAACGCACACAACCAGGCATCCTGGCCTTGATAGCGTGTCGAGACGAAAGCCAGATGCAGATGACGCCCGTCGATCTCGAGATCGGCATGGCCGGACTCGCTGTGTGACTTGAGCAGGCTCATCAAACGGCTGCTGTCGTGCCATTGCTGGGCGCGCTGGTTTTCCAGGAGCACGTGGTGATCGCTGCGGCGAATCACACAGAGGCCGGTCGGTGCGGTGTCGATCACCGCACGGCTGAACGCCTCGCTTTCGGCGATGCTCGCGTGCGCACTTTGCGCGGGGATGATCACGCGCGCGGTGTACCAGCGATTGATGACCCGACCGCAACCGAGCAACGCCAGCACCACCGCTACGAGGCACAGCAATGGCCACAGCGCATAGCTGAGAAAACTGCGCAGGCTGATAACGTAGATCGCGGTCCAGTGCTGTGCGCCGGGGCTGCTGAGCTTGAACACCAGACCGTCGCGGCTGAAATTGATCCCCTCATCCAGTACCTGGTCGGGCCTGTGTGCGCCGGTCAAGACCACGCCGACCGGGGTGATCAAGGTGAAGTCATCGTAAATCGACCACTCCATCAATCGCTCGATGTTGTTGACCTGGGAAAGTTTCAGCAACGTGCCGAGCACAACCCAGGAATCGGCGCCCTCGATCGCCAGCGTGGGTTGGAGCAGATTGATCCTGACGTAGGCCAGCAGCGTCGGTGTTGCCTCGCTGTCCTGAGTGGACGGGTAGGGTACCCAATGCACTTGATGATCAGCGACTGATGACGGCTGCTCGCGTGCATGCTGGTTCACCTGGCTCATGACTTGGGCAAACGCGCCGATCTGCATCGGGCCGGCACCGCGCAAGCGCCCGGCGGAGGGCACGGCCACGTCGAAATTGTCGGGGCCATTGAGCAGGATCACTTGCGGCGACTGATAGTGCGAGGCCGCCCAGAACGCGCTGTAGTAGGCGGCCAGATAACTGCCCAGCGCGAAAACCTTGGGGTATTGGTCGGCGGCGATTCTGTTCGGATCGATCTTTACGCTGAACGGCAGTGAAAACGGCAAGCCGCGACCTTCATAGATATTCGGGCCTTCTTCGGGCAGCAGCTTTTGCGAATAGGTGGGCAACACCACCAAAGGGAAATATTGACCCTTGGCACTGGCCTGGGAGATATCGCGCAGAAACACTTCCTGCTCGTGGATGTTCTCCATCAATCGGGCGAAGTGAAACTGCAGGGTGTCGCGCTGCTCTTCGAGCATGCGCTGCACCCCCAGATAGCTGATGCCCAACAGCAGCAACACAAGTGCGCCGAGCAGCAGCAGACTTTTGTTCAAACGCAGCGAACTGCTGGCGAGTTTGTCCAGAAATGCATTGGTATGCGGCATTACAGCGCCTGACCAGCGGTGATGGGGCAGCCTTGGGACACAGTGACCTCGGTAGCGAGCGACGTTCAACAATAGCCACGTGCCGCTCAACAGGCGTTCGCCGGCCCGTCGTGGGTCAGCAAGTGCTGGAACTGATCGGCTGAAACGGCGTGGGAGATCAGGAAACCCTGAACCTGAGTGCAGTCGATTTTACGCAACAGAGCAAGTTCTTGTGCGGTTTCTACACCTTCGGCCACCACCGTCAGGCCCAATTGGCGACCGAGGCTGACAATGCTGGTCAGGGCTTGCGCGAGTTCGGCGTTGGCATTGCAGCCTTGTACCAGAGCACGGTCGATTTTCAGTTCGGTGAACGGCGCCGATACCAGGTTCATGTACGAGCTGTAGCCCTTGCCGAAATCGTCCTGCGACAGACCGAAACCCTTGATCCGCAAGCGGCAGGCGCCGGCGTAGAAATTGCTGATGTCGTCGGGTACCGAGCACTCCATCAATTCGAAACAGATCCGCGCGGGCAAGCCTTGATGGGCAAGCACGAAAGCGAGTATGCGGTCGGGCAGGTCGTGGCTGTTGAGCAGGTGCGTCGGCAGGTTGATCGAAACCGGAATGTCATAGCCCTGTTCGCGCCAGATGGCTTGGGCGGCAATCGCTTGTTTCAGCACGCACCAGAGCAACGGCTCTTCGAGACCGAACGCAATCAACGCCGGCAAAAATACCCCGGGCAGCAGCGTGCCATGTTCAGGATGATTCCAGCGTACCAGCGCTTCGGCGGCGACGATCCGGCCATTGTTCAAAGCCTTCTTCGGTTGAAACCAGGCTTGCAGTTCACCGTTGTCGAGGGCGTTGCAAATACTCTGGCGATCGATGCCGGGATGGATCGCCGCCGGGACGCTCTGGCGCAGCGCCTGCAATTGATCGATCAGGCAGCGCAGGGCGGCGGCATTCACCGGTTTCGAAATCAGCCCGATGACTTTCACTTGCAGGTTGCTCGCCACCAGGCTCGCGCCCATCAGCATCCGTCGTGAGGCGGCGCTCATGATCGCCAGTGCCGGGCGCGAACGTTGCGCGGCGAGGCCCTGAATGAATTGCACGCCGTCCATGCCCGGCATCAGCAGGTCGGTGAGCACCAGATCGAAGTCGCGTTGTTTCAGGCAGTCCAGCGCTTCTTCGCCGTCCTTGGCGCACGCCAGATCGAAGTCGCCCAACTCGCTGAACAGGTTCTGCAAGTACAGGTGCTGGAAGGGGTGATCTTCGACAATCAGAATGCTACAGGGCTTCATGGGCGACTCGTTCGTAGGGAGCCAGGACAGCGAACAAGGCTCGTAGCGTAAAAGGTTTGACCAGGCAGTGATTCATGCCGGCAGCCAGGCACAGCGCGTCCTCACCGCGCAGGGCGTTGGCGGTCGCGCCGATGATCGGGATGCTGCAACCGAGGCGCCGTAGGGCTTTGGCCAGTTCGTAGCCGTTGAGGCGGGGCATGTTGACGTCGGTCAGGACGATGTCGAACGCAGCGTCGGGCCAGAGCGACAAGGCCTCTTCGCCATCGCTGGCCAGCGCTACGGTGCAGCCCAGTTCTTCGAGCTGATCGCGCAGGATCAGTTGATTGATGATGTTGTCCTCGGCCACCAGGATGTGCAGGCGTAACGGGCGCAGGGCATGGGATTCAGTGTCTTGCGGGCGTTGAACGATCTGGCCGCTCTGGGCCTGGCGAACGGCGCGTTGAATCGCCAGCAGATCATTCAGATTGACCTGCCAGCCGTCGCCGCTGAACTGCGGCTCATGGGCGCCGTCACCGCTGGCCAGTACGCGCGGCCCATGCCATACGAGGTTCGGGCGCTGTCCGAAGGCTGCGGGATAGAGTTCCAGCAGCACCGCCGTCGCATCCGGCTCGATGCCATCCGGTGCGCCGATATGCGCGCGGGCGCCCCAACGCCGCAGCCAGCCGCTGATGCTGTCGGCCAGTTCGCGGATCGGTGAGACCACATAAACGATGTCCGCTGCCAATGGCGGCAAAGCGGCGGTTGGTGCGTCGCAGGAACGTTGCTCCAGCGGCACGCTGAGGGAAAAACTGCTGCCCAGGCCCGGCTCGCTGACCATGCGCAGGGTGCCATTCATCAAGTGCGTCAGCCGCAGGCAAATGGGCAGGCCGAGGCCGGTGCCGGCGACCACGTTGGTGTTGCCGGCGGTCTGGTAGAACGGCTCGAAAATAAACGCCTGATCGTCATGGGCGATGCCTTTGCCGGTGTCGGAAACCTGCCATTGCAGGCACACGCGTTCGCCTTCGCGGGCGAGCAGTTTGACCCGCAATACCACCCGCCCGGAATCGGTGAACTTGACCGCGTTGCTCAGCAGATTGTTGAGGATCTGCCGTACGCGGCTGACATCACCCAGCAGGCAATCGGGCAGTTGCGGATCGAGGCAGGCATAGAGTTGCAGGCCTTTGCTTTGCGCGGCGGCGGCATAGCCTTGCACCACTTCGTGCACCAGTCCCGGGACGGAAAACTCGCTCAGCTCCAGCGCCAGTTGTCCGGCCTCGATCTTCGATACATCGAGCACGTCGCAAATCAACTGCAGCAACGTAGCTGATGATCCTTCGATCGCGCGCAGGTAACTTTTCTGCTGAGTGTCCAGTTGCGTGCGCGCGAGCAACTCCAGGGTGCCCAGCACGCCGTAGAGCGGGGTGCGTATTTCGTGGCTCATGGTCGCCAGAAACAAAGTCTTGGCTTCGTTGGCGGCATCGGCCGATTGGCGTGCCTGTTCCAGTGCTGCTTCGATTTGTCGCCGAGCGCTGATGTCACTGAAGGCACAGAGCAAGACGTCTTCACCTTTGTAGCGGGTGGGTGAGCAGCTCAGGTACAGGTGACGACCGTCGGCGGTCTCGAAGTAGTCAGTCAGGCAGGGCGTGTTGTCGTCAAACGCATCGCGGATCCAGCCAGCCCCCAGTTGCTCGCTGCACTGGCCCAGCCATTGCCGCGCGAGGGTGTTATCCAGCACCACTTGACCGTCACTGCGGCGCAACACGCACAGCGCCACGGGGGCGGTCTGAATCACGTCGCGGCTGAACAGTTCGCTCTCCACCAGCGCCTGAATGCGCTGGATCGCCGGGGTGATGAAACGATGCTCCAGACGGCGGACCAACAGGCACACCAGGCTGATACTCAACACGCAGAACAGCAGCGCGCCGAGCATTTGCGGCCACAACGCGCGCAGCACCGCCAGCAAGTCAATGGAGTAGGTGAGCTGCCAATCCGACGATTTCAGTTGCTTGCGCAACACCAATTGCTCGGGCAACCAGCCATTGCCGACGAAGCCGAAGAAATCCTGTTGTCGCAGCAACGGCAGGTGCTGTTCTGGCGGTGGTTTGTGGCTGTTGCTGAACAGCGGTTTGCCTTGGGAGTTGAACATGGTGAACTCGCCGGCACTGTGGTCGCTAAGGGCATTGGAGACTTCACGGTCGTCCATTTCCAGACCGAGCCAGCCGGAGTGGACGTCGCGTTCATCCAGGCGGATGAAGATGTACAGCCGCGAGTGGCCGTCTGCGGCATGGGTCAGCCACAGTTCCGACAAGGTCGCCGTGAGCTTGAGCGCTTCCAGCTGATCCAGCGTGGCCTGTGGCAAACCGGCGACCAGTGGTGTCGCGTTGTATAGACGCAATACATGACCACCGTTGCTGACATACAGCAGATTGAGCTGCTTGGCTTTCAGGTAATCGCGCATGCGCTGGGTCAGCCAGATGCTCCATTGCTTGCCCGGCGTTTGCCCCAGCAGCAGACGGATTTCTTCTTCGGACACCGGCACGTTTATTTTCGCCTTGCGTGTGGCCGACAGGCTCAGGCTTTCCAGCAGTGCTTCGCGGGTGGTGAAAAAGGTATGCGCTTCGGCGATGGCGCTGCTCATGTAGCTGCGCCGTTGGGAAATCTCATTGTTGAAGGTAAACAGCAGAAAGCTGTAGACGCCGCCGAGAATGCCCACCAGCAGCACCAGGGCAAAAATGCGCAGCAGACGCCGCGCCGCATCGGGCGAGGACAGGAGCGGGCTGATCTGATGGAGGTAGTTCTTCAATCTCATCCCGGCACTCTAGGGAGGGCCGGGAGCGGGGGAAATCAGACGATCCTTAGAGTGCTACAAGTAGTTCACGACGAAGGTGACTTCGGTGTTGGCGCTGCCAGCCTTGAGTTCGCCCGTGGGCAGACGGTAGTACGCGGCGGTTAACGGGATCTTGAAATCGGTGCCGGTGGTGGTAAAGGCGTTGAACGGGTAGGTGGTATCGAAGGCGATCGGCTGCCCGACGTCGTTCATCAATTGCAGGCCGATGCCGCTGGCGGTGGAGGTGCTGTTGAGCGCGACGATGCCCTTGGTCGCGTCGATGACGGGCGTGGTGGCTTTGAGCGAATAGGTGACTTTCTTGATGCCGGTCTGGCACTGGTTCAAGGCGATATCAAAGCGCACGGTGCGGGGTCTGGCGCCCGCGTCGCTAAACTCCTGGAGTTGATAGTCATCGCCCATGGCGACCGGGACGGAAGGGGTCTGGCAGGAGGCCGCATTCAACACCAGCGCATTGGTCAAATTGAAGTTATTCAGAATCAGCTCGCCGGCTTTCAGGCTGGCCAGGTTGCCGGCCGGTATCGTGATCTGCGCCGCCAATGGGCCTGACTTGACGATTTCCAGGCGGATCGAGCCTGACATCACGCCGTAGCCTTTTGGGGCGACCGAAAAGAGCGAGGGCTCATAGCGATCCAGCATACCCATCCAGATACGGAACGACAGCCCGGTCTTGCCAAGGGGGAAGGTCCTTACGGTACCGGTCGGGGTGCCAAACGCGGGATTGACCGCTATTCCGTAGAACGAGCTCGCATTGCACGACCAACTGTGCGAGCTCGATTGCTGCGCGGTTTCCTGATAAACCACCGTGCCATCCGGTGTGTCGGCGGGGATGGTCAGGCCGCCATTGGCCAGGCTGCCGCCGTAACTGAGCGTTTGCGTGGAAGGGGAACCGTTGAAGCTACAATTCGCCGCCATCGCGTCCGCCGCGCAGGTCAGCAACGTCGCCGCGACAAGGGTGAGCAGGGGGCGCTGCAGAGTTATTCGCTTCATGAAAAGGGCTATACGTGTCGGCCAAAGAGCGGCGTACGTTAAACACGCCGTTTGCCGATGGACATCAGGCGATTCTTAGAACACGTTCCCGCGCCTGCGCAAACGCGGCGATGTATTAGACTCACCACAGCCTGAAAACCGTGCAGGTTGTGCGGCCCCCGGTTCACCAGAGAGGTCATATGGTCCGCTTGAGTATGGTCTTGCTCGGTCACGACTTTGTCCGCAAGCGCTGGTCTGCGCTGGCGCTGACGGGCATTGTCTGGGGCGCGGCCGGTGTGGGCATTTTCATTGATGCGCTGGACGGCGTTTTGTATTTCCCGCTGCATCTCTTCGGCTATCTGTTGTTGCTCGAAGCGCTGATCCTGCTGCTGGTGCCGGCACCGCAAGCCGGGACCGCTGCGGCCCTGCGCAAAGCGCGAGGTCTGGCGTTTCTCTTGCTGGGACTGCTGATCGTCGACCGGCAACATGCCGCCGGGCTGATTCTGGCGGTGCTGTTTGGTGGGGCTTTTCTGCTCGATGGCGGCTTTCGGTTGGCGGCGGCGCTGGTGGTGCGCTTTGTCGGTTGGCAGGTGTCGTTGCTGGCGGGGTTGTTCGAAATCGGCTTTGGCGTGTTTATCCTCGAGCCGTATCCGACGCTGTATAAGGGCACGGTGCCGTTTTGCATTGGCATGAGCCTTTTCCTGACCGGTTGCGCCTTGTTGCGGCAAGCCGTGCGCTTCAAAAACCAGCTGCCGCTGACGAGTCCTGCTGCAGTGAGTGCGCCGACCAGCAGCAACGCGATGGTGATTCACGTCTGGACCCCCAGTGGCACCGTCGACGACACCTTAGTGCGCAACCGCCTGCTCAACCGCTACATCGCGGCGGTCGATATCAACGGCGTGATCTCCGCCGGTCATGCGGCGCTGGAATGTGGCCCGGACATTTACATCAGCCATTACCCGCAGGACGACATCGATCGTTCGGCGGGGGATTTTGTGCGACTGCTGCGGGCGACGCCGAACAACGATGTTGCCGGCAGGTTTTTGCCGGATTATGCGGGGGAGGTGGCTGACTGGTGTCCGTCTTCGGTGCAGGTCAGTTTTGCCCACTACGACGCCCGGCGTTTGCATGCGTTCTGGACTGCGTATCGGCAGAACAGCACGTACAACCTGACCAGTCGCAATTGTTCCAGCGCCGTCGCTCATAGCCTCGAAGCGGCCCTTGAGGGAGCGATGAACCGGGGCCATTCAAGCATGCTGGATTTCGCTCGGGTCATTTTCAGCCCCGAGTTCTGGGTTGCCGCGCAAGTGCGCAAACGGGCAGAGGCGATGGCGTGGACGCCCGGACTGGTGCTCGACTATGCGCGAGCGTTGCATGCTGCCATCGAGCCCGCACCGCCGGGCTGGCACAGCATTTATGCGGTGAGCAAGCGTGCGTTTGGGTATGTGGGCGCTGCGTTGCGGGGGCGCGAGGTACATCCTGTGCAGCCGCCACCTGTGCATCCAACTGACGAATCCTGACCGACTTCACACCGAGTCGCTCCAATCGCGAGCAGGCTCACTCCTACATTTGAAATGCGTTCCCTTGTAGAAGTGAGCCTGCTCGCGATGGCGTCCGCCTGTGCAACACAAAAACCAACTCCACTGGTCAACTAATTGCAAAGCAACCTAACTATTGCGTTGACATTCGCTGCCTAGGCAGTAACATCTCGACATACATTCACTGCCTAGGCAGTTATTAGGTGAGCAAATGAAGCATTTCACCCCGGACGAATTCAAACATTGCCATCTCGGCCTGTTGCTTGGCCGTGCTGCGCTGCTCAAGGACCGGATCATTGACACCCACATGGAACCCCACGGCATCACTGCCGCGCAGTTCAAGGTGTTGATCATCATGGCCCAGTTCGGCGTCGATACCCCGGCCGAGCTGTGCCGGCATCTGTCGCTCGACAGCGGTTCGATGACACGCATGCTCGATCGTCTGGAGCAGAAAGGCTTTCTGGCTCGCCAGCGCAGCGAAGGCGATCGCCGCCAGGTGCAGCTCAAGCTGACCGAACAAGGCCAGCAACTGGCCGATCGCCTGCCGCACATCGGCGCCGACGCGATGAATGAACTGGCCGGCGCCGTCACTCCGGACGAGTTGAAGACCCTGGAATACATCCTCAAGAAAATTCTGCTGGCAGCCGGTGACCCGATCACCATCCAGCGGTTAGGTGAACACAATGAGCGGTAAAACCTTGCGCAGCAGCCTGACGCTGGTGCTGTCGGCGATGATCCTCGCCGGTTGCGCCAACTACAGCGGCCTCGACACTTCGGGCGCGAGCCTCGATGCGAAGAACCTGAAAGTCGGCCAATCTCTCAACGGCGTGACCCTGTCGCCGGCCGCGTGGCCGAAAAGCGACTGGTGGACCAGCCTCGGCGATCCGCAACTCGACGGCTTGATCCGCGAAGCCCTGCACGACAGCCCGGACATGCAAATCGCCGCAGCGCGCGCCCATCAGGCCAGCGCCGCCGCGTATGCCGCCGACGCCGAACGCTATCCGACCCTCGACGCCAGCGCCGGCATCAGCCGTTCGCGTCTGGCCAAGGATCAGGACCCGCGAGGGCAGGGCGATGCCTACGCCACCGTGCGTAACGTCAGCGCCGGTTTCAATTACAACTTCGACCTCTGGGGCGGCCAGCGTGATGCGTGGGAAGCCGCACTGGGCCAGGCTCGCGCCGCTGAGGTCGATCGTCAGGCTGCACAACTGACCCTCGCCGCCGACGTCGCTCGCGCTTACAGCGATCTCGGTCAGGCACACATCGTTTATGACCTGGCCAACGAAGACCTCAAACGCACCAAGCAGATGCTCGACCTGAGCCAGCGTCGCCTGAGTTCCGGGATCGACAGCCAGTACCAGTTCCAGCAAACCCAGAGTGTGGAAGCCAGTTCCGAAGCCAGCCTGATCGACGCAGAAAAACGCTTGAACAGCGCCAAGATCGCCTTGGCCGTACTGCTCGGCAAAGGCCCGGATCGCGGCAACGAAATTGCCCGACCGAAAGTCCTGCAAGCCAGCGCTGTCGCCGTACCGTCGGTGTTGCCGGCTGAGCTACTTGGTCGGCGCCCGGATCTGGTCGCTGCGCGCTGGCGCGTTGAAGCGGCGAGCAAAGACATCGACTCGGCGAAAACCCGCTTCTATCCCAACTTGAACCTCACGGCCTCGGCCGGCGCCGAATCCCTTTTGGGTGATGCGATGTTCGGTTCGGCCAGTCGCTTCTTCAACATTGCCCCGACCATTTCGGTGCCGATCTTCGACGGCGGACGCCTGCGCGCCAACCTCGATGCGCGCGACGCCGATTACGACCTGGCGGTGGCGCAGTACAACAAAAGTCTGGTGAAAGCACTGGGCGATGTCAGCGACACGATCAACCAGTTGCGTGACATCGGCCGGCAGATCGGTGCGCAGCAACACGCCACCGACATTGCTCAGGATTCTTACAACACCGTCGTCCAGCGTTACGGTTCCGGCATCGGCAACTACCTGGACGTGCTCAGCATCGAGCAGCAATTGCTGCAGGCCCAGCGTCAACTGGCCAACCTCAATGCCGAGCAGATCGACCTGTCGATTCAACTGATGCAAGCGCTGGGCGGCGGCTTCCAGGGTGACACCCTGACCGCAGCTAACGCCAGCCCAGCCACGCCGCACAACTAATTCAAGGTACTTGTCATGGCCACTGCCGAAAACACCCAAGCTCAAGGCAACACCCCGGACACCGGCAACCCGCGCAAACGCAAAGTTATGCTGCTGGTGCTGGCCGTTGTCGTCGCGCTCGCCTGCGCCGGCGTCTGGGCGTATCACGAATTCATCGGGCGCTTTAACGAAAGCACTGACGACGCCTACGTCAACGGCAACGTTGTCGAAATCACGCCGCTGGTGACCGGCACCGTGGTCAGCATTGGCGCGGATGACGGTGATCTGGTTCACGAAGGTCAGGTGTTGATCAACTTCGACCCGAACGACGCTGAAGTCGGCCTGCAAAGTGCCCAGGCGAAACTGGCGCGCACCGTGCGTCAGGTGCGCGGTCTGTATAGCAACGTTGATGGCATGAAAGCCCAGGTCAACGCGCAACAGGCCGAAGTGCAGAAAGCCCAGGACAACTACAACCGCCGGAAGAACCTCGCGCAGGGCGGGGCGATTTCCCAGGAAGAACTGTCCCACGCTCGCGACGACCTGACCTCGGCGCAAAACGCCCTGGCCAACGCCAAACAGCAATTGAAAACCACCAGCGCGCTGGTTGATGACACCGTGGTGTCGTCGCATCCGGACGTGATGTCGGCCGCTGCCGATCTGCGTCAGGCCTACCTGACCAATGCCCGCAGCACGTTGATCGCGCCGGTCACCGGTTACGTCGCCAAGCGCACCGTGCAACTCGGTCAGCGTGTGCAGCCGGGCACGGCGTTGATGGCGGTGATTCCGCTGGATCAGCTGTGGATTGACGCCAACTTCAAAGAAACCCAACTGCGTGACATGCGCATCGGCCAGCCGGTCGACATCGAATCCGATATCTACGGCAGCGACGTGAAATACAGCGGCACCGTCGACAGCCTTGGCGCCGGTACCGGTAGCGCGTTTGCTCTGCTGCCGGCGCAGAACGCTACCGGTAACTGGATCAAGATCGTTCAGCGTGTGCCGGTGCGGATTCACATCAACGCTGAAGAACTGGCCAAGCATCCGCTGCGCGTTGGCCTGTCGACCAATGTTGAAGTGAACCTGCACGACCAGAGCGGCCCGGTATTGGCACAGCAGCCTCCACAAAAGGCTTCGTTCAGCACCAACGTCTACGATCGCCAGCTGGCCGAAGCCGACGCGATGATTGCGCAACTGATCCACGACAACAGCGCCGCGGTCAGCAAAACCGCGCAACGCTGAATCTTTTCCTTGTGGGAGCGAGCCTGCTCGCGAAAGCGGTGGGTCATTCAGCATTTATTTGTCTGAAAGGCCGCCTTCGCGAGCAGGCTCACTCCTACAGAGAGCCCGGCGCTAATCAGGTTTCATAGGATTCACAATGAGCAATAACGCCTCTTTCACGCCGCCCAGCCTGTTGCTCAGCACCATCGGTCTGTCGCTGGCGACGTTCATGCAAGTGCTCGACACCACCATCGCCAACGTGGCGCTGCCGACCATATCCGGCAACCTCGGGGTGAGTTCGGAGCAGGGCACTTGGGTGATCACCTCGTTCGCCGTGAGCAACGCGATTGCGCTGCCGCTGACCGGTTGGCTCAGCCGCCGTTTCGGCGAGGTGAAGCTGTTTCTCTGGGCCACCATTCTGTTTGTGCTGGCCTCGTTTCTCTGCGGTATCTCAACATCGATGCCGGAACTGATCGGCTTCCGCGTGCTGCAAGGTCTGGTCGCCGGGCCGCTGTACCCGATGACGCAAACCCTGCTGATCGCGGTCTATCCGCCCGCGAAGCGAGGCATGGCCCTGGCGTTACTGGCGATGGTCACGGTGGTTGCGCCAATTGCCGGGCCGATCCTCGGTGGCTGGATTACCGACAGTTACAGCTGGCCGTGGATCTTCTTCATCAACGTGCCGATCGGCATCTTTGCGGTGATGGTAGTGCGCTCGCAACTGGCCAAACGTCCGGTGGAAACCAGCCGTCAGCCGATGGATTACGTCGGCCTGATCACGCTGATCATTGGTGTTGGCGCGTTGCAGGTGATCCTCGACAAGGGCAATGACCTGGATTGGTTCGAGTCGAACTTCATCATCATCGGCGCGGCGATTTCGGTGATCGCGCTGGCGGTGTTCGTTATCTGGGAAATGACCGACCAGCATCCGGTGGTCAACCTGCGGCTGTTCGCCTACCGCAACTTCCGCATCGGCACGCTAGTGTTGGTGCTCGGTTACGCCGGGTTCTTCGGCATCAACCTGATCCTGCCGCAGTGGTTGCAGACACAAATGGGCTACACCGCGACCTGGGCCGGTCTGGCCGTAGCGCCGATCGGCATTCTGCCGGTGCTGCTGTCGCCATTTGTCGGCAAGTACGCTAACAAGTTCGACCTGCGTTTGCTGGCCGGACTGGCGTTTCTGGCGATTGGCTTGAGTTGCTTTATGCGCGCCGGATTTACCAATGAAGTGGATTTCCAGCACATTGCGCTGGTGCAGTTGTTCATGGGCATTGGTGTGGCGCTGTTCTTTATGCCGACCTTGAGCATTCTGATGTCGGACCTGCCGCCGAGCCAGATTGCCGATGGTGCTGGTCTTGCGACTTTTCTGCGGACGTTGGGCGGTAGCTTTGCGGCGTCGCTGACCACGTGGATCTGGATTCGCCGCGCGGATCAGCATCATGCGTATATGAGTGAGAGCATCAGCACTTTCGAACCGGCGACTCGCGAGACCTTGAATCATTTGGGCGGGGCGAGCCAGTCGGCTTATGCGCAGATGGATCAGATTTTGACGAGCCAGGCGTACATGCTCTCCACCGTGGATTACTTCACGCTGCTGGGCTGGGGGTTTATGGGGTTGATTCTGATTGTGTGGCTGGCGAAGCCGCCGTTTGCTGCGAAGGCGGGGCCTGCGGCTTCAGGGCACTAAGGTCAAAAGCCCCTCACCCTAACCCTCTCCCGGGGGGAGAGGGGACTGACCGTGGTGTGCTTTCGAGGTACGCCGACCTGAGTCACCGATTTGAACTCCGGTTTGGGGAAAGCGTGATTTGAGATCGGGAGTCGAGCGCGGGTTTTGAGCTGCACTCGGTCGGCTCCCTTTCCCCCTCGCCCCCTGGGGGAGAGGGCTGGGGTGAGGGGGAAGCGATCTTCAGCCGTGCGGCAAAGCCAGCGGCGGGGCGAAGTCGAACGGCGCCAAGGCGTAACCGCTTTCATCCACCTGCAACGCCCACCCCTGACGATCCCAATCCCCCAACACAATCCGCTTCGCCGCTTGTTCACCAAGCTGCAACTTGTGAATCGCCGGGCGGTGGGTGTGGCCATGAATCAAGGTTTTCACGCCAAACGCCTGCATGATCCGCGGAATCTCTTCAGGCGTGACATCGACAATGTCATTGGCCTTCATCCGCGTCTGTGCACGGCTTTCACTGCGCAGCTTGCGCGCCAGTTTATGGCGGCTGCTCAAGGGCAGGTTACGCAGGATGAACAGCGTGATCGGATTACGCAGATAACGCCGCAGCTTCATGTAGCCGACGTCGCGGGTGCAGAGGCTATCGCCGTGCATCAACAGCACCGGCTCGCCGTAAAACTGCACGACACTCGGGTCCTTCAACAACGTACAGCCGGCCTGCTTGCAGAAGGCCTTGCCGAGCATGAAGTCGCGATTGCCGTGCATCAGAAAAATTGCCGTGCCGCTGTCGCTCAGTTCGCGCAGGGCCTGGCAGATGGAACGCTGGAAGGGCGTCATGGCGTCGTCGCCAATCCACGCCTCGAAGAAGTCGCCGAGGATGTACAGCGCACTCGCCGAGCGGGCGCGTCCGGCGAGTAAATCCAGAAACGCCCGGGTAATGTCCGGGCGCTCCTCTTCCAGATGCAAGTCTGAAATCAGCAATATCACGCTTCGATGATCTCGGCTTTCTCGATGATCACGTCGTCTGCTGGTACGTCCTGATGGCCGGCCTTGGAGGTAGTCGCCACGCCTTCGATCTTGTCGACAACGTCAGTGCCTGCAACGACTTTACCGAACACTGCATAACCCCAGCCCTGAGCGGTTTTGGCGGTGTGGTTGAGGAAACTGTTGTTGGTGGCGTTGATGAAGAATTGCGCCGATGCCGAATGCGGGTCCATGGTGCGAGCCATGGCCAGGGTGTACTTCTCGTTCTTCAGGCCGTTGTCGGCTTCGTTCTGGATGCTTGGACGCTTGTCTTTCTTTTCCTGCATGCCAGGCTGGAAACCACCGCCCTGGATCATGAAACCCTTGATCACACGGTGGAAAACCACGTTCTCGTAGTGACCGGCTTTAACATATTCGAGAAAGTTGGCAACGGTGATTGGCGCTTTTTCCGCGTCCAGTTCGATGACGATGTCGCCGAAGTTGGTGGTCAGTTTGACTTGAGTCATGATCGGTGCTCTTTTTCAATGAAGCGTTTTATAAGGAATTCGTGGGTAATGGGACATTTCGCCCCGTTACCGGTTCAGCCCGTGGGCCAAGGTGCGCAGTTTAGCGTGACAGGCGCGAATTTCGAGGCTGTTTTTCCAAATCCCTGCGATTAAATGCGCTCCTTTATAGGCCGTGCTCTGTCAGCCCCTTGACAGCATCGGCTATGATAGCGGCTTTGTTTTGTCTGGCCCCCTCTGCGGCCGCGCACATGTAAGTCAAGGATCCTATGAGCAAGCCCACTGTCGACCCTACCTCGAATGCCAAGTCCGGCCCTGCCGTGCCGGTCAATTTCCTGCGGCCGATCATCCAGGCAGACCTGGACTCGGGCAAGCACACCCAGATCGTCACCCGTTTCCCGCCGGAGCCCAACGGCTACCTGCACATCGGCCACGCCAAGTCGATCTGCGTGAACTTCGGCCTGGCCCAGGAGTTCGGCGGCGTCACGCACCTGCGTTTCGACGACACCAACCCGGCCAAGGAAGACCAGGAATACATCGACGCGATCGAAAGCGACGTCAAATGGCTGGGCTTCGAGTGGTCCGGTGAAGTGCGCTACGCCTCGCAGTATTTTGACCAGTTGCACGATTGGGCCGTCGAGCTGATCAAGGCCGGCAAGGCTTACGTCGACGACCTGACCCCTGAGCAGGCCAAGGAATACCGTGGCAGCCTGACCGAGCCGGGCAAGAACAGCCCGTTCCGCGACCGTTCGGTAGAAGAGAACCTCGACTGGTTTGCGCGTATGCGTGCCGGTGAGTTCCCGGACGGCGCCCGCGTGCTGCGCGCGAAGATCGACATGGCCTCGCCGAACATGAACCTGCGCGACCCGATCATGTATCGCATCCGTCACGCGCATCACCACCAGACTGGCGACAAGTGGTGCATCTACCCGAACTACGACTTCACCCACGGTCAGTCGGACGCCATCGAAGGCATCACCCACTCGATCTGCACCCTGGAATTCGAAAGCCATCGTCCGCTGTACGAGTGGTTCCTCGACGCACTGCCAGTGCCGGCGCACCCGCGTCAGTACGAGTTCAGCCGTCTGAACCTCAACTACACCATCACCAGCAAGCGCAAGCTCAAGCAACTGGTCGATGAAAAGCACGTCAATGGCTGGGACGATCCGCGCATGTCCACGCTGTCGGGCTTCCGCCGCCGTGGCTACACGCCGAAATCGATCCGCAACTTCTGCGAAATGATCGGCACCAACCGTTCCGACGGCGTGGTCGACTTCGGCATGCTCGAATTCAGCATCCGTGACGACCTCGACCAGACCGCGCCACGCGCCATGTGCGTACTGCGTCCGCTGAAAGTCGTCATCACCAATTACCCGGAAGGCCAGGTCGAGAACCTCGAACTGCCGCGCCACCCGAAAGAAGACATGGGCGTACGCGCGCTGCCATTCGCCCGGGAAATCTACATCGACCGTGACGACTTCATGGAAGAGCCGCCGAAGGGCTACAAGCGCCTGGAACCGGCCGGTGAAGTGCGTCTGCGCGGCAGCTACGTGATCCGTGCCGACGAAGCGATCAAGGACGCCGATGGCAACATCGTCGAACTGCGTTGCTCGTACGACCCGGAAACCCTCGGCAAGAACCCTGAAGGCCGCAAGGTCAAAGGCGTGATCCACTGGGTGCCGGCCGCGGCCAGCGTCGAGTGCGAAGTGCGTCTGTACGATCGTCTGTTCCGTTCGGCCAACCCTGAGAAGGCTGAAGACAGCGCGAGTTTCCTCGACAACATCAACCCTGATTCGCTGCAGGTACTCACCGGTTGTCGTGCTGAGCCATCGCTTGGCAATGCACAGCCGGAAGACCGTTTCCAGTTCGAGCGCGAAGGTTACTTCGTTGCGGATTTGAAGGACTCGAAACCAGGTCAGCCGGTATTCAACCGTACCGTGACCCTGCGTGATTCGTGGGGCCAGTGATTCAGCGTCAAGGGAAATAACGTGCTAACGATCTACAACACGCTCACCAAGAGCAAAGAAGTCTTCAAGCCGCTGGATGGCAACAAGGTGCGCATGTACGTCTGCGGGATGACCGTGTACGACTACTGCCACCTTGGCCACGGCCGCAGCATGGTCGCGTTCGACCTGGTGACCCGCTGGTTGCGGTTCAGCGGTTACGACCTGACCTACGTGCGCAACATCACCGACATCGACGACAAGATCATCAACCGGGCCAACGAGAACGGTGAATCGTTCGAAGCGTTGACCGAGCGCATGATCGCGGCGATGCACGAAGACGAAGCGCGCCTGAACATCAAGAAGCCGGACATGGAACCGCGCGCCACGGATCACATTCCGGGCATGCACGCGATGATCCAGACCTTGATCGACAAGGGTTACGCCTACGCCCCGGGCAACGGTGACGTGTACTACCGCGTCGCCAAGTTCATGGGCTACGGCAAGCTGTCGCGCAAGAAAATCGAAGACCTGCGCATCGGCGCGCGCATCGAAGTCGACGAGTCGAAACAGGACCCGCTGGATTTCGTGCTGTGGAAAGCCGCCAAGCCGGGCGAGCCAAGCTGGGAATCGCCGTGGGGCGCCGGGCGTCCGGGCTGGCACATCGAGTGCTCGGTGATGTCCACCTGCTGCCTCGGCGAGACGTTCGACATTCATGGCGGCGGCAGCGACCTCGAGTTCCCGCACCACGAAAACGAAATCGCCCAGAGCGAAGCGGCCACCGGCAAGACCTACGCCAACGCGTGGATGCATTGCGGCATGATTCGCATCAATGGCGAGAAGATGTCCAAGTCCTTGAACAACTTCTTCACCATTCGCGACGTGCTGGAAAAGTATCACCCGGAAGTCGTGCGTTACCTGCTGGTGTCGAGCCACTACCGTAGCGCGATCAACTATTCGGAAGACAACCTCAAGGACGCCAAAGGCGCCCTCGAGCGTTTCTACCACGCGTTGAAAGGCCTGCCGACTGTGGCGCCGGCGGGCGGCGAAGCCTTCGTCGAGCGTTTCACCACGGTGATGAACGACGACTTCGGCACGCCGGAAGCCTGCGCCGTGCTGTTTGAGATGGTGCGTGAGATCAACCGTCTGCGTGAGAGCGATCTTGATGCAGCGGCAGGTCTGGCGGCGCGTCTGAAAGAGCTGGCGAGCGTGTTGGGTGTGTTGCAGTTGGAGGCGGATGACTTCCTGCAGGCGGGCGCTGAAGGGCGTGTCGATGCGGCAGAGGTTGATGCACTGATTGCGGCGCGTCTGGCGGCGCGGGCCGGGAAGGATTGGGCTGAGTCGGATCGGATTCGTGATCAGCTGACGGCGATGGGTGTTGTGCTGGAAGACGGCAAGGGTGGGACTACCTGGCGTCTGGCTGACTGAGATCAGGAACGCGGAGCGTCCCAGGCTGCATTCCCACGCGGAGCGTGGGAACGATCAACAAAACCCGCCTTGTGCGGGTTTTTGTTTGGCCGCCAGAAAAGCCCCTCACCCTAACCCTCTCCCAGAGGGAGAGGGGACCGAATGGGGGATGTTTAGGAAATACGCCGACTTGAACGTGCTGCTTTGAATCCATAATCGACTGTTTTTTTCAGGTCGATGCACAACGCCAGACACTTCGGTCAGCTCCCTCTCCCCCTGGGAGTGTATGTACCGGAGACATGGTGGACACATGTTCGGAGACATGGTGGACGGTTTTAGATCTTCTTACCTGCCGTCACGATCTGCAAGTTCAAGTCGATTCGGGCGATACGATGTCTACTCCAGTAGACATCGTGGATGCC
>NZ_FYDH01000019.1:0-141798 GCF_900187475.1 Pseudomonas sp. Irchel s3h9 | reverse complement strand
TGGCTTTCGAGTCGCGAGGACGCCCTGAAAACCTAATGTTCCATTCGGATCAGGGCTGTCATTACAGCAGTAAAGTGTTTCGTGAAACGCTGGCGGACATGCGCATAAAACAAAGCATGAGTCGACGGGGAAACTGCTGGGATAACGCTCCGATGGAACGTTTCTTTGGCAGTTTGAAATCTGAATGGATACCCAAGGCTGGTTACCGAAACGAAGACGAAGCCAGCACCGATGTGTTGCGCTACCTGACCCACTATTACAATCGGATCAGGCTGCACAGTTACAACGGATATCGGACTCCGGTAGCAATGGAAGCCTTGGCAGCATGAGAAATGACCTAAACCCTATAACCGTGTCCAGTATCGTTTGACCAGATCAAGGGAATAAAATCCCATTGTGGGAGCGAGCCTGCTCGCGAAAGCGGCGGGTCAGTCAACAAAGATGTTGGCTGAACTGACGCCTTCGCGAGCAGGCTCGCTCCCACAGGGGTTATGGTGCGCGGGTTAAATATCAACCTTGTGGCGGGCGGCGTAGAGGCAGAGCATTTCCATCGCCAGTGTGGCAGCGGCCAGTGAGGTAACGTCGGCGTGGTCGTAAGCCGGGGCGACTTCCACCACGTCCATCCCGACCAGATTGATGCCGCGTAAACCGCCAAGAATCTCCAGCGCTTGCGCGGTGCTCAAGCCGCCGCACACCGGCGTGCCGGTGCCCGGTGCAAACGCCGGATCGAGGCAATCAATATCGAACGTCAGGTACACCGGGTTATCGCCAACCCGCGCGCGGATGGCTTCGACAATGGCGTCGCAACCACGCCGATGCACCTGCCGGGCATCGAGTACCTGAAACCCCATATGATCGTCATTGGTCGTGCGCAAGCCGATCTGCACCGAGCTTGCCGGATCCACCAGCCCTTCCCGAGCGGCGTGCCAGAACATGGTGCCATGATCGACCCGTTTGCCCTCTTCGTCCGGCCAGGTGTCGCTGTGCGCATCGAAGTGAATCAGCGACAACGTCCCATGTTCGCGCGCGTGGGCCTTGAGCAGCGGGTAGCTGATGAAGTGGTCACCGCCAAACGTCAGCATCGCGCTGCCAGCGGTCAGAATGTGCTCGGCGTGAGCTTCGATGCTTTGCGGAATGCTGTGTGGCGCGCCGAAATCGAAATCGCAGTCGCCATAATCGATGACCGCCAGATGATCGAACGGGTCAAACGTCCACGGCCAGTGGCGTTCCCAGGCAATCCCGGTGGAAGCGGCGCGAATCCCGCGTGGTCCGAAGCGGGCGCCGGGACGGTTGCTGGTGGCGGTGTCGAACGGCACGCCGCTGACCGCGACATCGACGCCGCGCAAGTCACGGCTGTAGCGCCGACGCATGAAACTGGTAATGCCGGCGTAAGTACTTTCGGCGGCGGTGCCGTAGAGGCTGTCGCGGGTCATGGCCTGATCGTTTTGCATAGGCACATCCATCGTGGGGCTCCTGTGGTTATTGGTGGCTACGGAAAGTGGTCCACAGACGCGTACGCTGACGCATGTCTTTGAGGCTCATGCTGCGATCGGCATACAGCCGCGCGCGCACTTCGCTCGGCGGATAGATGTCGGGATCGTTACGCACGGCCTCATCCACCAACGGCGTGGCGGCTTGGTTGGCGGTGGCAAAAAACAGTGTGTTGGTCAGTTCGGCCACGGAATCGGGGCGCAGCATGAATTCGATGAACGCCCGTGCGGCTTCGGGGTGCGGCGCGTCTTTGGGAATGGCCAGATTGTCCTGCCACACCAGCGTGCCTTCCTTGGGAATGCGGTAGGCCACTTCGTACGGTTTATTAGCCTTGTGTGCCTGATCAGCGGCCATGCTCGCGTCGCCGTTGTAGGTCAGCGCGAGGCACACGTTGCCGCTGGCCAAGTCATTGATCTGCCGGCCGCTGGCGACATAGAGCACCGACGGCTGGAGTTTCTGCAACAACGCCTCGGCGGCGGCCAAGTCGTTTTTGTCGGTGCTGTAGGGATCCTTGCCCAGGTAATGCAGGGCCAGACCGATGACCTCCTGCGGCGAATCGAGGATCGCGATGCCGCAGTCCTTGAGCTTGCTGGCGTTCTCCGGTTTGAACAGCAGGTCGAGGCTGTTCAGCGGTACGTCAGGCAGACGCTGCTTCACGGCCTCGACGTTCATGCCCAGACCCAGCGTGCCCCAGGTGTACGGCACACCATAGCGATTGCCGGGGTCGACAGCGGCGATTTTCTCCAGCAAATCCGGATCAAGATTGGCGTAGCCCTTGAGGCCCTCATGAGGAATTTCTTTCAAGGCACCCGCCGCAAGTCCACGGGCCAGAACGCTGGACGACGGCACCACCACGTCATAACCACTGCCGCCGGTGAGCAACTTGGTCTCCAGCACCTCGGAAGTATCAAAGGTGTCGTAACGCACATGAATACCGGTTTCCTGCTCAAACCGTTGCAGGGTTGGCGGCGGCACGTAATCGGCCCAGCTGTAGAGATTGAGTGTCTTGTCCTCGGCCTGAGCCTGAACAGCCACCGACAACAAAAGCGCGGGGAAACACAGCTTGAACACGGGAGCCATGACGAACACCTGACCGGAGGAAGTGGTTGCAGGATGCGCCGTCGGATACATTAGAAAAATAGTCGAATAATTATCCTGACTTTACCCCGGAGTAATGTGATGTTGGGTCAACTCCACGACGTGGATTTGCAGCTGTTGCGCCTGTTTGTGCGGGTGGTCGAGTGCGGTGGTTTCAGTGCAGCCCAGGGTGATCTGGGCCTGAGCCAGTCGAGCATCAGCCAGCAAATGGCTAAACTCGAAACTCGCCTCGGCTATCGTCTGTGCAGCCGTGGCAAGGGCGGTTTCAGTGTCACGCCCAAGGGCGAGCAGTTGCTGATCGCGGTGCGCACGCTGTTTGAATCGATTGAAACGTTCCGCCATCAATCCAACGGCGTCGCCGGGCGCTTGATCGGTGAAGTGCGCCTGGGGATTTCCGAGTCGGTCGATCAGTCGGTGCTGCAACGGGTGGCGGCGGCGATCCGGCGTTTTCGCGAGCGTGATGAGTCGGTGCGCATCGAACTGATCAGCGCCATGCCCGGCGAAATGGAACGGCTGCTGTTGCAACAGCGGCTGGACTTGGCGATCGGCTATTTTTCGCAGGTGCAAAGTGCCTTCGACTATCGCCAGTTGTTCAGCGAAACCCAGCATTTGTACTGCGCTGCTGGCCATCCATTGTTCACTGATTACGCACCCAGCGATGCCGCGTTGCAGGCCTGCGACCGAGTCGATCACCCCTATCGATTTTTTCGCAGTGACGAGCCGTTTCAGGGCAAGGTCTGCTCGGCGCGCTCGGAACAGGTGGAAGGCACGCTGACCTTCATTTTGTCGGGTAAACACGTGGGGTATCTGCCGGATCACTATGCGCGGAGCTGGCAAGCGAAGGGCCTACTGAAGCCGATCCGTGAGGGCGAGTTGAGTTTCGAAGTCGACTTTCATCTGGCCCGGCATCGGGCGCAGGTGCCGGGGGATGCGCAAAAAGCTTTTGAAGAGGATTTACTGAGCGCATTCAATCTCGTGTAGGAGCTGCCGCAGGCTCGGGCCGCGATCGGACGATCATTTGATCTTAAAAGATCGCAGCCTCGTTTCACTCGACAGCTCCTACAGGGGAGTTTGCTGATAGCGACCCATAAAACCTGACCTTTCAGGCAGTTATTGCTCGTTGCCCTTACCGCCCTCTTCCGGCATTCTGCGCCTCCATTTTCTGACCCGGCCCCGCCTCGCGGCGCGCAAAACACCATGACCGCCTCTGAAAAAGCCCCGCGCAACAACGACCTGATTTACGGCCTCAACGATCGTCCGCACCTGACCGCCACAGTGTTTGCCGCACTGCAACACGTGCTGGCTAGCTTCGTCGGCATCATCACCCCGACCCTGATCATGGGCGGCGCCCTCGGTCTGCAAAGTGAAATTCCCTACCTGATCAGCATGGCGCTGTTCGTTTCCGGGCTTGGCACCTTTGTGCAAGCCAAGCGTTTCGGCCCGGTCGGTTCGGGGTTGTTGTGTCTGCAAGGCACCAGTTTTTCCTTTATCAGCGTGATTCTCAGCGCCGGGTTCATGGTCAAGGCGCGCGGTGGCGGCACCGATGAAATCCTCTCGACGATCTTCGGTGTGTGCTTTTTTGCCGCGTTCATCGAGGTGGTGCTGAGCCAGTTCATCGGCAAACTGCGCATGTTGATCACCCCGGTGGTCACCGGCACCATCATCACGCTGATGGGGCTGTCGCTGATCAAAGTGGCGATGACCGACATCGCCGGCGGTTTCGGCGCGCCTGACTTGGGCGCAGCCAGCCATGTGTTTCTGGCGGCGCTGGTGATCGGCACCATCGTCGTGTTGAACCGCGTCGACGTGCCGTTTCTGCGCTTGGGCGCGATCGTTATCGGCCTGACCCTTGGCTACGTAGTCGCATGGCTGATGGGCACCGTGGATTTCGCCTCGATGCCAGAGGTGCCGCTGGTCAGCGTGCCAGTGCCGTTCAAGTACGGTTTCAACTTCGACTGGGTGGCGTTCGTGCCAGTGGCGGTGATTTTCCTCGTGTCGCCGCTGGAGGCCGCGGGTGACCTGACCGCCAACTCGATGATTTCCCGGCAACCGGT
The DNA here is from genome assembly GCF_900187475.1 of Pseudomonas sp. Irchel s3h9. Lineage (NCBI taxonomy): Bacteria > Pseudomonadati > Pseudomonadota > Gammaproteobacteria > Pseudomonadales > Pseudomonadaceae > Pseudomonas > Pseudomonas sp. Irchel s3h9. The sequence goes on along the minus strand of NZ_FYDH01000019.1, from coordinate 137,155 downwards.
CAAAGGCCCGCTCTACATCCGGCGGATCAAGTCCGGCCTGCTCGCCGACGGCCTCAACTCGGCCATGGCCGCCGTGTTCAACAGCATGCCAATGGTGACCTTCGCGCAGAACAACGGCGTGATTCAGCTCACCGGCGTGGCCAGCCGTTACGTGGCCTTCTTCATTGCCGGTCTGCTGGTGCTGCTGGGGCTGTTCCCGATGATCGGCGCGGTGTTGCAACTGATGCCGAAACCGGTACTCGGCGGCGCCGAACTGGTGATGTTCGGCACTGTGGCGGTGGCCGGGATCAAGATCCTCGCCGAAGCCGGTCTGCATCGGCGCAACATGCTAATCGTGGCGATTTCGCTGGGCATGGGCCTGGGTATCGCGGCGGTGCCGGAAGTGTTGCGCGAACTGCCGCAAGCGCTGCGCAACATCTTCGAATCGCCGATCACCGTCGGCGCGTTGTGCGCTATCGTGCTGAACATCTTCCTGCCGGAAGAATTCATTGAGCTGGAAGAAGACGATTTCGACCCGGAAGCTTCTATTCTTCAGGTCATGGAAAACCCGGACATGCCGGCCAAAGGTGAACCTGCCCCAGCGGCGGCTGTCGCACAGTTGAACCGCTAACGTCTGGCCTTCAATAGAAAGGGCTGAGCCGGCGACGGTTCAGCCCTTTTTTGTTGAGAGACCGTTTATGCGCCGTTTTCAAGCCGTCATTCTGTCACTGCTCCTGCTGTCCCTCAGTGCCTGTGCGCTATTCCCCAACCGTGATCCGGTGAACATCAACGTAGTCGGCCTCGAACCGTTGCCAAGCCAGGATCTGGAAGTGCGCTTCGCCATCAAGATTCGCGTACAGAACCCCAATGAGACGGCCATCGACTACAACGGCATCGCGCTGGATCTGGAGGTCAACGGTCATTCACTGGCCTCGGGTGTCAGCGATCAGAGCGGTTCGATCCCACGCTTCTCCGAAACCATTGTCAGCGTGCCGGTCAGCATCTCGGCGTTCTCGGTACTGCGCCAGACCTTGGGCCTGAGCCAGACACAAACCCTCGATAATCTGCCCTATGTGCTGCGCGGCAAGCTTGCCGGCGGTCTGTTTGGCACCATGCGCTTTGTCGACAGCGGCAAGCTCAGCCTGCCCAAGGCCACTGCCGCGACCTGGTAAAAATGCGTTAGCCTGCTCCGTTCATTAAAGGCATTCAGGGAGGCTGCAGGTTTATGGAAGACACACCGACGCTGTACACCGAACGACTGATCCTGCGCCCGTTGCAACTGGCCGATGCCGACGCCGTGCAGCAACTGTTTCCCCACTGGGATGTGGTGCGTTATCTGAACGCGGCGGTGCCATGGCCGTATCCCGAGGACGGCGCCCTCACCTATTTGCGCGATGTTGCCTTGCCGGCCGTGGCGGCGGGCAAGGAATGGCACTGGTCGATTCGCCGCAAGTCCGCGCCCGAACAGTTGATCGGCAACATCAGCCTGATGGATCAAACTGACAACCACCGTGGATTCTGGCTGACACCGGCGTGGCAAGGTCAGGGCTTTATGACCGAAGCGAGCGCAGCGGTGACCGATTACTGGTTCAACGTACTTCAACGCCCGCTGATGCGTGTGCCGAAAGCGGCGCCGAATACCGGCTCGCGCAGACTCTCGGAGCGCGCCGGGATGCGCTTGATCTGGACCGATGAAGATGATTTCGTCGGTGGGCGTTTTCCACGGGAAATCTGGGAAATCACCCGGAAAGAATGGCTGGAGCGCCACTGACCCTGCAGACAAAAAAATCCATTGTAGGAGTGAGCCTGCTCGCGATGGCGGTCTGCCAGACACCATAATCGTTGACTGACAGATTGCTATCGCGAGCAGGCTCACTCCTACAGTTTTTGTGTCAGCCAGTGGGTTATGTGTTGAAACGCACCCCAGGTTTGGCCCGTTCATCCACTGACAGCTCAAACACATCCGGCCGCGCGTAGTGCCCGACCACATCGTAGTCATAGCGCGCACGCACCAGTTCATCGGTGTCAATTTGCGCCGTGAGCAACCCCGCCTCGCTGCGCAACGGCCCTGCCAGCACATCGCCCATCGGCCCGACAATCACGCTCCCCCCGGCAATCAACGGGCGATCCGCCGGCCAGTTGGCAATCTCCACGCCCAGTTCATTCGGTGACGCTTGCACCTGACAGGCGCTGACCACAAAGCAACGGCCTTCATGAGCGATGTGGCGCATGCTGACCTGCCACATCTCGCGCTCGTCGACGGTCGGTGCGCACCAGACTTCGATGCCTTTGGCGTACATCGCCGTGCGCAGCAGAGGCATCATGTTTTCCCAGCACACCACCGCGCCGAGCTTGCCAACCTGACTGTCGAACACCGGCAAGGTCGAGCCGTCGCCCTTGCCCCAGATCAACCGTTCGGTGCCGGTGGGCATCAGTTTGCGATGTTTGCCGACGAGACCAGCCTGCGGGTCGAAATACAGCGCCGTGCAATACAACGTGCTGCCAGCCCGTTCAATCACGCCGATCACCAGATTGGCCCCGGTGCGCGCCGACAGACCGGCGAGCGCTTGCGTTTCGGCACCCGGCACATCGATCGCATTGGCAAAATATCGGGCATAGGCTTCGCGCCCCTCGGGCAGGCGATAACCCAATTGCGTGCCGAAGCCCTCGCCTTTCGGATAACCACCCAACAGCGCTTCCGGCATCACCACCAATGCCGCGCCAGCCTCGATGATCGCGCCCTCCCAACTCAGAATCTGCTCCAGGGTCGCGCTTTTGCCTTCGGGCAAAGCGCCGATTTGCAGCGCAGCAACAATTGATTTGGCCATCGCGATAACTCCATGAGGTTCAGTGGTTGCCGATTCTGCGGCGCCACGCGATCATGAATAAAGCCCCATTCACTGCTGAATGATATGAGCCAAATGAATATCGCCACGGTCGACCTCAACCTGCTGAAAGTCTTGGAAGCCCTGCATGAAGAGTCCAGTGCCAGCCGCGCGGCATTGCGACTGGGGGTGACACAATCGGCGGTCAGTGCGGCGCTGCGCCGCTTGCGCGAGGTCTACGGCGATCAATTGTTCGTGCGTACCGGGCGCGGCCTGGCACCAACGCTCAAAGCCAATCAATTGAAACCGGTGGTCAGCGAAGCGCTGAACAAGTGCCGGCAAAGCCTGGCGATGGTCGACCCGGCGGCCAACCAGTACGATGGCCGCTCGGTCACCGTAGGACTGTCGGATGATTTCGAAATTGCCTACGGTCGCCGCCTGATCGAGGAAATTGCCCGCAGCGCTCCGAAGTTGCGCCTGATCTTTCGTCAGACTCATAGCCAGATCGTCGCCCGCGCGCTGATGGAGCGCAGCATCGATCTGGCGATTACGGCCGGAGGCTTTGCCGAGCGCTTGCTCAGCCGTCAGGTGTTGGGCGAAGGCGGTTATGCATGTCTGGTCGATCCGGCGAGCCTTGCGCCCGGTCAGCAGCAGATCGATCTTGAGGAGTTTGTCGACCGCGAGCACATCCTGGTGTCGTCCGGCGGCTTTATCGGGATCACCGATGAGGGCTTGGCGACGCTGGGCCTGACTCGACGGGTCTGCGCGTCGACCACGCATTTCGCCGCGCTGCCGTATTTGCTTAAGGGCAGTCGGGCGGTGGCGACAATTCCGACGCATGCCGCCGAAAGTATTGCTGAGCTCAGCGGCTTGGCGCTGCTGCCCTGCCCGCTGAAGCTGCCGCGTTATCCGATCGAACTGGGCTGGCGTACCAGCACGCAGATCGATCCGGTGGTGGTCAAAGTCCGCGAAGCGATTGCCGCGACGTTCACCTGAAGCGTTACTTGTTCGCGGCCATCAGGCGATTGACTTCACTGCGCACCATGTTGGCGAATTCTGGTGGCGACATGCCGTCCAGTTCCGCGCGGACCCACTCGGCCCATTTGCCTTTGCGCTTGCCACGCTCGCCGAACAAACGCGCGGCTTCGCCTTTGGCTTTGCCCAGATTGTTCTGCCAGAGTTCGAACAGACGGGATTTCTCGTCTTCCAGCGCAGCGCGCTCTGCGAGTGACTTGTCGGCCAGATTGAAACTCATGGGGAATTATCCTGCTGCGTAAAATGGCGACATCTTACACGCTCGACGGAAATCTCCCGCGCAGGTTTTTATTTCTGACCTAAATTCAGTGCAACTTTTCAGCAAGCGCCACACTCCATTGATCACTGTCCATTCAACTGCAAGGAGTCACCCAATGGCCCGCAAATCCGCCGTGCAAGCCGCCGAAGATCAAATTAAGGATCAGGCCTTCAGCGAACTTCAGGCTCTGATCCAAGAGTCCGACAAACTGCTCAAGAGCAGCGCCTCACTGGTCGGCGAGGAAGCGGAAACGCTGCGCGGACAAATCGCCCTGAAACTGCAACAGGCGCTGGATTCGGTGTCGAGCGTACGTGATCGCACCAAACCGGCGGTCGATGCCACCGAGAGCTATATTGGCGGTCATCCGTGGCAGACCGTGGCGATCTCCGCCGGTTTCGGTCTGGTGGTTGGCTTGCTGCTCGGCCGTCGCTGAGTCAGGCACACAAAAAAGGCGAACCCGCTGGGTTCGCCTTTTTTATGCCTGCGTATTTTTGCCGGCTTTGAACCAGTTCCGGGCTTTCAGAACCTGAGCTCAACTCGATCTTTCACGTCGGCGCACATCCCCCATTCACCGCGGTCAGTCCCCTCTCCCTCGGGGAGAGGGCTAGGGTGAGGGGCTTTTGATCTTTGATCACGCCCCCGCCAGTTCACGCAACTGCGCCAGCGTCTGTGCATCCAGCACGATGCCCTCAGCCAGCGACTTGCTGCGCTGCCAATGCCTGCGATCGCCCGGCAACCGCTTGAGGCCGACACTGTGCATCTGCCGCACCAGCTCACCACTGCGCTCGGCAAAACTCTGCCCGGCGGCTTTGCTCGGGTCGATGACGATCAACAATTGCCCGGTCCACGGCGTCTTCGCCCCGGGATGATTGGCCCAATCGAACTCGAAAGAAAAATTCCCTCCCGTTAATGCGGCCGCCAGCAGCTCAACCATCATCGACAGCGCCGAACCTTTATGCCCACCAAACGGCAGCAACGCCCCGCCCTCGAGAATCGCCTTGGGATCCTGAGTCGGCTGACCGAGGCTGTCCACGCCCATTCCGGCGGGCAACCGCTCGCCTTTGCGCGCAGCGATCTGCACGTCGCCATGGGCGATTGCGCTGGTGGCCAGGTCGAAGACAATCGGCGCGGCGCCGGCCCGTGGCGCGGCGAACGCAATCGGATTGGTGCCGAACAGCGGCCGGTCGGCGCCGTGCGGCACCACGCAGGTCATGCTGTTGACCACGCTCAGCGCCACCAGCCCTTCGTCGGCAAATGGCTCGACGTCCGGCCACAACGCGGCGAAATGATGCGAGTTGCGAATCGCCAACACGGCAATCCCGGCACTACGCGCCTTCTCCACCAGCAACGACCGGGCGGCGGCCAGTGCCGGTTGGGCGAAACCGTTGCCAGCATCGACACGCACAAAACCGGAAGCGACATCTTCGACTTGCGGCACCGCCTGGCCGTTGACCCAGCCGCTGTTCAGGGTCGAGACATACCCGGGCATGCGGAACACGCCATGGCTGTGGGCACCATCGCGCTCGGCGCCGGCGCAGTTGGCGGCCAGCACTCGGGCGACTTCGGCGGAGGTGCCGTGGCGCAGAAAAATCGTTTCAAGCAGTTGCGTCAGCGCTTCAAGAGACAACGAGGACGAGACAGCAGAGGACACATGATCGTGTGGCGCAGACATCTGAAGCTCCAGAATGATTATTGGAGGGAACAACAGCGTACGGACGACTTGCCCGCCGATTAACCATGCCACAGCTGTCGGCTGTCAACCCTTGGATTGGCGATGACGGGCGTTGGCTCATGGCACATTTCAACTCGACGTGTGCGGTAACTATGTACCGCCTGCACAGCGACCTGCGTACCTACTCTTGAACTCCCCGCCCACGGCGCCCCGTTCAGAGTTCCAATGATGTCCAGCCTCCTGCTATTCCCCGAGATACTCAAATCCCCGGGCCGGCATGCCAGCCTGGGTCGGACCCACGGCCTCAACAGCAAAGATTTCAGCTGGCTCGCACATGTGCAACTGGCGACCCACGCCCTGCGCAGCGAACAAACCCCGCCCATGCTCGCCGAACGCATTCTGCTAAACGCCGACAAGCAACTCGCCATCCCCCTGCCCGGCAGTTTTATTCTCGGCACTGGGCCGGATGACCATGGCGTGTTTTTGTACACACCTTACGACGGTCTGAAAAAATACAGCGATTACCAGACGCTGATGGACGCGCTGCAAACACGCCTCGATAACGCTGAAGAAACCGATGATCTGTTGGCCTTTCTCAGTGTCTTGCTGCGCAAGGAACTGGTAGAGAAACGCGGCATCACCCTCACCCGCGAAACCATCGAAGGTGATGTGTTTGACGATCAAAAAGCGGCGATCAGCCAGTCTCAGGACACCTGCGCCCGCGATGTGCTGGATGAGCTGAAACGTCTGCCGTCGCTCGCCACTTTGCTGGAGAACATTCTCGGCGAACTGCTCGAACCGCATTTTGGCGATTTACCGCAGTCGCGCACCCGCGTCGGTTTTTACCTCGACAGCGCCCCGATGTCCGCGGAGATGAGGCAATGGGTCAGTTCGCTGTCATTGAGTGAAGCGCTGCTGCTGCACTTTCGCCGTCAGGGCTGGCCGCGCGGCCAGACAGCGGAATTCTCCCACTCGGCCCGCGCAAGCCAGGCGGCTGACCAGACCGCCTGGGGCGATGCGATCAAGTCCGCATCGGGACGACTGACCATGCTGCTGTTTCGACAGCTAGAGGCCTACTGGAATGCCGCGGCATTCGAGGGCTCGCCCAGGCGCACATACTTCAGCCAGGCGTTAAAGGATCAAATGCGTGCAGATCTGATGCTCAAGCGCGAAGCGGAAATCCTGTCTGCCACTGAATTCGACGCCTTGCACAGCGTGATCCGCGAACCGAATGTGGCGTCCCGGCGGCCCAACTTCGAAACCGTGTGTTTGCGCGAGGACACCGCCTACATCGAACTGGCCGGGTCGCTGATGATCAACCATGACAAGGCTTATCTCTACACCCCTACCCAAGGCTTGCAAGTCCTCACCAACTACGCCGATCTCAAACAGACGCTGACCGCCAAACTCAATGCCGCCGGCCATGAAGACGAGCTGTACGGACTGATGAACCTGGAGGAGCGCAATCGCTATCTCGGATTTGCCCACGCGCAAGTATCCGGGGAAAACATCGGCGGCGACATCATCAGCACGCTGTTTGAAGCGATCCTCACCAAACAACGGCAAAACATTGAATTCGTCTTGCAGCTCTTCCGCCAGAGTGAACGCACAACCGACATCCATGCGCTTTTCGACAAAGCGCTGGATATCCGTTCGATGATTCATGAACGTCTGCTCAAGCTCGACGTCAACGAGCGCTGGAGTACCCGACCGTTGTTTTCAAGTGCGCCGCTCTCGTCACGGGTGCAGACCGACAAGGCCAGGCAACTGGCGATAAAGCTTGAACGCGCCGAGGAGAATCTCGGCAGTCACTTCAAGGATCAGCCGACCACGAGCAACGCCGAACAACGCGTGTTTCTCGAAGGTATTCGATGGAAACTGGCACAGGCCTTTGAGGATGGCGTGCGCGCTGAGGCACACATAAGGAACCTCAGCGGTTCCTGGCAGACGGCCGAGCGAAAGATTATCGATGCCGTGTTCGATGCAAAATACGCCACACGCAGGGATCGTCAGTCACTCAATGGCTTCCGGCCGGATGCCTGGTCGCTCAGCGTTACCTGCGCAGGCAAAGCCGATGCACTGTCGCTTGCGCATTGCGTACTGTTGACCGAGCGCGGAGGCATGGACGTCGAGCATTCCGGGCGTGCGATCCTGTGGACGCCGGCCATGGGTCTGGAATCGTTCAACGACATCGCCATCGCGCAGAAGCAACTGCAACAGCGCCTGGACAACAACAACCAGTCTCAGACACTGCTGGAAAATCTGCCAACGGCGCACTATCAGCTGGATCAACAATACACACTGGACCCGTTCCAGTTGATTGAAGGCAACGTGTTGAACGATCGCATGCAATCGGCCATTGAACACTTCCTGGCCCATTGTGAGGCATTACGCGTTTGCATCACGGACAAGGACGTACTCGCCAGTTTCCTTACTCAAATAACAAACACCTCCATCGATACCAACTTGCGCCGGGCCATCGACCTGGCCCGGGCTTTCGTCCGCCAGCAGGACTTCCCTGACTGGTTACGCATAGCGCCGGTCACAGAACAACGCACACAACTGGCACTGCTGGATGAAGTGCGGCGCAGCGTTATCGATGGCAAGGATTTTCTCCACGACGTCCCCGCTTTAGCCAGCCATGTGGAGCAGACGCTGAAAACACTGCTCGACGCCCGATTCCCTGGCACTGATCTCAAACCAAAGCAGATCCAGATCACCCCGAATCTCACGCTGGCAGGCCCGCCCTGCAACCTGCTCGATTTTGCCTTGCATCACTACAACATCGTGCAGGACACCGGGTTCAAGGTCGCCTCGACCATCGCCAGCGCTTTGCCAGCAACGCTCGATCAGTCTGCGGTTCAGCAACTGCTGCAATCCCTCGACATCACCACCGCCTACACCCGGAAAGTCACCGAGGCGCTCTCATCCGACACTGAGCCGGCACGCACCAGCAAAGCACGTTTCATCCGTCAGTTGCCGTGGCAGTTGATGCAGCACGCGCACGCCTTGAAGTTGCAACAACAGTTGTCGCAAAGCGGTTTCGACTACGTTTGCCAGGTTCTGGACATGCCCGACGGCGTAGCGCGCGCCACCGTAGAGGGCGCTCACGCCAGTGCTTGCCCGCTGTCATTGATCAAGACCACCGGTAGCGATTTCGTCGACGCCCTCGGACTTTATGTCATTGGCCCCGGGGCGGGACATACAGGGCCACGCGTGCTCTACGCACCTTACTCGCGGTTCGTATTTCGTGAATTCGAGGACGAGGCGCAATTGATCGAGGCCTTGAATACACCGGGGCATTTTCAGGACCTGGTCATCCGGCGCCTGCCTTCCGGGCAACAAGCCGTCTTCAAGGATCTGCTGAACACGACGATTGGCAAGACCAGTGAAATCAAACTTCACAGCATGCCCATCACCGGCAATCTGCTGGAGCATTTGCACAAGGACACGATCAGCCTTCTAGCGCAACTGCTCGCGTGCCAGCCGCAGATCAACGCACAAGCCGATTGGGAAACCGCGAAGTCCCTGTTCAGTCACGGTGTGCGCCTGGTTCCCCATCTCTTGTCGGGGAAAATCGCCTCGTTGTTTTTTCTCTGGAAAAGCTACAACGACTTCAAGGAGTCCGCCGAAAACCTTCAGGATCATCATTGGGCCAACGCTCTGAAAGGCTTTATCGCCGGGGCGTTATCTCTGTTTAGTCTGGGTCGGCTGTCCTGGGAAACAGAGGCAGAGACGCAAACGGCCGAATTTGCCTCCGGGGCGCAGGCCACTGGATCAAATGTTGCCGAAACCGGCGCGAACACCACGGAAAAAACCGCCGCTCGCTGGTCAAAAGTCCCACCGATTACCACCTCCCGCGCGAACTTGCAGTCTTATGAAACGACCACCGCACTCGACAGCCTCACACTTGATAGCAATAAGCTGGTTTACGGGGATTCATCCAGCACGCACAAATATGCAACGATTGCCGGCAAGGTTTATCCGGTGATCCAGGCCGAAAAAGCCTGGTACTTGCGCAAAAAAGACGGGGGCCGTGGGCCGGCGCTTGAGCAGAAAAACTCACGACTGGTGCTTGCCCACGCCAGTCAGGCCGTGCATCGCTGTCGATCGAGGAGGCCCCTGGCTCTGCAAACCAGAGTGGAGCAGCACTGTTCAATTCTGATGCTGATCCAGGCGCGAGGGATGGCAGAGATCAACCGCAGATATCCCGCCAGAGCCTTCGTGATTCAGCAAGCGGTTACCCGGGCAAGAAACTACGCGTTGTATTGCCTGTATAACTTCGTCGAACATCGCGACAACCTCGGGGGCACTCGTGTGGAAACGGTCCTCAAAGATTTTTTCGACGTGCGACAGGTCACGCCGATGCTGCTGAAGAAAATCGAGAAGGTGATCCTGCCGATTTGCCGCGAACTGACGGACCCAAAGGATGACTTGCTTTACACAGAGCGTTTTTTCGCTGGCCTCAATGCGCGCTACGACGATGACACGGTTGCCTTTGTCTTCAAGGAAGACCGGCGAAAAGTCGTGCACTTCACCGAGCATTTTTTCAATCCGAAACTGGATGTCTACACCGCTTTCTTGCCGCCCAGGTTCAATGTTGATTCCCATGCTCGCGCGATCACGCTGCTGCACGAACTGTCGCACCTGATCAACGATAGCGAAGATTTCGTCTCCGTAGAGGCGATGAGTCCATACCCCGACCTTATCGATACCACCACCGCGGACGGGCAACAGCTCAAAACGGGTCTGGAACGTTATCGTAAATCCTTGTCACGCTCCGCTGCGCCCGAACAGTTATTCGCGAACAGGAATGAGCAAGGGCTGTGGGTAGATCTGGATCAGTTGCCGGAGCAGGCCGATGTCTACAAAAAAGTCCTCAGTCTGACCAAAACCAGAAACCTTGCAGAGGCACGTAAAGCCTTTCGCAATCCGCTCGCTGATGAAGCACGCATCGAAGTGGTGATGGCCAACGCTGACTCGATCGCCTTACTCATCAGCGAAATGGGCAGACAACTGGATCCGCCAACGGCGCCGATACCGTTGCCGGCGCCGACTTCAAGCCAGGCGGATTCAGTGCAAGCGTCACCGTGACCACCTGGACAAAAAAATGCGCCGGTCTAAGGCCGGCGCATTTTTTAAGAACACACTGAGTATTTACCGCGTGATCAATCCTTCTGATCGCGCAAAATATTGCCCGATGCGCCGTCGATGCGGAACTCGTAAACCACGCCGTCCGCCTTGCGTCCTTCACCTTTCCAGTAGCCGTCGTTGTCGGCTTCGATCTCGTAAACCTCGACGTAACCGGCCTTGGTCTTGACGATCTCAATGGCTTTTTCGATGGTGACCCAGCCAGCGCCCGGCCGATCGGCCAATGCTGCGCCAGCACTGAGCAAACCGGCCGTGGCAATCAACGCTGCGAATGTCTTCTTGATCATTTGTTTTCTCCATTTGTGGATAGTGGTCTTGGTCGTCCTGCTTTTTGGGTGCCTGAGGGAAAAATAAGTTCCACTTTGATGGGTAAATGCCATGACGGTTGTTCTCGGTCACTTCCCGACAAGGTTAGAATGGGCGAAATCAGGACGAGTCAATGACCCAAGACACTCTCTCGGAAGCCGAATACGATGCGATCACCGATGCCGCCGCGCATTGGTGCATGCGGGTGCACGCCGATGACTGCACGGACGCCGAACGTCGTGCATTCAAGCAATGGCACGACGCTCATCCCCTGCATGCATTCGAGTACGAGGCCATGCTGGAAATCTGGGAGGTGGCCGAACATTTGCCGCGCCCTGAATCCATTCCGGTTATGCCAGCCCGTCAGGCTTCGCGCTCGTGGCGTCAACTCGCTGTAGCGGCCGGCGTCTGTGCGCTCGCCCTGCCGCTGGCGGCGTACACCGGCTGGAATCTGGGCTGGCTGCCCAACAGCTATCAGCATTTCGCCGCTACCGATACTGTCCGCCAGGTCACGCTGAGTGACGGTAGCCAACTCGAACTGAACCTGAACACTGATCTGACCTTCAGCAATTACAAGGACGAACGCCGCGTCACCCTGAAAAAAGGTGAAGCGTTCTTTACGGTCAGCCACGACATGGCCCACCCGTTTGTCGTCCGCGCAGGCGAAGGCAGGATTCGCGTCACCGGGACGCGTTTCAATGTCTGGATGTATCAGGACCAAGTGCGTGTGAACCTGATCGAAGGTTCGGTGCTGGTCGCCAGCAATCGCTCGTTGCCAGGCGATGGTTTGCGCCTCGGCCCGTCAATGCAGGCGCGCTACAAACAGGGCGATTACATGCCCCAGATCAGCCAGACCTACCCTGGTGATACCTCGCTGGCCTGGCGCAACGGCAAATTGGTACTTGATAACCTGGCACTGAGCGAAGCACTGCCTCTGATCAACCGTTATCTGAGCAATCCATTGGAGCTGGCGGATAACAGCACCGGTACGATTCGCGTGGGTGGCATCTACAACATCAAAGAGCTGAACAATCTCGCCAACAGCCTGCCCAAAGTGCTGCCGGTCTACCTGACCCGTAACAAGGAAGGTAACCCGGTGATCAACTCGATACCGCAACAACCGCCAAAAAGCTGAAGGCCGCACCCCTTGCAGGATGCGGCCCTCTGGCTCAACGTAATTGACGCTCGGGTTTACTGAGTGGCGACCTTCCCCACTTTGTCCAGTGTCTGGCGCACAGTCTGCACCTGATACTGCGGGTCAGCCTGAATCTGCTGTTCGGTGAACGGCAGGACACTCCACTGTTTCTTCGAGAACGCCTCGGTCTGATCCCGCGAATACTTCGACGCCGGATCGCTCGACAGCGAGAACGCCAGCAGCCCCTTGGCGTGCGGGCCCTTTTCGTCGAAGGTCACGACTTGCAGGTAGCTGGTGCCGCTGACCACTTCGAGTTTGCCGTCTTCACGCGGCACACTCTGGATAGCGTTGTAGATGCCCAACGTGCCCGGCCCACCGTGAATTGGCGTCTGTTGCCCGCCGCTGCTGACAACCTGGATATCCCCCCAGCGGGTCTGCGGCTTGAGGCCCATTTTTGTGCTCGACTCGACCGATGCCAACATGGCCTCACGCAGTGCCTTGGCCACGGTTGGCTGCTCGACCGCCAGACCGCGCGGCGTGTGTTGCGCATCTTTGGGATCGAACGCGACACGCCAGACATCCGGCGAAGCCTGCAAGGCCTGCATGATGTTGTGGAAATGCATCAGGCCCATACCCGAATCAAGATTGGCACGGCCATCCCAAGCTTTAAGGCTGGTGCAAACCGGCTTCAGCGCTGGCGCATCGACACCGAGGTCAGAAGCACAGAACTTCAACAGATCCGGCACCACCTGAGTCGCCAGGTACACCTGATCGTCCATCACCATCTGCTGCAGATCCTTCACCGCCAGCGGGCCTTTTTTACTCAGCGTGCTTAAGCGATCCAGAGCAAACCGGGAGCGCAAGCCCAATGGTTGGCTATCCTGACTGATCAGCGGCGAGAAACCGGTCAGCGGTTGCGCCGGGTTGGCCAGCCACGCCGAGTCGTTGGAGTGCTGAACGAAGTCCTTGCGCAGCAGTTGCGGCAATTGGCTGGAAGCATAAATACCCTGCTGCGCCGCTTGCGGATCAATGTCCCATGCGCACGCGCTGTTGGAGCCATCCAGCACGATCATCTGCGTGCCGATACGCGGATCACTGCACTTGGCCAGTTTCTCGGCGTTGACGTTCGGCACCACCGACAGGTTCATGTACAGCGTCTGGCCTTTGTCATCCACGGCCAGGGTGTTGACCCACGGAATGCCCTGAATCTTGTGTACCGAATTCTGCAGTTCCTGAAGCGTGGACGCCTGATTCATCGCGTACCACTGGTTCAGCACGCGATCATTGTCGATATTGGCATCGCGCAGGCTGTAGGCGAACTGATTGTCCCAGTCGAGCTTGCCCGGCCACTGCACGATCGGGCCAAACTGCGAGCTGTAGACATCACGCGAAACCGGCACCACCTGGCCGTCGGCCTGTTTGACCTGCACGGTCACGGTCTGCTTGTTCAGCGGCAAGGATTGGCCATCGAGCATATAGCGTGTGGAATCCTTTGGATCGAGTTGCAGACGATACAAGGTGAAGTGTTTCGACGAATCGACCGTGTGCGTCCACGCCAGATGCTGATTGAAGCCGATATTGATCATCGGCAAGCCTGGCAAGGCAGCGCCCATGACGTCGAGTTTGCCGGGAATGGTCAGATGCATTTGATAGAAGCGCATGCCACCGACCCACGGGAAATGCGGGTTGGCGAGCAACATCCCGCGCCCGTTGAACGAGCGCTCGCTACCCACCGCGACAGCGTTACTGCCACGGTCCAGAGCGAAGCGCTGCTGACGCGCATCGGCCAACTGATAGGCCTGCACATCGTGTTCGATCACCGCGCTCGCCTGCGGCGGCGTAGCCCCAGCCAGCGCCTCGGCGAACTGCCCGACACCACCCTCGACCAGCAGACGGCGGGTCAGCTTCACCAGATCTTGCGGTGCAATCTCACGCACCCACTCGCCCTGACACTGTGGCGGCAAGCCTTGCTGACGACGCTCGCCCAGATAGCGGTTGTAGCCCGCAGCATAGCCTTCGACCAGATCACGCACCTGCGCAGGTTGCGCCTGCCAGAACGCCTTGACCGCTTCCGGTGTGTTGAGCCAGGTAAAGAACACATCGCTGACACGGTTTTCACGCTGCTCGACGGTGAACTGGTCCGGGCCGAAGTAGCGTGAACGCTGACCATTGACCGTCACGATCTCATTGGCCAGCAGACAGAGGTTGTCCTGCGCATAGGCATACCCGATGCCGAAACCAAGCCCTCGCTCGTCCTGCGCACGAATATGCGGCACACCAAAAGCGGTACGGCGAATATCGGCGCTGACATCCGTGGCCGGGCTGAACGCATAGGCCGAACAACTCAGCCCGAAAGCCACGCTGGCCAAGGTCAGTCCCATTAACTGTCTGGAAATTATCACGCTCGCTCCTGATCGACATGCCAAAGAGCGAACCCGGCGCTGGCACGGATCCGCTCTGGAAACACCCACGCGTCCACGCGCAATGAGCCTGTCCAAGAAACGAAGTCAGAGGAAAAAATTTAGGCTCTCCACGTAATCCCCGAAGCAGAATCAAAAGCCCCTCACCCTAGCCCTCTCCCCGGAGGGAGAGGGAACTGACCGAGGTGATTGCCAGAGTTACGCCCACGTGAAATGCCGAGCCGAACTCAAATCCAGAAGCAGATCAAAAGCCCCTCACCCTAGCCCTCTCCCGGAGGGAGAGGGAACTGTCCGAGGTGATTGCGAGAGTTACGCAGACTTGAAATACCGAGCTGGACTGAAATTCAGAAGCAGATCAAAAGCCCCTCACCCTAGCCCTCTCGCGGAGGGAGAAGGAACTGATCTGAGGTGACCAAACCCAACCACACCCCGCCCCTCACCACTCCACAGGATGAGCGTTAGCTCGGCTGCAGCTCTTGATCTTGCCGTGCTGGCCCCTTCGGCAGGCTGAGTGGAGGGATTGATCCGGGGGTGGGAGCGCAGCGACCGTTTGGCGAAGCCAAACACAGCGAGAGGAGGTGCAGCGAAGCAAACCGTAGGCGCTGCGCCCGGATCGATCCCGAAGCGAAGGAACCCCGAGCCCCAGCGAGTGGGCCGAACGCCGGGGCCCAGCCTTTTGCTTACTTTTCGGCGTCTGGAAAAGTGAGTCGCTGTAAGAGCGAAACCGCCAGCCGCAACACCCAAAAAAACGGATATACACCCAAAACCCAAAGAACCTGGTCGGCCCAAAGGCCGCCAAGGCCAACCCGCAATCACAAGGAAAAGACAAATCCCCGACAAAATTTCTACATTTTTTCTTTCATGATTTGTCGTGCTGATACGTCTTGTTCTAGAGAGCGCAAAAAAACCACCCCGATCAGACTCTGAAAAGGAGTAATCGCATGTACAACTCGCAACTACCAACGGACGGTAGCCAGGCACCCAAAGGAGTTTCCATGAGCCCTCACGCGAGCGATTTCGGGCAACGCGTCGAGCGTCACGGTAACGAACGCATCCGCTTGCTGCTGAAAAGTTTCGGGCTGCGCACCAGCCTGATTCGTCTGAAAGTCATCGACGCCTTGCTGGTCGCCGCACAAAGCGAGCGGCGCCTCGGCGTGCGCGGTGTCCACAGCCAATTGCTGGACCTGGATATTCCGCTGTCCTTCCTCAGTGTGCGTGAGGTGCTCAAGCGCCTGTGCGCCGAAGGCGTGATCACCTTCAATGAAGATAAGAGCTACAGCCTGCATCCACAGGCCGCAGCTGTCCTCAACCACGATTGAAGCGTGCAGCCATCGCCGTCAAGGCTTGACCTTGCGGCGCATCACGCCGTTGATCACCACCACGATCACCGCCACGCCGATGGCGACGAACTGAAACGTCTTCTCCGAAATCATGCCGGCATTTTGCAGCCAGGACAGGCCGAGCATGATGGCCAGGACCGACACGGCGATCAGAATCGAATAAATCAAGCGTTGCTTGTGGGTCATTGCGGCTTCCTGAAACTTTGAAATGTATCCGGTTTGTATCCGTTTGCATGCCATGCACTTACCGTTCTACGGGGATGCGCCGCTGCAATCGGGGTCTCATGTTACAGCCGATGAAGAGTTTTGGCTTCATGACGGCGTAACCATGAGGAATTTTCAAAATGCTGCGTCGAATCACCTGGCTGATTCCCATTCTTGCCCTGCTGACCCTGAGTGGCTGCATCATCTTCCCCCACGGCGGCTGGCATGACGATCACCACCGTTACTACCAGGGTGGCCCTGGTTATTACCAACATCGCTAGAACAGGATTGTTCGCCCTGCCCGTTTGCCAATGAACAGACCGTGACAGGAAATCAACAAGTCCGATTAACTTCAAACAAAGCCCGCCTCGTTGCGGGCTTTTCTGTTTTTGCCAAATGCTTCTATAAATCGCTCTAACTTGTGCGCTGCGCTAAATCAAATCACTAAATAAGTTGCAAGCATTTGAAATCTAATGTCGCAGCAAAACAATAGGCTGGACGCACATCTGCAACTAATCTCTGGCAACTTCCTTTCACTCACTAACAGGAACGTTTATGCAGAGAACTCTTATACAGATCCGGCCGCAAAAAGCGCTCGGATTTTGTTTGGTGATCAGCGCGTTTGAACTTCTGACGTATATGGCCAGCGACTTGATCATGCCTGCGATGTTAAGCGTTACCACCGAACTTGATGCCGATGTGCGGCATGTACCGAACGCTTTCAATCTTTATCTGCTTGGCGGTGTCTGCCTGCAATGGCTGATTGGGCCGCTGTCCGATCAATGGGGGCGAAGGCGGGTATTGTTGATCGGCTGCGCGTTATTTGCGGTCGCCTGCGCGGGGGCCTACAGCACCGAAAGCATTGAAGCCTTCAATCTACTGCGACTGCTGCAGGGCATGGGCCTGGGTTTCGTTGTGGCGGTCAGTTATCCGGCCCTTCAGGAAGTGTTCTGTGAAGCGGATGCGGTGCGTTTGATGGCTCTGCTCGGCAATATCGCCCTGCTTTCACCCTTGATGGGGCCGCTACTGGGCATTCTGCTGCTGCAATGGTTGTCTTGGCGCGAATTGTTTCTGGGGCTGGGTCTGGCCGCGTCGATGGTCTGGCTGGGGCTTTTTGCCTGGATGCCGGAAACCGTCGGCGTCGCCCGTCGAGACGGACACAAGCAACCGGCCGTGCGTTTCTCCTTGCGCCAGACTTGCAAGCGTTATCGCGCCCTGTTCGGCAATCGCCGATTCCTCGCCGCCAGTTTGGCGCTGGGGCTGATGAGCCTGCCGCTGATCGCCTGGATCGGCCTGGCGCCATTGCTGCTGATCGAGTTGCTCGGGCTGACGCCGCTTGAATATGGCGTCTGGCAAATCCCGATTTTCTCTGCGGTGATTGTCGGCAATCTGATCCTTGACCGGTTGCTGATCACTCACGCCTTGCCGCAACTGATCCGCTTGGCGCTCTGGCCTTTTTGCCTGGGGCTTCTGGCCCTGATCGTCTGCGCACTGGCTGGCGCCGGACTCGGTCCGGTGGTCGCCAGTCTGGCGTTGTACGCAGTCGGATTGGGTATGAGCAATGCCGCGCTGTATCGGTTGGCGCTGTTTGCCAGTGATGACAGCAAAGGTCTGGTATCGGCACTGGTCGGGATGATTTCGATTGCCGTGATGGGCCTCGGCGGCTTGCTGATTGCTGCCATCGGCGGTGGCGCAAGGCTCGAGCTTTTCGCGCTTTGCGCCGCTTTCAGCGGCTTAATGTGTCTCCCTCTGTTGCAGGGTTTGTTGCAACGCACCCCTCCCGACTCCGCCTCTGCTCAGTAAAGGAATATTGAATGCATCACTTCCCCGCCAGCGATGCGCTTTGCGCGTTGCCACACCCCTATTGCCCGGATTCCGTGCCGGTAGGCCTGTTCGATCAGGCCATGACCGAGATCAGTCGGTTTCATTGCCGGCACACCCCCGGCTACGCCCATTGGCTGAACGCCAACGGCCTCGACGAACAGGACCTGGACAGTCTAGATGACTGGGCCCGTCTGCCGCCGATTCTGGCGAACTTCTTCAAACAGCAATTGCTGCTCAGTCCGACCGGAGAGCGCGCCCTGGAACTGACATCGTCCGGCACCAGCGGCCAGAAAAGCCGTATGCGCTATGACCCGCGCAGCCTCGCGGGCGCTCAGTTCATGGTCGAGCGGATCTTCAGTCATTACGGCTGGTACTCACCAGATACGCCTTGCAATTACCTGCTGCTGAGCTACGAACCGCAAGGTGCGATCACCTTGGGAACGTCGTATACCGATCAGTTCCTGTGCCGCTTTGCTCCCGTCAACCGCGTCGCCTACGCGTTACGCAGTAACGGCGACGGCCATCAATTCGATGTGTTCGGCGTCATCACGGCCCTGCAATCGTTCGCCGCAGAAGGCCTGCCCGTGCGCATTTTCGGTTTCCCGGCGTTCCTTTGGCAGACCCTGCAACACATGCAGGCCACCGGCGTGCCTGAGCTGAAACTGCCGGCAGGTTCGCTGGCATTTTTTGGCGGTGGCTGGAAAACCCGAGCCAGCGAGGAAATCCCCAAACAGCAATTGTATGGACGCATCGCCCGGCAACTGGGCATCGAAACCTCGCGGTGCCGCGACGGTTACGGTGCAGTCGAGCACGCCGTGCCGTACATCGAATGTGACCGGCATCATTTTCATGTGCCGGTTTACGCCAAGGCGTACGTGCGCAATGCGCAGGATTTTTCCATCCAGCCCTACGGCCAGCAAGGCTTGCTGGGATTCGTCTCGCCCTACATTTCGTCCAGCCCGGCGCATGCGGTGGTGATGAGCGATCTGGCGACGCTGCACCCGGGCTCAAGTTGCGGCTGTGGCCTCGCCAGCGACTGGTTCGAACTGCATGGCCGTGCGGGCACCACCGCCGGCAGGAGTTGCGCGATGGCCGCCTCCGAATTATTGGGGAGGCACTGACATGTACCTGCTCAACGGAGAGCTTTTCGCTGAAATTGACCTCGACAACGCACTGGCGCAACTGCATCAGACCTTGCCGCACCACCTCAGCACACCGCTGGATAGCGCCGTCGTTCTGACCGCCGCGGGCAACTTTGCGCGGCATCTGCACAGCGCCGAACTGCCGCTGGATGACGAACAACGCCTGGCGCTGATTGATTTCTGTCAGCCTCACGCCCTGCAAACCAAACTTGAACGCGAACTGGGTGATCAGGCCGATTCACTGCGGCGTGTTGATTATCAGCAATCGCGCTTTGAGCGCTGGAGCCCCTTGGGCCTGGTGGTTCACATCACCCCGGCCAACGCGCCGCTGCTGGCCTGCTGCGCCATGCTCGAAAGCCTGTTGGCCGGTAACCTCAACTGGCTACGCCCCAGCCGCAGCGACCAAGGCCTGACCGCGCGCCTGCTGCACGCATTGGTGCAATGCGACCCCAGCGGTCAACTATGCCATTACGTCGCGGTGTTACCCGTAGCCACGGAGCAGATCGGCCGCTTGTGCAAAATGGCCAATGGCGTATCGGCGTGGGGAGGCGAAACCGCGCTGCAAGCCATCCGCCAACAGTTGCCACCCGGATGCCGCTGGATCGACTGGGGGCACCGCATCAGTTTCGCCTACCTGACGCCAGACGCGGCCTCGCCGCCAGCACTGGACGCAATTGTCGATGAAGTCTGCCGACTGGACCAACAAGCTTGCTCCAGCCCGCAATGGTTGCTGGTCGACAGCGACGATCCCGCCGTTGTGCAAGGCATCGGCAGCGCACTGTCCGAGGCATTCGAGCGTCGCGTCGGGCAATGGCCGGCGCTGACTCCGACGGTTCAGGAAGCCAGCGAGATCACCAGCCATACCCTGATGGCGCGTCTGGGCCAAAGCTTTTCCGGCAGCACCGGGCAGGTCTGGAGCGCGACGGGCTGGCGGCTGATCTGGAGCCATGATCGGTTGCTTGCGCCTTCGCCGCTGTTTCGCACATTGCTGCTCAAACCACTGCCACGGGCGCGACTGACGCAAACGCTGCTGCCTTGGCGCAACGTGTTACAGAGTTGCGCGCTGGTCTGCGGTGAGGCGCAGATCAATGAACTCGCACGCACATTGATTGCAGCGGGCGTCAGCCGAATTACGCCGATCAATGCGATCCATGACGGCTACGACGGCGAGCCCCACGACGGCGTTTACGCACTGCAACGCCTGAGCCGCCGCGTGTCGGTCAGCCTCGCGCCAACGCAGTTGCCCACCCATATGAACCTCGACCAGCCACCTTGCGCACTCACACTGACAGGTCTGCCGATCACCGACAAAGCAGCGTTTATCGGGCAACCGACGACAGCGGCGGCGCAGCTGTTTTTCCGCTCCGGCGGCAGCAGCGGCACACCGGCGCTGTCGGGCTTCAGTTACCGCGATTTTCAACGGCAAATGCGCGCGACGGCCGATGGATTGTTCGCGGCGGGCCTTGATCCGCGCCGCGACAAGGTGATGAACCTGTTCTTCAGTGGCGGCTTGTACGGCGGCTTCTTCAGTTTTGCCAAAGTCCTGGAATTGCTGGGTGCGACGCACCTGCCCATGGGCGCGCCGGCCGACGATGATTACCGCGATATTGCGCAAGTGATCATCGAGCAGCGCGTGACCGTGCTGATCGGCATGCCCAGCACCCTGCATCGATTGTTCCTCAACGAGGGGCCGCGTCTGTGTCGTTATGGGGTGATTGAAAAGGTTTTCCTCGGCGGAGAGCACATCAGCGATCAGTGCCGCGAATTACTGCATCGCTGCGGCGTCGCCAGCATCCGTTCGGCGGTGTACGGCAGTGTCGATGCGGGGCCATTCGGGCATGCCTGCGCCGCCACCGGCGACGGCGTGTTTCATCTGATGGACGCTATCCAGCAGCTGGAAATCGTCGCACTGGAGCAGGACAAGCCGGTCATTGGCGATGAAGTCGGCCGTTTGCTGTTCACCTCCAAAGCACGTGAAGGCCAACAGGTGCAGCGCTATGAAGTCGGCGACACCGGCCGCTGGCTGCCCGGCGACTGCCCGTGCGGGCTGAATTCGCCGCGTTTCGAATTGCTGCAACGACACGGCCGGCTGCTGCGCATCGGCAGCGATTTCATCTGTCTGAACGAACTCGCCCGGCACTTGCAGGCGCCGTTTCAGTTACACCTCGATCACGCCCCCGATGGCCTCGAGCGCCTGCTGATTCACAGCCCTGGCGAACCCGCAGACATTCTCTGCCGACTCGAGGGCTACGCGACGCTGGCGACACTCGTGCGCACCGGGCTTCTCACCGTGCAGGCGCAAACCTGCGAGCCGCAACATTTCGACAGAAACAAACACAGCGGAAAGATACCGCCAGTAATCGATTCGCGCCGTTAACAGCGATCGTCAGCCATGGCCAAAATAATTAACGAG
Organism: Pseudomonas sp. Irchel s3h9; assembly: GCF_900187475.1. NCBI lineage: Bacteria > Pseudomonadati > Pseudomonadota > Gammaproteobacteria > Pseudomonadales > Pseudomonadaceae > Pseudomonas > Pseudomonas sp. Irchel s3h9. Next base: position 115,450 of record NZ_FYDH01000019.1, on the reverse strand, counting down.
AGCACCATGAATACAACAACAGAACTTGGCAAGTTGTTCGCTTTTGCCCGCGAACATTCAGCGTATTACGCCAGACATTTGCAAAACGTTGCGCCGCAGACAAACACCCTGGATGAACTTCCGGTAATTGATCCACAACAATACTGGGCAAGTAGCGAAAACCTGGAACAATGGCCGGTACTGACCTCAACGGTCGAACGCGCCCTGGTATTCAAGACCGGTGGAACAACCAGCGCCGGTAAACTTTCAGTATTTACCCGCGAAGAATGGCAGACACTTGTGCGGGACTTCGGCAGCCATCTCGCCGGTCAACTCAATCCCGGCGACCGGGTGGCGAACCTGTTTTTCGTCGGCGACCTGTACGCCAGTTTCATTTTTATCCACGACGCCCTGGCGCACGAACCGGCGGGTGTTACCGAATACCCGTTTACCGGCGACGTCGACCCTGCGGTGCTGGCCGACTCGATCCGCCAACACCGGATCAATGTGCTGGCCGGCGTACCCGCACAATTGCTGACATTCGCCGGCGTGCTGGAGCGTCAGGCGCGAACCCTGGGCGAAGTCGAGACAATCCTTTACGGCGGAGAAAGCCTGTTCACCGGACAATTGCAGGCGTTGCACCGGGTGTTTCCCAACGCGCGGATTGCCTCTATCGGTTACGCCAGTGTCGACGCCGGTTTCATCGGTGCCGCAAGCCGCGATTGCGCACTCGGCGAGCATCGGATGCTGGCCAGCCACAGCGTGCTGGAAATCGTCGATGAACACACCGGTGAAGTGATCGAAGAATGCGACCGAACCGGGCGACTGCTGATCACCAACCTCACCCGCCGACTGATGCCGCTGATCCGCTACCCCGTGGGTGATCTCGCTTGCTGGCGAGAGCCGGCTACCGCGTCGATGCGCAAGTTCGCCTTGAAGGGCCGCAGCGCCAGCAGTCAGCGGGTGCGCGTGAGCAGCCTGACTCTGTTGATCGAAGACATTGCCGCAATCGTCGCACGCATCACCGCCAGCGACGACTGGCAACTGGTCATCAGCCAATCGGCCAACGTCGATATCGTATGCCTGAAATGGCTACCCGACACGCTGACGGCCGAGACCGCTGACGCCAACACGACCTTGCAGCGTGCACTGATCGAGCAATACCCGCTGATCATGCAACTCTGCGCTGAGCGCTTGATCGAGTTGCAGATTACCCATTGCACACCCGATGAACTCGCTCGCCATCCGCGTTCCGGCAAGCGCCAACGCGTCGTCGATCTGCGTGTCTACGCCACGCCCGGACCGGAGCAACGTCCATGGACAACTTGACGCTGCGCAGTTATCGCCGATCCGACGCCAGGGCGATCAGCCATCTGTTTCGGGAAATCTATGGTGACCACTACGTGCAGCCGCACGTGTATTTGCCGTTGATGATCAATCAGAACCATGGCGAGGGTCGCTGGCATTCGCTGGTGGCGGAATCCGGGAAAAAAATCCTCGGCCACGCCACGTTGTGCAGAAACGCGGGATCGCCTACGGCGGAACTGGCGTTGAGCGTGGTCCATCCGTCAACACGCGGGCAGAACATCGCGACGCAGTTGGGCATGCGGCTGTTGATCCATGCCCAGGCACTTGGTTGCCACGGCGTGACCATCAAACAGGTGACGCAGCATCTCTACACCCAACGCATGGCTGACCGACTCGGTTTTTGCAGCACCGGGTTGTTGCTTGACTACGTACCCTCACCGTTTGGCGAGCCACTGCCGGAGTCCATCGTCATCGGCTACACCCCTGTGGAAGGCTATCGCCGCCCGCTCCCGGCATTGTCCTGGCCGCAAAGCTGTCACGATTTCATGGCGCATTTGTGCGGCGTATACGGAACACACGACAAAGAAGCGCGTTGGGTGGGAGAGCCGATGCAGGTTGAACAATGCTCAGGACGTTATGACGTGGTGCTGAAAAAACTCGACGCCGGCTTGCTTCAACAGCTACGACGACTGCCCGAACACTGGATGATCTCGATCAGGCTAAGGCTGGCAACAGGCTTCGCCAATGCCGTGGATAGCCTGTCGGCAATGGGCTTCGTCTTCACCGGGATTGCCCCGAATGAACGGGGCGCTGGATGGTTGGCTTTGTTTCATCGAGGCTATCGCGCGCGATCGCTGGAGCTGCGCTGCCCACACCTGCAACGACTGCATGATCAGGCTCAACAACGCGTCGCAGCACGCTGAAGCGAGGCGTTGCCGGGTTTTTGCACATCAACCAGCCCGTTCAAGCGTTGAGCGGGCTAAACGGTCAGCCTCAAGCTTTGGCTTTGACACCTTCATCGACCGGTTTCGCGGCGTTGCCTTCACCGTAGGTCTTGAGGTTCTGCAGGACATAGATCGCTTTCTTGAACTCGGGAATCAGACTCTGGCCGTAAGCGTTGCCATTGAGGCCATTATTCTGAATGGCGTCGAGCTGGGTCGCGAAATACTCCAGGGCGTTGAATTTGGCATCGATATCTTTGGTCACGCCAAAACGGTCGAACTTGTCACCGGCGTTCTTCAAGGTAAACGACGTGATCTCGGAGATCAGGCCGCGGCTGCGCAGCATCTCGCTCAGATTTCCCAATTGCTTTACCGAAACATTCGCAGGATCAAAGCCCTTGATGGCCTTGCGCATGCCCTGCTTGTCCATTTCAGCGGTATTCAGCGCGGTGGGATTGGTACCGACCTTGGTCAGCATCTGCTGCACTTTGATGCTCTGGGCCACTTGTTTTTTCGCGCCGGTGTTACGAACCATAACGCCTGCCTTGCTCTCCCAGCCGCCGACAATACCGATCGTCATGAAAAGACTCCCTGTGAAATGAACATAAAAAGTATCCGTATTGAACGGCAATAATGGACGCGAGTATCGGCGGGCGAATTGATGGCACCAACCTATTTCTGCACATTTTTACAATTCTTGTACATTCTCGATACAAAAGCCAATTAGCCCGTAACGACTGCCCCGAAGCTGTCATGGCAATGCAATGAAATTTGCTTTTTCGAGCGCTAATAGGCACTGATCAGCCGCTATGTATCAGCCATGGTACTGACCAGTCATCGGCACGCGCATTTTTTAGGACGCGAGTACCTAAAGCTTCCAGGCACCACGACGATACGCTGTAGATACCCGCACTGTTCTATCCCCGCCCCCTAATAAGAAACGCTGCTCAAGGACCGGTCTCCATGCCCGCATTCCGCACTATTCAGGCTCGCTACACGCTGTTTCTGGTTCTGTTCATCCTGCTGTTGTCGGTGTTGACCGTGGTCGGCATCAGCCAACTGGTCGCCCCCAAGTTGCGTCACACCGAAGAACAGGTGGTACTCAACCGCATCGCCGAAGTCGCCGAGCAGATTCAGGGCGAGTTGAACAAAGTGCAGGCGCAACAGCGCAGCATCACCCAGACCATCCCGCTGCTCGACAGCACCGCCATCGACGCGGTGCTGCCAGGTCTGGTCGATCAATACGGCGAGCTCAAAGTATTCGGCGGCGGGATCTGGCCTCTGCCGGGGCAACGTGAAGCCGGGCGCAACAAATTCAGTACGTTCTGGCACCGCGATGCCTCGGGCAAACTCGCCGTCAACACGTTCTGGAACAGCGACGCGGCGCCCAACTATTACGACCAGAGCTGGTACAAAGGCGGCATGGCCACACCACGCGGTCAATGCGCCTGGGCGGCGGCGTATAAAGACGACGCCAGCGCCGAGCCGCGCACCAACTGCGCCATGGCCATCCAGAAAAACGGCAACGCGTGGGGCGTGTCGACGATTGACGTCACCCTCGGCTTCTTCAACGATCTGGTGGCGCGCAAGGAAAAAGACCTCAACGCCGAGATGCTGATCGTTGAAGCCGACGGCAAGATCATCAGTAACAGCTCGCGCATCAGTGGCCCGATCGTGCTGAAGAACATCAGCGAACTGGCCGGCACGTCGACTTTCGCCAGCCAAGTCAAAGCCGGGCTGCAAAGCCGCGATCAGGCGCAGCGCATCGAGTTCGATAACAACGGCGAAGCCAGCACGTTCTTCATGCGGCCGATTGAAGGCACGCCGTGGTTCCTCGCCACGGCGCTGCCGACGAAAATGCTCACCGCCCAGCGTGATGACGTCCTCAGCACCTTGAGCCTGTTGCAGATTCCACTGGTGATCCTGCTGGTGCTGTTGCAGGTCTACGCGATTCGTCAGTTGGTGCAACGCATGAAAGCCTTGAAAGCCAATATCGATTTGCTGTCCAGCGGCGATGCTGACCTGACCCGGCGCATCACCATTCGCGCCGAAGATGAACTTGGCGCCATCGGTCACTCGGTGAACACCTTTATTGCCTACCTGCAAAACATGATCGGTGAAGTCACCCAGGCTACCGGCGCCATGGCCTCCAGCCTCGACAACCTGCAACGCACCTCGGCACACACCAGCCAGATTCTGTTGCGTCATGCTTCGGAAACCGATCAGACCGTTACCGCCATCACCGAAATGAGTTCGACGGCAGAAAGCGTTGCGCAGAACGCCGCCGAAACCGCCGCGTTTACCCAGCGCGCCAATGAAAACGCCGACCGTTCGCGGGTGGTGGTGGGCGAAGCGACCAACAGCGTGGTCGCGTTGATCGATGAAGTGGCCAGTGCCACACACAAAGTTGAAAACATGCAGCAGGACGCCCAGCGGATCACCGAAATTCTCGGGGTGATCGGCGCGATTGCCGGGCAGACCAACCTGTTGGCGCTCAACGCGGCCATCGAAGCGGCACGCGCCGGTGAACAGGGCCGTGGTTTTGCCGTGGTTGCCGATGAAGTGCGTGCCCTCGCCGCGCGCACCCAGGCCAGCACCTCGGAAATCAACGAGATGTTGACGCGTCTGACTCAGGGCGTGAGCTCGTCGGTCAGCGCCATGGAAAACACCCAGGCCAGTTGTCAGTCCGCCGCCGACGCGACCGCACGGGTCAACTCCGGTCTGGATGAAATGGCCGGTTCGGTCAGCCACATCAACAGCCTCAGCACCCAGATCGCCACCGCCGCCGAGCAGCAAAGCGCCGTGACCGAAGAAATCAACCGCAGCATGGTGCAGATCCGCCACATGGTCGATGAGCTGGTGCAGAGTGGCAAAGCCAGCGAACTCAACACTCACCAGTTGCTTGAAGCCAACAGCCGGGTGAGCGCGATCATGGGGCGTTTCAAAGTGCGCTGATCGAAGCTCCCATAAGGGTTCTCTGCCCAACAGATAATCCTTGTGGGAGCGAGCCTGCTCGCGAAAGCGATCTTTCAGTCCCCGCTTCAGTGTTTGAACTACCGCATTCGCGAGCAGGCTCGCTCCCACAGGTTGGTGCTGCGTTTTGCAACAACTGGAAACATTGCGTTGATGCCCGGCGGCAAAAACCGGTCAAAATGCGTGCTTTCCGATTGTCACCCGAGCCGAGAATCCGTTATGCGAACCCACCTGCGTCTGCTCGCCCTGAGCGCCCTGTTCATCTCCGCAATGGCCCAGGCCGCCGACCTGATTCCGATCGAAGTCCATCGCGATGCCAATTGCGGCTGCTGCAAAAAATGGATCAGCCACCTCGAAGCCAATGGCTTCAAAGTCGAAGATCACGTCGAAAACGACATGAGCAGCTTCAAGCAGCAACATGGCGTACCGCCGCGTCTGGCCTCGTGCCACACCGCGATCATCAACGGCAAATTCGTCGAAGGCCATGTGCCCGCGGAACAGGTTCTGGCCCTGAGCAAGCGTGACGATCTGCTCGGCGTCGCCGCACCGGGCATGCCAATGGGCTCGCCGGGCATGGAAATGGACGGCATGAGTGATGCTTATCAGATTATCGGCCTGAAGAAAGACGGGGCTGACGTGGTCGTGGCGGATTACCCGGCCCATTGATCATCGCGGCGTACGGCGGCCTGTTTCTCGCCGCTTTCGGCGCGGCGACCTTGTTGCCGCTGCAATCCGAGGCGTTACTGGTCGGCCTGATCGTCAGCGAGCGTTACTGGCTGTGGGGGCTGCTGGCGGTGGCGACACTGGGCAATGTACTCGGCTCGCTGGTCAACTGGTGGCTGGGGCGCGGGATCGAGCGCTTTCAGGATCGGCGGTGGTTTCCGGTCAGCCCCGCGCACATGGCCAAAGCGCGCAAACACTATGAGCGCTACGGTCACTGGTCGTTGCTGCTGAGCTGGTTGCCGATCATTGGCGACCCCCTGACACTGATTGCCGGTGTCATGCGCGAACCACTCGGGCGCTTTCTGTTGATCGTCACCCTGGCCAAAGGTGCACGTTACGGCGTGCTGGCCCTGCTGACGCTGGGGTGGCTGGGTTGAACGTTCGGGCGCGGGCATTGCCTGTGTTTAACGTCGGCGTAATCCGCTCGTTCCAGCATCGGCCGATTTCAAACGGAGTTTGACCTTATGTCTGTCATGTTTTCCCGTTGGCTTCCCTCCCTGCTCCTCTGCGCCGCCCTGCCCCTGTCGGCGCAGGCTGCGACGTCAAGCGAAGCGACGCCGGAAGGCCCGGCCTATGGCCCGGAACTGCAAGGCTTCGATTATCCCTACACCCTTAAACACTTTGCCTTTCAGTCACAGGGCGAATCCCTGCAGATGGGTTACATGGACGTCGCCGCTCACGGCAAGGCCAACGGCCGCACTGTGGTGCTGATGCACGGCAAGAACTTTTGCGCAGCCACCTGGGACAGTTCGATCAAGGCCTTGAGCGAGGCCGGTTACCGGGTGGTCGCACCGGACCAGATCGGCTTTTGCACCTCCAGCAAACCCGACAACTATCAATACAGCTTTCAGCAACTGGCGACCAACACTCAGCAGTTGCTCAAAGCGCTGGGCATTCAAAAAGCCACGCTGCTCGGTCATTCCACCGGCGGCATGCTCGCCACGCGTTATGCCTTGCTGTTCCCCGAGCAGGTCGAGCAACTGGCGCTGGTCAACCCGATCGGCCTGGAAGACTGGAAAGCCCTCGGCGTGCCCTATCGCACCGTGGATCAGTGGTATCAGCGTGAGCTGAAAGTCACTGCCCAAGGCATCCGTGATTACGAACGCACCACTTACTACGACGGCCGCTGGAAACCGGAATTCGACCGTTGGGTAGACATGCTCGCCGGCCTGAGCAAAGGCCCGGGCAAGACTCAGGTCGCGTGGAACTCAGCGCTGATCTACGACATGATTTTCACCCAGCCGGTGTATTACGAGTTCAAGGACCTGAAGATGCCGACCCTGCTGCTGATCGGCACCTCCGACACCACGGCCATCGGCAAAGACCTCGCGCCGCCTGAGGTGAAAGCGAAAATCGGCCATTACGACGTACTCGGCAAACAAGTGGCCAAGCTGATCCCGCAGTCGACGCTGGTGGAGTTTCCCGGCATGGGCCACGCGCCACAAATGGAAGAACCGGCACAGTTCCACAAGGCCTTGCTCGGCTGGCTGAATACAACCAATCCCGTTCGTTGATGAGGTAAGGCTGATGGCGGTGCAGATTGCAGTGATCGATGACTGGCAGGACGTGGCCCGCGACGTGGTCGACTGGTCGGTGCTCGATAGCCTCGGTGAGGTGACGTTCGAGCACGATTACCCGGCGGACAATGCCACACTGGCCGAGCGACTGGGCCGCTATCAGGTGATCTGCGTGATGCGCGAGCGCACGCGCTTCGATGAGGATTTGCTCAAGCGTTTGCCTCATCTGAAGTTGCTGGTCACCGGCGGCATGCGCAACGCAGCGCTGGATATGCAAGCGGCCGCCAGGCTGGGGATCAAGGTTTGCGGCACCGACAGTTACAAGCATGCCGCGCCGGAATTGACCTGGGCGCTGATCATGGCGGCCACGCGCAATCTGGTGAACGAAGCCAATGCCCTGCGCGACGGTCACTGGCAGCAAGGGCTGGGCGGCGATCTGCATGGCAAGACCCTCGGGATTTTGGGTCTTGGCAGCATCGGCCAGCGCGTCGCGCAGTTTGGCCAGGTGTTCGGCATGCGGGTGATTGCCTGGAGCGAAAACCTCACCGCCGAACGCGCTGAACAGGCTGGCGTGACGTACGTGAGCAAACAGGCATTGTTCGAACAGTCCGATGTGTTATCGGTGCATCTGGTGCTCAGCGAGCGCAGTCGCGGGCTGGTCGATGCGCAGGCACTAGGCTGGATGAAGCCGACGGCCCTGCTGGTCAACACCGCCCGCGGGCCGATTGTCGATGAGGCGGCGCTGATCAAGGCGTTGCAGAAACAGCAGATCGCCGGGGCGGCGCTGGACGTGTTCGAACAGGAACCGCTGCCCGCGATGCACCCGTTTCGAACGCTGGACAATGTACTGGCGACGCCGCATGTCGGGTATGTCAGCCGGCAGAACTATGAGCAGTTCTTTTCGCAGATGATCGAGGATATTCAGGCTTGGGTGGCTGGTCATCCAATCCGTGCGCTAAATTAACCCCCACTGTAGGAGCTGCCGAAGGCTGCGATCTTTTGATCTTCGCTTTTAAATGCAAAATCAAAAGATCGCAGCCTTCGGCAGCTCCTACAGGTGTTGTCTGTGGTCAGCCGATCAACTAACTGCCCGCACCACAACAGTGCAACCGCACTTCCCGCTAGCACAGAATCGTGACCGATCAGTCACCGTTTTAGCCCTCCCTCGCAGAAAAACCTGCACTTCGTCGGTGCGTTCCCCCCTCAAAAGCACGGTCGGCGTGGCCTGCCAACCGATTGTCGAACAATTTACCCATTTGCTCCGCCCCGCTCTAGGATCTGGCCTAGACTGACTTTCGCGGGGTAAAACCGACCGGTCACATCGCGGAAAAAAAGTCGAAACTTTTGCGCGCGGCGGCTGGTCATCTGAAAGACAGGGCCATAGCGACTGGTGCAATCCTTGCAACGGCCCGTTCACCCATTCTGCTTGCGCGTGTTGGGTAGCGTTTGCTCACCGATGCGTGGCGCGTTTGCGCCCGGCCACAGGACTTGGCCATGGACATCGCTTGTTCAAGACAAGAATCAGATCAACGAGACGGGAGATTCATATGATCAGTGCGGCATTGGAAATTCAGGGAGAGCGTGCTCAGCAGGCGGTTGGTGAATCGAGCACCATCAGTGTTCCTGGCAGCCGACAGATCAACATCCCCGGCACAAAAACGCTGACTCCGGTAGCGAGCCAGAACCCCAACAAGAAAAAAGTGTTGTTCGTCACCTCGGAAATCGCCGATCTGGTCAAGACCGGTGGTCTGGGTGACGTCTCCGCTGCCCTGCCCCGGGCCATGGCCCATCTGCACGACGTGCGCGTGTTGATCCCCGGTTACCCGCAGGTGATGCACAGCGAAAATCCGATCCATATCATCGGCGAACTGGGTGGCCACGCAGCGCTGCCACCATGCAAGATCGGGCGCATGGACATGCCGGACGGTCTGGTCATCTATGTACTGATCTGCCCCGAACTCTACGAGCGCGAAGGTTCGCCCTACGGCGCCAACAACGGCCGCGACTGGCCGGATAACCACATTCGTTTCGCCCGCCTCGGTCTGGCCGCCGCCGACATCGCCGCCAACCTCGCGCAAATTCACTGGTGCCCGGATCTGGTGCACGCCCATGACTGGCCGGCCGGTCTCGCGCCTGCCTATATGCACTGGCGCGGGCAGCGTACGCCCACCCTGTTCACCATTCACAACCTCGCCTATCAAGGCGTGACCAGCCTCGGCTCCTGCCCGGAGCTGGGGATTCCAGCCCATGCCCTGCAACAGGAAGGCATGGAGTTCTACGGCAAAATGTCGTTCCTCAAGGCCGGCATGGCGTATTCAAGCCATATCACCACGGTCAGCGCCACTTATGCGCAGGAAATCACCACCCCGGATTTCGGCTGTGGCCTCGACGGCTTTCTCGCCGCCAAGACCCAGCAAGGTTTGCTCAGCGGCATCCCCAACGGCATCGATGAGAGCTGGGACGCTGCGACCGATCCGCACCTGTTTGCACCGTTTGCAATTGGCGACTGGGAAGGCAAAGCGATCAACGCCGCGCACGTGCGTGAGCTGTTCGGCCTCAACGATTCCACCGGACCGCTGTTCGCTGTGGTGTCGCGACTGGTCTACCAGAAAGGTCTGGACCTGACGATAGCGGTATCCGAATACATCGTGCAGAACGGAGGCCAGATCGCAATCATCGGTCGCGGCGAACCGGAAGAAGAACAAGCCATGCGCGAACTGGCGCTGCGCTTTCCTGGGCAGATCGGTGTGCGCATCGGCTTCAATGAAACCGACGCCCGGCGCATGTTCGCCGGCAGCGATTTCCTGCTGATGCCTTCGCGTTACGAGCCTTGCGGTTTGAGTCAGATGTACGCCCAGCGCTTCGGCTCGCTGCCGGTGGCGCGCAATACCGGCGGTCTGGCCGACACCATTGAAAACGGCGTCACCGGTTTCCTCTTCGATGAGTCCACCGCTGAAAGCTATCAAGAGGCCCTGAGCCGCGCGTTCAAGGTATTCGCCTTCCCCGAACTGCTCAACGCCATGCGTTGCCGCGCAATGGCTGCGCCGTTCAACTGGTGCAAAGCGGTTGAACCGTACGCCGAACTCTACGAACAACTGGTCGCCAAGGCGCTGGGTAAAGCTCACCACAAATAACCAGGGAGGTTCACCACGATGCCGTTACGGTCTACTGAAACCTGGCCCCACGGCGCGATCATGCTAGACGCCGAACACACGCAATTTGCGCTATGGGCGCCGGATGCGTTTTACGTGAGTGTCGAACTTGAAAACGGCCAGTCGCTGCCGATGCTGCCTCAGGCAGAGGGCTGGTTTGTGATCAAGGCCCGCTGTCCGGCGGGCACCCGCTACCGCTACAACATCGACGGCGAACTGGAGGTGCCTGACCCGGCCTCCAGAGCCCAGGATGGCGACCTCGACCGCCAGAGTGTGGTGGTCGATCCTCTGGCTTATCAATGGCGACACACGGCCTGGCACGGTCGGCCATGGAGCGAAGCAGTGATCTACGAGTTGCACGTCGGTGCGCTCGGTGGTTTCGCGGAAGTCGAACAACATCTGGCGCGCCTTGCAGGCCTGGGCGTCACCGCCATCGAACTGATGCCGCTGGCGCAGTTTCCCGGCGAGCGCAATTGGGGCTACGACGGTGTTTTGCCCTTCGCCCCGCAAGCCTCCTACGGTACGCCGGAACAACTCAAACACCTGATCGACAGCGCCCACGGCCATGGTCTGGCAGTAATTCTCGACGTGGTCTACAACCACTTCGGGCCGGACGGCAATTACCTGCACCGTTACGCCAAAGGCTTTTTTCGCGAAGACAAGCACACGCCGTGGGGCGCGGCGATCGATTTTCGTCGCAGCGAAGTGCGCGAGTTCTTCATCGAAAACGCGCTGATGTGGCTGCTCGAATACCGTTTCGACGGCCTGCGCCTCGACGCCGTGCATGCCATTGAGGATCCGGATTTTCTCAGCGAAATGGCCCGACGTATCCGCGCGCAGATCGATCCCAGTCGGCATGTCTGGCTGACCGTGGAAAACGAACTCAACCAGTCGAGCCTGCTGGAATACGACTACGACGCGCAGTGGAACGACGACGGCCATAACGCCCTGCACGTCCTGCTCACTGGCGAAACCGATGCGTATTACGCCGACTACGCCGCACAACCCACCGAACAATTGGTGCGCTGCCTCAGTCAGGGTTTTGTTTTCCAGGGCCACATCACCCGCCATGGCGAACCACGCGGCGAACCCAGCGAACACCTGCCCTCCACGGCGTTCGTGCTGTTCCTGCAAAACCACGATCAGATCGGCAACCGTGCGTTCGGCGAGCGCCTGCATCACCTGGCCGATCCGCGTGCCGTGCAGGCAGCGACCGTGTTGTTACTGCTGTCGCCGATGATTCCGCTGATGTTCATGGGCGATGAGTTCGCCGCCGAGCAGCCGTTCCTGTTTTTCACCAGTCATCACGGTGAACTGGCCAAGTTGGTGCGCGAGGGCCGCCGCAATGAATTCGCCGCGTTCAGTGCCTTCACCGATCCGCACAAACGCGAGCAGATTCCCGACCCGAACGCCGAAAAAACCTTTCACGCCTCACAGCCCAGGTTGATCGGCAATGGCAGCGTGAAACAGCAGGAAACCCTCACGCTGTACCAGAAGCTGCTGCAATTTCGCCATCAATACATCATTCCACATCTGTCCGGCACGCAAGCGCTCGGCGCCCATATGCTCGGTTATGGCGCGGTCAGTGCGCGCTGGCGTCTGGGCAATGGCAGCGAGCTGCGAATTGACCTGAACCTCAGCGACACGCCAGTGGTCAACCCTCCACAGACCGAGGCCGTGTGGTTGTTTCAACAGCCATCCAGCGTCGATCTATCGGAATCGGGCGAACTGCCCGCGTATTGCGCGCTTGTCAGCCTCACGGCCGCAACCCCTTTGCAACCTCTGGATGGAGAGCGCCTATGAGCGATGCGCAACTGGAAATACTTGCAAGCCGCGCCGGCCTTGCCGTCGACTGGATCGACGCCAACGGCCGCCCGCAAAAAGTCGCCCCGGCGGTGCTGCGCAATGTTCTGATCGGACTCGGCCACCCCGCCAGCACCGCGCAGGAAATCGACGCCAGCCTGCTGGAACTGCAAGCTGCCCAACAAGACCGGCACTTGCCGCCGCTGCTGACCAGCGATGTCGGCGTCGGCCTCGATCTGGGTCGGTATTTCGCCCCGCAAACCCCGTGCGAAATCCACCTTGAAGACGGCTCGCGGCTGGACCTGAAACTGGACTCTGAAGCGGTACTGCCGGGACTGATTCCGGTCGGCTATCAACAGGTGCACATCGGCGATCAATACTTCACCTTGGCCGTGGCGCCTGAGCGTTGCTTCAGTGTCGGCGATGCGGTGGATAATCCGATTCCGCGTGTTTGGGGTCTGAGTGCGCAACTGTATTCGCTGCGCCGCCCCGGCGACGGCGGCTTCGGTGACACCCAAGCGTTGGAGGATCTGGTCCGCGTGGCCGGTGAACGCGGCGCCGATGCGCTGGCAATCAGCCCATTGCACGCCATGTTCAGCGCCGATACCGGGCGCTACAGTCCTTATTCGCCGTCCAGTCGTCTGTTCCTCAATCCCCTGTACGCCGCCCCCGGCGCGATTCTCGGTGAGCGCGCTTTGCGCGATGCGATCGACGCAACCGGCCTGGCCGAGCAGTTTGCGCAACTGGAAGACCTGACCCTGATCGACTGGCCAAGCGCCGCCGACGCCAAGCAAAAACTCTTGCAAGCGTTGTACGAAGGTTTCATCGCCGGTGACCACCCACTGCACCCGGACTTCGGCAGTTTCCGCCATGCCGGTGGCGAAGCACTGGAAAACCACTGCCGTTTCGAAGCGATTCAGGAAATGCGCGCCGCCCGTGGTGAAAACCTCGACTGGCGGCAATGGCCGGAACACTGGCACGACCCACGCGGCGCAGCGCTCGAAGCGTTTGCCGAGGAATATGCCGAACGCATCGGCTACTTCGCTTTTTGCCAATGGCTGATCCACCGTTGCCTGGAGCGCGCGCAAACCGCTGCACGCAGCGCCGGCATGGGCATTGGCCTGATCGCCGATCTGGCGGTGGGTGCCGATGGCGCCGGGAGCCAGGCCTGGAGTTTCCAGGATGAATTGCTCGCGTCGCTGACCGTGGGTGCGCCGCCGGACATTCTCAATCGCTCGGGCCAGGGCTGGGGCATTTCCGCATTCTCGCCGGAAGGTCTGATTCGCAATGGCTTTCGTGCCTTCATCGACATGCTGCGCGCCAACTTCGCCCATGCCGGCGGCTTGCGCATTGACCATGTGATGGGCCTGCAACGCTTGTGGGTGATCCCCAACGGCGCGGCGCCGGCCGATGGCGCGTACCTGTATTACCCGGTCGATGACTTGCTGCGATTGCTGACCCTCGAATCCCATCGCCACCAGGCCATCGTCCTCGGTGAAGACCTCGGCACGGTGCCAGATGGCCTGCGTGAAAAGCTCATCGCCCGCTCCATGCTCGGCATGCGCGTGCTGCTGTTCGAGCAGGACAACACCTTTTTCAAACCGATTCTCGACTGGCCGGACAACGCCTTGGCAACCACCAGCACCCACGATCTGCCAACGCTCAACGGCTGGTGGCATGGTCGTGATATCGACTGGAACGCACGCTTGGGTTTTGTCGATGCCAACGGTGAAATCGAATGGCGTCATCACCGCCAGCGTGAGCGCGAAGGCCTGCGCAACGCGTTGAGCCAGGACCCGCAAAACTTTCGCGAGGAATCCCACGAGGCCGATCAAGTGGTCGATGCCGCTGTGCGTTTCCTCGGCCACACCCGCGCGCCGTTGGTGCTGTTGCCGCTGGAAGATGCGCTGGGCATCAATGAACAGGCGAATCTGCCCGGCACCATCGACACCCATCCGAACTGGTCACGGCGTTTGCCCGGCACCAGTGAAGCGCTGCTCGATGGCGCGGATGCGGCGCGACGTCTGGAACTGCTCGCTTGCGCGCGCCTGCAGGCTGCCGAGCGTGACCAATGAACCAAACGCTCATCCAGCCCCTGCGTGCGACATTGCGCCTGCAATTTCATAAAGGTTTTACCCTCGAACACGCGGTGCCATTGGTGCCGTACTTCGCCCGGCTCGGCATCAGCCATATTTATGCCTCGCCGCTGCTCGCAGCGCGGGCCGGTTCGATGCACGGCTACGACGTGGTGGACCCGACCCAGGTCAACCCGGAACTTGGCGGCGAGCCGGCGTTACGGCGCTTGGTCAGCACGTTGCGCGAACACAACATGGGCCTGATCCTCGACATCGTCTCCAACCACATGGCGGTCGGTGGCAGCGACAACCCGTGGTGGCTTGATCTGCTGGAATGGGGACGGCTGAGTCCTTATGGAGAGTTCTTCGACATTCAATGGCATTCGCCGGACCCACTGATGGAAGGCCAGTTGCTGCTGCCGTTCCTCGGCAGCGATTACGGCGTAGCCTTGCAGGAAGGCACGCTGAAACTGCACTTCAATGCGCAGACCGGCAGTTTCCATGTCGAGCACTACGACCATAACTTCCCGGTGTGCCCGAATGATTACCCTGAGCTGCTGAAATCCACGGATGCACTGAAGCCGTTGGCCGATCGCTTCGGCGCCCTCAGCTATCAGACCGATGCCCATTCACTGGCGATGCCGCTGAAAGAACAACTGCGGCAACAGGCGACAGACCCGCAGATCCTCGAAGCGATCCAGAACAACCTGCAGCACTACGACTCGACCACCGAAGACGGCTTCCACAAACTGCATGAGTTGCTCGAACGTCAAAGCTATCGCCTGGCGAGTTGGCGCACGGCGGCTGACGACATCAACTGGCGGCGCTTTTTCGACATCAACGAACTCGGCGGGCTGCGCGTTGAGCGCCCGGCAGTGTTCGAAGCCACCCACGGCAAGATCTTCCAGTTGATTGCCGAAGGGCTGGTCGACGGTTTGCGCATCGACCACATCGACGGTCTCGCCGACCCGCGCGGTTACTGCCGAAAACTGCGCCGCCGGGTTGATCTGCTGGCGCCGGGCAGGCATCTGCCGATCTACGTCGAGAAGATCCTCGGCGCCGGCGAAACCCTGCACCGCGACTGGGCGGTGGATGGCACCACCGGTTATGAATTCATGAATCAGCTGTCGCTGCTGCAACACGACCCGGACGGCGAATTTGTGCTCGGTGACCTCTGGCAACGGCGTACCGAACGTCCGGCCGCGTTCATCGAGGAAGCGCAACTGGCGCGCCAGCAGATCCTCAACGGCTCGCTCGCCAGCGATTGCGAAAGCGTCGCCCAGGCGCTGCTGCAAGTCGCCCGCGATGACCTGATGACCCGCGACCTGACCCTCGGGGCGATCCGCCGAGTGCTGCAAGCGTTGATCGTGCACTTCCCGGTGTATCGCACGTACATCAGCGCCATGGGCCGCTCCGCGCAGGATGAAAAGTTCTTCCAGCAGGCCATGGACGGCGCGCGACAGAGCCTCGGTGAAGGCGACTGGCCGGTGCTCGACTGCGTTGCCGCCTGGCTTGGCGGTACGCCATGGCGGCGTAAACCGCGCGGGCGTTCGCGCAAGATTCTCAAGCATGCCTGCGTACGCTTTCAGCAACTGACCTCACCGGCAGCGGCCAAAGCCGTGGAAGACACCGCGCTGTATCGCTCCGCCGTGCTGCTGTCGCGCAATGACGTCGGCTACAACACCGAACAGTTCAGCGCTCCGCTCAGCGACTTTCATGCGGTCAATCAACAACGGCTGAGTGAATTCCCCGACAACTTGCTGGCCACCGCGACCCACGATCACAAACGTGGTGAAGACACCCGCGCACGTCTGGCCGTACTCAGTGAACGCAGCCATTGGTACGCCGAGCAGATCGAGCTGTGGCGCGCCCTCGCCCGTCCGGTGCGGGTGGATGATCAGATGCCATCGAGCGGCGATGAGCTGATTCTCTATCAAGCGTTGCTGGGCAGTTGGCCGCTGCAACTGCGTGACGACGACCAGGCGGGTTTCGCCGATTACGCCAAGCGCATCTGGCAATGGCAACAGAAAGCCCTGCGTGAAGCCAAGCTGCAAAGCAGTTGGAGCGCACCGAGCGAAAGCTACGAAAACGCCGCGCAAGCGTTCACCGAAAAACTCCTCACCGGTGAGGAAGGCGAACTGCTGCGCGCCGCGCTGAGCAAGACCGTCAACAGCATCGCCGCCGCCGGCGCGCTCAATGGCTTGGCGCAAACCTTGCTGCGCATGACCGTGCCGGGTGTGCCCGATTTGTATCAGGGCAATGAGTTCTGGGACTTCAGCCTGGTCGATCCGGACAACCGCCGGCCGGTGGATTACGCCGCTCGCGAACACGCTTTGCAGGAGCCATTGCCACCTGTGGAGTTGCTGGCGAACTGGCGTGACGGGCGTATCAAGCAAGCCTTGATTGCCCAAGTGCTGAACCTGCGCGTGGAGTATGCCGAGCTGTTCCGCCGGGGCAGCTACCAGGCCCTGGAGGTGCTCGGCAGTCAGGCGCACAACGTGCTCGCGTTTGCCCGTGAGCACGCCGGCAAGCAGGCCATCGTGATCGTGCCGGTCCGTTGCGCGACCCTGCTGGAAAACGGTGCTGTACCTCAGGTCGATGCGCTGCGCTGGGGCGATACGCGAGTGGTTTTACCGTTCGCCGCCTCTGCGACAAACCTGAAGGGACTTTTTTCAAGCAGCGCAGTCACAAAAAACAGGGAGCTGAATATCAGCGACGCGCTGGGGGATGTCCCGGTCAATCTCTTTATCCAACACTTAACGTAAGCATCAGTTCAGTTCAGGAGCATTGCGATGAGTACCGACGATAAACGCATCCGCGAATTCGCCTATCAAATCTGGGAATCGGAAGGTAAGCCCGAGGGGCATGAAGAACGCCACTGGGAAATGGCGCGCAAGCTCGCCGAAGCGGAAGCGCTGGCACCGAAGAAACCGCCGAAAGCCACCGGCAGCAAACCGGCTCGCAAGACAGCCGAGGCCAAGGCCCCGGCCGCCAAGCCGAAACCACCGGCCAAAGCCAAACCGGCCAGCGCCGCCAAAGTGATTCCCCCGGGCGAAAAGCCTGCCGAGAAAAAGCCTCGGGCGCCGCGAAAGCCTTCGGCGATCTGACGCTTTAACGACGATTGAACTGAATGGCCGTGTGGCGGGTTCGCTCGCCACCGAGGGCTCACTCGCCCTGAAGAAACCCACCAATCCCCTGTAGGAGTGAGCCTGCTCGCGATAGCTATCTGACATTCAACATTGATGTCGCCTGATAGACCGCTATCGCGAGCAGGCTCACTCCTACAGGGGGATGTGTAAGCCCAGAAATTACCCGTTTTGCAGGAGCAATCATGACCCGTCCAAAGAATACCGAACCCACCGCGCACGCCGAGCCGTCGAGAATCCGTGAAGGCCTGCCCTTCCCGCTCGGTGCGACCTGGGATGGTCTGGGGGTGAACTTTGCTCTGTTTTCCGCCAACGCCACCAAGGTCGAACTGTGCATCTTCGACGATGCCGGCGAAGTTGAACTCGAACGCATCGAACTGCCGGAATACACCGACGAGATCTACCACGGCTACCTGCCTGATGCGCACCCGGGGCTGATCTACGGTTACCGCGTCTACGGCCCGTATGACCCGGCCAACGGCCACCGCTTCAACCACAACAAATTACTCATCGATCCGTACGCCAAGCAACTGGTCGGTCAACTGAAATGGTCGGAAGCGTTGTTCGGCTACACCATCGGCCACCCCGACGCCGACCTCAGTTTCGATGAGCGCGACAGCGCGCCCTTCGTGCCCAAGTGCAAAGTCATCGACCCGGCGCACACCTGGGGCAACGACCAACGCGTCAGCGTGCCGTGGGACAAAACCATCATTTATGAAACCCACGTGCGCGGCATCAGCATGCGTCACCCTTCGGTACCGGAGAACGTACGCGGCACCTTTGCCGGGCTGATGGTCGACGACGTGCTCGAACACATTCGCAAGCTCGGCGTGTCTACCGTCGAATTGCTGCCGATTCATGCCTTCGTCAATGACCAGCATCTGCTGCACAAAGGCATGACCAATTACTGGGGTTACAACAGCATCGCGTTCTTCGCCCCGGACCCGCGCTACCTGGCCAGCGGCAAGATTGCCGAATTCAAGGAGATGGTCGCGCACCTGCACGAAGCCAACCTCGAAGTGATCCTCGACGTGGTCTATAACCACACCGCCGAGGGCAACGAGCAAGGCCCGACCCTGTCGATGCGCGGCATCGACAACGCCTCGTACTATCGCTTGATGCCCGACGACAAGCGCTACTACATCAATGATTCCGGCACCGGCAACACCCTCGACCTGAGCCACCCGTGCGTGCTGCAAATGGTCACCGACTCGCTGCGTTACTGGGCCAGCGAGATGCACGTCGACGGTTTCCGTTTCGACCTGGCGACGATTCTCGGCCGCTACCACGACGGTTTCGACGAGCGTCACAGCTTCCTCGTTGCTTGCCGTCAGGACCCGGTGCTGCGTCAGGTGAAGATGATCGCCGAGCCATGGGACTGTGGCCCCGGTGGTTATCAGGTCGGCAACTTCCCGCCGGGCTGGGTCGAGTGGAACGACAAGTTCCGCGACACCGTGCGCGCGTTCTGGAAAGGCGACGACGGCCAGGTTGCCGATTTCGCCAGCCGCATGACTGCCTCCGGTGAGATGTTCAACCAGCGCGGGCGGCGGCCGTACTCCTCGGTGAACTTCATCACCGCGCACGACGGTTTCACTCTCAACGACCTGGTCTCTTACAACGACAAGCACAACGAAGCCAACGACGAAAACAATCAGGACGGCAGCAACAACAATCTGTCGTGGAACCATGGCGTCGAAGGCCCGACCGACGATCCTGAAATCAATGCCCTGCGCCATCGGCAGATGCGCAATTTCTTCGCCACCCTGCTGCTCGCCCAAGGCACGCCGATGATCGTCGCCGGTGATGAGTTCGCCCGCACTCAGGACGGCAACAACAACGCCTATTGCCAGGACAGCGAGATCGGTTGGGTCAACTGGGACCTGAGCGAGGACGGCAAGGCATTGCTGAAATTCGTCAAGCGCCTGATCAAGCTGCGCCTGGCTTATCCGATCCTGCGTCGCGGCCGCTTCCTGGTTGGCGAATACAACGAGGACATCGGCGTCAAGGACATCACCTGGCTGGCGCCGGATGCCACCGAGATGACCACCGAGCATTGGCACGATGCGCACAACCGCTGCCTGGGCATGTTGCTCGACGGCCGCGCGCAGGAAACCGGGATTCGCCGCAAGGGTGCGGATGCGACGCTGCTGCTGGTGGTCAACGCCCATCATGACATCGTCAATTTCACCCTGCCGGAAGTACCGGAAGGCAGTTTCTGGACCTGCATGATCGACACCAATCAGCCGTCGATCCGTGGTCAGGAACGCTTCGATTTCGGCCACGAATACTCGGTCACCGGGCGCTCGCTGCTGCTGTTCGAACTGCAACGTGATGAAGAAGACTGATATGGACCTGCACCGTTATCTGAGCCGACGACCAACGGATTATCCGCACACCGCAGCCCTCGGCGGGTGCCTGCGGGCGCTGGTCGAGGCCGGGCTGGATCGTCTGCCGTTACCGGGCAGTGGCCGCACGCTGGAGCGCTTTCAGCAGTTGGCGGAAGTCGGCGGGCATGACCTGGGTCTGTGCAAACTGTTTGAAGGCCACACCGACGCGCTGGCGATCATTGAACAACTCGGCGGCTCACCTACGCCGGGCAGCACTTGGGGCATGTGGGCAGCGGAGCCACCGCAAGCACGAGTCAAAGTCAGCCCAGTCGGGCACATGGTCGCGCTGCATGGACGCAAGGCATGGTGCTCCGGCGCCGCCGTGCTCAGCCACGCCTTGCTCACCGCCTGGGATGGCGACGATCAGCAGCAACTGGTCGCCGTCGCCCTCGACCAACCGGGCGTCACCGTCACCGAGCAAGGCTGGCAAGCGGTGGGCATGGCGGCTACTGGCAGCGTCGAGGTGCTGTTCGACGGTGCCGAAGCGCAGGCCATTGGCAATCCCGGCGACTATCTGCAACGCCCGGGTTTCTGGCAGGGCGGGATCGGTATTGCCGCGTGCTGGTACGGCGCCGCACGGCAAATCGCCGACGCGTTGCGCATCCAGTGTGAGCAACGCCCGGAACCGCACGCTCTCGCCCATCTCGGCGCGGTCGATAGCGCCTTGCAGGCCGCGGCGGATGTGTTGCGCTTCAGCGCCTTGCACATCGATGCGCACCCGGAAGACAACGCCGAATTACTCGCCCGTCGTGCCCGCGCGGTGGTCGAGCAGTCGGCTGAACAGGTGATGCGTGAGGTCGGGCGCGCCCTCGGTGCCGGGCCGTTTTGCAAGGATCGCCACTTTGCCCGGCTCAGCGCTGATCTGCCGGTGTTCCTGCGCCAGAGTCATGCCGAACGGGATCTGGCCGCGCTCGGGCAAATGGTGGCCGGGCACTCCGCGGAGGCATGGGCGCTATGAAAACCAATCCGATTGTCGGCCAGGGCACCAGCCTGCACCAATGGCAGGCTTCGCGGCATCTGGCGGAACTGGATAGCATCGACATCCTCAGTCTGGTGCCTCCGGGCGCGCGGGCGGTGATTGTCGCGCCGCACCCGGACGACGAAGTGCTCGGTTGTGGCGGTTTGCTGCAATTGCTCGCTGAGGCCGGTCGGCCTTTGCAACTGATGTCGGTCACCGACGGCAGCGCCAGTCATCCCGGTTCAAGTCGCTGGCCGGTGGAACGTCTGAGCGTGGTGCGCCCGCAGGAATCGGCCGAAGCGCTGCGTCGTCTCGGTCTGCCGATGCATCGGGTGAAGTGGCTGCGCGGTGGCTTCAGCGACACCCAGGTGGCGGCTCAGGAAGCGGAGCTGGTCGATTTCATCGAACGTCATCTGCGTCCCGACGACGTGCTCTTTACCACGTGGAGCGAGGACGGACATTGCGACCACGAAGCCGTCGGCCGCGCCAGTGTCGAGGCTGCCCGTCGCGTCGGTGCGACTTGCCATGAACTGCCGGTGTGGACCTGGCACTGGGCAACTCCGGAAGACGCCTTCGTACCGTGGCAACGCGCACGCAAGATTCTTCTGACGCCGGCGCAAGTCGCGCGCAAACGCCACGCGGTGCACGCTTTCGCCAGTCAACTGGAAGGCGATCCTGACGCCGGACTCGGTCCGGTGCTCGCACCGTATGTGCTCGATCGCCTCTTACAGCCCTTCGAAGTGGTGTTTCTATGAGTGTCGAGGATCGCTATTTCGACGGTTTGTTCGCCGGCAACGATGACCCATGGGCGTTCCGTGAGCGCTGGTACGAGCAGCGCAAACGCGCGATCACCCTCGCCGCCCTGCCGCGTCCGCACTACCGGGCAATCTTCGAACCGGGTTGCGCCAACGGCGAGTTGAGCGCCGAACTGGCCGCGCGTTGCGATCGGTTGTTGTGCTGTGACACGGCCAGTGCGGCAGTGACTCTGGCGCGCACGCGGTTGAGCGTGTTCGACCACGCCGAAGTGCGGCAAAACCGTCTTCCGGGCGACTGGCCGGAGGAAAAATTCGACCTGATCGTATTTAGCGAGATCGGCTACTACCTGGATAGTCAGGATCTGACAGAAGTGATCCGTCGAGCCAGTGATTGCCTGACTGCCGACGGCCAGTTCCTCGCCTGTCACTGGCGTCCGCCCATTGACGGCTGCCCGCTGAATGCGCGGCAGGTTCACGACCTGATTCACGAAAAACTGCATCTGCCCCGTCTGGTCTTGCATCAGGAAGCGGACTTCATCCTTGAGGTGTGGAGCCGCGAACCGCGCTCGGTGGCGGCACTGGAGGGCTTGCGATGATCGGCATTCTGATCCCGGCGCACAATGAGGAAGACTTGCTCGACGACTGCCTGAGCGCGGCCATGCGCGCCAGCCGCCACGGTTTGCTGGCCGGTGAAAAGGTTGAAGTGTTGGTGGTGCTCGACAGCTGCACCGACCGCTCGGCGCAGATTGTCAGTCGCTATCCGGTGCTGAGCCTGCACATCGACGCACGCAATGTTGGCCAGGCCCGGGCGGCCGGCGCGCAGCTATTGCTAGAGCGCGGCGCGCGCTGGATCTCTTGCTCGGACGCCGACAGCCGCGTGGCCGACGACTGGCTGGTGGCGCAACTGGGGTTGGGCGCGGACGCGGTATGCGGTACCGTCACGGTCGAACGCTGGCACGAGTCGTTCGATGAAGCGGCGCAAATCCGCTATCACCGGCATTACCATGCCAGCGATGGCCATCGGCATATCCACGGCGCCAATCTGGGCATCGCCGCCGACGCCTATCGCTGGGCCGGGGGCTTTAAACCGCTGGCCTGCGACGAAGATGTGCAATTGGTGCGGGAGCTGGAACTCGACGGCGCGAACATCGCCTGGAGCCATCGCCCGCAAGTGCTCACCAGCGCGAGGTTCGACAGCCGTGCGCGCGGTGGCTTTGGTGACTATCTGCGAAACCTGGCACAGATGGAGCAAAAAAAAGCGGATCAGATTGATCTGTGACGCGACGAACTACGCTTCATGAGCAATACTCTGCTGCGCGGCAATCCAGGGTTCGGAGCGTCGCTGGGCAATCAACCAGCCTTCACGGGTCGGCGGCGTCTGGCAATCACCGCCAAACGCACGACTGAGGGCGAAACAACACAAGGACGTCACACCATGAAACCGTTAACCCTCAGCGACAGCAGTTCGTCGGCGCAAATCTGGAACAGCGCCCCGCAACTGGACAACATTCCGGTCATCAATACTTTAAGTCTGGTACCCGCCGGCGCCCGCGCCGTGGTCATCGCGCCGCATCCGGGCGATGAAGTGGTCACCTGTGGCGGTCTGCTGCAATTACTCTCCAGCCTCGGTCATCCGTTGCAATTGCTCTCGATCACCGATGGCAGCGCCAGCCACCCGGGTTCGCGGCAATGGTCGGAAAAACGCCTGAGCGTGTTCCGCCCGCAGGAAAGCGTCGAGGCCCTGCGCCGTCTCGGCTTGCCAATGCACAGCCTGAAATGGGTGCGCGGTGGTTTCACTGACAACGCTCTGTGCGAACAGCAAGCGCAAGTGACCGAATTCATCAGCCGCTACCTGCGCCCAGGCGATGTGGTGTTCAGCACCTGGCGCGGCGATGGCAACGACGACCATGAAGCTGTGGGTCGGGCCAGCGCGCATGCAGCGGAACAAGCCGGGGCGACCTTCCACGATGTACCAGTCTGGGCCTGGCACTGGCCCGAGCGCGACCAGCAACTGATCCCTTGGGAACGCGCGCGCAAACTGCGCCTCGACACCTGGACCGTCGCGCGCAAGAGCCACGCCACCCATGCTTACGCCAGTCAGCTCAAGGGTGAACCGGCGATTGGTATTGCACCGATGCTGCCGCCGGTGATTCTCGAAAGAATGCGCCTGCCCTACGAAATCGTGTTTGTCTGACGCCGTTTCGGGTGGGAGCGAGCCTGCTCGCGAAAGCGGTGGTTCTACCAACTTATGTATTGGATTTACCGACGCCTTCGCGAGCAGGCTCGCTCCCACAGGAATTGGGTTGTCATCAACCATGATTTGCAAGGAACTGCCGCACCTCGCCATCAGTCGCATGAATAAGCGGCCCGCAATCCAGAGGAGTGAACGTGTCCAGCGAACCCAAGCGTCATGTTGCCGACGCGCCTGTCATTCATCGTCTTAGGGTGCTGACGGTCAACACCCACAAAGGCTTCACCGCGCTTAACAGGCGATTCATCCTGCCGGAGCTGCGCGAAGCGGTGCGCAGCACCTCGGCCGATCTGGTGTTTCTGCAAGAAGTGGTGGGTGAACACGAACGGCATTCGAACCGTTACAACGAATGGCCACAAACCTCGCAATACGAATTTCTCGCCGACAGCATGTGGAGCGATTTCGCCTACGGGCGCAATGCCGTCTACCCCGACGGCCACCATGGCAATGCCCTGCTGTCGAAATACCCGATCCGTGAATACCGCAACCTCGACGTGTCGATCACCGGCCCCGAGCGCCGTGGACTGTTGCACTGTGTGCTCGACGTCCCGGGTCACACCGAGGTCCACGCAATCTGCGTGCACCTGAGTCTGCTCGAAAGCCACCGGCAATTACAGCTGCAACTGCTCTGTCAATTGCTCGAATCGCTGCCCGACGATGCCCCGGTGATCATCGCCGGCGACTTCAACGACTGGCAGTTACAGGGCAACGCCGCCCTCGCCCGTCGTGACTACCTGCACGAAGCGTTCGAGCGCCACCATGGGCGCCCGGCCAAGACCTACCCGGCGCGGTTTCCATTGCTGCGACTGGACCGGATCTACCTGCGCAATGCCAGTAGTCATGACCCGCAGATCCTCGGCAACAAGCCGTGGACGCATCTGTCCGATCACCTGCCGCTCGCGGTAGAGGTGCATCTGTAAGCGCATTTCTGACAAGACCGTCCGTCAGCCATGCTTGAACCGCGAGGAAATTCATCTACACCTAAAAAAGCTCAAGGAGTAGCGCATTCAATCCGTTAGATCATGGACTTGATGTAAGGCATCAACTGTAAACGATGCCTAGACCATGACACGCTCAGGGATGAATTCCCCGAATTTGCCGTAGGGAATGACCATGCCGCGCTACTCCACGCACTTGCTGACATTACCGCACGCCTTGCTCCTGCCTGCTTCCTTGCTGATTTTGACCAGCCACCCCGTTTCAGCGGCCTGCACGCTCGTGCCCGGGCCGGGCAATGACAATTTCACCTGTGACAGCGGTACCAGCGGTTCGCTGACGGATCTCGCCGGCAACAACAGCCTGACATTCGCCGCTAACGGCAGCGGTCAGATCAATGGCAGCGTGACCTTCGGCGCTGGAGCCGACCGGGTCGAAATCAACTCCGGCGTGATTACCGGCGCGGTCAATCAGGGCAACGGTATCGATGACTTTGTCATGACGGGCGGCTCAATTGGCTCGTTGGCTCAAGGCGACAGCCGCGATACGTTCTTGATGAACGGGGGCATCATCGTCGGCGCCTTTGAGGATGGCGACGTCGCGCGCATGACGGGCGGCACCATCGGCCGCGTGGACATGAAACTCGATAACAATATTTTTGACCTGTCGGGCGGGCAGATTATTGGCAATCTGGTCACCGGTTTCGGCACTGACACCATTATCGTTTCCGGTGGCCGCATCGGCGGCAACATTAGTGTCAGCGGCGGCAACGACAGCATCACGGTGAGCGGTGAGCGGTGGGGAAATCGTCGGCGAGGTTCGCGCCAGCGTGGGTGATGACCGTTTGCTGTGGGATGGCGGCGGCATTATCCGTTCGACGATCCTCATGGACGTCGGCAATGACACCGTCACCCTGCGCAATCTCGACGATAATATTCTTGCGCTGACGCCCAGCGTTAATGGCGGCGTCGGTAGCGATACCCTGTCACTGGATAACACCCGCACGGCCCTGCCCGCGAGCTTCATCAATTGGGAAGCGGTGAGCCTGGTTAATGGCTCGCAACTCGATCTGGGGTCGTCAGGACTGGTGCTGGGGGACGCCGGCACCGGCAGTGGCGTGTTGAACATCGATACCCGCAGCACATTGTTTGCCACACAAGGTACGGTGGCATCGGCGGTGGCGGGTCAGCCAGTGACGCTGAATAACGCGGGGATCATCGATTTGACCCGCAATAACAGCCGCACTGACGATACGCTGACCGTACAGGGCAACTACGTCGGTAACAGCGGCCAGTTACGCTTGCAAAGCTTGGTCGGTGGCGATGATTCACCGAGTGACAAACTGGTGGTCAACGATGGCAGCTTAAGCGGCGGCACGGTGATCACGGTCAGCAACCTCGGCGGACTAGGCGGCCTGACCGAGGTGAACGGCATCCAACTGGTGCAGGCGCAAGGCAGCACGCTGAGCAGCAATAACGCCTTCACCCTCAATGGCCCGGTGTCGGCCGGAGCTTACGATTACTATCTGTTCAAAGGAGGTGTCACTGCCGGCACGGAAAACAGCTGGTATCTGCGCTCCGCCATCGTTGCGCCGCAGCTGGTGAGCGCTCCCAACCCCGATCCAACGCAGCCGCCCATCCTGGTGCCGGTGGTCGCTACCCCCGTAGCGGCGGCGACGCCGGCCGGGAGCCCGCCGTTGCCGGTATTGCCCGCAGCCGTTGCGGGAGCCGAACCGATCCCTTTGTATCGCCAGGAAGTCCCGACTTGGTCGGTGTTGCCGCCCGCTGCCGCGCAACTGACGCTTAACGCCCTGGGCACCTTTCATGACCGTCATGGCGATCAACGCCTGCTCGCGGAAACCGGTGCATTCGGCGCCGGATGGGGCCGTGTCTATGGTAAAAATCTCGAGCAGACCTGGGCCGGCACGGTCACGCCGCGACTGGATGGCTCGCTCAATGGCTTTCAGGTCGGCAACGATCTGTACAGCTCGCAGACGTCCGGCAGCCTGAATCAGCGCTTGGGTTTCTTTGTCGGTCACAGCCGCTTGCAAGGTGATGTCGACGGTTTCAACGAAGGCTTTCAGCACAACAGCGCCGGCAAGATCAAACTCGAGGGCGACAGCTATGGCCTGTACTGGACGCTGACGGCGCCCACCGGCGGGTACCTCGATACCGTGGTAATGGGCACTCGCTTCGACGGAGACAACCATTCCGATCGCGGGGTAAAACTGGACAATCGCGGGCACGCCCTGACGTTGTCCACCGAGGCCGGTTACCCGTTGCCGATCAATGACACCTGGGTGATCGAGCCGCAGGCGCAGCTCATCCATCAGAAAATCTCCCTCGACAGCCAGAACGACGGTATTTCACGCGTCTCGTTTGATTCCGACGGCGCCTGGACCGCTCGCCTCGGCGCACGCCTCAAAGGTCGATATCAGGTCAGCGGCCTTCCTGTCGAACCGTACCTGCGCGCCAATGTGTGGCATACGTTTTCCGCTACTGACTCGGTCACGTTTGGCGACAACGATGTGATTTCCAGCGAACGGAAATCCTCGACAGCGGACATCGGCCTGGGCGTAGTGTTGACCCTTGATCGCGCGGTCAGTGTGTACGCCAGTACCGATTACACCAGCAATATTGACAGCAATGACGTGCGCGGCGTGGTGGGCAACCTGGGCATTCGCCTCAGTTGGTAGACCTTCCGTCGACAATTTAAACTCTCTACCTTGCGGCTCTCAATGCGTTCTTCCATACAAACAACCACTTAGTTATGTGCAGAAAAACAAACGCTTGCAAAGCCTGTTTTGCCACTACCGCTCATCGTTCAATTTCTTGACGGCGGCGCGCGACTCTTCTTATCTCTACCTTACTACCCCCGGAATCACTACCGGGACGAGCCTTCGGACACTCGCGAAATCGAGCGGCCACGGTTCGCCCCGCTCCATTCGGTCGCCCCTCGTTCGGGGTAGGAGAGACGCCACATTGAGATGCCGCATGCGCCTGCAAGGTAGACCTCCATGAGAACTTCAATCACCCCACACGAGATCAAAATCACTTTCTGCACAGTGTCGAGTTCTATCTTGCTGTGCTCATCCATGGAGGCGCAGGCCGGTCCTGCGGCGGATGAAACGACCCCGTGGTACCGCGCGGATGTGCCCGTGATGACGTTGCCCGCCACCGTCATCACCCCCGGCTCACAACGCTTCAGCCCACGGCCCGATCTGCAGGGCATACGCTTGATTACCGAAGACCTCGCACCGTCGGCCTGGGACGAGTTGTACGGTAGAAGCGCCCGTCAGGCGCAAACCGATGTGCTGTCGTCAGGCTACGCAATGCCCGGCAGCGGCGACTTCAAAGGGCCAGCCGTGTTGACCGTACAAGGTGGCGGGCATACCCAGACCATCGGCTTGATCGGCGGCGTCAATCAGATTCAAGCCAATGGCAACGGGGTGCTCACTAGTCGCGCCTTGGCCGATCCGAACACTGACACCCTCAATCTACAAGGCCAGAGCCTCGGGGCCTACTACAGCCTCACTGGTGCGCAAGGCTGGCACGTTGATCTGTCGGCCAGCGGTGGCCGGGTCAGAGGTTTCAGTCGCAACGGCCAAGGCGCCCGGCAAGCCACCGAAGGCAGCGCCATGACCTTCTCGGTCGAAGGCGGTTTTCCGATTGGCTTGAGCGACAACTGGGTGGTCGAACCGCAGGCGCAATTGATCAATCAACGCATCACCCTCGACACGCCGTACGCCGGCTCGGGCAATGCGTCCTCCACCGATCTGACCGCCTGGAGCGGCCGCGTCGGTGCCCGTTTGAAAGGCAGTTACGATTTGAATGGTCTGCCGCTCGAACCCTATGTGCGCACCAACCTGTGGCACACCGTTTATACCGGCAGCACGGTGACGCTGGATCAGGTCGACAAGATCAGCAGCAGCCGCAAGTCATCCACCGTTGAGTTGGGACTGGGGCTGGTGGCGCGGGTAACGCCTGTGGTGAGTCTGTATGTCAGTGCCGATTACAGCAGTGATGTCGATGACAATGATTTGAACGGGATCATTGGCAGCCTTGGGGTGCGGATGCGCTGGTGAGCGTTGAGCCGGATTTTGGAGGTGTCTGAACTGGCGCCTTCGCGAGCAGGCTCGCTCCCACATTTGGAATGTATTTCCCCTGTGGGAGCGAGCCTGCTCGCGATGGCAGCGACGCGGTCTCGGATCAGCCCTCTGGCTTGAGGATCAACACCGCCAACGGCGGCAGATTCAGCTCCAGCGACAACGACTGGCCATGACTCGGCACTTCCTCGGTAAACGCCCCGCCGCCATTGCCGTAATTGGAACCGGCATAGGTGTCGGCATCGCTATTGAGCAATTCAGTCCAGCGCCCGGCAAACGGCACACCCACGCGATACGCCTGACGCGGCACCGGCGTGAAGTTGGCCACCACCAGCACCGGTTTACCTTCCTTGCTCCAACGCAGCCAGGCATAAACGCTGTTGATCGCATCGTCACCGATCAACCACTGGAAACCCTGCGGCGCGTCGTCCTGATCGTGCAGCGCCGGCTCTTCGCGATACAGCCGATTGAGATCGCCGACCAGTTTCTGCACGCCCTTGTGCTCAGAATACTGCAGCAGATACCAATCCAGTTGCTGATCGTGATTCCACTCGCGCCACTGGCCAAACTCGCAGCCCATGAACAACAGCTTCTTGCCCGGGTGCGTCCACATAAAACTCAGATACGCGCGCAGGTTGGCGAATTTTTGCCAGCGATCGCCGGGCATCTTGTCGATCAGCGAGTGCTTGCCGTGCACCACTTCATCGTGGGAAATCGGCAGGATGAAACGCTCGGACCAGGCGTAGACCAGACCAAAACTCAACTCATTGTGATGATGCGCGCGGTACACCGGATCCTGCTGAATGTAATGCAGCGAATCGTGCATCCAACCCATGTTCCATTTGTAGGCAAAACCGAGACCGCCCTGCTGCGTACTTTGGCTGACACCCGGCCACGCGGTTGATTCTTCAGCGATCACCAGTGCGCCCGGCGCTTCCAGTTCGACCACGTCGTTCAAATGCCGCAAGAAGTCGATGGCCTCCAGATTTTCCCGGCCGCCATGGCGGTTCGGCACCCATTCGCCAGCCTTGCGCGAATAGTCGCGATAGAGCATCGAGGCCACCGCATCGACGCGCAGGCCGTCGACATGGAAATGCTTCAACCAGTGCAACCCCGAAGCGAGCATGTAGCCATGTACTTCGGTGCGGCCGAGGTTGTAGATCAGCGTGTCCCAATCCTGATGAAAACCTTCCAGCGGGTTGCCGTATTCGTACAGCGCGGTGCCGTCGAACTGGGCGAGACCATGAGTATCGGTTGGGAAATGCGCCGGCACCCAGTCGAGAATCACGCCGATCTCGGCCCGGTGGCAGGCGTCGACGAATTCAGCGAACTGCGCCGGCGAGCCGTACCGCGCACTCGGGGCGAATTGCGAGAGCAGTTGATAACCCCAGGACCCACCAAACGGGTGCTCCATGATCGGCATCAGTTCGATGTGAGTGAAACCCAGTTCCTTGACGTAGGGAATCAAGCGTTCGGCGAGTTCCGGCCAGGTGTACTGGCGGGCGACTTCACCGAGATCATCCAGTTCGCACTGCCACGAACCGGCGTGCAGTTCGTAAATCGACAGCGGCGCGGAATGCTTCTGGCGGTCACGGCGGCTGCTCATCCACTCCTGATCCTGCCAATCGATCTGCAGTGGCTCAGCGACTTTCGAGGCGGTGTCCGGCGGCAGACTGGTGGCCAGCGCCATCGGGTCAGCCTTGAGCGGCAGGATCCCGTGAGCGCCAAGAATTTCATATTTGTACAGCTCGCCTGCTTGCAGGCGCGGGATGAACAATTCCCAGACCCCGGACGGATGCCGCAAGCGCATCGGATGGCGGCGGCCGTCCCAGACGTTGAAATCCCCCACTACGGATACGCGCCGGGCATTCGGCGCCCACACGGCAAAACGCACACCGTCGACGCCATCAACGGTTTTCAATTGCGCGCCGAGACAGGCGCTGAGATCACGGTGATTGCCTTCGGCGAACAGATACAAATCCATTTCACCGAGTAGCTGGCCAAAGCTATAAGGATCCTCTGCAACCTGTTCGCCGCCGGCCCAGCGCGTGCGCAACTGATACGGCCGCGCCTGATCGAAATGGCCGACAAACAGCCCCGGCGTTTCGGTTTGCTCCAGCGGACCGCGTTCTTCACCGCTGTCCTTGTCCAGCACCACGACACTCAGCGCTCCGGGCAGATAAGCACGAATGAACTGCCCGCCAGCGCCATCGCCGTGCGGGCCGAGAATGGAAAAAGGGTCGTGATGTTCAGCGCGGACCAAGGCATCAATATCTTTCGCCGAGGGCAGCAATGTTTCTTTAACCGCACCCTGTTCCTTGTTCGAGAAACTCATGACTACTCTCCACCAAGATCGGAAAAGGGTTTAAGCCCCGTCAATAACCCATACAAACCGTGCAACGGCACGGGCAGCCACGTGGGGCGATTTTCGGCTTCATAGGCCACTTCATAGGCCGCCTTCTCCAGGCCGAACAACGCCAGCGCGGCGTCGGCACCTTCAGGATCTTGCCAGGCATGATCAAGACTAGCTGCCGCGCGGCGATATGCCTGAACAAATGCCTCGCGGGCCTCACGCAGATAGCGCTCGGCGACTAGACGCCGCGCCGTTTCAGACTCGGCGCTGTGGTCAACGTTGTGCACGTTGATGGTCATTGCGGCCGCATAATCGAAGGAGCGCAGCACGCCGCTGACATCCTTGTACGGACTGTGTTTGCCACGACGCTCGCCCAGTGGCCGCGCCGGTTCACCCTCGAAGTCGATCAGGTAGGCATCGCCCTTGATCACCAGCACCTGACCCAAATGCAGATCGCCGTGGACGCGAATGCGCAAACCGCCGACGGCTTTTTTCGCCAGATCCTGCACGTGCGTGAGGATGGTTTTCTTCTCGTCGATCAGGCGTTTGACCAGTTTCTGATCCGCCGCATTGAGTTCGCCCTGATGCTGCTTGAGCAGTTTCAGCGCGTGTTCGACCTGCGCCACAACATCCTTGCCGGTGGCCTGCATGTCCTTGGCCGTCGACACCTGTGGGGCGAAGTCGGCATTGTCGGTGGGCGCGGCGAGCACCTTGTGCATCTCGCCCAGACGCTGACCGAGCATGCCAGCAAAATCCTTCAGCTCACTAAGGGCGTTGTAATGCTGTTCCTGTTCGGACATGGCATCGGCCAGCTCATCGCGCAGCGCCCGTTCAAGGTTGTTCTGCGTCCATTCCCAGGCGTCGCCCTGATTGCTCAGATAGCCTTGGGCGATCATCAGCAGATTGTCTTCGCCCTTGGCATCGCGGCGAATCACCGAGCCGAGCAGCGGAGAGATATTGGCAAATCCAGCCTCGGTCAGGTAAGCGCTCATCTCCAGTTCCGGGTGTACGCCAGAAGCGACTTTGCGTATCAGCTTAAGTACCAGGCTATTGCCGATCACCACCGAACTGTTTGATTGCTCGGCAGACAGATAACGCACTTCCGACTCGGCACTGAGGCCAAGCGTTTCCAGATGCGGCGTCGGTGCAAAGCGGATTTCGCCTTCGCTCGACTCCAGCACGGCGTTGTTCTGCATGCCTTGCAGCACCGCACGAATAAACGTTTCAAGGCTGAACGCGTCAGTAATCAAGCCGACCTGTCGCACTCGGCGTACACGGGACAAGGCCAATTGCTGCGGCAACGCCGGGCCGACCTGATCTTCGGAAATAAAACCGAACGGCAACTGATAACGACTGGTCTGCCCGCCGCTGGTGACTTCAATTTCGCTGAGCAGCACCGGATGCTGCGCATCGCCGAAACGCACGCCGTAGGCCAGATGCACCTTGTCGATGGCCGCGTCCTTGCCGGCGAACCAGCGGCGATTCTGCAGCCAGCTCGGCAGGATGCTTTGCTCCAGCGTCGTGCGCGACGGCGCTTCGAGCAATTCTTCCATGCGTTTTTTCAGCACTAGGGTGGTGAAGTCCGGCAGGCTTTGCGCCGGCTCCACGTGCCAGCTCGGCATCTGATTTTCCGCAGCCAGTGCAAACCAGTAGAAACCGTACGGCGCTAACGTCAGAAGAAAATTCAACTGGCCGATCGGCGGGAAGGCGTTACCGCCGAGCATCTCCACCGGCACCATGCCGACGTAGGCCGACAGGTCCAGCTCCACTGCTTGCGCACTGCGCGAAACGTTGGCCACGCAGAGAATGACTTCGTGTTTGCCATCGGCATCGGTGAATTCACGGGTGTAGGCCAACACGCGACGGTTGTTCGGCGAGAGCATTTTCAACGTGCCACGGCCGAACGCCTTGGACTGTTTGCGCACAGCGAGCAAGCGTCGGGTCCAGTTGAGCAGCGAATGCGGATCGCCGGACTGGGTTTCGACGTTGACCGACAGATAGCCGTATTGCGGGTCCATGATCGGCGGTAGCACCAGGCTGGCCGGATCGGCACGGGAGAAGCCGCCGTTGCGGTCGATCGACCACTGCATCGGCGTACGCACACCATCGCGGTCGCCAAGGTAGATGTTGTCGCCCATGCCGATCTCGTCGCCGTAATACAGGGTCGGCGTGCCCGGCATCGACAGCAGCAGGCTGTTGAGCAATTCGATGCGGCGGCGATCACGCTCCATCAACGGCGCCAGGCGACGGCGAATGCCGAGGTTGATCCGCGCGCGACGGTCAGCAGCGTAGTAATTCCATAGATAGTCACGTTCTTTATCGGTGACCATTTCCAGGGTCAGCTCATCGTGGTTGCGCAGGAAAATCGCCCACTGGCAGTTGGCAGGAATTTCCGGGGTCTGGCGCAGAATATCGGTGATCGGGAAGCGATCCTCCTGAGCCAGCGCCATGTACATGCGCGGCATCAACGGGAAGTGAAACGCCATGTGGCATTCATCACCGTTAAGGCCCGCCGCATCGGTATCACCGAAGTACAGCTGAGTGTCTTCGGGCCATTGGTTGGCCTCGGCGAGTAGCATGCGATCGGGGTAATTGGCGTCGATCTCGGCGCGGATCTGCTTGAGGACGTCGTGGGTTTCCGGCAGGTTTTCGTTATTGGTGCCGTCACGCTCGATCAGGTACGGAATCGCGTCGAGGCGCAGGCCGTCGATGCCCATGTCCAACCAGTAGCGCATCACCGAGAGCACGGCTTTCATCACTTGCGGATTGTCGAAATTCAGATCCGGTTGGTGCGAATAGAAACGGTGCCAGAAGTACTGGCCGGCGACCGGGTCCCAGGTCCAGTTGGATTTTTCCGTATCGAGGAAAATGATCCGCGTGCCGTCGTATTTCTGATCGTCATCCGACCACACGTAAAAGTCCCGCGCCGCCGAGCCGGGCTTGGCCTTGCGCGCACGCTGGAACCACGGGTGCTGGTCGGAGGTGTGGTTGATGACCAGTTCGGTGATCACCCGCAAGCCACGCTTGTGCGCCTCGGCGATAAAGCGCTTGGCGTCGGCCATGGTCCCGTAATCGCTGTGCACGCCACGGTATTCGGCAATGTCATAGCCATCGTCGCGACGTGGCGAGGGATAGAACGGCAACAGCCAGATGGTGTTTACGCCGAGGTCAGCGATGTAATCGAGTTTGGCGATCAGGCCGGGAAAGTCGCCGATCCCGTCATTGTTGGAGTCGAAAAACGATTTGACGTGAACTTGATAGATCACCGCGTCCTTGTACCAGAGCGGGTCTTTGATAAAGGTGGCTGCCTTGGGTTTCTTCGCCATGTGAAACTCCTGCTGAATGCTTTAAAAGCGCCCCACGATGATCGTTCCCCCGCTCCGCGTGGGAATGCCGCCATGGACGCTCTGCGTCAGTTTCTGGGACGCGGAGCGTCCCGGGATGCGTTCCCACGCAGAGCGTGGGAACGATCATTACGTAGCGGTAATTCGCCAGATGCCGAATGGCTGGTACGCCGGGTCGATGCGCATGAACTGATACTTGCCGTGCCAGTCCCAGCGATGCCCGTTCATCAAGTCTTCGCCATGGGTCGTCGCATCGTCGGGCAGGCCCATTTCCCACAGCGGCAGTTCGAAATTCGCCTCCTGCACGTTGTGCGGATCAAGGCTGACCGCGACCAGAATGAAGTTGCTGCCGTCAAAGCTGCGCTTGCCGAAATACAGAATGTTGTCGTTCCAGGCGTTGTAGACCTTCAGACCCAAATGCGTGTGCAGCGCCGGGTTCTGCCGGCGGATGCGGTTTAGCTGGGCGATCTCGGCAATGATGTTGCCCGGCGCGGTGAAGTCGCGGACGCGGATCTCGTACTTCTCCGAGTCGAGGTATTCCTCTTTGCCCGGCACCGGTGCCGACTCGCACAACTCGAACCCCGAATACATGCCCCACAAGCCTGAACCCATGGTCGCCAGCGCCGCACGGATCAGAAAACCCGCGCGCCCGGATTCGTGCAGGAATGCCGGGTTGATGTCCGGCGTGTTAACAAAGAAATTCGGCCGGTAGCATTCGCGCCACGGCGATTCATTCAGCTCAGTGAAATACGTCGCCAGCTCAGCCTTGCTGTTGCGCCAGGTGAAATAGGTGTAGCTCTGCGTGTAACCGACCTTGCCCAGCCGCGCCATCATCGCCGGCGTGGTGAACGCTTCGGCGAGGAAGATCACTTCCGGGTACAACGCGCGAACATCGGCGATCAACCATTGCCAGAACGGCAGTGGTTTGGTGTGCGGATTGTCGACGCGAAAGATCTTCACGCCCTCTTCGACCCAGCCAATAACGATGTCGCGCAACTCGACCCACAGGCTCGGAATGGCGTCCGGCGCATAGAAGTCGACGTTGACGATGTCCTGATATTTCTTCGGCGGATTCTCCGCGTATTTGATCGTGCCGTCCGGGCGCCAGTTGAACCAGCCCGGATGCTGCTTGAGCCACGGGTGATCCTGGGAACACTGAATGGCGAAGTCGAGGGCGATTTCCAGACCGTGATCGGCGGCGGCAGCGACCAGTCGACGGAAGTCCTCGCGAGTGCCGAGTTGCGAGTGAATGGCTTCGTGGCCGCCCTCCTCGCTACCGATGGCATAAGGGCTGCCGGGATCATCGGGGCCGGCGGTCAGGGAATTGTTGCGCCCCTTGCGATGGGCGCGGCCAATCGGGTGGATCGGCGTGAAATAGAGCACGTCGAAGCCCATGTCCTGAATCATTGGCAAACGCGCGTGCACATCGTTAAAAGTGCCATGACGGTGGGGATCGTCGGTGATCGAGCGCGGAAACAGTTCGTACCAACTGGCAAATTCGGCCAGTTCGCGTTCGACGTCTACCGGGAATTCCGGACTGACGCTCAGGTAGGCACGGTGATCGGCCTCAGCCATCAACTGCGCACTGCGCGAGTGCAGGAACAGCGCGACCTGCTCGGTTTCGAGCAGCCCGGACAATTCATGGTGCAACGCGGCGAGCTGTTCGCTGAGCTGACCTTCGCTGCGCTCGGCGGCCTGTTGCACCATGCTCCGGCCTTCCTGCAACTCCAGCGACACCGGTACAGCAGCATTGTGTTTCTTCTCCAGTTCATACTGAAAACTGGCGAATTGGTCGATCCACGCCTCGATGCAATAGAGGAAGCGCCCTTGGTGTTCAGGGCGGAACTGGCCTTGCCAGCCGTTATTGCCCTGATCGGTCATGACCTCGCTTTGCCAGGTGTCTTCGCCTTCCTCGCGCCAGCGGATGCGCACCGCGAGTTTGTCGTGACCGTCGGCAAACACCTTGCTGGTGACCACCACCTCACGGCCGGCAATCGACTTCACGGCGAACTGCCCGCCATCGAGGGTCGGCATGGTGTTTTCGATGGCAATGCGCGGCAGCAGCAACGCCTGCGACAGCGGCATGTGCGGGTTGTAGCTCAGTTCAGAAGGTCTTTCAGCAGTCATTGAGCATCTCTCCTTAACGCCCCAAGGACGCTCTTGTGCCGGATCAGTGTTCACAACGAAGCGCCTGCCCCGAAATGAACTCACTTAGGTTCCGAGCGACCGGCGCCGGGAAAAGTTCAGATGAAATTGCCGTGTCAGAAAAGCGGATCGAATTGCGTGCAGGGTGGTCAATCCACTTAAGCACTTCTCACGCCATGTGCCACACGGAGGTCATCAGATGAATATCCCGATCCCGGCCGAAACGCCCGATCCGAACATCGACAAACCCACGCTGCCCGAGACCGAGCCGCAGCCAATTCCCGAGCAGGAACCACCCGGCACCACGCCACCGCCGAAAGAAGAACCACCAACGACGATGCCACCAGTCATCGTCTAACTGATCATTCCCACGCTCCGCGTGGGAATGCAGCCCCGGACGCTCCGCGTCCCAAAGCGGACGCGGAGCGTCCATTGAGGCATTCCCACGCAGAGCGTGGGAACGATCAACGTGGCAACGATCAGTCAGTGATCATCAGTCTTCTCCTCTTCTTTTTCGAAGAGTTTTACGATGCGCGGCATCACGCTGAAAATCCCCAGCGCCAAAAAGGTACTGAGCAGCGCCGTCGCTTCCCGGCCCAACCCGGTCGCCACACCAATGGCCGCCGTCATCCACAGCCCGGCAGCGGTGGTCAGGCCTTTGACATGGCCTTCATCGCCTTCCTTGTTTTTCAGAATAGTCCCGGCACCGAGAAAGCCGATCCCGGCAATCACCCCTTGCACCACGCGACTCATCGCATCCGATTCCGCCCCCGACGTCTGCGGCACCAGCACAAACAGCGCGGCCCCGAGCGCCACCAACATATGCGTGCGCACCCCGGCAGCCTTGCCCTTGTGCTCGCGTTCAAAACCGAGAATGCCGCCCAGAATGGCGGCCATCAGCAGGCGCACGGTGATGCGCGTCAATTGCGACGCATCCGCGACGTCGGCGAATTCCGCCTGCAGGGTTTGCCACACTTCATGCCACCACGCGTTCATCGTGCAGTCCTTGTTATTGGGTCTATAGAGGATGGACAGCGACGACCATTAATCAGTTGCGCAGAACGATCAGCGCAGCGTGCGCCCTAACATTTCAGACACCCCTGAAAAAAGGACTGCCCTCATGCCCGTTCGAATCGATCAATCCAACCCCGAACAGAAAGTGTGTTTTTTCACCGTTGAACATGGCGAGGAAATTCGCATTTGCGACACCCTGGAAGTCATGACGGATAGCGAAAAATCCATGTCATTCGTGGAAATAGAAGGCCGGCGCGTTTACATCAGCGAAAAAGAAGCCGATGCCTTGACCGTTGCCGGTGCCAAGGACGGTCGCAAACACCTGAAAGCCGACGACAGTGATTCGGTGATTTGACTGACCCTGATCAACACCCCGCGCAAACGTCTGCGATAGGCGTTTGCGCCTTTGTCTGCGGGCTGCTTCAAGTTGTCGCAGGCGTTGCGCAGAATCGCATCTGATCCGCTTTTTATTGAAATAGCTGAGTCTGTTATGCAAACAGATCGACGCTCATAGTGCTCTGGCCTGATGGAGGCTGATGAGCGAATAACCATGAGCGAACAAATCCCCGTCCGAACCGTAGAAGCATCTCCAACTATCAAAAGTGTGCCCGCACGCCCAATGAAGGCGACGGCCAAGTCCAGCGACAACCAGATCCACACCCGCAGCTTCACCGGCCTGTTCCGCACCTTGCGCATGAGCGGCGCGGGATTTCTGTTCGTGCTGTTTTTCGGCACCGTGTGGCTGAACTGGGGCGGACGTCAGGCGGTGCTCTGGGATCTTTCCGAAAGCAAATTCCACATCTTTGGCGCGACGTTCTGGCCGCAGGATTTCATCCTGCTTTCCGCGCTGTTGATCATTGCCGCGTTCGGCCTGTTCGCCATCACCGTGTTCGCCGGCCGGGTCTGGTGCGGTTACACCTGCCCGCAAAGTTCGTGGACGTGGATTTTCATGTGGTGCGAGAAGATCACCGAAGGCGAACGCAACCAGCGCATCAAACTGCAAGCCGCGCCGTGGAGCCTGAACAAATTGGCCCGACGCGCGGCCAAGCACACCCTGTGGCTGGCGATCAGCGTGCTGACCGGCCTGACCTTCGTCGGTTACTTCACGCCGATCCGGCCACTGGCCGAAGAACTGCTGACCCTGCAAATTGGCGGCGTCAGTCTGTTCTGGGTGCTGTTTTTCACCGCCGCCACCTACATCAACGCCGGTTGGCTGCGTGAAGCGGTGTGCATGCACATGTGCCCGTATGCGCGGTTCCAGAGCGTGATGTTCGACAAGGACACCCTGGCGATTTCCTACGACGTGGCCCGTGGCGAAAACCGTGGCCCGCGCAAACGCGACGTGAAACCGCTCGAGGCCGGCCTGGGTGATTGCATCGACTGCCAGTTGTGCGTACAGGTCTGCCCGACCGGCATCGACATCCGCGATGGCCTGCAGATGGAATGTATCGGCTGCGCGGCGTGCATCGACGCCTGCGATTCGATCATGGACAAAATGAACTACCCGCGCGGTTTGATCCGCTACAGTTCCGAGCGCGAATTGCAGGGTGGCAAGACTCACCTGCTGCGTCCGCGTTTGATCGGTTACACCGTGGTGCTGGTGGCGATGATCGGCGCATTGGCATTGGCGCTGGTCGAGCGGCCGATGGTCTCGCTGGACGTGACCAAGGATCGCGGGTTGTTCCGCGAGAATGGTCAGGGCCAGATCGAAAACATCTACACCCTCAAAGTCATCAACAAGACCCAGCAGCGCCAGGACTACAACCTGAGCCTGGTGGATGGCGACGGCTTCCAGTTGCAGGGCAAGACTGAACTGAGCCTGGCCCCGGGGGAAATTGTCGATGTGCCGGTGTCGGTGGCGATGACCACGGAACGCCCGGCCAGCAGCTCGCAGACCTTGAGTTTCAAGATTGTCGACAGCGATGAGCCTGAGGTTTACAGCGTGGCGAAGAGCAGGTTTGTTGCGCCGATGAATCGCTGAGCCGTTAGAATCCGCTCCCTCACCCCAGCCCTCTCCCGGAGGGAGAGGGAGCCGACCGAGGTGTCTGTCGCTATACATCGACCTGACAGACCGAGTCGATTATGGATTCAGCAAAGCACTTTCAGGCCGAGTCGATTACGGACTTAGCAAAGCACATCAAGCCGAGTCGATTACGGATTTAGCAAAGCACTTTTCAGGCTGAGTCGATTACGGACTTAGCAAAGCACATCAAGCCGAGTCGATTACGGATTTAGCAAAGCACTTTTCAGGCTGAGTCGATTATGGATTCAGCAAAGCACTTTTCAGGCTGAGTCGATTGTGGATTTAGCAAAGCACTTTTCAGGCTGAGTCGATTGTGGATTCAGCAAAGCACTTTCAGGTCGGTGTAGTTCGCAAGCATCCCCCAATCAGTCCCCTCTCCCTCTGGGAGAGGGCTAGGGTGAGGGGCAGTTCCCCTGACACACCTCATCATCAACCAGCACCAAGGCTCCTCGATGAAACGCTACGAAAAATTCGCCGACGACATCGCTGAACTGATCCGCTCCGGCGTCCTTGGCCCCGGCCAGCGCGTGCCCTCGGTGCGTTACGCCAGCCAGACCTACGGGGTCAGCCCGTCCACGGTGTTCCAGGCCTATTACCTGCTCGAACGCCGTGGCCTGATCCGCGCCCGGCCGCGCTCCGGCTATTTCGTCAACACCCATGCACCGAGCCCGTTCTCGGAGCCGGTGATCAGCAGCCACGTCAACGATTCCACCGAAGTCGACGTCAGCGAACTGGTGTTCTCGGTCCTCGATTCGATCAAGGACCCGAGTACCGTGCCGTTCGGTTCGGCGTTCCCCAGCCCGACCCTGTTCCCGTTGCAGCGCCTGTCGCGTTCGCTGGCCAGCGCGGCCCGCGAGATGGACCCGCGCATGGTCGTCACCGACATGTCGCCGGGCAATCCGCAACTGCGCCGGCAGATAGCCCTGCGCTACATGGTCGGCGGCCTGATGCTGCCGATGGAAGAGCTGCTGATCACCAACGGCGCCCTTGAAGCGTTGAACCTGTGCCTGCAAGCCGTCACCGAACCGGGCGATCTGGTGGCCATCGAAGCCCCGGCGTTCTACGCCAGCCTGCAAGTGCTCGAACGGCTGAAACTCAAAGCCGTGGAAATTCCCGTGCACCCGCGCGATGGCATTGACCTCGGCGTACTTGCGCAAACCCTCGAACGCCATCCGATCAAGGCCTGCTGGTGCATGACCAGTTTCCAGAACCCGATGGGCGCAACCATGCCCGAGGCGAAGAAACAGGAACTGGTCGAACTGCTGCGCCGCCATCAGGTGCCGCTGATCGAAGACGACGTGTACGCCGAACTCTATTACGGCCAACAAGCACCGAAACCGGCCAAGGCGTTCGACACGGAAGGTCTGGTGATGCACTGCGGTTCATTCGCCAAAAGCCTCGCCCCCGGCTACCGCATCGGCTGGGTCGCTGCCGGGCGCTACGCGCAGAAGATCGAACGACTGAAACTGATGACCTCACTGTGTGCGTCGATGCCAGCGCAAGCGGCGATTGCCGACTACCTGCAACACGGCGGTTATGACCGGCACCTGCGCAAACTGCGTTACGCACTGGAAGAACAGCAGAGCGCGATGCTCGCGGCGATTGCCCGCTACTTCCCGGCGCAGACGCGGGTCAGCCAACCGGCGGGCGGCTATTTTCTGTGGCTGGAACTGCCACCGCAAATGGATTCGCTGAAGTTGTTTCAGATGGCACTGGCGCAGGGGATCAGCATTGCGCCGGGGCCGATCTTTTCGCCGACGCAGCGCTTCAGGAATTGTATTCGGTTGAACTATGGCAGCCCTTGGACCGAGGATTCGGAAAAGGCCATGGAGACATTGGGGCGGATTGTGCGGTCGTTCTGAAAGATTGTTGCTGACTGCACTGGCCCCATCGCTGGCAAGCCAGCTCCCACAGTGTTCTATGTCACCGCGTATGTTGTGTACGACACAGAAACCTGTGGGAGCTGGCTTGCCAGCGATGGGGCCGGATCAGGCAACACAAATCCCAACGATCAGCGCCCGCCACCCAAATCAACAAATGTCCCGGTCGCATAAGAAGCCTTATCCGACAACAACCAGACAATCGCCTCCGCCACTTCATCCGGGCGCCCGCCACGGGCCATCGGAATCGCCGACTCGAGCTTGCTGACCCGATCCGGATCGCCGCTCAAGGCGTGGAAATCGGTATAGATGTAACCCGGGCGCACCGCGTTGACGCGAATCCCCTCGCCCGCCACTTCTTTGGACAAGCCAATGGTGAAGGTGTCGAGCGCACCTTTGGAGGCCGCGTAATCGACGTATTCGTTTGGCGAACCGAGACGCGCGGCCACCGACGACACGTTGACGATGCTGCCACCCTGCCCGCCGTGCTTGGGCGACATGCGCAGGATCGCGTGTTTGGCGCAGAGAATCGGCGCCAGGACATTGGTTTTCATGATTTTGAGGATGCGGAATTCGGACATTTCGTCGACCCGCGATTTGTGTCCGACAGTGCCGGCGTTGTTCACCAGCGCGGTGACCCGGCCCAACTCGGTGTCGACCCGATGGAACAATGCGATCACTTCGTCTTCGATGCTGACGTCGGCACGCACGGCGATGGCCTGGGCGCCCAATGCGCGAACTTGCTCGAGCACGCTTTGCGCAGCTTGCTCATCCGACTGATAGTTGATGCATATCCGATAACCTTGCTCGGCAGCCAACAGCGCCGTAGCGGCGCCAATCCCGCGCCCGCCACCGGTGATCACAATGACTTTATCCATGCTGGCCTTTCCCCCAAATGCACACGTAACAGTCGGGGGGAAGAATAACCGCCATTGGCGGGTTTTGCATGAGGTCTGTTGTGTCGGGCCGGACGCCTTCGCGAGCAGGCTCGCCCACAGGGGTGTGCATTCCAAATGTGGGAGTGAGCTTGCTCGCGAAGAACGACAACGCGGTCGATCAGACCGCCGCTGACTGCTCACTGCGCGCAATATCCTGCATGAATTTTTCCGCCGGCATCGGATGCCCGAGCAGATAACCCTGCAACGAATCACAGCCCAGTTCAGTCAGAAACGCCTGCTGCACACCGGTCTCGACACCTTCAGCGACAATGCGCAAACCCAGTGCCTGCCCCAACGCGACAATCGCCGAGACAATCGCCGCATCATCGCTGTCATGCTCCAGATCGCGCACAAAACCGCGATCAATCTTCAGCTCATTGGCCGGCAACCGCTTGAGGTACATCAGGCTGGAATAACCGGTGCCGAAGTCATCGATCGACAGGTCGACGCCCATGTCCGACAGTTCCTGCAACACCATCATGCTCGCATCGGCATCGCTCATCGCTGTGGTTTCGGTGATTTCCAGGGTCAGGCTGTTGGCCGGCAAGTGGTGAGTAGCCAACGCCTTGGCCACGCTGCGCACCAGTCCCGTGTGGCAGAACTGCAACGCCGACAGATTCACCGCGATACGCCAATCGGTGTAACCGAGCACGTACCATTCGCGCATCTGGCGGCAGGCTTCGTTGAGCACCCAGTCGCCGATCGGGATGATCAGCCCGGATTTTTCGGCCAGGTCAATGAACTTGTCCGGCATCAGCATGCCGTGAATCGGGTGTTGCCAGCGCAACAGCGCTTCAGCCCCGACCGGGCGGCCGTTGGCGGCGTCGAACTTGGGTTGGTAATGCAAGCTGAACTGGCTGTGTTCCAGCGCCGCGCGCAGGTCCTGCAACAACTGCAACTGCTTGCGCGCGTTGTTGTTCATCGACGCATCGAAAAAGCTGTAACCGTTTTTGCCGCCGCCCTTGGCGTGGTACATCGCCGCGTCGGCGTTCATTAGCAATTCCTGCGCGGTCTGGCCATTGCCCGGGTACAGGGCGATGCCGACGCTAGCGGAGATCTGCAAGTCATGCTCGGCAACGCGGAATGATTGTGCGATCAGACCGACCTGACGCGCCGCCAGTCCCAGCGCATCATTGGGTTCGCTGAGGCGCACCAGTAACACGAATTCATCGC
This sequence comes from Pseudomonas sp. Irchel s3h9, assembly GCF_900187475.1. NCBI lineage: Bacteria > Pseudomonadati > Pseudomonadota > Gammaproteobacteria > Pseudomonadales > Pseudomonadaceae > Pseudomonas > Pseudomonas sp. Irchel s3h9. The sequence goes on along the minus strand of NZ_FYDH01000019.1, from coordinate 71,571 downwards.
CACCGATCCGCGCCAGCGTGTCGAGGCTGCGCAAGTCTTCACGCAGACGCACGCCGACTTCGCGCAACAACTGATCACCCATGTGATGACCGAACGCATCATTAACCGGTTTGAAGCCGTCCAGATCGATGAACATCAAGGCAAAGCAGCCGCCCTGCTCGTTGACCTTTTTCATCGCCTGATTGATCCGGTCGTCGAGCAACATGCGATTCGGCAGGCCGGTCAGGGTGTCGTGCAAGGCCAACTGCGTGAGTTCACGGTTGGCGACGGTCAACGAATGCGCCAGATCGGCAGTGCGCGCTTCAAGCCGTGCGTCGAGGATCGAGGTGAGCAAGGCAATCGACAGCACCGCCAGCGTGGTGATCAGCACCAGGCTGTCGAGGCCGTTGCCCTTCAAACCGCTGACGGTGGCACCGCAGAAACTGCCGTCTGGAAATTGCGCGGCGGCCATGCCGGTGTAGTGCATACCGACAATGGCGATACCCATGATGACCGCTGCGCCGCCGCGAATCAGGCGCACATACGGCGAGTGCTTACGCAGGCGAAAGGCAATCCACAGCGCCGCTGCCGACGCGCCGACCGCAATCAGCAACGAAGCGCCGAACAGCGTCGGGTCGTAGTCGATCCCCGGCGTCATGCGCATCGCCGCCATGCCGGTGTAATGCATGGCACTGATCCCGGCGCCCATGATCAGCGCACCGAAGGCCAGTTGCAGAACCGGCAGTTTCGGCTGGCTGACCAGCCACAAGGCGAACCCGCAGGACAACACGGCAATCAACAGTGAGAGCGCGGTCAGGGTGATGTCGTAGCCAAGGTCGATCGGCAGTTTAAAGGCAAGCATGCCAATGAAATGCATCGACCAGACGCCGATGCCCATGGCAAACGCACCGCCGGCAGTCCAGAAATGCACCGCGCGGCCCTTGGCCGTGGCAATGCGACCGGTGAGGTCGAGCGCAGTGTAGGAAGCAAGAATCGCCACGCACAACGAAATAAAAACCAGGGTGGAGGAATAACTACCGATGAGCATGGGATTTCTCGTGGCCACCCAACGCGGACTGCGTCCATTCTCGGTCGGGCAAATGCGGCGATTGTACTGATTGCACAGAAGAACGCACTGACAAAGTGAGCAATTGGCCATCAAGCCGATGAAACGCTTGCTTGATTGTTCGGTAAGGCTCTGGAGTGGGCCTTTCTGCAGCTTGCGCAACTCACTGTGGGAGCGAGCCTGCTCGCGAATAGGCGCGTTGATCGTTCCCACGCTCCGCGTGGGAATGCAGCCCGGGACGCTCCGCGTCCCTTCAAAGCCAAACGCGGAGCGTCCGTTGAGGCATTCCCACGCAGAGCGTGGGAACGATCAGTGAAGCCAGCCTTCAGCGGGTGTTATCACTTACATCCAGTTGCCCATCCCAACCGCCGCCCAGCGCTGCGATGAGTTGCACGCTGGCAATCAAGCGGCTTTGCAGAATGTTCAGCACATTGCGCTCATTGCTCAACGCTGTCGCTTGCACCACCACCACATCGATATAGGCAATCAACCCGGCCTTATACTGGTTTTCCGTCAGGCGCAGGGAGTCGCGGGCCGCATCGAGGGCTTCCTGGCGCACCGCCGCTTCGTCTTCGTACACCTTGAGTTGCACCAGGTAGTTTTCCACCTCGCGGAAACCGTCGAGCACAGTCTGGCGGTACTTGGCCACGGTCTGGTCGTACACCGCTTCGGTGCGGTCGACTTCTGCCGAACGAATGCCACCGTCAAACAGCGGCAGCGCCAGTTTTGGCCCCACCGACCAGAAGCGGTTCGGCAGGCTGACCAGGTTCTGCGAGGTACTGCTGCTGTAACCGCCGCTCAGACTCAGGCTCAGGTCCGGGTAATACGCCGCTTTGGCCACGCCGATATTGGCGTTGGCGGCAATCACCGAACGCTCTGCCGAAGCGATGTCCGGACGCCGCTCAAGCAACTGCGAGGGCAGGCTCAACGGCACCTGCGGCAGCTTTGGAATGGTCTGTACTTCGGCAATGTTGAAGTCCGCCGGCGCCTGCCCGGTCAGCACGGCAATGGCGTTTTCGAACTGCGCGCGCTGCCAGATCAGGTCGACCAGATCAGCCTGGGTGCTTTTCAGTTGCGTCTGCGCCTGCGCCACTGCATCACGCCCGGAAACCCCGGCGCGGTACTGATTCTGGGTCATTTTCAGCGAACGTTCGTAAGCGGCAACCGTGGCTTCGAGCAGGCGTTTTTGCTGATCGATCACGCGCAGTTGCAGGTAGTTCTGCACCAACTCCGACTGCTGGCTCAGGCGCATGGCGGCCAGATCGGCAAAACTGGCCTGAGCACTGGCCTCATCGGCTTCCAGACCACGGCGCAATTTGCCCCAGACATCGGCTTCCCAACTGACGCCAAGTTCGGCGTTATAGGTGTCGCGGATGCCACTGGAGGAACTGCTCAGGCTCGAACTGCTGCTGCCGGTGCCCTGACTGGAGCGGGTCTTGCCCAGGCTCAAGTCTACTTTGGGATAAAACGCGCCACGGGCACTGCGCACCAAGGCCTGAGCCTGGCGGTACTGGGCTTCCGACTGCGCGACGGTCTGGTTGGAATTGTTGAGTTTTTCGATCAGCCCGTTTAGCTGCTGATCGCCATACAACTCCCACCACGCACCACGGGCCAGCGAGTCGCTCGGGTTGGCCTGGGTCCAGCCCGCGGCTTCCTTATACTGGGAGATTTCGGCCGTCTGCGGGCGTTGATAGTCCGGGCCGACGGCGCAGGCACTGAGCATCGCCACGCACAGTGACAGGCTCAGCAAGCGCGAGCCCCGAACAGTGGCCAGATTGATAAGCGAACGGTCAGTCATAGCGGAGTTTCCAGAGCGGCGTCAGTACGCACGCCACGCCATTTGTTGAAACGGTGGCGCAGCTTGTCGAGATAGAGGTAAACCACAGGCGTGGTGTAAAGCGTCAGCACCTGACTGAAGATCAGCCCGCCGATGATGGTGAGGCCCAGCGGCTGGCGCATTTCCGCGCCCTCGGCCCGGCCGAGCAGCAATGGCAAGGCACCGAGAATCGCCGCCAGCGTAGTCATCAGGATCGGTCGTAGCCGTTGCAGACAGGCGCTGCGGATCGATTCCAGCGGGGTAAGGCCCTGATGCCGTTCCAGTTGCAGCGCAAGGTCGATCATCAGAATGGCGTTTTTCTTCACCACGCCAATCAGCAGGAACAGCCCGAGCAGCGAGATCAGGCTGAACTCGCCGCCCAGCGCATAGATCGACAGCAACGCACCGACACCGGCCGACGGCAGGGTCGACAGAATCGTCAGCGGATGGATGTAGCTTTCATACAGCACGCCCAGCACCAGATACACCGCCAGCAACGCGCCGAGAATCATGAACGGCTGGCTCTTCTGCGTCGCGGCGAAGGCGTCGGCAGTGCCGGCCATTTTCGCGATGACATCTTCCGGCAGGCCGAGCTTGGCAATCGCCCGCTCGATCGCGGCACTGCCCTGCTCCACCGTCACGCCTTCGGCCATGTCGAAGGAAATGTCTTCGGAGGCGAACTGGCCTTCGTGGCTGACGCGGTCGTCTTCCAGGCTGTTTTCGTAATGAGCGAACGTCGACAGCGGCACCCGCGCACCGTCAGCGGTGATCACCTGCACTTGCTTGAGCGTCACCGGATCCTGGGCGTATTTCGGATTGACCTCCATCACCACCTGATACTGGTTGAGGCTGTCGTAGATCGTCGAGATCTGCCGCTGGCTGTAGGCGTTGTTCAGCACCGCCGTGACCATGTTCATGTCGACACCGAGGCGTTTGGCCTGGTCGCGGTCAACAATCAGCGTCACTTGTTGCGCCCCGGCGCCTTCTCGGGCATCAATGGCGGTCAGTTCGGGCAGGGCTCGCAATGCCGCGACCACTTTCGGGAACCATTTACGCAACTCGCCGAGGTCGGCGCTTTGCAGGATGTAGCTGTATTGCGAACTGGTCTGCTCGCGACCGCCGCCAAATTGCAGATCCTGGTCGGCCATCAGCATCAACTGCGCACCGGGCACTTTGGGCATTTCCTTACGCAGACGCTCGATGACTTTCTGTGCCGACAGTTGCCGCTCCTTGATCGGTTTTAGACGCACAATCATGAACGCGTTGTTGGTGCCGTTGCTGCCGCCAATGAACCCGGCGACGCTTTCCACTGCTTCGTCCTTGAGCACCGCGCGGCGGAAGATTTCCATTTTCGGCTGCATCACGCTGAACGACAGGCCGTCGTCGCCGCGCACAAAACCGATCAACTGGCCGGTGTCCTGCTGCGGCATGAATGTTTTCGGCACCACTACGTACAGCGCGACGTTGACGCCGACGGTGATCAGCAGGCTGAGCAACGTCAAGCGGCGGTGACGCAACACCCAATCGAGGCTGGTGGCGTACTTGCCGACCATCCAGTCGTTGGTGCGGCGGCTCCAGCGTTGCAGGCGATTTTCCTGCCCCGGCGTGTGCGGCTTGAGCCAACGGGCGCAAAGCATCGGCGTCAACGTCAGCGAAACCACCAGCGATACGACGATGGCCGCCGCCAGGGTGATGGAAAATTCGCGAAACAGACTCTCGACAATCCCGCCCATAAACAGGATCGAGAGGAACACTGCGACCAGCGAAACGTTCATCGACAGCAAGGTAAAACCGACTTCCTTGGCCCCGAGGTACGCGGCCTGCATCGGTTTGACGCCTTCGTCGATGTGCCGCGAGATGTTCTCCAGCACCACGATGGCGTCGTCCACCACCAATCCTGTAGCGAGGATCAGCGCCATGAGCGAGAGGTTGTTCAGCGAGAAACCGTAGAGGTACATCACCGCAAAGGTGCCAACCAGCGACACCGGCACGGCCAGTGTCGGAATCAGCGAGGCGCGGAAGTTACCGAGGAACAGGAATACCACCAGAATCACCAGCGCCACGGCAATCAGCAAGGTCATCTCGGCTTCATGCAGCGTCGCCTTGATCACCGGCGAGCGGTCCATGGCAAGATTCAGCTTTACGCTGGCCGGCAACACCGCTTGCAAAGCCGGCAGTTGCGCCTTGATCTCGTTGACCGTCTCGATGATGTTGGCGCCAGCCTGGCGGTTGATCACCAGCAGCACCGCCGCGTCATCGTTGAAGAAGCCGCTGTTGTAGCGGTCTTCAACGCCGTCGCTGACCTTGGCCACGTCCTTGAGGCGCAGCGCGGCGCCGTCGGCGTAGTGGATGATCAGTGACTCGTAATCCTTGGCTTTCTCCAACTGGTCATTGGCCTGGATCTGCCACAGGCGTTGACCGTCCTCGACCGAACCCTTCGGCCGGCGTACGTTGGCATCGGCGATGGTCTTGCGCACATCGTCGAGCGCTACACCGTACTGGTTCAGCGCCTGCGGTTCGAGCTCGATGCGCACCGCCGGCAGCGAACTGCCGCCGATCTGCACTTCACCGACGCCCTGCACTTGCGACAGGCTCTGGGACAGAATGGTCGAGGCCAGATCGTAGAGCTGGCCTTTTTCCAGCACATCGGAAGTCAGCGACAGCACCATGATCGGTGCCTGCGATGGGTTGACCTTCTTGTAGGTCGGCATACTGCGCATGCCGCTTGGCAACAGATTGCGCGAAGCGTTGATCGCCGCCTGCACTTCCCGCGCGGCACCGTTGATGTCGCGGTCGAGATCAAATTGCAGAATGACCCGGGTCGAACCCTGACTGGAGCGGCTGCTCATGGTGTTGACGCCGGCGATTGCGCCGAAGGAACGCTCCAGCGGTGTGGCCACGGTGGACGCCATGACCTCCGGGCTCGCGCCGGGAAGGCTCGCCTGCACGACGATCACCGGGAAATCCATTTGCGGCAGTGGCGAAACCGGCAGCAGGCCGAAGCTGACACCGCCGAGCAGCATGATCGCCAGGCTCAGCAGCATCGTCGCGACCGGGCGCTTGATGAAAGGACCGGAGAGGTTCATTGACCGCGATCCCCAACGTCACACCAATCCCCTGTAGGAGTGAGCCTGCTTGCGATAGCGGTGTGTCTGTTTACATTGATGTTGCAGGTGCCGGCCTCATCGCGAGCAGGCTCACTCCTACAGGGGTTATGTGTTCGGACAGTCATACCGACACCTCTTCGGCATCCGCATTAGTCTTGCCAAAGCGCCGGCCGAGGCGGTCGAAATACAGGTAGATCACTGGCGTGGTGAACAGCGTCAGCACCTGGCTGACCAGCAAACCGCCGACCATCACCAGACCCAGCGGCTGACGCAATTCAGCACCTGAGCCCGTGGCGAGCATCAACGGCACCGCACCAAACAGCGCCGCCAGCGTGGTCATCAGAATCGGCCGGAAGCGCAACAGCGCCGCCTGATAGATCGCCTGTTCCGGCGCCATGCCTTGCGTGCGCTCAGCATCGAGGGCGAAGTCGATCATCATGATCGCGTTTTTCTTGACGATACCGATCAGCAAGATGATGCCGATGATCGCGATCATGCCCAGATCATTGCCGCTGAGCAGCAACGCCAGCAAAGCACCGACGGCCGCCGACGGCAAGGTCGAGAGAATGGTGATCGGGTGAATGTAGCTCTCGTACAGCACGCCCAGCACGATGTACATGGTCACCACCGCCGCCAGAATCAGCAGCAAGGTGCTCGACAGCGAAGCCTGGAACGCTTCGGCCGCGCCCTGGAACTGGGTCTGCACGCCGACCGGCATGCCGATGTCCTTCTGCACCTGTTCAATGATGTCGACCGCATGCCCCAGCGCCACACCGGGCGCGAGGTTGAACGACATCATTACCGCCGGGAACTGGCCAATATGGGTGATCGCCAGTTGCGCCTGACGCTCCTCGATATGAGCCAGACTCGACAGGCGTACCTGCGCGTCATCGGTGGTCTTGACGTGAATCTGGTCCAGCGCCTGCGGGCCGATCTTCTCTCCGGCCTGGGCTTGCAGCACCACGCGGTACTGGCTCGCCTGGGTGTAAATGGTCGAGATCTGCCGCTGGCCAAAAGCGTCATAGAGCGCATCGGTGATGTTCGCCACCGAAACACCAAGGCGTGAGGCGGCATCGCGATCGATCACCAGATAAACCTGCAGGCCCTTGTCCTGCAAATCACTGGCAACGTCAGTCAGTTCCGGCCGCTGGGCTAGCGCTTCGACCAGTCGCCCGCTCCACTGGCTGAGCAGTTCGGAATCCGGCGAGGACATGCTGAACTGATACTGGGTCCGGCTGACACGGTCTTCGATGGTCAGGTCCTGCACCGGCTGCATGAACAGGCGGATGCCGACCAGTTTGTCCAATTGCGGTTGCAGGCGCGCAATCACTTCAGTGGCGCTTAGATCGCGATCGCCATGGGGCTTGAGGTTGATCAGCAAGCGGCCGCTGTTGAGCGTGGCGTTATCGCCGTCGACACCGATGTAGGACGACAGGCTCTGCACCGCCGGATCTTCAAGAATGATTTTCGCCAGTTGCTGCTGACGCTCGCCCATCGCCGCGAAGGAAATCGATTGCGGCGCTTCGGAGATGCCCTGAATCACCCCGGTGTCCTGCACCGGGAAGAAGCCCTTCGGCACCACCATGTAAAGAAACACGGTCAACGCCAGTGTGCCGATAGCCACCAGCAAGGTCAGCGGCTGGTGCTTGAGCACCCAGCGCAGCATCCGACCGTACTCGGCGATCATCCAGTCGATGACAGCGCCGCTGGCACGGTAGAAACGGCCTTGCTCGTGTTCTTCAGGTTCACGCTTGAGCAGACGCGCGCACATCATCGGCGTCAGGGTCAGCGAGACCACCAGCGAAATCAGGATCGCCACGGCCAGGGTGATGGCGAACTCGCGGAACAGCCGCCCGACCACGTCGGCCATGAACAACAGCGGAATCAATACTGCGATCAGCGATAGGGTCAGGGAAATCAGGGTGAAACCAATTTGCTTGGCACCTTTGAGCGCGGCCTGCATCGGGCTGTCGCCCTCTTCGATGAAACGCGCAATGTTCTCGAGCATGACGATGGCGTCGTCGACCACAAAACCGGTGGCAATGGTCAGCGCCATCAAGGTCAGGTTGTTGACCGAGAAGCCGGCCAGATACATCACGCCGAAAGTGCCGATCAGCGACAGAGGCACGGCCACCGACGGAATGATCGTGGCACTGGCGCGCCGCAGGAACAGAAACGTCACCATCACCACCAGGGCGATGGCGATCAGCAATTCGTGTTGCACGTCAGTGACCGAGGCGCGGATGGTCTGCGTGCGGTCGGTCAGCACCGTCACTTCGAGGCCGGCCGGCAGGTTGTCGGTGATGCTCGGCAGCAGCGCCTTGATGCGGTCGACCACTTCAATGACGTTGGCACCCGGCTGACGCTGGATGTTCAGCAATACCGCCTGATTCTGGTTGGCCCACGCAGCGAGACGTTCGTTCTCGGCGCCATCGACAATTTCCGCCACGTCCTTGAGCCGCAACGGCGCGCCGTTCTTGTAGGCGAGGATCAGGTTGGCGTAATCCTTGGGCGAGGTCAGTTGGTCGTTGGCGTCGAGCATCGACACCCGCGTCGGGCCGTCAAAGTTGCCCTTCGGCTGGTTGACGTTGGAAGCACTGATCAAGGTGCGCACGTCCGCCAGGTTCAAGCTGTTGGCCGCCAACGCTTCCGGGTTGACCTTGATGCGCACGGCCTGACGCTGGCCGCCGGCAATGCTGACCATGCCGACGCCGCTGATCTGGGCGATTTTCTGCGCCATGCGCGTATCGACCAGGTCATTGAGCTTGGGCAGCAGCATGGTTTTCGAGGTAATCGCCAGGGTCAGGACCGGGGTGTCCGCCGGGTTGACCTTGTTGTACACCGGCGGTGCCGGCAAATCGGTGGGCAGCAGATTTGTCGCGGCGTTGATCGCGGCTTGCACCTGCTGTTCGGCGACGTCCATGTTGATGTCGAGGCTGAAACGCAGGGTCAGCACCGACGCACCGCCGGAACTGGTCGAGGCCATTTGCGTCAAGCCCGGCATCTGCCCGAACTGCCGCTCGAGCGGTGCAGTCACGGCACTGGTCATCACGTCCGGGCTGGCGCCGGGATACAAGGTCATGACACGGATGGTCGGGTAATCAACCTGTGGCAGCGCCGACACCGGCAGCAGGCGGTAAGCGATCAGGCCGGCCAGAACAATGGCCAGCATGCTCAGGGTGGTGGCTACCGGTCGGAGGATGAACAGCCGCGAAATGTTCATGCGCCCTTCTTGGCCTTGTCGGTGACAGCAGCGTCAGTCGGGGTGGCGGCAGATTTGCCTTGCAGGTGTTCGGTCGGGGTGGTCGGCACTTGATTGCTGTCGTTGACCACTTCCACTTCACTGCCCTCCTTCAGACGGTCAGTACCTTCCAGCACCACGCGGTCGCCGGCAGCCAGGCCTTCGGTGACCACGGTGTTTTCGCCATCACTGGCGCCGATCTTCAATTGGCGAATGGTGACTTTCTTGTCGCCATCCAGTGCATAGACGAAGGTGCCGTTGGTGCCGAACTGGATGGCCGCCGACGGTGCCAGCACCACGCCTTTCAGCGTGTCAGCGAGCAAGTGAACGTTGACGAACTGGTTGGGGAACAGCGCCTGATCACGGTTATCGTAGCGGGCCTTGAACTTCAAGGTGCCGGTGGCAACGTCGATCTGGTTGTCGAGGCTTTGCAGAACGCCGGTGGCTTGCAGTTTGCTGTCGCCGCGGTCCCACGCCTCCGCCGGCAGCTTGGCGCCGCTGCGATAGCGGGCGAGCACGGTTTCCAGGCTGTTTTCCGGCAAGGTGAAAGCCACACTGATCGGTTGCGTCTGGGTGATCACCGCGAGGGACGTGGTGTCGTTGGCGGTCACCAGGTTGCCGACGTCGACCTGGCGCAGGCCGACACGACCGGCAATCGGCGCGCGGATCTTGGTGAATTCGAGATTGAGCTTGGCGTCGTTGACTGCGGCCTGGTTGGTCTTGACCGTGCCCAGATACTGACCGACCAGCGCTTCGGCGGTGTCCAGCGTCTGTTTGGCGATGCTGTCCTCTTTGTACAAACCGCGATAACGCTCGACGTCGACCTGAGCGTTTTTCAGTTGTGCCTGATTCTGCAGCAGAGTGCCTTCGGCTTGCAGCAAGGCGTTCTGGTACGGGCGTGGGTCGATCTCGGCCAACAGGTCACCGGCCTTGACCATCTGCCCTTCTTCGAAATTGATCTTGACCAGCTCGCCGCCCACCCGGCTGCGCACATTGATGGTGTTGAGCGCGGTCACCGTGCCCAGCGCCTTGTAGTACAGCGGGAAGTCGCCAGTAACCGCCGGCGCCACGCGCACCGGAATCGGCCCGGTGCCGCCTCCGAAGCCCGGCCGCATCATCCCCGAACGCCCGGTGTGCCCGGCCGCCTTGTCAGCGCCCTCTTTGTGGGCTGAACCGGCGGGCCAGAATTTCCAGCACAGGACGGCGATCACCAACAAGACCAGCAGGCTGATCAGCCAGCGACGGGAGTTACGAGGGGACGATTGCATGGAGTCATTAACCATTGGGCGCGTGGGCTTCTTTTACGGGAGGCTGAACGATAAGCACTGGTGGGGAATTAGCAAAGCAGCTTTACCGGCAATTTACTTACACCTTACGTTTCAAGGTGTGAGGCAAAACACTGATACACAAATGAAAACGGCCTGGACAGGGCCAGGCCGTTAACAATTGTAAAAGCGCTTACTTGAGAACGGACAGTGCCGCTTCGTAGTTAGGCTCTTCAGCGATTTCCTTGACCAGTTCGCTGTGCAGGACGTTGTCGTTTTCGTCCAGCACCACAACGGCGCGAGCGGTCAGGCCTTTCAGCGGGCCGTCGGCGATGGCTACGCCGTAGTTCTCGATGAACTCGGCACCGCGCAGGGTCGACAGGTTTTGGACGTTTTCCAGACCTTCGGCGCCGCAGAAACGCGCTTGGGCGAACGGCAGGTCAGCCGAGATGCACAGCACCACGGTGTTGGCGATGTCGTTGGCCTGAGCGTTGAACTTGCGCACGGAAGTGGCGCAGGTCGGGGTGTCGACGCTTGGGAAGATGTTCAGCACTTTGCGCTTGCCGGCGAAGTCTTTCAGGGTGACGTCGGACAGATTGCCGGCAACCAGAGAAAAGGCTGGCGCCTTGGAACCGGCTTGTGGCAACTGGCCGTTGACTTGAACCGGATTGCCTTTAAGGGTGACTTGAGCCATGACTTGAGTCCTTCTGATGTTTTGATTGGAAAGCATGCAAGAGGCCGAAGTTAACCACGAAATGGTCCGACGACCTATGCCCTGTTTGGAAATTGTTGGGTGCCTGCGCGAAAAATTGTATACAAAACCACAACCATCCCCCTGTAGGAGTGAGCCTGCTCGCGATAGCGGTGTGTCATATACGCAAATGTTGAATGACACATCGCTATCGCGAGCAGGCTCACTCCTACAATTAGATCTGCGGTGTGAAAAATTCTCCGCACTTTTACCAGAGACCCTGTCGATTCAAGTGTGGCCCGTTCGACTAAGCAATGAATCCCACCAAACTCACGGAGTAACCGCCATGCGCTTCATGATCCTTGTAAAAGCCAGCGTCGACTCGGAAGCCGGCATCATGCCCAGCGAAGAGCTGATCACCGCGATGGGCAACTTCAACGAAGAACTGGTCAAGGCCGGCATCCTGATCGATTGCGATGGCCTGCACCCGAGTAGCAAAGGTGCTCGCGTGCATTTCTCCGGTGACAAACGCACGGTCATCGACGGGCCGTTCATCGAAACCAAAGAACTGGTGGCCGGCTACTGGATCTGGGAAGTGAAATCAAAAGAAGAAGCCATCGAATGGGTCAAGCGCTGCCCCAACCCAATGTCAGGCGATTCTGATATTGAAATCCGCCAGATATTTTCTGCAGAAGACTTCGGCGCTGAGTTCACTCCTGAAGCGCGGGAACAGGAAGAGCGTGTCCGCGAACAGGCCAAGAAAAACAGCTAAACCGGATATCACATGTCGGAGCTGCCGAAGGCTGCGATCTTTTGATCTCAAAAAGCAAAGTCAAAAGATCACAGCCTCATTTCATTCGACAGCTACAGAATCGATCACTCGGGCATAGAGCGGATCTTGATCGTTCCCACGCTCTGCGTGGGAATGCCTCAAGGGACGCTCTGCGTTCCAGCTTGCGAATTTGACGCAGAGCGTCAAGGGCTGCATTCCTTTGCTGCGCGTGGGAACGATCATTCAAGAGCGATCAGTTCTTGAGTTCGACGTGATCCAAGGCTTGATTCACAGCAAGTTCCCCCAGCATGACAACCTGTGCGATCCCCAATGCAGTCTTGCGCTGCGAGGTTTCCAGCGAGGCGGCGAAATTCATCAGCATTTCGCTGGCCGAGCCGAGGGTTTCGCTGGCGTTGGCGAGCAGGGATTCAGTGTTGTACCTGGGATTGGCGAGGTACATGGGTTCCGGCTCGTTGGCGCTGGACATGATATGGGCGCTGGGGTTGAGGTAGAAATCGAGCGCGCGGTCGGCGGCTTCGTGAAGTTTTTTACTGTCGACTGAGGCGTAGGGGGATGTGGTGTCGGCGTCTGATTCTGGGGGGTTGGGTGTTGGCTTTTTCATGGTGTTTTCTCTATCCGAACGGTGGAGCTGGTCCATTCGGCTTCCGGTCGAATGGGTGGCAGCTGTACGCAGGCTGGAAACCCGGGGGACAGAGAAACCCGGACGACCCGAAGGTCCCCCACGCACAGCCGCCATAACTAAGTACGCACCAAAAAAGGTGCGCAAGCATACGTCATGAACGGTGCTGTTGCGTTCAGTTTTCCCCCGGGGTTTCCAGTCCCGGTCGCTGATTTGGCAGCGACGAACACAGGCTAGAGACCCGACGTCCGACGGACAACCTGAAAACCTTGTGGGAACGTTCCCCAAATTCCAAACAACGCTTAAACATCCCGAATTGAAATACGCATATGTAGGAGCAGCCGAAGGCTCAAGCCGCGATCGGACGAACCTTTGATTTTGCATTTAAAAAACACGATCAAAAGATCGCAACCTCGTGTCACTCGCCAGCTCCTGTCGCCAGTGCGCCGTCCGCTTGCAGGGTCAGTTGGCGGGTGATGCCCGGCAACGGCGGCAACCCGTACTGCCGCTGGTTTGTCGGCCAATAAGCAACAGCTGAGGACTTTTCCACGCGAAACAGGTAGGGTGCGCAAAATCAAAGTGCCATCACTGGACCGCGTCGCAGGTTTTCATGGAGTTGTACACGCAATGAGTTGCTGGACCGTCCTTGGCCTTACGGCCGACGCCGATACGCGCAGTATCAAACGCCAATACGCTGCCCTGCTCAAACAGACCCGCCCGGACGAAGACGCCGAGGGCTTCCAGCGCCTGCGTGACGCCTATGAGCAAGCCCTGAATTACAAGGAATGGGCGCAGGCCAGCGAGGACCACGGGGCTGATGAAGACGCCTGGGATTTGACCGGTCTGACCGTAGTCGAAGTCGATGCCTTGCAGCAGGCGACGCGCTCGCTGGCCGACACCAGCCTTGCACAATTGCAACAGCGCCATGCCCTCGCCGTTGAGCAGGGTTGCGCGCATATCCTCGAAGAGACCCTGCTGCAGCATTGCATCGAGCACCCGGATACATCGGCGCCGATGGTCGATTGGGCGGTGCAGACGTATCACTGGTTCAGTGCCTGGCAGCGGCTGGAACTGGACGAGGAATCCATCGAACATTTGCTCGATCACCAGCGGGAACGCATGACTCGACCGCTGCGTGATGCCCTCGAACGTGAGGACAGTGCGGCCTTTTTGCAGGCCTACGCACAGTGCGCGCAATACCTCTGGCTCGACGCTGAAGTGCACCGGCAGTGGTTCAACCTGTTCCTCAGTCGATTGCTACTGGACTGCGAATACTGGTCTTCCGCTATTTTCGAGCAGGTTTGTGCGGGCCAGGGCTGGCATTCCGGCCCGGCCAACCGTTGCCCGAAAGATGAATGGAAACGTCTGGTCGCGCGCCATGAGGCTCCGATTTTTATCGCGCAACAGCGTCAACTCGCCGAAGAGCCGCCCGCCACCGCCGAACACCGCGCCGCCCGCCTGCTGCTCGGTACTGGCCCGTTCAGCCAGCGTCGAGCATTGGCCCGGCGCCTGCGTGAGAAAGATTGGGAGCATTGCCGACATTTGAGTTCGGCGCTGTATGCCAATCATCCGAAGGTCTGCGCGGAATTGCCCGGTGGCACCGCGTTTTTCTGGCGCGACTGGGAACTGAAACGCGGCGAATGGCCGACCTACGTTGGCGTGGTGCTGGCCTGCCTGATCGGTGCATTTACTCATTTCATCCCGCTGGGGCTGCGCGTCACCGGGCTGATCAATATCGTCATGACCTCAACAATCGTGTTTGGCGTGATCGCTGCGGGCATCAACTGGCTGACGCACGAACTGGCGCACACCCATTGGCTGCTGGATGACCGCCTCAGCGCGCGGTTGTGGCCGGGTTTTGCCAAGGACGCTGCGCCGTTCGGCGTACTGCGCGATCTGATTCCCTGCGCATTGATGGTGGCCGGGCTCAGCTGGTTTTTCGGCCCCATCGCTGGCGTCGTTTATGCGGCCACGCTGGCCAGCGTGGGTTTGATTCGTCGCCGTCAGGTCAAGCCACACACGTCCTGGGAAAAGACCAACCTGCCGGTGAAAATCGGCCTGACGCTACTCGGCGTTGTCACCCTGGTGCTGGTACTGGGTGTGTTCAAAGTGGCCGCCAGCCAAGGCACGGTCAATCGCAATCAGGGCCTGCAACCCTGGGCGGAGCGTTTGTGTAGCCGGTTGCCGGCGAGTTCTTTCGATTGCGGCGCCCCGGCCACCCGCGAGCAGTGGTATCCCGCGGAGGCAAGGCCATGACGTCGAGATTCATGTTTGTCAGCGGCGTAGTGGTCGTTCTGGTGGTGATGGGGCTGTCGAGCGCGACCCGACCGTTCCTGAAGCTCGACCTGTGGCTTGATCAGCGCGACTCAGTGGTGACCGCACAGGCCAATGCGTTGAGTCCGATCATTGCATGCGTCAACCGTGTCGATGTGCACTGGCGCAACGCCTACGACAAATTCGAGCGTCCGCGACCAGCAGGTAATGCATTCGATAGTTATCTTGCTGAGGCTCGGGATTTCGACAACACGGATGCGTACACCGTGCAGAACATCCAAAAGGATCTCTGCCTCAGTCATATCAACGAAAAACTCGAACTCTTGGCCTATCAGCCAGTGCTTTCGCAAAAAGTCCGTGACTACGCGCAAGCACTGCAGGGCGCGGCGGTGATCTTTACGCCGGAGCGACTCGACAGAAGTGCGAACTTTTATGCCACGCCGCTCGCCCGGTTGTCACAGGGCTCGGAGCAAATCCAGGCCGCCAGCAATGCCTACATCAACGCATCGACAGCCTTGCGAGAGGAACTGCTGCCACTTGATGTGGCACAGCGCTCCGAGCAGCTCAAGCTGCTGGAAGCGCGGGTGGGCAGGGAGATTCATTGGTCTCTGCTGGCGTACATGATGCAAGCCCGGGAGACATTGGAGCTGCTCGAAGACGGGATGAAACACCGCACCCTGACCCCGCAAGCCGTGGCCGATACCACCGCCGATCTGCAACAGGCGTGGAATCGTCGCGCGCCCTTCATCGCTCTTCGCGAGGGTGGATTTCGAAACAAGGACGATGACGCGCGGGAGCTGTGGCGGCACATCAGTGCGCCAGCGCAAAGCTATCTCGACGCGCTGAACACCCTGCATAAGGACTGGCAGAACCACGCCGAACCGCAACGCTTGAGCGACGATTACTACGCCGTCACCCATGGCTACGACGCCCTACTCAGCCAATACAACCGCCAGGCACGCGCCAATTTCTGAGGGTGTGCACAGGCCGGACGGTCCTCGCGGACAATCCGGCCTCGTGCGCTTACTTGGCTTTCTTGAGCTTCAGATACGACTGACGCAGGTCTGAGGCCCAGCCATCAATGACGGGTTTGACGTCATTGGTGCTCATTGCCTGCGAATCATTTTCCAGTGGCTTGCCGGTGCCTTTGCGCACCACTTGCGCGACGACCTTGTTATTCGCGCCATCGAGGAACACCGCTTCGGTGGCCAACGTAGTTTCCTGATCACGAATACCGCTGGCGGTGCTGACCGCAGCGGCGACCAACGCAATCGGAATTACCTCGTAAGCATGCAGGCCTTCGGTGGAGCTGCTCACGGCGGTGATTGCCGCACGCACCACAATCACGCCCGGGCCAGGACCGGTGGCCAACGGCAAGTCTTTGCCGATCTCACGCTTGAGCGCCTGATCGTAGTAGGAAGTGATGCCATTGAGGGTTTGCTGGGAGATTTTCGCGGTCGGTTGCGGTTTCGGGTAGAGCTGAGTCGGCTCGATGTACACACTGGTGAATTTCCTGACGTCGACCTTCGGATCGATCCAGCGCATCACCTCGGCACCGGACGGGGATTTGGCCTCCTTGAGCTGGCTGTAGTCTTTGAGGAATCCTGAGTACTCTTTCGGGTCGACGGTTTTGCTGGAACAACCTACCACTGCGAGGGTGGCAAAACACAGTGTGCCCATCATCACTGCTAGCTTCATGCTGTAACTCCTGTCAGAAGGCCGAAAACTTTGCCCGGGGGAATTACAGGTATAGCTAAAACTTCAGTAATTGCGATTGCACAGCACAATATTCACGCAAGGCTGCGCGGAGGATCACAAGCGTCATTTGAAAGACGTCGAGCATCCGGCAACGCTGCATCGAGCTCTTGGCCATTGGTGAGCTTCAAGAATCCGCTGCACTGGAACAAGCTGAGCTAGAACGCCCGCAAGTGCTGTTGCAGGGGTGGAAGAAGATGAACATGGGCGATCCGGCGCTTAAGTGACCGGCTGGAAATTGTCTTCCCTCACCCTAGCCCTCTCCCAGAGGGAGAGGGGACCGATTGGGGGATATTCAAGAGTTCCGCCGACTTGAGCGAGTGCCTTTGAATCCATAATCGACTCGGTCTTTCACGTCGGTGCAGGACGCCAGACAACTCGGTCAGTCCCCTCTTTCAGAGGTAAATAGAGGGGACCGATTCGGGATGATTCGAGAGATACACCGACGTGACCGGTTGGCTTTGAATCCATAATCGACTCGGTCTTCCACGTCGGTGCAGGACGCCAGACACCTCGGTCAGTCCCCTCTTTCAGAGGTAAATAGAGGGGACCGATTCGGGATGATTCGAGAGATACACCGACGTGACCGATTGGCTTTGAATCCATAATCGACTCGGTCTTTCACGTCGGTGCAGGACGCCAGACACCTCGGTCAGTCCCCTCTTTCAGAGGTAGATAGAGGGGACGATTGGGGGAGATTCGAGAGATACACCGACGTGACCGATTGGCTTTGAATCCATAATCGACTCGGTCTTCCACGTCGGTGCAGGACGCCAGACACCTCGGTCAGTCCCCTCTCCCTCCGGGAGAGGGTTAGGGTGAGGGGCTTTTCAGGGGTTCACCCCGTTACCAGGACGAAGTCTCACCACTGCGCAACGCCATCTCCCGCCGACTGTTGATGTGCATCGCCTTGATCAGCGACACCGTGCCCACCAGCAAAATCGCCGCCCCCAACAGGAAGTCGATGTTGTACAGCTGGAAGTCCTGCACCGGCCCGATCAGCAGCACCCGCACGATCGCGGCGCCCAACAGCGTGGCAAGGAAGTCGATCCCCGGTTCATTGCGGTAAAACACCAGCAGTAACGGCAGGCACAACACCAACAGCAGCAACAACACCACCACCTTGAACGAACCTTTGCGCTCGACGCTGAAGGCACATTCGTGCGGCCCGTACGCCTTGTAATCCTCGTCGCGGATCATCGAGGTTTTCTCGTTGATGTAGTCGACGCGGTTGTACTTCTGGATCGGCGTGAAGGTGTTGGACATCTCCATCAACGTGGTGATGTTCTTGAAGCGCAGATCAATGCGCTCGCTGCCCTTGAGGTAATAAAGCACCGGTTTATAGCCGTAGCGATAAGTGTCGAAGGGGAATTCGGTGACCTGACCCTGGACACCGATCGGCCGTGGTTCGAGTTCGGCGTAGGCACTTTTATTGGTGGCGGAAAGGTTGCGGCTCAGCGGCTGCACCTTGACCTGCTCAAGGAAGATCGGCGTGACGCCGTAGGACCATTGCAACGGTTCCAGACGCAGACGCAGTTCGTTGCGGCTGAGGTCGTAACGGTTGAAGGTGCGTTCCGAAACCACCAGGGAACCGCTGAGCATGAACTCGCCGCGCAGGTTGTTGGTGACGCGCAAGGTCAGTTGGTCCTTGCCCAGCAACGCCGCTTCCGTGGATGGCGGCGTGCCGCACCACGCGGTGCTTTCGCCGACACCGCCGAGTTGGCCGTCGCGGTTTTCCTTGAATACATAAAAGTAACTGGCCCACAGCGTCACCATTAACAGCAACGCTGTGAGGCCGAGGATTTTTTTGCCCGGACTCACTGATCAGACTCCCTTCTTCGGTTCCATCGTCCAGCCGAAAACCCGCTGGCGACGGCGACTCTACCAAAAGGCCACCACTCACCCAAGGGAAAATGCCCGATTCAGGAGGTTTCTAGGGGTTTCCCCGGTGTACTTCGAAGAACAAAAGATCGCAGCCTGCGGCAGCTCCTACACGGGATCCACTGTAGGAGCTGCCGCAGGCTGCGATCTTTTCAAGCGTCAGCGCCGTCGGAACAACGGACGTGGTTCGATGACTGAGCGGCCGTAGAGCACGCTCATTCCGGCCAATCCTTTCAGCGCATCCTCAGCCGATTTGTCCTCACGCACCGCGAAACTGTCGAACCCGCACTGGCGCATATGGCTGAGCTGATCACGCAAGACATCGCCAATCGCGCGCAACTCCCCTGCCCAGCCGAACCGGCTGCGCAGCAGATACGCCTGACTGTAAGCACGCCCGTCGCGAAAGTTCGGGAAATCCAGGGCGATCAGTGGCAACGAGGCCAACCACGGCACCAGGCTTTCAACCTCATCGTCCGGGCCAAGCCACACCGCATGAGTCGACGGTGATTCCAACCAGTGCGTCAGCGGCAACATCAGCAAACCTGCAGGCCTTGGCGTCGATGGCTCACGCACTAGCGTCCACGGATCGTCCGTCACTATTCGCGCTACGCCCTGCTCCAGCCGCAACAAATTATTCATACCGCCTCCAGCGTTTTCGGATAAACCCGCTCTTTGAACGGCTCCAGGCCAATCCGCGCGACGGTGTCGACAAACAGTTCCTCGTGCTCGCGATAGCGCACAAACGTACCGATGATCCGCTCGATCACCTGCGGCACTTCCGCAGCACTGAACGACGGGCCGATGACTTTGCCCAACGCGCTGTTTTTGCCCTGGGCGCCGCCGAGGGTGATCTGATACCACTCGCTGCCGTTCTTGTCGACGCCGAGGATGCCGATATTGCCGATGTGATGGTGACCGCAGGCGTTCATGCAGCCAGAGATGTTCAGGCTGATATCGCCGAGATCATGCAGGTAATCGAGGTTGTCGAAGCGTGCCTGAATCGCCTGGGCAATCGGGATCGATTTGGCGTTGGCCAACGCACAGAAATCGCCACCGGGGCAGGCAATGATGTCGGTGAGCAGGCCGACGTTGGCGCTGCCCAGGTCGTGTTTGCACGCCAGTTGCCACAACGCATAGAGGTCGGTTTTCGGCACATCGGGCAAGACGATGTTCTGCTCATGGGCGATGCGAATCTCGCCAAAACCGAAACGCTGCGACCAGTCGGCCACCGCCAGCATCTGCACAGCGGTGACATCCCCCGGCGGCGCCGCCATGCCCGGTTTGGTCGACAGCACCACGCTGGTGTAGCCCGGCACCTTGTGCGGCTGCACGTTGCGCGCGACCCAACGGGCAAACGCCGGGCTTTCGGCCAAGCGCGTGCCGAAGTCCAGATCGGTGTCGGCCAGGGTGTGATAAACCGGCGGCACGAAGGCGCTGGCGACCCGCTGATATTCGGCTTCGGTCAACTGCGCCGGGCCGTCCTTGAGATGCCGCCATTCCTCTTCGACTTCCTTGGCAAACGCCTCAATGCCCAGTGCCTTGACCAGAATCTTGATCCGCGCCTTGTACTTGTTGTCACGTCGACCATGGCGGTTGTACACCCGCAGCACGGCCTCAACGTAGGACAGCAAATGCTGCCACGGCAAGCCTTCGCGGATCTGCAAACCGAGAATCGGCGTGCGCCCCAGACCACCGCCGACGATCACTCGCAGAAGCATCTGCCCATCGCGGCCGGGGTAAAGGTACAGACCGATGTCGTGCATCATGATTGCCGCGCGATCCTGCTTCGCCGAGCAAATGGCGATCTTGAATTTGCGTGGCAGAAACAGGAATTCCGGGTTGATCGTCGACCACTGCCGCAGAATCTCGGCCAATGGGCGCGGGTCGATCAACTCGTCCGCCGCGACCCCGGCGAACGCCTCGGTGGTGATGTTGCGCACGCAGTTGCCGGAGGTCTGGATCGCATGCATGTTGACCTGCGCCAGACGTTCGAGGATATCCGGCACGTCGCTCAGTTCGATCCAGTTGAACTGCATGTTCTGCCGCGTAGTGAAGTGACCGTAACCACGATCGTAATCGCTGGCGATACTCGCCAGCGTGCGCATCTGTTCGGCGCTCAAGGTGCCGTAGGGAATCGCCACGCGCAGCATGTAGGCGTGCTTCTGCATGTACAGGCCGTTTTGCAGACGCAGCGGCAAAAACTCCTCTTCGCTCAATTCCCCGGCCATGAAGCGCTCGACCTGATCGCGAAACTGCGCAACACGCTCGAACACCAGCGCCCGGTCGTAATCATCGTATTGATACATGCCTGCCACCTCATCAGTTATTCCTGTGGGAGCGAGCCTGCTCGCGAATGCGGTGTGTCAGGCAACTGCATTGTTGGCTGACACACCGCATTCGCGAGCAGGCTCGCTCCCACAGTTTTCTTCAGAGCACTATGACGAAGCAGCGCAGCGCGTTACAGATTCACCTGAACTCATAAAAACCATATCAGGGCGCGGCAGAACGCCGCAGTCAGCCCTTTAATCTGATCCGCACAAATCAAAGATTCCTGAGCCTGTTTTGTTTCTGGCGGGGTTTCTACAGTGCAACTCATGCCAGACCGGGTGGCCTGGCAAGACTTTGCAACCGTGGATGAACTGACCATGAGCACAGCAACAATCGGACAGGCTTATAACTACAAGGTCGTCCGCCAATTCGTCATTGCCACAATTTTCTGGGGTGTGGTGGGCATGGCGATGGGCGTGTTGATCGCCTCGCAACTGGTGTGGCCAGAGATGAATCTGGACCTGCCGTGGACCACCTTCGGCCGACTGCGACCGCTGCACACCAGCCTGGTGATTTTCGGTTTCGCCGGCAGCGCGCAATTCGCCGCCAGCTACTACGCAGTGCAGCGCACCTGCCAGGTGCGGCTGTATTCAGACAAACTCGCCGCGTTCACCTTCTGGGGCTGGCAATCGGTGATTGTGGTCATGCTGATCACCCTGCCGCTGGGGTACACCACCACCAAGGAATACGCCGAGATCGAATTCTCCGGCGCGGTGTGGATGGCTGTCGTCTGGGTCGCTTACGCCATTGTGTTTTTCACCACCGTGGTGCAGCGCAAGACCAAACACATCTACGTCGGCAACTGGTTTTTTGGTGCGTTCATCCTGGTGATCGCCATGTTGCACGTGGTCAATCACCTGTCGATTCCGGTGGACTGGTTCAAGTCGTATCCGGTGTATTCCGGCGCCACCGATGCGATGGTGCAGTGGTGGTACGGGCACAACGCGGTGGGTTTCTTCCTGACCACCGGGTTCCTCGGCATGATGTATTACTTCGTGCCGAAACAGGTCAATCGGCCGGTGTATTCGTACCGGTTGTCGATTGTGCATTTCTGGGCGCTGATCACCCTGTACATCTGGGCCGGGCCGCACCATTTGCATTACACCGCGCTGCCGGACTGGGCGCAGTCGCTGGGCATGGCCATGTCACTGATCCTGCTGGCGCCGAGCTGGGGCGGGATGATCAACGGCATGATGACCTTGTCCGGCGCCTGGCATAAGTTGCGCACCGACCCGATCCTGCGCTTCCTCGTGCTGTCGCTGGCGTTCTACGGCATGTCGACCTTCGAAGGGCCGATGATGGCGATCAAAACCGTCAACGCCCTCTCCCACTACACCGACTGGACAATCGGCCACGTTCACGCCGGCGCG
The DNA here is from genome assembly GCF_900187475.1 of Pseudomonas sp. Irchel s3h9. Classification (NCBI taxonomy): domain Bacteria; kingdom Pseudomonadati; phylum Pseudomonadota; class Gammaproteobacteria; order Pseudomonadales; family Pseudomonadaceae; genus Pseudomonas; species Pseudomonas sp. Irchel s3h9. The sequence goes on along the minus strand of NZ_FYDH01000019.1, from coordinate 49,386 downwards.
TTGGGCTGGGTGGCGATGATCACCTTCGGTGCGACTTATCACATGGTGCCCAAAGTGTTTGGCCGCGAGCAGATGTACAGCACGCCGCTGATCAACCTGCACTTCTGGCTGGCGACCATCGGCACGGTGTTGTACATCGCTTCGATGTGGGTCAACGGCATCACCCAGGGCCTGATGTGGCGGGCGATCAACGAGGACGGCACGCTGACCTATTCATTCGTCGAGGCGCTGCAGGCCAGTCATCCGGGGTTCATCGTGCGCTTTGCTGGCGGGGTGTTCTTCCTTACCGGGATGTTGCTGATGGCCTACAACGTGTGGCGTACGGTGCGGGTGGCCGACGTTGCACTGGCGCGCAGTGAAGCGCAGATCGCCTGAGGCAGGGAGCCGCTCGTGATGGAGATTTTCTTTGATGTGTTGGGCGTGATGTTTCTGTGGCTGGCGGTTGAGTACTGCTTGCGACGGGAGACGGCGGACAGCCTGGATGAAGCGAGTATGGTGCCGTTTGCCGATGATCCGGAGGTGGCGCGGCGGGTGGAGCTGGCTACCGGGAAAACCGTGAAAGCGGTGGCGCCGGAGGTGGCGAAGCCGGGGTGGGTGAATCTTGATATGTGAGGGGTGTCAGTCGGGCAGCCCTCACCCTAGCCCTCTCCCAGAGGGAGAGGGAACTGACCGAGTTGTTTGTTCAGGGCACGTCGACCTGCAATATCTAAGGTGAATGCAATCTCACAAACAATGAAGATCGGCTCCCTCTCCCCCTGGGGGAGAGGGAACTGACCGAGTTGTTTGTTCGGGTTACGCCGACTTGAAATATCTAAGGTGAATGCAATCTCAAAAACAACGAAGATCGGCTCCCTTTCCCCCTCGCCCCCTGAGGTAGAGGGAACTGACCGAGTTGATTATTCGAGTTACGTCGGCCTGAAAAATCCAAGGTGAATGCAATCTCATAAACAACGAAGATCGGCTCCCTTTCCCCCTCGCCCCCTTGGGGGAGAGGGCTGGGGTGAGGGGGTAGCTCTTGATCTTAACTACGATCGCGAGGAATCAGGCTCTGCAACTGCTGGGCGAGGAAGTTGGCGTCAAAGGCAAACGTATCCGGATCCTTCAGCCCATTAGTCTTGCGCCACTGCCACGTGCCGTCCGGCAATCCCACCAGCGAAATGCTGCCATACCGCGCCGCCGTCAGCCCCATCACCGCAAGCGAAATCTGCCCCGCGCTGCCCATCACATCCGGCACGAACTCCACCGGTTTGCCGGCAATCACGATGCTCAGTTTCTCGGTCTTGAAGGTCGATGTTTCCACCGGTGTACTCGGCCCGAACGCGACATAGGCCTCGCGACTCACCTCCAGCAGATTCGGCGCCTGCACCGGCTCCAGCCATTGCTGAATATCGGCGAACAGCGCGGTAATCCGCGTGGCCCAAGCAGCCGATTGCGTCTCGAACAGTTGCTTCTTGTGCGCTTCGCTCTCGGCGTAATGACGAAGCATCTCGCCCAGTTGCTGTACATCGTCCATAGCGGTGTTCCTCGGAAAGGACCTGCAATACTCGATAGTGGCAGATACCAGCCGCTACGTACGATTAAGCTGCAGCAAGCCCGACGCAGCACCATGACACTTGGGTGAAACTTCAGCAGTACAGTCACTTGCTGCTGGCATCGAAGCATGAAGAAAAGGAAACTCCGGGCAGACCTGAACGCTCGACACTGTCATTTGCCTGAGGACATCCAATGCGCACCATCGGCCTGATCGGCGGCATGAGCTGGGAATCCAGCGCCGAATACTATCGACTCATTAATCAGCAAGTCCGGGATCGTCTCGGCCCGTTGCGCTCCGCGCAGTTGCTGATGCACAGCGTCGATTTCGGCCCTGTCGAACAGGCCCAGCACGCCGGGCGCTGGGACGATGCGGCGGCAATTCTGGTCGATGCTGCGCGCAGGCTGGAAGCGGGAGGCGCGGAATGTGTGGTGCTGTGTACCAACACCATGCACAAGGTCGCCGAGCAGATTCAGGCGGCGATCAGCATTCCGTTCCTGCACATTGCCGAACCGGCCGCGCAGGCTGCCCAGGACATTGATGCGCGCACCGTCGGTTTGCTAGGCACGGCGTTCACCATGGAACAGGACTTTCTCAAGCAACGTCTGGTCGCCAAGGGTTTGACCGTATTGGTGCCGGACGAAACAGAGCGTAAGGATGTGCACCGGATCATCTACGACGAACTTTGCGTCGGCGTGATCAATGAACAGTCGCGACAAATCTATCAGCGGGTGATCGAATCCCTCACCGCGCGTGGCGCGCAGGCGATCATCCTCGGCTGCACGGAAATTGGCATGTTGATCAAACCCGAACACAGCGCCCTGCCCCTGCTCGACACCACCGAACTGCATGCGCAGTCGGCGGTGGCGTTCGCGCTGGGCGCCTGACTCAGGTTTTCGGGCGAGTGCGCAGGCGGGCCATGCTCAGGGTGTCGACCCATTGCCCGTCGCGCACCGCGTAATCGCGGAACAGGCCTTCGTCCTCGAAACCGAACTTGCGGTAGAGGCCGATGGCCGCTTCGTTGTCGGCATAGACCGTGAGTTCGACACGGTGCAGATTCATCCAGTTGTCGGCAACCTCCAGCGCCGCCGCCAACAGCGTCGAGCCCACGCCTTTGCCCTGCCACGCCACCGCAACGCCCATACCGAAACTGCCAGCGTGCGCCCGACGCATCCGCGAATACGCCTCCAGCCCGAGGTTGCCGATCACCACGCCCTGATGCAGCGCAACCAGCTTCACCGCCCGTTCGTTGTCCGCCAGCAGGCGCTGGCGCCAGACCTCAACGGACTGAAACGGCATCTGCAGCACCTGCCGCGCCACGGCCGGGTCGTTGTAGAGCGCAGTGATACCCTCGATGTGGGATTCGTTGAAGCGTTCGAGGTGGATGGCGGGGTTGTGGTCTGGCATGGCGGATCCTTCCTGGATCGATGAGTGGCCGTCCACTCTAAACCGCTGAACACCTCATCTGCCATAGGTGAACACTTGTAGGAGTGAGCCTGCTCGCGAAAGCGGTGTGTCAGTCAACATTGATCAATCTGACACACCGCTTTCGCGAGCAGGCTCACTCCTACAGAGGAATGCATCAGGGCTGGAACCATTCGTGACGTTCATTGAAGGTGTGGTGGATGAGGTCGGTTAGGGTCTGCACTTCGGCCACATTCTGCGAATCGGCATTGACCGCCAGCCATGCCTGCAATTGCATCGGCTCTTTAAACAACCCCGGCAGCGCGATCAGGCCCCTATCAAACCGGCTCATGTACGCCGGCAACAACCCGATGCAAGCGCTGCAACGAATCATCTCCAGCATCAACTCATAAGACTGCATCTGCACCACCCCGGCCAACCGCTGTTCAACCAACTCATTCCACGGACGAAAACTGTCGATTTGCCGATCATGCTGCCATTGCACCAGCATGAAGTCGGCGAGGTCGTCGGGGGTGTCCGGGCGGGCGGTGACGCGGGAGTAGCGTTTGGCGATGTGTGGCAGGTAGTCGAGGCGTGCCAGCGCTTGCGGCTCGCTGGTGGCGAAGGTCGGTCCGGGGTGTGGGGTTGCGCCGTGGGCGAGCCAGAGAACGATGTCGGCGCTGACGGCACGCAGGGACAACTCGCTGTCCAGCGCGATGATTTCCAGGCGTACGCTGGCGTTGCGCCGCAGCAGCGCGATGAGGTCGCGGCCGAGGATGTCGTGGAGGATCGATTCGGCGACGGCGAGGCGGATCAATGGTTGCTCGATCACCGGCAGTTTGCGTTCGTTGGCCAGCGCTATGAGTTTGGCCTGTAGCTGTTGGCCTTCGCGAGTGAGGCTCAAGGCGCTGCCCTGAAAGCTGAACAGGGTGTGTTGCAGTTCTTGCTCAAGCTGGGCCAGTTGTTTGCGCAACAAGGTTGCGCGCACGTTGAGGCTGCGCGCGGCTTGCATGAAGCAACCGCAGCGGGCGCTGACGAGGAAGTATTGCGCGACTTCGCTGTCAATGGTCGCAGCATGTGCGAGCCACGGTTCGCTGTGGTCGTGCGGCCAGTGGTAATCGTGGTTGCCCTGTCGTCCTGCGGGTTCGGTGAATGACATCGATGACTCCCTGTCGATCTTTGTATTTTGCTGGCTTCCAGCACTTTTAACTATTTCTGAACCCAGTGGAGATCCTGTGGGAGCTGGCTTGCCAGCGATGAGGCCGGAAGATCCAACATCATGGGTGACTGATAAGCCGCCATCGCTGGCAAGCCAGCTCCCACAGGTCACTCAGTGAAGGTGAAATCAGTGTTTTTCCTCCAGGACTTTATTGAGCTCGGCGCCGTCGATGCTCAGCGTGGCGGTGTTGAGCATGCCGTCCAGATAGGCTTGGGCAATCTGTTCCTGGCGTTGCGCCCGCAAGGCCTGGGTCAGTTGATCGCGCAGTTCGTCGAGGGTCGCCAGACGCGCCGGTTGTTGCTCGGTGAGTTTGATCACGTGGAACCCGGCGGCGCTCTGGACGGGATCAGAAACCGCGCCAACCTTGAGCCGCGCCACTGCACCACGCACCTCCGGGACCAGTTGCGGCAACGGTTGCAGGCCCGTATCGCCGCCGCGTTCAGCGGTGACACGATCCTGTGAATACTGAGTGGCCAGTGCGGCAAATTCCGCCGGCGTTGCCTGAGCTTTCTTGCTCAATTCAAGCGCCTGCTTGCGCACCGACTCAAGATTCTGCGGATCATTCACCCCAAGGAAAATCTGACTGACCCGATACAACGCCGGCGTCTGCCAATTCGCCTTGCCTGAGTCATAAGCCTGCTGCAACTCAGCCGCACTCGGATAATCCGCCGGCACCTCACTGACCGAACGCAAGTAATCACGGAACACGATCTGCTCAGTCGCTGCCCGGGTCTGCCGCGCAACCTCGGGACGCTGCGCCCAACCCTGCGCATCAGCCTGCTCCAGCACCGCTTTCTCGGCCAGACGCGTGCGAATCCACCGTTCCAGCGCCTCACGATTACCGCGCAATTGTTCGCGGGTTTCCGGCGGAACTGTAGCCAGCAACGCCTGAAGTTCCGCAGGGGTTACCTGCTGATTACCCAACCGCGCCACCGCCGGCCCCGTTGCAACCGCCGTCACCGACGACGATTGCTGGGCGGCGACCGGGTCACTGCCCGGCCGCACCACCAGCGCCACGGCCACCACCAACAGCGCCACTGCAGCAGCGCTGATCACCATGGCAGGCTTTTTCACAGCGCGACTTCCTCTTGCTCGGCGACAGCCACTTTCGCGGTGGATGCTTGCGCAGCTTGAGTGAAATCACGCAGATAAACGATAAATTCCTGCAACAGGCGATCCCACAATTCCAGGTTGCCGCGCAGGTGATCGTTGCTCACGCCCGCTGCCACGACCACATCCATTTCCATCACCAGAAACTCGCCCTGCAACGACAAACGCGCAAAACGACGGCTCGCGTTCCACTGCTCGGCCACACCCTGTGGCAACTCACCCTGCACCCGCAGCGCACAGCTGAAAGTGAAATCGACGTAACTGCCCTGCTCCACCGCCGGATTGCCGAATCGCACGGCGTAACCAATGCCCTGACTGGCGCTGAGCAACTGAACAATACCGTTCTGCTCGGTTTCGTTGACGCGATAACCCGCAGCTTGCAGGACTTCGGTCAGAGATTTTGGCGATACGTGGCTGATCAATTGAGTCATTACTTCTTCCTTGTCTATCAGTGCGTGAGCGCGGCTTGCGGCGCGTCGAATTGAGTCTTGTAGAGGTCGTCGCCAAACCCCTGGGCCAGTTCATCGAACTTGACCCGGGCGCTGCCCGCGAAGGGCTGGCGGATCTTCATCACCTCGGCCACGTCGATGTTTTCGTAGGCAGTGAGGATCTGCTTGGCGACGCCGTACATCTGCTGATTCTTGACTGAACATTGCTGCACTTGTGTGTCACGTTCAGCCAATTGCGCTTGAAGCTTAGACCGTTCTGCTTCTTTGGCACGGGCCAGCACCAGCAACTCGTCATAGGCCTTTTTGAACTTGCCGGTCTGCTCGGCACTGGCCGCTACTTGTGCCTGCGCCTGGCTGTGCAGGCTCTGCTGCTGCCCGGCCAGTTGCTCGGCGACGCCTTTGGCCTTGGCCAGCTCAGCGCTCAATTGCTTGATTTGCGCCTGCGCAGCCTTGACCTCGTTCTGCGCCGCCAGTTGCGCGGCGCTGGCCTGGGCCTGCTGACTTTGCAGGGCCTGCAACTGTTGCGTGGTGCTGCGCAATTGCGTGCGCAGGCGCTCTTCCATGCCTTCGGCATTCACCCCGGTGGCAATCAACAGCCCGAGCCCGAGCAACACAAATCGCGTTTTCATAACCCTCTCCCGGCGCCTTAGAAGCGCGTGTTGATCTCAAGCTGCAAGACGTCGATGTCGAACGGCGCGCCGTACACCGCTTCGGTACTCATCCAGCGACCGGTCGCGTAAACGTTCTTCGCCAGACCGTAGTTGCCGCCGATGAAATAACCCTTGGCGTTGGTGCCGCCGAGGTGGAACGACGAGTCGTTGAAGCCATCCGGCAAGGCATCCGGCTGGATGTACTTGTAGCCAGCGAACATGTTCCAGTCGCCCTGCTTTTTCAGGTCCAGCGCGCTGCCGAGGGTGAACTGCACCATCCACGCATTGGCGCCGCTTTCAATGTCGCCGTTGCTGTCGAGGTTGTTGACGATCTGCCCGGCCGAGCGCTTGCGCATGTCGCCTTCGTCGTAGGCGAGGTTGTGGATGTAGTTGCCCTGGCTGCGCAGTTTGAAATCTTCTGGCAGGTCAGCATCCCAGACCATGTTCAGATCAAGCAGGTTGAATTCCGAAGCGAGGCCAACAAACTGCGGCTGCGGCGTGGTGGTCGGGTTGAGCGGGTTCGGCGTGATGTCGCGCAGCAGGAACACGCTGTTGCCCTTCTGCATGAACGCTGCGCGGCTGCCATCGCTGTCGCAACCTGGCGCGCCGGCCCACGGTTCGCAAGGGCTGGAGCGCTGGCCTTGAATGTCGTCGAAGCGGTAGTACGCCAGTGCGCCTTTCAAGCGGTTGTTGCTGTTGATCGCCCACTTGGCGCCGATCTGCGCGCCGTACAGCCACTTGTTGTCGCTCTCTTCCTTGTCAAAGCCGTTGCTGCTGGCGGTGTCGTTGGTGTAGTCCACCGGGAACGCACCGACGGTGCCGAACACACCCCAATCGCGGTTGAGCTTGTGGTCGAAAATCGCTGCCACGCCGTCGAAATTCAAATCGTTGGAATAGAGCATGTCGGTGGACATGAACGGGTTGGCAAAGCGCCCGCCGGTAAGGGTCAATTCATCCGTAGGCTTCCAGTTGAGGTAGCCCTGATCGAGCCAGATGTCCTTCTTGGCGAAACCGCCGCCGAGGTTTTGCGTGGTCGACACCGGGTTGTTGTCCGAACCGGTGCCGATACGAATACCGGCGGTCCATTGCGGCGAGATCTCCGCTTTCATGCCCAGTCGCGCACGAATGCGGAATTGGTTGGTGCGGTCTTCGCGGGTGTTGAGCAGCGGCGGCAGATTGGTGCTGCTGTTCGGGTTAACGTCGTACGGGCCATTGTTGTTGAGCTTGGCGAAGTCGACGATCTCGTTGCTGTTGCTGTCCGAGTAGTAGCGCGATTCGTTGCGCAAGCGAATGTCGCCGTCGAAACTGATGCGCGCAGCCCATTCCGGGAAGCTGTTGGGCGCGGCCCAGTTTTCCTGTTTGGCGGTGGCCATGACTTCGGCTTTGACCTGGTCGCGGATCTGGTCGCGCACCGCTGCCGGCACGTATTGCACTCGGACGTCGCCCGGCGCAGCGACCGGCCCGGCCGCGACTGCGGTGGATGCGGCGGCCTGTTTGGCCTGGGCCGCTTCGTTCTGCGCCTGAGCGATCAGCGCGTCGGCCTTGTCCTGTTTCAGAATGCCCTGCTCGACCAGCAAGCGGATCAGATTGATCGTGGCGTTCTCCGAGGGCGCAGGCGCAGGCGCTGCCACGGCCTGACCGACCAGGGTCGCAATGACCATGCCGACCGCCAGGGACAATCGATTCACGTTGGAAATCATCTGCACACAACTCCTTTTGGCAAAGCGTAAATAAGTGAATTAACCCGGACGCCGCCCTTGCAGGGACAGGCGCACAGGCAAAGTGATGGAGGCCGGTGGCCGTTCGCTCAGCGCCGGGGCACCGCGCAGCGCCGCCAGCACCTGGGTATCGATTTCGGGATTGCCGCTGGACTTGATCAGCTCGACCCGGGTGATCTCGCCAACGCTGCTCAGCCAGACATCGGCCTGCAGCGAGAACGCGAGGTTGCGCAGCTCAGGGTTCTCACGGAGCAAACGCTGGAAGGTGAACGCCAGAAACTGGCTGTACGTCCCCGTGCCCAGACGCCCGCCGCCGGTCCCGGCCATGCCGCCGCCCTTGCCCGCGCCAATGTTGAAAGCGTCGTTACCGGACTGCGCATCGCCGTCCATTTGCATCGGATTGGCCAGATCGTCCGCCGGTGATGGCGGTGCTTCTTCCTCGGGCTTGACCTCTTCCGGTTCCGGCGTTGGCTCGGGCTCGACGACTTTTTCTTCGACCGGGGTTTCCGGCTCCGGCGGTTTTTCTGGCGGCGGTGGTGGCGGAGGTGGCAACGGAATGATCGTTGGCACCTTCGGCGCTTCGCGGCGGATGCCGCTCATGTCGTTGGCCCACTGCCACAGAAACCACGCAGCGAGCGCGCCGATCAGCAAGCCGGCGCCCCACTTCGCGTAACGCAGCGCTGGCTTTTTCACCGGCAGCGGCTCGATCGGGAGTTGTGCGGTCATGACTCAGCCCTGACTCGGTTTGCCGGTCACAAGACCGACCTGGGACAGTTCGAGCCGGCGCAACAGATCCAGCACTTCGATGACTTTCTGGTATTGCACCGTGGCGTCGCCGCGCACGATCACCGGGAAATCCGGGCTCTGCGCTTTCTCGATGCGCAGGCGCTCTTCCAGTTCGGCCAGCGTCACCGGGTAGGCATCGAGGAACACCTGGCCGCCGTCGTTAACCGAGATCGCCTTGGTCTTGGCCTCGGACAGTGACACCGAAGCGCTGGCCTTGGGCAGGTTGATCTGGATCCCGGAGACCTGCGCGGTGGCGGTGAGGATGAACATCACCAGCACCACCATCAGCACGTCGACCAGGGGCGTGATGTTGATGCTGTCCACCGCGGCATCGTCATCATCGTCGTGGGAGGCATTTACAGACGCCATGTCAGTGCTCCTCAGGCCGGTACGGAGTGGTTGGCGTGATGGCCGCGATGCGACGCTTCACTGAACTGGCTCTCGCCGTGCATCTCCGCCAGACGGGTGATGAACTCGTCGACGAACACGCGCATGTCGGCGCTGACTTCCTTGTTGCGGGTGATCAGGCGGTTGTAGCCAAACAACGCCGGGATCGCGACGAACAGGCCCATGGCGGTGGCGAGCAAAGCAGCAGCCATACCGGGAGCGATAGCGTTGATGTTGACGTCGCCGGCCATCGCCGTGCCGAGGAACACCACCATGATCCCCAGCACGGTGCCGAGCAGGCCGATGTACGGGCCGCCGGCGATGGCGTTGGACAGGGTCGAGAGTTTCGAACTCAGTTGCTGGTTTTCGCGGGTGCGCACGCCGTCCATGGAGCAACGAATGGCTTCGATGGTGGCCGCTGACACCGACGAGGTATCGGCGCCCTGCTCGCGACGGGTGCGGATCTCTTTCACCGCTACCAGATACAGACGCCACAGCGACGAATGCTGCAGACGTTGGGCGAGTTGCGCGTCGTCGGCGAACATCTCCAGACGCGTGCCGACTTTGGCGAACTGCACGCGGAAATCTTCGTTGGCGGCAGTGACACGGCTGAGGCTGCGGTTCTTGCGCAGCATGATGATCCACGACTGGAACATCATCAGCACCAGCACGGCGATGATCACCCAGGCGTCGATGGGCACGGCGTTGAGCAGGAAACCGAGGCTGCCGAAACCGAAACCGGACTGTTCTTCGTCGACACCGTAAGCCACCAGTTTCGACTCGGCACCTTGCGAGGTGGCATCGGCCAGCAACAGCGCTGCCGGACGTGACACTTTCGACAGGCGCAATTCATCGATAGCGCCCACGAACGGCTGGAACGGGCCTTCGTGCACGTCAGCGCCGATGGCCATGACCGAATTGAAGGCCGGCATCGCCTGGGCAAGCGTGGCAGCTTCGCGACCATTGATGAACAGGGTCACTTTGGAACCTTCAGCAGTCAGCGCAACGTGCTGCCATTGGCCCGGATTCAGCGCTTGCGTGGCGACGGCGCGTTGGCCATCGATCTCCACAAACGGCACGCCTTGGTTTGCTCCGATCAATAGACTGTTGGCGCCTTCGCGACGGGCGAGAATCAGTTGCTCGCCACTGGCCTGATCAAGTCGCAGCCAGGCACTGAAGGTGAATGCGCTACCAGCGTTGTGTTGCAGCGAAGGACTTGCCGGCAGCAGCAACGGCTGGCCGCTGAACTGCAAGGCGCGCCCTACTACACCGTCAATCGCCGCGCCGGTCGCGCTTTGTGCGGTATTGCCGTAGGCCGTGGTGTCTTTGGCCGGGGTGCCGGTGGCGCCGTCGAAGTGATACAGCGCGGTGTAATTCGGGTCAAAGGTCAGCTGGCCGTTGCCGGTCGCCGGGGCCTTCTGATTGCCGTAGTACATCCAGATGTCCTGGCGCTGACCGCCCTCGACATTCGGTACATCGACCCAGATCAGCGCCATGCCCATCAGCGCATCAAAACTTTCGACCTGGTGGTTGAGCACGGTTTTGTCATCGGCGGCGACAAAGCGCAGGTCCGCGCCGTCCTCTTTCACCCCATCGAAGGTGAAGTTGCCGGTGTGCAGGCGCACCAGCAGCGCAGTGCGGCCAAGAGCCTGATTGATCGCCGCACCTTGCGGCGTGGTGTCGACGGCGATCTGTTTGCGGTAGTGCCAGTCGTCCTGCCACCAGGCCTGAGCCGTGGCCGGGAGCACGAAGCCCAGGCAGATCAACAACGAAAGGAAGAGGCGCTGCATGAACGTGCTCCTTGTCAGAAAGTGGCTTGAAGGTTGAAGTGCAGGCGCGATTCCTGCTTCGAGGTGTTCGGCCCTTCGAGTAACGGATAGCCCCAGTCGAGGCTGCCGGACAGCCATTTGCTCAGACTGGCGCGAGTGCCGAGGCCGACGCTGGCCAGGGCGTAATTGGCGTCCTGATCCGGCAGTTCGTCGCGCAGGTAAAGTTGTGCGCCTTCGGCAAAGGCATAGAAGCGCCAGTCCTGCATCCACGTGCCGGCGTACTTGGCCAGCGACGGCGTGCGCAGTTCCTGGCTGAGCAGCAAGCCGTCATCACCGGTGCGTTCGGCGGCCAGATAGCCGCGCACCGAAGTCGCGCCACCGGCGGAGAATTGTTCATTGGAAACCAGTGGCCCCGAGGCCAACTGGAAAGCGGCTTTGCTCGCGCTCTGCCAGTCGCTGTCGAAGGTCCAGGTGTAGTTCGTGTCGCCCTTGAGCACGGCAAAACTCGGTTTGGCGCGGTAGCGTTTGTAGTCGAAGTCTTCGTCGGAACTGCCGTAGCCGAAAATGCTACGAGTGGCGGCTACCAGGCTCAGACCGAGGCCGAGCTGGCTCTTCTCGGTGTAGCGATAGCCGTTGTAGGCGAAGGTGAACGGCGCATATTGCAACGGGACTTTGTCGCTCTCACCGGACAGGGTCAGGCGTTCGTCGAAGTCCTTGAAGTCGATGCCGGCCGACAGCGAGTTCGACCAGTTGCCGCTGGAGGGCAGCGTATAAATCGCCGAGACGCCATAGGAATGGCCCTTGCCGAGCACGTTGCTGCCACCGATGGTGGCGACGTTGCTGTCGGACTGGTAACCGGAGAACTGCACGCTCCAGCGATCCGTCAGCGGCGCGGTATACGAACCCGACCAGACCTTGGCGTTGTCGGTTTCCTGCGGCGCGGTAAAGTAAGTCAGGTTGATGCTGTGGCCGAGTTGCCAGAGGTTGTTGTAACCGAGGCTAGTGACCGTGCGCAGCTTCTCGGTGTCGGCGCTGTAATCGTTGTTGAGGCCAACACTAGCGGTCCAAGGGTTCTGGTCTTCGACCTGCAAATCGACGTCCATGGTGCCGGGGCGCTGACCTTCGCGCACCAGCGGCATCACCTGTCGGCCCGGGGTTTTGTTGAGCTGTGCGAGTTCGCCCTGAACCTTGGCGAAGTCCGGTACCTCGCCTTCTTTCAGCGCCGGGACGTCGTCGCGAATATCCAGCGGCGAATAGTGTTTGGCGCCGACCACACGCACCCGGCCGACCTTGGTTTCGCTGACTTGCAAGTAGACGATGCCGTCGGCCACCGCTTGCTCCGGCAGCTCGACGAACACCGATTGATAGCCACGCTCCTGATAGGCCTTCTGCAAGGCGTCCCGCGCGCCTTCGATATCCGTGAGGGCTTTTTGCGGGCCGAGAAACGGGTACACCGCCTCTTCGATCGCCCGTGCATCGAGCACGGTGTTGCCGCGCACGAAGTATTCGTTGACGTCGACCAGACGCTGCGCCGCCGCGTTGTTGGCGGCCTCCTCGGCCAATGCCGGCTGCGCGCCCGCCGTCACCAGCAGCCAGCCCCACAGCGCCAGCCGTGACTTGAAAATCGGTTCCACACTACCCCCTGAATTCGCGATGACCTGTTGGCGTTTCGAACGCCGCGTGTATGGCGTCAATTGCTGGCTGTCGAGGCGCAGGCGTGTTTGCCCAGCCACGTGTGCAAAAGCGCGAAGTTCAGCGAGAACTCGGGCATTTGCAGCAACGCGCCGCAGAACACTTCGCCGATGATTTTTTGAATGAGCAGCACCGCGCGCGGCTCATTGAGCAACGTGGCGATGTCGCGACTGAGGGCGTTGAAGCTCCAGACTTTCTGGTTCAGGCCCAGGCCAACGAACCAGCGGAACAACAGGTTGTAATTGAGCTGTTCATACAGTTGCTGCTCGCTGGGCACCGAATACAGCAGTTGCAGAAGCAGAATGTGCATGACCGTTTGCGCGGGGATCAGCATGCCCGGCTCGGCATTGAGGTCGTGCAGGAGGTCGCGGTGGGCGTCGAGCAAGTCGTCGATCTGCGGGCGCAGCAACACCAGCGAATGGCCCGGCGGAATGTAGCTCGACACCTCTTTCAAGGCGCCCTGCCAGTCATCCTGCGAGACAATCCAGACCCACGGCGCGCCGTAGCGATACACCGAAACCGGCTTCTTGCGCGCGGCTTCGACGATCTTCGACAGGCGTTGATCGAGTTCCTGCATGCCCACTTTCGAGTAGCGTTCCATAGTCCCCATTGCCTCACTCCCGGCGTCCCGCCTCGGCTTGTGAAAAGCGCCCCGTTGGGCCCCTCAAGCGCGTTACATAGGCATGACCGGACTGGCGATGTGCTACCGAACTTTTGTCATAAAAGCTTCATTACAGAATTTGGCAATGAGATAGGACATACATCGAGAACCCTGTGGGAGCTGGCTTGCCAGCGATAGCGGTCTGTCAGCGAAGTAAAGGGTTGCTGACATGACGCCATCGCTGGCAAGCCAGCTCCCACAGGGTTTTGCAGTGTTTGGGTGATTTGGGGTTAGGTGTAGACCGGCCAAGTGTCGACTATTTTGCCGCCGCGCACGGCGAGCAGGTCGCCGAATTGCAGGAGCACGGCTTCGGTCTGGGTCGGGCGCAGGAAGACTTGATCTTCGATGGTCAGCCCCACGGCGTTGGAGCCATTGACCATCTCTTGATTTGAGCTGCGTCCGTAGACGCTGTTGCTCTGTAAACCCTGGGGCGATTCGAACTCGGCCATCCAGTTACCGCCGTAGATGAAATAGGTCTGGCGCTGATTCTGATCCCACCACGACAACAGCTTCGACTTGTCATCCAGTGCCGGAATATTCACCGCGCCTGTGCTTTTCAAGACTGGCGTGGCGATGTAGGTCGCGGGCACATGCTCGGCCAGCGAAGGCAAATCATAGTGCGTCGGTTTGAGCATCGCCGTGCCCACGGAAACCTCGGTACTCAGTTTCTCGTTTTCGTGAATGCGATAACTCGGGCTGCCGGCGGTATTCAGGCACAAACCGTCGTGCCACAACGCCGGGAACTGCTGCCGGGTGAAATCGACGCAACGCTGATAAATCACCATGACCTTGGCGAACAATTCCTCCGGTGAGCCGAGTATTCCCGGTACACCCATGCCCACAAACGGGTCATAGCCCATGAACCCGGCGAATTCCAGATGCTGCGGGTTGGCGCTGATCAGCGTGAGCATCTGCCCAAGGACATTCACATCACTGACCCCGCCACGATGCAGGCCGACATCCAGCTCGATGTTGATGCGCATCCGTGTGCCCAAACCCTGCGCCAGCGCGAGGTATTGCTGCAATCGCTCTGGCCCGTCGAGCAGCCATTGCAATTGCTTCGCCGGATCGAAAGAGCCTTTGTGGGATTGATAAAACAGCTCGGCCGAGCGTACCGGCAATGGCTTGCCGAGCAAAATGTCGGACTGCGGAAACACCTGTGCATCGTGATTGAGGAACGGCTGATGGAACGACATCAGCTTTTGTGTTCCGGCCCGTTGCCCGATGTAGCTCAACAGTCCCGGTGACGGCAGCGACTTTTCCACCAGCCGCAGGTGTTTGCCGCCGCGTTTGATCGACTGCATCACCACATCAATGTTGTGATCGAGGCGATCCAGATCGATCAGCAGCACCGGGCGCATAGGCCCCTTTTCCTTCAATTCCTTGTTCAGCGCCCGGAAGTATTCGCTGTACGGCGCTCCGCGATCGCCCGGCCGCAGCCACGCGCCAACGCCGACCAACAAAGCACCGCCACCCAACGTGCCGAGCAGAAAATTGCGCCGATTGACCGCCATCAGCTCACCCCCAATATCGACGCCAGATGCGCATTGAGAAACCGTCCACTCGGATCCAGCGCCTGACGCACGTCGACAAATTCACGCCAGCGCGGATACAGCGGTTGCAGGTTCTTCGCGTTGAGCGAGTGCAACTTGCCCCAATGCGGCCGGCCGTTGTACTTCCAGAAGATCGGCTCGACCGCCGCGAAGAAGTTGTGATGATCCATCTGATAATGCTGGTGTACCGAGATCGAACAGCTGTCGCGGCCCTCGAACATACTCAGCGGAATGTCGTCAGCCTTGACGTAGCGGTACTCGATGGGAAACCAAGTGCGCAGGTCCTTATCCTGAATCAGCTTGAGGATTTCGCGCAGGCAGGCCGGTCCGTGTTCGGCAGGCACTGAATACTCCATTTCGTTGAAACGCACGGTGCGCACATTGGCGTAGATGTCGAAGGAGTCGCCGACGCGGTCATCGAAACTGGCCAGATGGCGCAGGCTGTTGAGCAGCGTGCGGCGCAGGTCGGGAAAGTCGCTGCCGTATTTGTCGATCTTCTCGATCAGGGTGACGAACTCGTTGCCGCCCTCTTCTTCCGGGCTGATCGGCGGCGTCGCCGGGTCGTCGGTTTCGTTGAGGGCGATGGACAAGGCGTAGTCGGAATGCGTGACGACGAGCATTTCCCAGTGCTGGTTTTCACGGGTGTTCTTGTCGAGGTCTTCGAGCAGTTCCTCGGTCTTGGCGATCCACTGGCGTTCGCGTAGGCGGTATGCCTGGCGGTTTTGCAGACGGATTTTAGTGGCGACACCGAGCGCACCGAGGGAGACGCGGGCGGCGTTGAATACTTCGGGGTGGCGCTGGCTGTCGCAGTCGAGCACCTCGCCATTGGCCGTGACCAATTGCAGTCCGCAGACGTGGGCCGAGTAGGATTGGAAGTTTTTCCCTGTGCCGTGGGTCGAGGTGGCAATGGCCCCGGCCAGGGTCTGGTAATCGATATCGGCCATGTTCTGCAGGGCTTGGCCGATGTCTTTCAGTGGCTGGCCCATGCGCGACATGGGCGTGCCGGCGGCGAATTCGGCTTGCAGGGTTTTCGCATCGTGATCGAGCAGACCGCTGAAATAGCTCAGCGACAACAGCGTGCCGTCGGTGGGCACCAGCGCGCTGAAGGAATGCGCCGAGCCGACCGGGCGAATCTTGCCTTGCGCTTGTTTGATGACGGCTGTCAGTTCATCGAGATTTTTCGGCGCCAGCCGCGCCGCCGGCAAGCAACTCTGCCCGCCCGACCAGTTGCGCCACGGAATCAGCCGTGGCGCGCGCAGCAATTGACCCAACGCCGGATGACTCGCCAACGCACTGAACGCGCCGACGATGCTTGCCCGTTGCAACAACTGACGCCGTGTCAGATCCATCGTCATGCCGGGCACCTTATTGTGGGAGCGGCTGGTCGGCCATGAAGCCGATCAGTTGCAGGAATTGCTCTTCCGAACATTCGACGCACTGGCCCATCGGCGGCATGCCGTTATAGCCGTTGATGGCGTGGTCGAGCAGCGTGTCGGTGCCTTGCTGGATGCGCGGTTCCCAGGCTTTGTGATCACCGGTGAGCGGTGCGTTGGCGGCGGGATTGGCGTGGCAGAGCTGGCAGCTGTTGGCGTAGATCTGCGCCAGTGCCGGGTCGTTGGGCATGGCGTTGTTGGGGATGGTGACCGGGGGTTTGGGGTCTTCGCCGCAGCCAGACAACGCCATGGCCAACGCCAGCATTAAAGTCCGTCGAATTGCCCGCATAGCGACCTCGCTTATTGTTGTGAACACACCTTACGGCAGCGCCTGCAACGGGTTGAGGGCATTGCAGGCCAGAGAGGGGGGCAAACGGGGCCAGCTCTCCCCCCGATGATCGTTCCCACGCTCTGCGTGGGAATGCCTCAAGGGACGCTCCGCGTTCCAATGGGACGCAGAGCGTCCCGGGCTGCGTTCCCACGCGGAGCGTGGGAACGATCATCAAGCCTGTCCGCTCTGCTGTGCGCCTTTGCGTGACATTCGGGTGACATTTGCGGGTTTAAATTCCGGCGCATTCAGGCGTATAACCTGTGAAGGCTTTTTGATCTGCATACGGACATCAACACGGGGTAGCGACATGACCACAGCAAACATCCTTGGCAACCTGTTCCCTTCTGTCAGCGACATCCCGGAAAAATACCGCCTCGACGCTCAGGTCGAGCAACGCGAATACCTGGTCGACGGCCAGTTGCGCCGCTGGGACGGCCCGCTCGCCACCGTGCGCAGCCCGGTCTATCTGAAAGGCGATAACGGCGACGAACAAGTCATCCTCGGCAGCACGCCGCTGCTGGACGCCGACACCGCGCTCACCGCCCTCGACGCTGCCGTGCGCGCCTACGACCGGGGCCAGGGCCTGTGGCCGACCATGCGCGTGGCCGAACGCATCCAGCACGTCGAAGCCTTCCTCGGCCGCATGCGTCAGCAACGTGACGCAGTGGTGAAACTGCTGATGTGGGAAATCGGCAAGAACCTCAAGGACTCGGAAAAAGAGTTCGACCGCACCTGCGACTACATCGTCGACACCATCAATGCGCTCAAGGAACTCGACCGCCGCTCCAGCCGTTTCGAGCTGGAACAGGACACCCTAGGGCAGATTCGCCGCGTGCCGCTCGGCGTCGCCCTGTGCATGGGCCCTTACAACTATCCGCTGAACGAAACCTTCACCACGCTGATCCCGGCGCTGATCATGGGCAACACCGTGGTGTTCAAACCGGCCAAGCTCGGCGTGTTGCTGATCCGCCCGTTGCTCGAAGCCTTCCGCGACAGCTTTCCCACCGGCGTCATCAACGTGATTTACGGCAGTGGCCGCGAAACCGTCAGCGCGCTGATGGCCAGCGGCAAGATCGACATCTTCGCCTTCATCGGCACCAACAAAGCCGCCAGCGACCTGAAAAAACTCCACCCAAAACCACACCGTTTGCGCGCCGCGCTGGGTCTGGATGCGAAGAACCCGGGCATCGTCCTGCCGGAAGTCGATCTCGACAACGCCGTCAGCGAAGCGGTCACCGGTTCACTGTCGTTCAACGGTCAGCGCTGCACCGCGCTGAAAATCCTCTTCGTGCACGAGGATGTGGTCGATAGCTTTATCGAAAAATTCAACGCCAAACTGGCCACTCTGAAACCGGGCATGCCATGGGACAGCGGCGTGTCGCTGACGCCGCTGCCGGAGTCGGGCAAGGTCGATTATCTGCATGGTTTGGTGGCCGACGCACGCGCCAAGGGTGCCGAAGTGGTCAACCCCAACGGCGGCGAATCCCGCGAGTCGTTCTTCTACCCGGCAGTGCTGTATCCGGTGAATCCGCAGATGCGCGTCTATCAGGAAGAACAGTTCGGCCCGGTGGTGCCGATTGTGCCGTACCGCCATCTCGATACCGTGATCGACTACGTGCTGGAGTCGGACTTCGGCCAGCAGTTGAGCATCTTCGGCACCAACCCGGTGGCGGTCGGTCGTCTGGTTGACACCTTCGCCAACCAGGTCGGGCGGATCAACCTCAACGCGCAATGCCAGCGCGGGCCGGACACTTACCCGTTCAATGGCCGCAAGAATTCGGCGGAAGGTACGCTCTCGGTACACGATGCGTTGCGGGTGTTCTCGATCCGTACGCTGGTGGCGACCAAGTTCCAGGACAGCAACAAGGATCTGATCAGCGAGATCATTCGCGGGCGTGATTCGAGCTTCCTGACCACCGACTACATCTTTTGATCAACTGTCACGCGGATCGTGAATAAGCAAAAAGGCGACGGCAACCGCTTCTGATCCAAAGTCGCCAAGCGCCCGGCAAATCAGTGGCTACACTGATGCCAGCACTGTGCTGGATGCCGGGAGCTTGACCATGCTGGATTACTTTGCGCTAGGGGTTTTGGTGTTTGCCGGGCTCGTACTGTTTTACGGGATCATCGTGTTGCACGACATCCCCTATGAGATTGCCGTTCATCGTAACCACCCGCATCAGGATGCGATCCATGCCACTGGCTGGGTCAGTCTGTTCACGCTGCATGCGCTTTGGCCCTTCCTGTGGATCTGGGCGATGGCCTATCGAGAAGATCGCGGCTGGGGCTTCGGTGACGGTAAATCCGTGCAAAACCATGTCGTTCGCCTGGAGCAACAGGTGGTCGAACTGCAAGGACGCCTCGAACGACTCGAAGCGCTGAATGCCACTGCTCCCAACAACCGGGAGGGCTGAACACCATGGATCTGCTCCTTATCCTGACTTACGCCGCGATTTGCGTCGCAGTGTTCAAGATCTTCCGTATCCCGCTGAACAAATGGACGGTGCCCACCGCCGTACTGGGCGGCATCCTGATGATCGGCGCCTTGATTTTCACCATGAACTACAACCATCCCTACTCTGAGGTGGCGCGCACTTACTTCGTTTCCGTGCCGGTCATCCCCATCGTCAGCGGCCAGGTGATCGACGTGCCGGTGAAGGGTAACGAGCCGCTGGAAAAAGGCGACGTGCTGTTTCGCATCGACCCCACGCCGTTTGCCAACCGGGTGAAATCCCTCAAGGCGCAATTGATCGCAGCCAAAGGCGATCGCTACCGGATCACTGAACTGATCCGGCGCAACTTCGGCACCCAGCGTGAATTGGATGCGGCCATCTCCCGCACCGATGATCTGCAGGCGCAGCTGGACAACGCCCAGTTCGAGCTGGACAACACCACCGTCCGCGCACCGAGCAAAGGGTTCGTTACCCATGTCTCGTTACGGCCGGGGATGATGGCGAGCAAGTTGCCGCTGCGTCCATCGATGGTGTTCATTCCAGAAGAGGGCCAATACTTTGCCGCGTGGATGCGCCAGAACAGCCTGTTGCGCCTGACCGTCGGCGATGAAGCAGAAGTCGCGTTCGATGGCATTCCCGGCAAGGTTTTCGCCGGCCGGGTGAAAAACGTCATCGGGGTGATTGCCGAAGGTCAGGTACAACCTTCCGGCACCCTGATCGGCTACACCGGCTCGCCGCCGGCCGGGCGTGTGCCAGTGATCATCGAAATCACCGATCCGGCCTTCGCCCAGTACAGCAAGCTGATGCCGGGCGGTGCTTACGGGCAGGCCGCGTTGTACAGTCAGCACTTCCATCACATTGGCACGATGCGCAAAATCCTCCTGCGTATGGCAGCATGGATGAATTACATTTTTCCTTTCCATTGACCTGAAGTCCAATCACGAGAGGCCCGCACTGAGTACTTACAGCACCCATCGACTTCCGCCCTTGCTGCGCCGTGTCCTGCGTCCGTTGCTTGATCCTTATCGACGTTACCGGCACGCGCGGCTGATCCATGCGGTGCGCGTTGCCCTCGGCTTGCTGGCGACAATCCTGCTGACCACCGGCATCAATCTGCCCCACGGTGAATGGGCCTCGGTGACCATGCTGGTGGTGATCGGCGGTTTACAGCACCACGGCAACATCGGCAAAAAAGCCGCCGAACGCGCCACCGGCACCTTGATCGGCGCCGGCGTCGGTTTGTTGCTGGTGGCGCAGCAGGCGTGGCTCGGCATGCCGTGGCTGACGTATTTTGCGATGGCGGTGGTCTGCGGTTTCTTCTCTTACCACGCGATTGGCAAAGGGGGTTATACCGCCCTGCTCTCAGCGATCACCGTGTTCATTGTCGCCGGGCATGGTGACAATCCGATCACCGACGGCTTGTGGCGCGGCGTCGACATTCTGATCGGCATCGCCCTCGCCCTGGCCTTCTCTTTTGCCCTGCCGCTGTACGCGGTGTACTCGTGGCGCTACAACCTCGCCGATGCCCTGCGTGATTGCGCCACGGTGTATGGACGCATCATCAGCGGCCAACCGGTCAGCGCCGATGAGCATTTGAAACTTATGGGCCGACTCGGCGCGGTGATGGTGCAATTGCGCTCGCTGATGCCGTCGGTGTCCAAGGAAGTGAAGGTGTCCATGACCGAACTCGATGCGATCCAGCGCAACTTGCGCATGTGCATCAGCACGCTGGAGATCCTTGGCAACACGCGACCGGATGCCAACGACCCAGAAGCCATGGCGCATCTGCAATCAGCGCTGAAGGCCGAGCACCGGCAGATTCGCGTGCAACTGATCGGCATGGCCCGGGCGCTGAAAACCGGCGCTTCGCAACGCCTGGACAAGCCGCTCGAGTTGCCGGAAGCCAACCTCGATGCGCCGGTTTACAGCACGCTGGATGGCTACCGACTGTTGACCCGGCAACTGGCAGCGAACATCGGCGAGATGCGCCAGCGCCTGGCGAAAACCGCGCCGCGCTGGAACATTTGAAGGTTACTGCGCGGCCAGTCGCCGCGCTTTCAGCCCCCAACCTTGCTGCATGCCGGCGGCGGCCAACAGGATCGCCGCGACACCGACCCACTGCAGGGTTTCCAGACGATGGCCGAACGCGAACCAGTCGACGAAGATCGCCGCGATCGGGTAGATGAACGACAGTGCACCGGTCAATGCGGTCGGCAATTTCTGGATCGCGCCGTACAGCAACACATACATCAGACCGGTGTGGACGATGCCCAATGTGACCAGGCTGGCCCAGGCACTCGGCTCATGCGGCAACGCGCTGAAATGCGCAAATGGCGCCAGCAACAGCCCCCCGGTGCAGACTTGAATCAACGCAATCAGATGCGGTGGCGTGCCGGTCAGGCGCTTGATGATCAACGCGGCAATCGCATAGAGAAACGCCGCGCCCAAAGCCAGTGCAATGCCCAGCAGATAGTCGTTACCGCTGCCGCCCTGCGTGCCATGGGCACTGACAATCGCCAACATGCCCATGAACGAAATCGCCAGCCAGAACAGCTTTTGCAAGGTGATTTTCTCGCCAAGAAACAGCGCCGCCAAACCGACCAGCATGAATGGCTGCACGTTGTACACTGCCGTACCGATGGCAATTGAGGCCTTTGAGTAAGAGGCAAACAACAGCACCCAGTTACCGACAATCGCCATCCCGCTCAGCACCGCGAGCAGGAATGTGCTGCGGGTCAGAATGCCCGGGTGCAGAAAGCCGAAAGCGGCACAGATCAGCAGCAAGGTGCCGGCACCGAACACGCAACGCCAGAACACCACGTCGAACACCGGCTGCCCGGACACCAGCACGAACCAGCCAATTGTCCCGGATATGAGCATGGCGGCAGTCATTTCGAATGAGCCGCGCCGCAGGGTCTTGTCCATCATGAATCTCCTCAACAATTGAACAAAGTATGCCAAGGCATCCCGGCGGCGCTCCAGAGCAAAAATCAGGCTAAACTCGCTATCTGCCTTTTTTATCGCGGGTGGTTTTCATCAATCGCCTAATGCTGGAGTTTTTTCATGACTGACGATATTGACCAGATCCTCATCGGCGCATTGATGGAGGATTCGCGGCGTTCGCTCAAGGCCTTGGCACAAATCAGCGGGTTGTCGTCGCCAAGCGTGGCTGAACGGTTGCGGCGCCTGGAAGAACGCGGTGTGCTCAAGGGCTACACCGTCGAGATCGATCCGAAGTGTTTTGGTTACCAATTGCAGGCCATCGTCCGGGTGCGACCACTGCCGGGACAGTTGCAGGAGGTGGAGCGGCAGATCCTGTCGATTCCCGAATTCACCGAGTGCGACAAGGTGACGGGCGAGGATTGTTTTATCGCGCGCTTGCATGTGCGCTCAATGGAACAGCTGGACACCCTGCTCGACCGACTCAATACGCTGGCTGAAACCAACACGGCAATCGTCAAGAAAACCCCGGTCAAGCGCCGCTTGCCACCGATGGCGTAAGTGCTTTTCCTGCACTTTTGGCTTAGATTAGGGTTTTTCCGGCGAGGGATTGGCGGTATGAAAGTTAAGGCAATGATGCTGATGGCATTAGTGTTGAGTGGTTGCGGGACAGTGCAGACGGTCGTGCGCGACGACCAGGTTGCCATAGACGATTTGAAATCGAACAAATCCTATTGCGGGGCGGTACCACGGATCTACAGCGGCGTGATGTATGACTTCTGCAGTCTGCATGCACCGATAGACGAAGGTAACAAGTACAACGCAGCCCTGCCCGGCTGGGCTATTGATGCCGTGGCTTCCGGGGTGCTCGACACCTTGTTGCTGCCCTACACCATCTACAAGCAGCAGGCCGACGGCAGCATCATTATCAATTGATCGACGGATTGTCCGCGTCCACCTCCTTTCTCACAGGCAACAAAAAACCCGCCTAAGCGGGTTTTTTGTTTACGTCATTACAACGATCAGTCGTCGCGGCTCATGATGCCGAAGATCTGCAACAGGCTGATGAACAGGTTGTAGATCGATACATACAGGCTGATGGTCGCCATGATGTAGTTACGCTCGCCGCCGTGGATGATGGCGCTGGTCTGGAACAGGATGCACACGGACGAGAACAGCACGAAACCTGCGCTGATCGCCAGTTGCAGGCCGCTGACCTGGAAGAAGAAGCTTGCCAGCGTTGCACCCAGCAACACGAAGAAACCAGCGGTGATGAAACCACCGAGGAAGCTCATGTCCTTGCGGGTGATCAGCACGTAGGCCGACAGACCACCGAACACCAGCGCGGTCATCGCGAACGCCGAGCTGACCACTTCAGCGCCGCCCTGCATGCCCAGGTAACGGTTGAGGATCGGGCCGAGCAGGAAACCCATGAAACCGGTCAGCGCAAAAGCGGACACCAGGCCCCACGCGGAATCACGCAGCTTGTTGGTGAGGAAGAACAGCCCGTAGAAGCCGATCAGCACCACGAAAATATTCGGGTAGCCAACACGCATCTGCTGAGCGACGAAAGCCATGACTCCGCTGAATGCGAGGGTCAGAGCCAGTAGGCCGTAAGTGTTGCGCAGGACGCGGCTAACCTCTAGCTGCTCAGCCTGCACGCTGTTATTAACTGCGTAATCCTGTTCGCGCATGGCGACACTCCTGTTGGTTTGAAACGTTCAGTCGCAAAGATCATAACAGACGCTCTGTAACAAGCCATGCAGAGAGTTTGACAGTGTGTTTCATTCAGGTATTATGGCGCCCGCAACGCAACGGAGGTGTGGCCGAGTGGTTTAAGGCAACGGTCTTGAAAACCGTCGACTGTAACAGGTCCATGAGTTCGAATCCCATCGCCTCCGCCATATTTGGTACCGACAAAGCCCTGATTATTCAGGGCTTTGTCGTTTCTGGGGTTTGAGATTTCCGCCGCGCTAGCTGAAGCGTTACAGAACTCTCTGCTCTCTCTTCTCCGGCGTCCTGCCAAACGTAAAACACTCTACATTTATCCCGGTGCTACGCTGCTCCTTTAGCTGCTAAGGGAACACAAAATGCCCAACTCAGACCTGCTATCTTCCCTGCTCTTCAAGATCAACGAAAACCAACTCGCCCTCGAGGCCGTCATCATGGAGTTATCGAATTGGGCGGAGCAGCGCGGGGCGGCCGATGTAACCGAGAATGTGCGCGGCGCCCTCTGGGCGATCGACAAAAACGAAGAGTTCATCAAGATGACGCTCGCGGTTTTGATGACGCCCGACAGACCGCTATTGGGCCAATAGCAGTCATCTTGGCTCAGCATTATCTGGAATGAATCAGGTTTCGATATCAAATCTGCTCAATAGCGCGGCGCCGTCAGTGACACCTAAAATTTGATCGATCGCAGCGATTTTTTGGGATGCGCCATCAAGCGCAAAGTCAGCATTGGTGTAAACAGCCTCCGCCTCGTTATGAAGTGCATAGGCAATATGTGCCGCCACACGAACATTCGTCGGGGCGTCTACAACGCTACCCAGATAACCAACAAGTAAAATCTTGATCTCCAGCAATGCGAGGGCGAGTAGTCTGTTTTGGTCAGTCTGCATATCGGGATCCTGGATATTGCAACGCAGGTTTCGAAACGAATTTCGCGAGGTTATATAAAACGTCGTATATGCAAAAGCAAAAGCCCGCTCCGAACCGAAACGTTTCGCTTATGACAGGCTGCTTCTGGCCGAAAGCAGCCCTATCCCTACTGTTCGTCGCCTCCCCCTCGGCCACCTGCCGAGACTCGACTAGCGTGCATGCATACAGAATTTTTACAGCGAAACCCGCAGCATGACTTTCGATCAAGCGAAACCTCTCCGACTCCAGCGATGGCGAACAACTCTCGATGACCAAGACTTCCGCATGCAAAACTTAGAGGGACATCGGGAACCCTCCACGAGATGACAGCCACGCTCCGCGATGAGGGCCTGATCGATCAGATTGAGCAGTACGACACGAATGAGATGGCCGACGCGGCTTATTGGCATGCCATCGAGGAGTTCCAAAACTCGCCAAGCCAATACCGTGGCACGTCGAGCTATGACGTCGTTCGTATCGACAACGGAGAACTGCTAACTGCCCGACCCTCTCTGTGAGCGCGCATCGGGGTGTGATCTGAAGCTAATACTCGGGCAGCAGATGAGCCAACCGGTCGCTTCTATGGCTCCCCCTTTTGCCGAATGCCGATTGAGCCCCGGCCAGATTACACCCCGATGCGGACCAAGCTGCCGCCTATAACTGCCATCATGCGTCAGGTATGGATCACAGCAAAGTGAGCAAGAGAGGCAATTACTTCGCAGTAATGAATCCACCACAGAGACTGTCCAGCAAACTCTGGCCGCCTGTGGAATTGAAGAATTCAATCGACTGCTTCACCTCCATGTCGTACATAGGGTTTGTAGCAACCTCACGGATATGTTTCGCCATCTCGTCATTTATGTCCGCTTTCTGTTCTGTCAGGAACTTTTCTAAAGTGATACCTGCTTCTGGATGCTTTTTTGCGCATGCCTGCGTGGATGCGACAGCTATAACCGCAGTGTTGTGGTCCACGACAACGTCGCTGGCAGCAGAAGCTGGAACGACATAAGCGAAGGCAATTATCGCGATGACCGTACCAGTGCGAATTTTACTTAGGAACATTTAGATCTCCAGATCTCAAGTACTCGGCATTAACGCCAAGACATATCGGCCATGCTCGCTGGTTCCTTGAGCAATTTAGCTGCGCCCCTCCGACACAACCCGAATGCACTCCCCTCACCACCTGCGCACTGGTGCTGGATCGACTTCATTACGAGTGGCACGGCGCCTGGGAAAAAGTGATCGGCAAATTCACCATCAAGAACGGCGACAAAGGCGAGTACCGAGTACCGGGCTGGAAGCTTGAAGACGAGCAAGGGCTGGGCGTGAAGGTCTGGGTGACCTTCCGCGGCGAAGACGAGCCGCGAGTCCTTGAGTTGCTACTGGCCCAGGCACGCACTCGAAACAGCACCCTCTGGGCTGACGATCCTCGCCAGCAACTGGCGTACCTCGCCACCAAGCGCTGGTCGCGACTCTATTGCCCGGACGTGATCCTCGGCGTGTATAGCCCGGACGCGCTGGAAGAAACCGCGCCGACCATTCGCAACGTATCGCCAGCGCGCGGCGCGGCACCGGTAGAACTCTCGCCCTACCCCGACGAAAAGCTCACAGAGAATTTGCCCAAATGGCAAACCGCAGTCGACGCCGGACGCTCCGCCCCTGATCACCTGATCGCAACCGTCAGCAGCAAATTCACCCTGAGCGAAGAGCAGATCGCCAGGATCAAAGCGCTTGCGCCAATTGAAGGGGGCCAAGAATGAAAATCCACAATGTCGCTCAGGGCTCCGAAGCCTGGCATGCACTCCGCGCCAACTACTTCACTGCCTCAGAAGGCACTGAAGAAAACTTCTTTTCGATGGAATACACACCAGCCGCGACACTCGTAGCAGGCTGGAAGCAGTTCCAAGCTGACCTACTGGACTTCACTCCCTCCGAGGTGGTGCCGGAGGCCGTCGACAAAACGCCGGAATCCTTGCCAGCGCTGCGCATCGAAGTTACCGGCATGGTCACCGCCAGCAACCTGGAGCAATTCAAAGCTCACTCCCTCGCTGTCTTCGGCTCGATCAACACCGTGCTGGAAACGGATCAGCACTTCGCCGACGCAGAAAAAACGGTCAAATGGTATGGCGATGTCGAGGAGCGCCTGGAAGCAGCCAAGCAGCACGCGCTGAGCCAAACCGAAAGCATCGACGCACTGTTCCGTACCATCGACGAGATCAGCGCCGAGGCTCGCGCCAAGCGTCTGATGCTCGACAAGCCGTTGAAAGCCCGCAAGCTCAGCATCCGTGAAGACATCGTCATGGATGCAGCGAAGTCGCTGCAGGTCCACATCGACCAGATCAGCGCTTCACTCGGCGGCAAAGCGCGCATGCCAGCGGTGCCTGCAGATTTCGCCGGAGCCATTAAAGGCAAGAAGACGATCAGCAGACTGCGTGACTCTGCCGATTCCGAACTGGCCCGGGCAAAGATTGCCGCCAGCCAGGTCGGCGACAGCATCCGGAGCAACTTGGCCACCCTGGACGAGCTCGCAGCCGACTACATGTTCCTGTTTAAAGACGTTCAGCAGCCGGCGATGAAGGCAAACGACGACTTGGTCGCGCTGATCAAGGTGCGAATATCCGAACACCAGAAGGCCGAGGAGTAGAAAGCGGAAGCGCAGCGTGAACAGATCCTTCAGGAAGAGCTGAAGCGATTCGAGGACGAGGCGAAAGCCAACGCACCGGTTGAGCCTGCAACAGTCGCAAGCCCGGCGCCAGTGAAGGCCGCCGCGCCGGTTCAGTCTGCGTCGAAGCCTGCGACCACAACCGTAGTGCCGGTGAGCCTGCAAGCTGAGGTGTTCGATTTGGAAGCGCTAATCCACGCCGTCGCTGGCGGCCATGCCCCTATCTCGGTTCTGACCGTGGATTGGGAGAAACTCGACGCGATGGTCGTGGCCCAGGGCGACAAGTTCAGCATGGCCGGCGTGAGGCTGGTCAAGGTGGCAGCGTGATCTGCCTCAAGCCTTGGTCGATTGAGTGAACATCCAGCCTAAAAAAATCGCCATGACAATCGGCTGAATCAGATCTGTGGTAGGTGCCATGCCAGACCAGACTCTCAGACCTGAAACTACGAAAGCCACCACGGCGGCGATGACACCCAGTCCGGAAATCCAGCGAAAATACCTTGGAAACATTGTGTAACTCCCTTATGAAGGGGCGGAATCGTAATCGCATTTAGCCATCACTTCAATCTACGTTATCGAGGCGAGTCACGGACTGTTGAAGCTTAAAGTTACTGAACTGGCTGGACTTGCCAGCCAGCGGAATTGAAGTTGTAGGCCATGGCCAAGAATCTAACCGAGCGCAAACGCGACCAGCGCGAACGGGACAAGATGGTCCAGGCGGAAAAAGAGGCCGCTCTGTTGTCACGTCAGATTGTCACGAAGCTTTATCACAGCGATGACGCGGCGCTAAAGCTGGTCATGGCCAGGACCGAGATCGGTGAAACAGGCCCTGATTTCGCGCTTCATTCGCGGCGCTGACCGTATGACTGACGAGCAATTGGCGAATCACATTCGCATTGAGTGACATGCCGCCGTGACATGCCCATAACCCACCCTACTCGCTGCATCCGGTAACCGGAGGGCGGCGCTTACCCAAGCAAACTATCTAACCTCATAGAGGTTTAGCGCAACTTTGTTGCTACCCAATGTAGCTCTGTCGGCATGCACCACATGCATTTTGTTTAATAGCAATTCGACATCCAAATTATCAAACAAGGCGTACTCAATTGCGAAACGATTAAATTTACGCCCCTTCTCGCTTAAGCAATTATAGAAAATGAATACGAGCTCGTGATCCGACAATAAAGATCGCACAACGGCCCCTAGATGCTTCTTTTGTGTAGCTTCCACATCATCGATAAATCTGAATAACGAATACAGGCTTCTAAAATACAGACCGAGATCGCCCTGATGGGACTTTAAGACCTTTTTATATGCTTCAAGGCCCCGCACTATATCAGGCTTATCCTTGAACTCTATAAACATCTCACTGTACCTAGTCTGCAATTTATTTCGCCAATCCCGGAAACAATCTCGCCCCTGAATTGTATGTGCATTCTCACCCTTTCGATGCAAATCAAAACCTTGGACAACCTGTTGCTGCAGTGTAAGCATATTGTAAAATTGGGATTCTGTTTGCTGTTTCGCATTTTGAGCTTGGTTCGCTTCCAAATCTTTTCGCTGAAAGTAAAGTGTAATTAGAACTCCAGAGAATGCCAGGCCAGAAAAAAGAGCATTTAGGGTTCCAAAAGCATCACCAAAAGTTCCACTTCGAACGCCCTTTAATTCAGCAATCTCTTCCGACAACCCATATCCCGAAAACAAAAAATAGTAATATCCAAAATACGCAGCGAATACTGCAGCGACCCCAACAGTGATAACTACCCCTGCTTTAATCTTCATTTTTAATAGCCTGCCCATTGTTGACCCGGCTCCATGCCGGTTAACCGTAATACCCCAACCAAAACCAAATTGCCACCACCGGTGACGGAGGGCGGGTGTTGTTACCCATGAATTTCTTCTGCGGTTGGCCGCGGCGCACCAGTAGAGGCCGCTGCCTCACACGACGACATGGCGATATTGAGGTGATCTTTGATCTCAGAAAGCATTACAACCCATCGTTTGTAGTGTTTTTTATGCTGAGAAGCGTCGCTCCAAGTGTGGTGGCAAATCATCACGCTGGCATCAGCAGAAAAACTCTGAATGAGTCCTAGCGCCCTCGCCGTTCTCTTTGCAGCATGGCTTTTCAAATGAAGCAACGGGTACAGATCGTCAATAGAAATAGCTTTAGCCATGACATCAAACTCTTGTATGGCTCTGAGAATATTAACGTACCCATCAACCGGCTCTCCATCATCGAAACAGAACCAGGCGAATAGATAGGAGGCTTTACTTTCAAGCTCCGTGATAGGACTTAGCATTTTTGCCGCGACCAGTTCTGAACGATCCTTGTCTGCCCTGCGATTTACCCAGGACGTATGCCCGGAGACCCCCAAAGCAACAGCAACGGCGGCTAGTGTGCCAAGAGCTGACAACATATCCCACGGCGAATCCGCCATTCGAATCTCCTCGATCCGGCTCCATGCCGGGCCGAACACAAATAACCAAATTCTGCGATCACGCCAGGTTCAACGCGTCATCGTTAACCCTTGATGCACCATAAAGATTAGGCCACCAACTTAGCCTTCAACATTGCTTCGAGGCTAGTTAATGCACTTTGCACTTCATCGCCAAACTCGTCAACCTCACCCAATCTACTTCTTAAAACCGTGCGTCTATCACCTAAGAACCCCTCGTAGTCCTGCCGATCTTCGTCGCTCTCTTCTGGATCCATGGCCATTAACTTTATAGCTATGTAATCTTCATACTCATCCTTTAGCATTTCAACATATCTAATGCTTTGAACAATACCTTGTCCCCAAAGCGCCTCAGCTTCAAACATGGACGCTGAGAGCGCAGCGAATTCTTTGTTGAAGACGTCTATCCTGCGTTGAAACCCTAGCTTTTGACGCTTGAATCGATCAATAGGATCACCGCCGAATGCAGGCCCCCCACTTTCTCGAAACTCATGAGGATATATCGCTGGCCTCCTAGCGTAAAAAAAAGCTTTTTTAAACCTATAAGACTCTACAAGCATCCTTCTCGAAAGCTCGTGATCATTATTCCCTCTGATTTGGCGCCTCCATGTTTTTAGGCCGTTCAAACCTACATAGCTCGCGACAATTACTCCAAGCGCAGTAAATACTGTCCCTACAATGGAGAACACGTCCTTAGTCAGAGACCAATCCGCCTCAGTAATTGCCAAACAAAAACTCATTTTGCTCCTCCTCCCCCCTTCCACATCGCAATATACCTGCGAGGATCCCCTATGTCCGCACAACAGATCGACGAAAAGAAACTAGAGCGCGCGATTCGCAAGATCAAGCTGAGCGACGTCGGCGAAGTCGAGTCGCAATTCTACCGGGCCGAACGCCTGCCGACGTGGGAGCGGAACCTGAGCGGAGCAGTTGCCCACGTTTTCGGGTGCACCTCTTTGTACGGTCGGCAGTACTGCAGTGAAAAGGATCGAATCATCGCCCGCACTTCCTTCGTGGGGGTGACACCTGCACAGCACATCGCGCTGTATGCGTTTTCAAACGTGAACGGCGTAGTTATAGGTCTACCTTGTCCCATCTGTTCCACCACTGATCATCTCAATAGTTTTGTTTAGAAGCCTCTTTCGCCTCCCACAGCCTTAGGGCGCCTTCCTCATTTCTTATTCCAACGAGGACAGACGTAACCCCAGTTGAAGTGTCGTAGCTGCGCGACGATTTGTACTTCCGAAGCGTCACTGTAAAAACAAGTCGCAGGTGGAGACTGGACAATGTCGAAGCAAGCCAATCGGAGCAGGCCCATAAAATTTCACCATCATCATGATGGTGAAATTGCCTTTGATCGGGGTCGGGTGCCCACTTGCCCCAAACCTGGCTTCTCAAAGCGACACACCCATCTGTCGTTTGCCATTCGCCACTATGAGGCTCATTAATCAACGCTAGTGTTTTTGTGAGTTCGACTCCAAGACGCGGTCTCCCTCCTGCCCCCCGAGCAGCGATTTCGTCACCCTCATCGATACCTAGACTGTAGATTTCCGGTACCCATACTAACGGAGCGAAAGGGTTCTCCAAGCGACGACGGTGATCGTAATACCCATCATCCCAAAACTCCGGCAGCCAAAGGTCATGACTAGACCTCTTGGCAAATGCCATACAGCGTCCCAACGAACCCTTACGCTCGGTTAGCGCCGAGGTGATCGTAACCGTCACCCCATCGGGCGATGACCAGCGCCCATATAGTGGGAAAAGCCCGTTGCTAATGCTTTCCACAAACCCCAGTTTTTGCATGATCGTTGCCTGGCTCTGCAATACTTCTTGCTGACCGATTCTTTTACCTAACAGATCTTCTTTTGCTTGCAGAGGAACAGGATCTTTCCGGTCAGATAGCCACGAACCATCATCGAACGTAACGTCGTAACGGTCGCGCCATTTCAGCCAAGGTGACACTACTTCCGTTTCATAGCTCCGAACGACTACGGGCAGAGCTTTTGAAAAGTTCGTGGCTACGTTGAGTAATGCATGTCTTTGAACATGCTCTCGGTAGTATTCGAAGCGATCACCTCGGTCCCAATCGTACCGCTCATGGCCGGGAAAATAATCCATGGAAGTAGCGTCCGGCCAAAGACGGGTAATCTCATCCGCAATCGCATCCTCAACCGTTGCTTGCGCAAGATTGAAAAGTGCTGCGAGATCTCTGATCTCATGCTTCGTAAACTCGTAACCGAAGCTAAAATCCGACACTGTACTTGCAGCAGGCGGGTAGACATCGGTAGTAATAATGCCATGTGGAGGTTGATTGATTTCTACGAGCAGCGCTTCCAAATCAGCATCTCGCGCACCTTCAATGTTGATATTTGCTAGACATCTCGCGATATGGACTTTGTCTATGACGTGCAGGTTGTTCCGCTTTGCTAAAGCGTCTAGATTAGGCTTTACAAACTGCATCGCCTGCCCGTGATGCAGCGCAGCTCGCGCCAAGCCCATAAGTAACCATTGCTGGGAGTTTTGGAAAGATAGACACCGCTCTGTAGATCCCAGAGCGGCGATTGCTCTCTGGTCAAACCCATCAAGTAAGCGAGAAAGCTCATCATTTAGCCCAAGCTCGAAAAGTGTATTTAAACTTCGGGCAACCTTCCAACGGACGTACCCGTCTTCATTACCAAGAAGATGCCAGATGACATCAGAGAGAATTTCCTCCTCGCCTGCCACAATTGCTTGCTCTGGTCGGAGTGGTCCCTCTCCGATTTCGTCAGCAATGCGAGCGGTAGGGCCAGATAGTAAACGCTCCAACGCGTTGAGGCCGGCATGATCTACTGTAACTTCACATAGAGCCGTAGCGAGCTGCAGCCAATCATCACCGTCAAGATCAACCCCATCCGCTGCCACCTTCCGGAGGACGAGTTGTAACACAAAGCGCTTGTCACTACAGAAGTCTGAAAGCTTACGGATGTCACGCGCAATATCAGAGAACTGATCTTCAAAAAGCTCGGAACTCTTACTCTCAAAAAGTCGTTCAACAAGTTTTTTTGCGTCAGATAAGAGGTGTTTGGATGAACTAATCCATACGGTAAAGCACTCGACTAGTATTTCCAGTGATCGAGTAAACCCAATCTCGGCAGCGTCGCAGACTGCAATCAAAAAAGCCAAACGACTTGCATAAGGGCACGTGGTCCGCAAGCCGATAATGAAGCGCTCCCGAGCTCCGAAAGGTAGTCTGTTGTCCGATGAAATCGCTTTAAGAGTATTATCGATGGAAGCTGACGAGGAAGAGTCGCATTCGTAAACTAACTTTGCTATTAGGTTTTCAATCTCTTCTTCACTTGGAATTTTCATTATTTGATCAGACAAAATTTCCGGCGACGAATTGCCGCGAGCATTGAACTCATCCTGCTTACGTTTAGCATATGTCCTGAGCAGCTCGATCTGTTCTCGCTCTTCGACGGTGACTACGTTTGGGTACTGATCCCCAGTTTCGAGGAAGCTTTCCCAAAGTGAAGGCCACCCACCGAACGGGTACTCATTAATCAGTTTTTTGATGACCGCTTGAAAGATCCGGCGCTGATCCTTAGTTCCCGAAAGTTTCAGTAGATCTGCAACACCCTCACCGGTGCGCCAATCCCACCAACCGTGATCTTCACAAATCGTAAAAATATAGGCGGCACGGCGCGGGTCGAGATGTCCGTTCTTAGCAAGAAAGCACGCAAGCTGCGGTAGTCCGTAGGACAGATCAGCAACATCTTGATCATGCCAACGCACTAGTTTCGCTATTGCCGGAAACCCAATGGATTGGGCTGCAGCTCGTGCAAACAACGTCCACCCAAACTTTCTTGGTTCATTCCGAATTAAGGTCTGGCAAAGGTTCATGAGGCGCTGGCCTAGCTCGGGCTTTAGAAAACCGCCTTGCTGGACACTCGCGAAATGAAGCAATGAATAGATTTGATCATAGCTCTCGCCACCAAACTGGTCTAACTCGGCTAAACCTTGTCGATAATACTCTCTGGCCTCGTCGATACTCATACGAATAATAGAGGCGGCGAGCTTCACGTGGGATATACCACGCTGTCCAATATCGTCATCTTGGCGAATCTGGTCCGCCACATGCTGCGCAAATTTTCCAGCGAGTTCATGAAGAGATGACCGCTGAGCCATCTGAGCCAACACATTAATTTTCTGCTGTACAGTAAAACTTCCAGAGGAAATTAAACTGAGCAGCGTCGTAATTTCTTCCGTAGATATTTCTTGTGCATGGGCCAAAATAATATGTGCACAACCGAGACCAACAGTGCGAACAAGTGAGTCAGCAGCCGTTTCAGCCCGCCAGTGAATATTTGACCGGGTGTGCTTACGCCACGCACCCAGGAGGTGAGAAAAAGTAGACCCGGAGAGGCATTTGCGGGAAAGGATAGCGTCCTCGATTGGCGAGGTCAGTTCGCACGCAAGTAAAATGCCTTTGCAAATGTCCTCACACTCCCGGTCACTGAATTTTGCCTTTTGCTGCTTACTGCCGCCCTTCTTACTAGAGCCGTTGGCGGCAGGCTCTCGAAGCCCCTTCAGAAATTTGAGCAGATCCGTCTGATTAACTGCAGCCTTTGCTTGGTTAGTTATCTTAACGTTCTGGGGGAGCAGATCATGACATGCAACACGTCGACCAGCGGACCAAGCGCGAACACAGGCCCAGAGTATTGCCCCCCAAGCGTTAGAGTGTCCGAAACGCTCGCTATAGTCGTAACTCGACGGGCGAGAAATCGGAGCGTTGCTGATGATGGCTAAAGCCGCCGCTCGCGAGCTGTAGAGTAGTGCGATTAATGCGGCATTAGTGTCGCTATGGCTCCCTTTTGGCTCAGTCGAGAAGTCCCTCTCTTCATCACCTTCAGGCGCCGCGGAAGTAGCAATTAACCTTGCAAGTGCCTTTACGTGTAGCCTACTAAGTAAGTGAGATCGTGAAAGGAACTGCAGCTTGAGGGTACGCGATGTACACTCACGACTTGCAGCGAATGACGAAAAATCTGCGAATATCGTCGTTCCGTTTGCCAAATCGTACAACTCTAAAAGTCGTAAAAGCTCGTCACTTACAGAAAGTGAAAAACGAGTATTCCAATTTGCGAGATTACTATCCACAAGGTGGAACTGATTATCGGCGACACGCTGGAATAGCACAGCCGCATAATCGTCGATACTAGGTCCCGGAAGGTCTCGATTTGCATCATCACGCGGCTGCGCGTTATACCATTTGATCCAGCGGACTGTGCTCTCACATTGGATTTGCGCTTCCTCAATGTTACCCGCGATCAAATGCGCGACCGTTAGCCGAGAACCTCGACCGCCACGCCATCCCGAGCGATCAGCAGCAAGCCGCCGATAGGAGTCAGGGTCACCGAGTACAATTGCAAGAGCTGGCGAGCTCAGTATGAATCCATCCCCTCGCATGTTGGCAGTTTCGACTTGCCCTAGTCGCATGCTGAGACCCAACACTCGATCTAGATCATCTTGCACAACCGCCAATCGAAAGGCCGCATGAAGCCTCGCAAGTGTGAGTCTTCGACGACCGAACTCTGACTGCACCGTCGTAGGAAAGCTCGTTGAATCGGCAAGAGCAAATGCTCGGTCGCTATCTTTAATGACCACTAGAAAATGCGGCAGCGCTTCAGCGGCGTAGGCCGATGTCGACTGGGAAGAAAGAAGGCGGTCTGCAATGGCTCTTTGAGCCTCCAATCGAGAGGAATATGTCTCCCGTATAAATGTTTCCGTAGGTTCGTCCCTGAAGATTGCACCATGCAATGAGATTTCGAGCATTGGGGTCAAATCAGATGCGGCGGTACTCACCTGAACCACAGACCACCCGAGCGCATTTGCCAGTTCTTCGAGTGGAATTGGTGGAGGAAGCAGCGATAAGGCGACGAAGAACTCGATTACATCCGTATCCGACCAACCCGCGATGTGAAGTTCCGAGAAGATTTTGGTACAGCGCTGGGCAATTATTTCGGGGACCGAGATGAGTGCAGCCGAAACATCACAGACGACATTTACCCCCCACGTTTGAACGAGATAATCGAGAACACGCGCATTCCGGCCGGATCGAGTCAGGGCAGTGGCTATCTCTACACCAGAAGCGTTTGGCTTACGAACATCTAGAAATTCTCGAGCCTCCGAATCGGTGAATGGTCCCAGTTCGATCTCGTCCACCTTAGAGCGGCCAATGACCGTATCCTTACGATGGGTACGCGACGTAAGCAACAGCTTTACTCCGTCGATCCGCTCCTCATTCATGGCCGAAAGTAGACGCTTCGGAAAGGAGTCCTCGTGTCGATAATCGGCTTCGAGCTGGGCGTTATCCGATGCGTCGATAATAATAAGAAGGCCAAGTTTCTTTGATTGATCTCGGATTGCCGCAGCAGCTTGTGCAAACCGCTTACAGGCCGACTTAGTTATTTTAATACTGTCATTGCCTCCTGGCAGCATCGGATCACATAGTGTGCGAGAAGCCAATTCGTTGACGATCTGCACCAAGCCGATTCTCGGAAGGTGCCGGGCTTGATTATCCGAGCGATACGAGCCGCCACCGAAACAGTCAAAAACGACAACCTCGAACTCGTTCTCCATCCTTTCAGCAAGGCTTCGTGCAAATACCGTTTTGCCCACTCCACCCTCCGCGTGGACGACGACAGGCAACTCTGACGTCTTGATCAGATTACTCGCCATAAAGAGCTCTGCTCGTTCGACGATGGCCCCTACGTCGATAAAACGAGGAGCTGCTGGGAACAGATCCTCCGGCTCACAATCAAGCGAATCCAAGATGTCCTCGCGCCGGATCAGATTCTTACCTTGACCACTAGGTCCTGCTTTCTTTAAGACCAGATCCTGAAGTCCGTATAGCCGCAGTCGCGCATCCGAGTCTGAGCCTGCCGACCAGTCAGTAAGTGTTCGCTTGAGTAGGTTGTCTTGGCCCGCGAGGCTTTTCTCTCCGGCTCGGAAAACTATCCTTGAGAACAAGCGGCTTACGTCAGTTAAGCCGCGATTAGCACACCACTTCCTGAGATTACGAGCTTGGACGGCTGAATTAGAGTCTGAAGGCGTCGTGCCTTTTATGAGCGCAGCGATCGCCTCCCAAAGATTTTCTGTGAACTCTGAGTTTGTTACGAAAACGAAAGAAACTTTTCTATCAACATCACAGCCTGAAAATTCTTTCTCGTAGCCTAGAATCGTGTCGCAAAATTTCTCGATTGTTTTTTTTAAGTATGCTGCTGTGACGGCATCTTCACGAATCTTGTATTTGAACTGAACCGTCTCTAGTCGCTCACAGGTCTGAAAGTTGTCTCCGCTCCCGTAGTAGAGGACAAGGTCTGCAACCTCCTCCGCTTGCTTTCCGGGACTCGCTGTTTCTGTAGAAGAAATACCCTCTACGGCAATCGCAAATAGAGCGTCGTTGGGAAAAATCAACTGCAAAGCTCTCCTCGCTGCCCATCGCTCGTGGAAGGCGTGACCAGCGCGAGAAGCGCGGACGGTATCGATATCAGATGCAATACTCGACATTTTTCTGTGGTGTCCTTTTTCCCAACAGTGAATTTCAACGACCTCATCTGAGCGGAGTGTGGCTGATACGTCAAGCCAAAGCCTGCAGGGGAAGTGCTCAACCGACTACGTCGCAATCTGCCATCAACACCCCGAGACTTCAATCGCTCACTGTGGAGCGTTTATGTAGCGAATGGCGCATCCAAAATCCTCCAACTCCAAGGAATTTAAGTGAGTAAATGTTCAGCGAATACGAGCCAATACCGTCTTTCAGGTATATCGAATTAACAGAAAACAACGGAAAAATCGTTTCCGCAACTGTGATTTAGGCCCTTTAATTTAGCGGCTGGCAGAGGGCAGACTCCGTTAACCATGCGGAAGCCAAATCTCGATAAGATGTTGATATCATTATATTATTTGTCGGACTTGAAAACCGTCGACTGTAACAGGTCCATGAGTTCGAATCCCATCGCCTCCGCCATATTTGGTACCGACAAAGCCCTGATTATTCAGGGCTTTGTCGTTTCTGGCATTCAGAAGTCTTGCTCCTCTTTTTATGGAGCGTTTCCGCATTTTCCCGGTTATTGCCGCATCCCTGCCTTGGCGACACTACTACGTTTGGGCGAATCGAATCACTCGAAGCAGAGCGCGTTGATTGCATTGACTTTGGTCAACAGGCAGCTTTCGGGCAGAAGCGGACATCGCCCAAACGACGCCCTCAGACCCAAAAAGGGTTTCTCTTAAAAATGCCGATAGGCTTATGTACTTGCTATCAGTGAAAATCCAGGCGAAAGGACATGGCAATTTCTAAAGGTGATTTCATAAAACTGATCAGCGTTGATCAATCAAAGGTAGTTTTCACTGATTGGATTAGCTCTCGAGAGGCGGCACCGGGAGATATCGCGTTGGTGGAGGAAGTTTCTTTCGCAGAGGATGGGCGGATCGTTCGCCTTCTGTGCGAGGACCGTCCAGGTTTTCTAGAGTGGCGAACGTGCCTTTATGAGGCAGGGTTGATCTATGAGGTCCTTCTCGGCCCCACTGACGTCGCCACTTAACTCTTTGCATCAGACAATTGTTGCTCGCCACCACGAACTGCTTATTGCCTATCGAGATCGAGCATCAGGTTCGGACGGAAAGCGAACCCGACCCGTTAAGCCCGTTCGATTGACTCCCAGTCAGATTGCCTGGTTGTCATATGCTTACTCAAACGGTTGAATTCGTGGCTGGATGGGCTATTGCTTAACCCCATATCACATGGATTGGAGCAAGCGCATGGAACAGGGAATGAGGGCCGCCGCGCTGACCGGCCTGGTGTTGTTCCTTTTACACTGTCTCGTCACGCAGATTCGCCGAGTTCGGAAATGGAGGCTGGACGTTCAAGCGGACTTTGAAGCAGCGCTACAACGCCTGAACATCGAGAGCTATGATTTCCTTGCAAATCGGAACACACCGCCCGGCATGCGCAGACCGCCCGATGTCTATCGAATTCTGCGCGATCAGCAAGGTCGCTACTTCTTATACCTGCACTCGGG
Organism: Pseudomonas sp. Irchel s3h9; assembly: GCF_900187475.1. Taxonomy (NCBI): domain Bacteria; kingdom Pseudomonadati; phylum Pseudomonadota; class Gammaproteobacteria; order Pseudomonadales; family Pseudomonadaceae; genus Pseudomonas; species Pseudomonas sp. Irchel s3h9. Next base: position 10,486 of record NZ_FYDH01000019.1, on the reverse strand, counting down.
CGCAAACCCTGGCGTTTTCCACGCACTTACAGAGGAGCGTGCACTTTTGGCTGCAAAGCTGAATGGCTAACCTGGCATTCGCCTGTGGCAGACCTACACCCATCCAAGACTCTCAATTGCTGATGCCACTAGACATCAAATAGGTTTGCTCATCTATACCCCTGGCCAGTGAATGGATGTCTGCTATGGGTCAGAAACAACATATTTCGAACGGCAGTTTCTGACCGTTTTCTGCCTGTCACTCAGCCGAATGCAGGTTGAGCCACGGACAGAGCAAACCTGAACACTAACACCACCCCCAGTTTAGAAATTGCAGCTGTATTGATATTCGAAGGGAAAAAAGACAGTGTCGACCACTAGAGAAAATGGCGCGTCGATCAGTAAAAAGGGAATCAGTTTTCCTTTGGACGTGCCCACCAACCACCAGTCAAACCGAATGCCGATGTAGGGGCAACGGTGCTTGTCATAATCCATACGCATGGCGGTTGCCATACACCCACTCAGGCTGGCAGTCAGCACCAGTAGAATCGCCTTTCGAACCACTTAACTTCCTTTTTACTTCTTTGCGCAGACCTGCATAGACGCTGTTGCGCAATGTTAGTCACCCTCTCTGCGACACCACTGCTATCTATTTATTCCCGATCAACCGTTGAATCGCCACTCTGTTTGCCGAGAAGCCAGCACACGATGCCAAGCACCAGTGTCGCGAAGCCCAGCGCGGCAATTATAGTGGCGGGTGTAGTCATCGAATCCAGAATCACGAATTTTCGACTGAGCGCCAACAGCGCGATCAGCAGAAACGATTATCTGCTCGAACCGCTCATAAGCATGAATGAGTGTCCATTGCACCCGGAAAAATTTAAAAGAAGCGTCTTGTTCTGGTAGCCCGCGCTTGGTCATGGACGAATCCTCCAGTTCATGGCCATGGAACCGGCGCCATGGCCCACAACGGGCGAGATAATGACGGTTCTAGCCATTTCAAGAACCACCAGTATCTTCTATCCCGGAACGTGCTGCATCCAGTAGGTGATGCCAGACCGTCGACATAAAGGAGCTTCATTTTGCGCAAGGACTACCTGGCCTTTTTCACCTCGCTGTTTCTGTCGCGGCTGGCGGATCAGATCCTGCTGTTCATCGTGCCATTGGTGGTATTCCAGACCACCAACAGCGCCTCCTGGGCAGGTCTGGCGTTTTTCGTCGAATCGCTGCCGCGGTTTCTCGCGTTTCCGCTGTGCGGAGCCTTGTGTGACAAGTTTTCGCCCATCCGCATCCTGCACATCAGCCAGGTTTACCGGGCCCTGCTGTGCCTGATCGCGGTGGCAATGTTTGCCCTCTTCGGCGGTATCGCCTGGGTCGTCGTGCTGTCGGCGCTATGTGGCGTGCTGACCACCCAGGGCATCATGGCCCGCGAGGTGCTGATGCCACACATTTTCCAACACTACAGCTACACCAAGACCTTGTCCTATTCGCAGATCGCCGATCAGACCGGGCTGGTTCTCGGGCCACTGGTGGCTGCGCTTTTGTTGGAAATCTGGGCCTGGCATTGGGTGGTGCTGTGGGTCGCCGGGCTCTTCCTGCTGGCGGACCTGAGCATGCTGGTCTGGCAACGCCTCAGCCGTATCACTCTGGAAGTGTTCGAGCAGCATCAAGACATCTGGCTGCAACCGCTGCGTATCGCTTTCGGGCATATACGTGAACTGCCGGAGCTGAAAAAAATCATTCTGCTGGCCGTCGGGGTCAACCTGATCGTCGGCGTCACTCTGGCGACGTCAGCGGCGATGGTGATCGGCGAGTACAGCGCCGGCAAAGATGCGTATGCCGGACTGCAGGCTGCCGGCGCGGTCACCACCATCGTGATTCTATTCTTCCTCGCCCGGGTTGAAATCCCGCAGCGGTTACTGGGCGGGCTCGCTTACTCGATGATCGCCGCTGGCGCCCTCATCAGTGCACTGAGTCCGAATCTGGCCGGCTATGTGGTGGGTTTCCTGCTGATCGTCGGCTTCGACAAGATGTTCAACATCTACATGCGCAGCATCCGCCAGCGGGTGATTCCGGCCAAGGATTTCGGCAAAACCGTGGGCGTGATCACCTTGCTCAATAACCTCTCGCAACCCTTGGCGGGTTTGCTGGTGGCGCTGCTGGCCACAAGCCTGGGCACACAAGGAGTGATCCTGATTCTGGCCTTGCTGACTATGCTGTTGGGCGCCGCAGCGGTATGGTGGTTTGCCGTCATCAGAGGAACCCTGAATGCCGAAGAAACCACCGGCCCCTGAACACAAAACCACCGCCGCAGACATCGAGCGTTCGATCCAGGCGTTGAACAAAATGGCCGAGCGCCTCTGGGGCGAAGGTCGAGAGGCCGAGGCCAAAGCCCTGCTCGATGCGCTCGATGCGTTGAACCGGGCGCTGGACAGAATCAGGATTGGCGAGAGTCGTCGGATTGTGACGCTTCATTAAGAAGCCGTGCCTAGAACCAATGTTATGAATCAGCTGTGCCCAATTGGCCGGGCCAAGGATGAAGACAGATGCGCGCGATAAAAACCTTCTTCGGCATTTTGTTGCTGCTATTCGGTTTCGACTTCACCTACGAAAAACCCCGCCGAGTCTTCACGGCGGGGTTTGTACGATTTTGCATGGTGGTCGCTTTTGCAGAATTGCTGATACTGCATATGATTTATAACGGCCCGGCGCGTTAGCTCTACGGCTTGAGAATCAGCAACGGCTCGCCCTTTTTAACGATGTAAGTCGCCAGCTCCGAACCTTTGTCCTGACCGACATTGCGCGCCACATGCGCTACGCCTTCAGGAATGAACAGCGAATCCCCCGCCTTCAACGTCACCGGCGCCCTGCCCTCCAGTTGATATTCGAACGTGCCGCTGATCACGTAAGCGACCTCGACACCCGGGTGTGCATGCCTAGGCGAAGTCACGCCCGGTTCGAAATCGACTCGCGCCTGAATCACTTCGCGCTCGGCAGCACCGAGGTCCTCGCGCACCAGATCGGTCCGGCTCAACCCTTGTTGCCAGCTCTTGGCTGGCGCGTCAGCCGCGTGGGCGACGCCGATGATTGAAGCGAGTAGCGCAGCGCTGGCCAGTAACAATGGACGATGCATGATGTTGCCCTCTCAAACGCAGTGGTGGTGTGACCGCTACTTTGGGAGTCGCGTGTATGGCTGATGTGTCGTAAACCCCGGGTTTATTGTTCGCGTGTGTCTGCGCGGCAACTTGATACACGCTTATACAAAAGTGTCTTTGCCCGGTGACAGTGCCAACAGCCATGTCCTGAACGCCACGATCTTCTTCGATTGCGCCGTTTCATGGGGCGCTACCAGATAGAAACCCAGTTCATCTTGCAAGCGCAGATCGAACGGAGCCACCAGACGCCCGGCCCGCAAATCATCCTCGACATAGGTTGAACGGCCAATGCACACACCCTGCCCGTCAACCGCTGCCTGTACCGCCATCATCGCCAGGTCAAAGGTCAGGCGCGGGCCTTCTGCAAGTTGCGCCGGCTGGCCCTCGGCACGCAACCAGGCGCTCCAGTCACCGGCCGTCGCGCCACTGACTTGCAGCAATGCGTGATTGGCCAGGTCTGCGGGCGTTCGCAACGTTTTCGCCAATGCCGGACTGCATACCGGGAAAATATCATCGGACATCAGAAAATCGCCACACAACCCCTTCCAGTCGCCGCGCCCATAACGGATCGCCGCATCAATCGTGCCCTTGCGAAAGTCGACCAGCTCAGTGGCCGCACTGATTCGCACATCAATAGCGGGAAACACCTGCTGAAAGGACGGCAAACGCGGCAACAGCCACTTCGATGCAAACGACACCAGCGTACTGATCGTCAGCACGCTTTTATCGCGAGACGCGAGCAACTGCTCAGTCGAATACCGCAGTTCATGAAACGCTGCACGCACACCCGGCAAATAGGCGTGCCCGTCCTCGCTCAGCACCAACCCCTCGTTGAGCCGCAAAAACAGTGGCCCGCCCAGCTCGGCTTCGAGTCGGCGAATCTGGTGACTGACAGCGGTCTGGGTGACATTGAGTTCTTCGGCAGCCTTGGTGAAGCTCATGTGCCTGGCGACCGCTTCAAAGGCGCGCAAGCCATTCAGCGAGGGAAGTCGGACCGTCATGGTTCTGAGTGCTCATGAGATTTTGTCATACGCTAGCACCGTAAATGACCTTTGCGAAAGCCGCTTCGGCAATGGAATCTGGCGCTCTCTCTCAGCAAGGAAGTGCCATGAAACTGTATTTTGCGCCCATGACCTGTTCGCTTTCCCCGCACATTGTGCTGCGAGAACTGGGTTTGCCGTTCGAACTGGTTCGCGTCAACAACCAGAGTAAACGCACCGCCGATGGCCATGACTTTCGCGAGATCAATCCGAAGGGCTACGTTGCAGCGCTGGTTCTGGATAACGGCGAGGTACTGACGGAAGGGCCGGCGATCCTGCAGTTTCTGGTCGATCAGGTGCCCGGCAACACGCTGGCGCCACCCTTGGGTTTATGGGAGCGCACGCGCTTGCAGGAACATCTGAACTTCATCAGTACGGAAATTCACGGGGGCAGTGCACCGCTGTTCAATGCGCAGATCCCGGAATCGGTCAAAACGATTTTCCGCCACACACTGTTCAAGCGCCTCGACTACCTGAATCATCAACTGTCGGCTCGGGACTATCTGATGAGCAGATTCGGCGTCGCCGATGCTTATCTGTTCACCGTGCTGAAGTGGCTGCCGACCTTTGCCATCGACATACAGGACTGGCCGGCACTTGCCAGCTACATGCAGCGCATCGGCGCCCGCCCCTGCGTTCTTGCAGCCATCGCGGCGGAAGCCGCAACGCAGCCGGTCTGACCGGCCTCTGTTGCCACGGAGCGGGCCATGTCGACGCTGTATCTGTAAACTGCGGCCATCTTCACTCGCTCAATCAAAGGATCAGCATGGCTAACCAAGACATCACCTTCACTCCCGATCCGGACGCCGACTCGATTTCCTCGGACGTCGCTACGTTCAACGGCATCATGGTTTCCACCCAGATTCCAACCCGTGCCGACGGCAGTCTGGAACTGGGCGATATCACCGCGCAAAGCGAATGCACCCTGCAAGCGCTGAAGGTTGCACTGGAGCGCGCCGGCAGCTCGATGGATCGAGTGATGCACCTGACCATTTACCTCACCGACATGGCTGATCGCGCCGCGTTCAACGAGGTTTACAAGCGTTTCTTCGCCAAGCCTTGGCCGGTGCGTGCGGCAGTAGGTGTGGCGTCGCTGGCCGTTGAAGGCATGCGCGTGGAAGTCACTGCGATGGCGGCCAAGGCCTGACACATCACCCCAGCCCCTGTAGGAGCTGTCGAGTGAAACGAGGTTGCGATCTTTTGATCTGAGCTTCAAGATCAAAAGATCGCAGCGTGCCGCAGCTCCTACAGGTCCGGAGTGGAAGTTCACCATCGGGCAGCACAGGCGTGCCGGGCGCGCATTTCACGGGTAGAATGCGCGCCTAACCGTGACAGCCTGACTAAAAAAACTATGTCCTTGCCCAAGCATCACCTGGAATTGCTCAGCCCTGCCCGCGATGTCGCCATCGCCCGTGAGGCGATCCTGCACGGCGCCGACGCCGTGTACATCGGCGGCCCGAGCTTCGGCGCGCGCCACAACGCCTGCAACGAAGTCAGCGAAATCGCCGAGCTGGTGGAATTCGCCCGCAAGTATCACGCGCGAATTTTCACCACCATCAACACCATCCTGCACGACAACGAACTGGAGCCGGCCCGCAAGCTGATCCATCAGTTGTACGACGCTGGTGTCGATGCGCTGATCGTTCAGGATCTGGGCGTGATGGAGCTGGACATTCCGCCGATCGAACTGCACGCCTCGACCCAGACCGACATCCGCACCCTTGAGCGGGCGAAGTTCCTCGATCAGGCCGGTTTCTCGCAACTGGTATTGGCCCGCGAGCTGAACCTGCAGGAAATCCGCGCCATCGCCGACGAAACCGACGCCGCCATCGAGTTCTTCATCCATGGCGCGTTGTGCGTGGCCTTCTCCGGCCAGTGCAACATCTCCCACGCGCATACCGGGCGCAGCGCCAACCGTGGCGACTGCTCGCAAGCCTGCCGTTTGCCGTACACCCTCAAAGATGAAAAGGGTGGCGTGATCGCCTACGAAAAACACCTGCTGTCGATGAAAGACAACAACCAGAGCGCCAACATCCGCGCCCTGGTTGAAGCCGGTGTGCGCTCGTTCAAGATCGAAGGTCGCTACAAGGACATGGGCTATGTGAAGAACATCACCGCCTATTACCGCCAGCGCCTCGACGACGTGCTCGAAGACCGCCCGGACCTGGCCCGCGCCTCCAGCGGTCGCACCGCACACTTCTTCCTGCCTGACCCGGAAAAAACCTTTCACCGTGGCAGCACCGACTACTTCGTCACCGATCGCAAGATCGACATCGGCGCGTTCGACTCGCCGACCTTCACCGGTCTGCCGGTTGGCACCGTCGAGAAAGTCGGCAAGCGCGACATGCAGGTCGTGACTCACGAGCCGCTGTCCAACGGCGATGGTTTGAACGTGCTGGTCAAACGCGAAGTGGTCGGTTTCCGCGCCAACATCGCTGAAGCCAAAGGCGAGTTCGAAGAAGACGGCGAGAAGCGCTACCGCTACCGCGTCGAGCCGAACGAGATGCCCGAAGGTCTGTACAAGCTGCGCCCGAACCACCCGTTGAATCGCAACCTCGATCACAACTGGCAACAGGCACTGCAGAAGACCTCTTCAGAGCGTCGCGTGGCCCTGAGCTGGGTCGCACGCCTGCGTGAAGAGCAGCTGGAAGTCACCGCCACCAGTGAAGAAGGCATCAGCGCCAGCGTCACCCTCGCCGGTCCGTTCGGCGTGGCCAACAAGCCTGAGCAAGCGCTGGAGCAATTGCGCGATCTGCTCGGCCAGCTCGGCACCACGCAGTACCACGCCACCGACATCAAACTGGATGCGCCACAGGCGTTCTTCATCCCTAACTCGCAGCTCAAAGCCCTGCGCCGTGAAGTGATCGAGAACCTGACCGCTGCCCGTGTCGCCGCTCATCCGCGTGGCGGCCGTAAAGCCGAAACCAGCCCGCCGCCGGTGTATCCGGATTCGCACCTGACCTTCCTCGCCAACGTTTACAACCAAAAGGCGCGCGACTTCTACCACCGTCACGGCGTGAAGCTGATCGACGCCGCGTACGAGGCTCACGAAGAACCGGGCGAAGTGCCGGTGATGATCACCAAGCACTGCCTGCGTTTCTCCTTCAACCTGTGCCCGAAACAGGCCAAAGGCGTGACCGGCGTACGCACCAAAGTCGCACCGATGCAGTTGATCCACGGTGATGAAGTGCTGACGCTGAAGTTCGATTGCAAGCCGTGCGAAATGCACATCATCGGCAAGATGAAAGGCCACATCCTCAACCTGCCGCAACCGGGCAGCGTGGTCGGCCACATCAGCCCCGAAGACCTGATGAAAACCATCCAGCGCGCACCGCACTGAGTGGATGACGTGCGCGGTGCTTCGGCGCCGCGCACGCCTGCCCTGCACCACCGGGCCAAATCGCAGGCATAAAAAAACGCCAACTTCTTGCGAAGTTGGCGTTTTTTCGAATATGGCAGGGGCGGCTGGATTCGAACCAACGCATGGCAGGATCAAAACCTGCTGCCTTACCGCTTGGCGACGCCCCTACTGCTCTTTCCAGCTACTTCGTTAGGTTCGCTGTGAGAACGGGGCGCAATTTACCAAGGTTTTTTGGCTTTGGGAAGCGCGAAGTGAAATATTTTTTGTTTTAAAACAGCGACTTATTATTTTGGCCTGAATCAGGTCCAGGGGGAGTCGGTTTCGCCGCCGTGTATCACACTGTGTACGAACCCCACCGCGACACATCGACTTTCAACAAAGCCGTTCTTCGACACAGGCCAGATACGTCTCCGCGCTCAAATGCACTCAAGGTTTCAGGTGTTCATTCAGAACCCTTGGCCAAAGGCTCGCAAAGGAGACGTCACCATGAAGATGGCACTGCACACCCGCAAAACTGCATTCGGCTTGTCGATTCTGGCTGTGGCGCTGCTCGGCGCTTTTGGCAGCGCTCAGGCGCAAACCACTGAACCGGCCGCCGTCAGCTATTCCGCGTCCTCGCCCTTCGGCCCGCTCAAACATGTGAAGGCCGGCGTGCTCGACGTCGCCTACGCCGAAACCGGCCCCGCGAATGGCCCGGTGGTGATCCTGTTGCACGGCTGGCCCTACGACATTCACAGCTACGACGAAGTCGCGCCGCTGCTCGCGGCCAAGGGTTATCGGGTGTTGATGCCGTATGCGCGCGGTTATGGCGATACGCAGTTCCTCTCCAAAGACACCTTGCGCAATGGTCAACCAGCGGCGCTGGCCAGTGACGTCATCGACTTCATGGACGCGTTGAAAATCAAGCAAGCGGTGCTTGGCGGCTATGACTGGGGCGCGCGTTCGGCGGACATCGTTTCGGCACTGTGGCCGGAACGCGTGAAGGCATTAGTTTCGGTCAGCGGTTATCTGATCGGTAATCAGGCCGCTGGGCAAAACCCGCTGCCGCCCAAGGCTGAATTGCAGTGGTGGTACCAGTTCTACTTTGCGACGGACCGTGGCCGTGCCGGGTATGAGAAGAACACCCACGACTTCGCCAAGCTGATCTGGCAACTGGCCTCGCCGCAATGGAAATTCGACGACGCCACGTTCGACCGCAGCGCCAAGGCGCTGGAGAACCCCGATCATGTCGATATCACGGTGTTTAACTACCGCTGGCGTCTGGGCCTGGTTAAGGGCGAAGCGAAATACGCAGCGCTGGAGCAGAAACTCGCCACCGCGCCGTCGATCAACGTGCCGACCATTACCCTTGAAGGCGACGCCAACGGTGCGCCGCACCCGGCGCCGGAGGATTACGCCAAGCGCTTTACCGGCAAGTATCAGTTCCGCTTGATCAATGGCGGGATCGGGCACAACTTGCCGCAGGAAGATCCGCAGGCGTTTGCCAAGGCTGTGATTGATGCGGATCACCTGTAGAAACAAAAAAGCAGTCAGCCGCAATGGCTGACTGCTGATCCTTAACGTGTGCAACTACTCGGTTGGCACAACCAGATCCAACGCTTTATTGACTGCCAACTCCCCCAACATGACCACTTGCGCAATGCCCAGCAGGGTATGGCGGTTCGATCCCTCTAGCACGCCGGCAAAATTGCCGAGCATCACCGAGGCGGACGCCAACGACCCGCAAGCATTGGTCAGCAACGACTCGGTGTCTGCTTGCGGGTTGGCCATGAACAGAGCGTTGGGCGTATAGGGTTCGGCCATAATTGCGGCGGGCAACAGGTAATGGTCGAGCGCACGCTCTGCCGCTTCGTGCAGCTTTCTTGAATTGGGCGAGGCGTACGGCGATACCAGGTCAGTGACCTGTGGTTCGGGTGGCTGGGACATCAGCTGAAACTCCAGACAAGAACCGCTACAGGTTCTTTGATAGAAGGCGTGAAGCGCCGCGATTGCGGACGCTTCCGTGCAAATGAGGGCGCGAGCGCCCTCATCCATCTGCATCGCAACTAGTGCGGCAAGCGCTGGTTATCCAGAACTCGGCCGACCACTAATTCACTGAGCATGATCACCTGTTGCAGGATCAGCATCTTTTTGCGCTGTGAAGGGTCAATTGAATCGGCGAGATCGCGGGCCATGTCAGTGGCTGAGGACAAGGTTTCAGTGGCTTCGACGAGCAGGGTTTCGTTATCCACTGTGGGGTCGATGAGGTAGATCTTGCCGGTTTTGCGGGTGGGTATTGAAGTCTTCAGCGCGGAGGGATTGAGGTAGAAGTTGATCGCACGGTCGGTGGCCTCTTTGATGTTTTGAGGTTCGAGCGCGGCGTCGTAGGGGATTGGATCGGTTTCTGGCGGGTTTGGCGTAATTTTGAACATAGCTGGCACTCCATCTTTAAAGATTGAATAGCCGTCACTTTCGCTACCAAACGAAGGGTGGCGGCCACGAGTGGGTTGGTAGACCGGTCAAGATAGAGAGAACCCCGGCGCCCCCGAAAAGGCCCCACGCATGGCCACCATATAAGACTGAGCCTCAAAAAAGAGACTTCAATAAGGTGACGCGGTACAACTATCAAGAAAACGGGCTACCAAACCCGATCACTGTTTTGCAGTGACAGGGAAACGATACAGCCCGCCTCAAGGCGCGTAAGCCGGCGGATTCTGGCGTACGCGTAGGTAACGGCGCAAGGTGTTGTAGCCGTTATGGCGTAACAGTGCGTGTAAGTTAAACGTGTGTGGGTGCTGGTGTTTAAAAGCCCCTCACCCTAGCCCTCTCCCAGAGGGAGAGGGGACCGACCTGATCTGGTCAAACGATACTGGACACGGTTATAGGGTTTTACCCTTTTTCATGCCGCCAGGGCCTCCATGTCCACCGGAGTTCGGTAGCCATTGTGACTGTGCAGCCTGATCCGATTGTAA
>NZ_FYDH01000014.1:0-190161 GCF_900187475.1 Pseudomonas sp. Irchel s3h9 | reverse complement strand
TCTTTATCGGCGCTTGGGTGAAAGGAGGAGGGGCGAAATCTCCCACGGTCTGTGCTGCGTCAACAGTCAGAATCGAGCCTTGTCCCTCCTCCTCCCTTCAAGTCCTACCATACAAGCGAGCCTGCTCGCGAATGCGGAGTGTCAGTCTCCATTGAGTTGACTGATACACCGCTTTCGCGAGCAGGCTCGCTCCCACATTAGGATTGCTGCGATTTTTACTACGGGTTATGCGCCAGATGCTCCGGCTGCAACACCCGCTTGGCACTCAGATAAGCTTTCTGCCAGTACGCCTTCGACAGGCTGTCCAGCTTCACCGTGCCGCCGGTGGCCGGCGCATGCACGAAGCGCCCTTCCCCGACGTAAATCCCTGCATGACTGACCTGCGAGCCGCCATTGGTGGCGAAGAAGATCAGGTCGCCAGTCTGCAAGCCTTCCTTGCCGACATTCGGCGCCTGCATAACGATCAGCTCACGCGTCGAACGCGGCAAAGAGATGCCCGCCGCATCACGGTAGACAAAACCGATCAGCCCGCTGCAATCAAACCCCGAATCCGGCGTGTTGCCGCCCCAGCGATAAGGCGTGCCCACCAGACCGAGCGCGCGAAACAGCACGTCTTCAGCAGCCGGCGAGAAAGCTTGCGAAGGACCGAATACGACCGGCGCGCGAACCACCGGCGCAGGTGGCGGTGTACGACTGGCGCAGGCGCTGAGCAGCGCTGCGAAGAAGATCAATGTGAGGCGGGCCGTCATCGTCATAAGCAGAACATCCTGATCTGGCTGCGGCTTTTTCTGCCGATGGACAGAAAAGAAAACCGCCTGCGTGAGCACGCAGGCGGTTTGCCATCAATATAGACTCAGGATTCTAGCGGCTACACGGCAAACTTCAAGTAAGACTTTAACTTCACCTTGTAAAGTCTACGTCTACTCCGTTGCAGGGAGCCTGATTGTCGCCGCGAGCGCAGCGACATCGGGGGAATTACTTGCGAGCAGTGACGACGGTTGGAGCGTTGGCCAGAGCGCGTTTCGCTTCGATGAAAGTCTTGCTCCAGTAGCTGTCACCCAGGCTGTCGATGCGAACACCGCCGCTGCGACGACTGCTGGAGTGGATGAACTGGTTGTCACCCAGGTAGATCCCGGCGTGACTGACACGACCGCGACGACCGTTGGTGGCGAAGAACAGCAGATCGCCCGGCTCAAGGTTGCTGCGCGAGACCAGCGGCGCATCAACGTTGATCATTTCGCGGGTCGAGCGCGGCAGGTTCATGCCAGCTTCTTCGCGAAACAGGTAACCGATGAAGCCGCTGCAATCGAAACCGGCTTCAGAGGTACCGCCGAAACGGTAACGGGTACCGATCAGGGACATGCCGCGTTCGAGGATGCTGTCGGCCAGAACAGGAAGCTGATAAGGCTTCTTGCCATTGAATTCGTTGAGTTCTTTTTCGGTGTCCAGCTCTTCCTGGTAAATAACGGAAGACTGAGCCGTGGCAGAATTTTTAACCTGTTGAGGCTGCTCTTGAACTGGAGAATGAGCAGCGCAACCGTACAACAGGGTGACGAGTGCGAGAGGCACGAGGGGTGCGAAGCGCTTTAGCATGGGCACGACCGTGGCTGATAGTTGTAAAGAAGCCGAGACTATGCCCGCTATCAGCCTCATTTGCAAATTCAATCGATCTTTTTGTGACTTCTCGGTTTCTCGTTTACATCTAAGCGCTTAAGCCCATTTGAACCGATACGCGGCCTGCGCACCTCGCAGGAAAGCGGATTTTCTGGCGCCTGAAATATGCCGAAACACGCTACAAGCCACAGAACCAAAGGGATGGCTACCAGCCAAGGGTTTCTTTCAGGAAGGGAATGGTCAGCTTGCGCTGCGCCTGCAAGGAGGCCTGATCGAGCTGTTCAAGCAAGTCAAACAGCGCACTCATGCTGCGAGTGCCGCGAGTCAAAATAAAATGCCCGACTTCGTCAGTCAGGTGCAGACCGCGACGCGACGCGCGCAATTGCAAGGCGCGCAATTTGTCTTCATCGGAGAGCGGACGCATCTGGAAAATCAGCGCCAGGGTCAGGCGGGATTTCAAGTCAGCCAGTTTGACCGGCAATTCACGCGGAGAGGTGGAGGCGGCAATCAGCAAGCGCCGACCGCTGTCACGTAGACGATTGAACAGATGAAACATCGCCTCTTCCCAGTCAGCCTTGCCGGCAATCACTTGCAAGTCGTCCAGGCAAACCAGCTCGTACTGTTCAAGGTTGTCGAGGATTTCAACGCCGCGGTCCATCAACTCGGCCAACGGCAAATACACAGCCGGCTCACCCATCTGCTCGAAGCGCAAGCATGCGGCCTGCAACAGATGCGTCCGCCCTACGCCGTGTTTGCCCCACAGGTAGATCAGGCTTTCTGTCCAGCCGGCGTCGGCTTCGCATAGACGCTCGACATAGCCGAGTGCAGCGGCATTGGCGCCTGGGTAGTAGTTGATGAAGGTGGCGTCGTCACGCAGACGCACACCTAGGGGCAGCTGAATCGGTTTCATGCTGACTGAACAGTTCTCAAGGAACCGTTAGTGGCCTCTGTGTAAAGTTTGCGAAGTTTATACCCGTGAAGCTGAGCGCACAATGCGACAGAGTCCAAGCAAAATCAAAGGTTTGCGTTAACACGCTGGTTTTATGACAGATTCTTTGGCGCCAGCGCCTGCAGGACACGGGCCAACCCGGCTAATCGCCGGGCCGCCCTGCACCGTTACAACTCCGGCTCGTCCACACCGCTATAGATCTCGGAATCCTTGTACAAGTCGTGCACATGGCGCACCAGCACCATGATCACCGCCGCCACCGGCAAGGCCAACAGCACACCGGTGAAACCGAACAGCTCGCCGCCAGCCAGAATCGCGAAGATTACCGCCACCGGGTGCAGACCAATACGATCACCCACCAGCAACGGGGTCAACACCATACCCTCAAGCGCCTGACCAACCATGAACACCGCGACGATCCCGACCATCGGGTACAGATCACCACCGAACTGGAACAACCCGGCAATCAGCGCTGCGCCAATGCCGATCACGAAGCCCATGTACGGCACGATCGCCGCCAGCCCCGCGATCAGTCCGATCAACAGCCCCAGCTCCAGACCGACAATCATCAAGCCTGCCGCATAAATCACACCCAGCGCCAGCATCACCAGCAACTGACCACGAACGAACGCGCCCAGCACTTCATGACATTCGCCAGCCAAGGCGACTACACGCTCTTCACGATCACGCGGCAGCAGGCTGCGGATCTTGGCCATCATCACGTCCCAGTCGCGCAGCAGGTAGAAACTCACCACCGGGATCAGCACCAGATTGGCCAGCCAGCCGATCAGCGCAAGACTGGAGGCCGTTGCCTGACTCAGCACCACGCCGACAATGTCGGTGGTCTGACCCATGTGCTCGCTGATCGCGGCCTTGACCTTATCGAACTTCCAGAACCCGTCCGACAACCCCAGCTTCGACTGCGCCCACGGCACAGCTGTGTGCTGCAACCAGTCGAGCATCTGCGGTGCCAGTTCGTACAGACGCAGCAACTGCTTGGCGAGCATCGGCACCAGCACCAGCATCAGTGCGGTGACGATCAGCGTGAACAACGCAAACACCGCGATCACGCCCCAGGTTCGCGACAGCCCGAGTTTTTCCAGACGATCCACCAACGGATCGAACAGATAAGCCAGCAGCAGCGCCACCAGAAACGGCGTGAGGATCGGGTGCAGCAACCACACAAACGCGCAAAGCAGGACTACCCCACCGAGCCAGAACCAACGCCGCGTATCGGCCATGTACCACTCCTGTTGCTTCTATATAAGGAAAGACTTACCAGCGAAACCGCAACGACGGTGCTGCCGGGGTCGGGGCTGGCGCCGCGACAGGTGTTGCGCCACCAGCCACTGGTTGTGGCGCCGCTACCGGAGCCGGCGCCTCGGCCGGCAACTCCTGCAACTTCGCCAGCGACAGCTGCGCACGCATCTGATCGGCACTGCCATTGACCCGATAAACGATACGATCGCCATCAACACTTTGCAGACGCACGCCAAACGGTTCGAGTAACCGCAGCAGCGCCGCGTAATGTTCAAGATTCATGCCTTGGACTTCCAGGGTCTGCTGACCCGAAGCACCGGGCTTGGCAACAAATCGTGGCGCCAGACGCTCAGCCACCGCCAGCATCACCGCATCAGCGACAGCGGCCTGATCGGCGCCCTGCACACTGCCCGCCTCTTTCTGGTCGCCCAGCCACAAGTGCCACTTGGCCTGCCATTGCCCGCCCTCTTCACGGGCATGCACCGCCAGCAAGGCGTCAGCGTTGTAGCGCTCCGAAGCACCGCGCAGTGGCGCCGGATCCGTGCCCTCAAGCGCTGGCGCAGTGGCAACCAACTGCTCACTCAAATCAGCCAGCGGCAAACGCAACGGCAAGCCGCGGTGTTGCGCAGCCGTACGCAACGGCGCCGCAGCGGCCTGACCGTCACCGACCAGACTCGAACCTTCAGCCGAATCATTCAGCCACCAGCTCAGAATCGACGGCCGACTGGCGCCCCACAACGACAGGCCGGCCCGACGCAGCGCCTGCTCGGTGGTCGCCGGATCAAAATCGACCTTCAGCACCTCCGGCGGCCCGGCATCGAAACCGAACTGACTGATAATTTGCTGCGGATCCTTGCGAATCGCCGCCAGCCCCGGGTTTTGCGCAGCTTTCGGATCGCCCGTCAAACGCAGCACCAACGTGTCGAGCGCCGCCTGCGTGGCGCGATCACGTTCTTCCGGAGCCTGGCCATTGACCGGCTCACGCACTTGATAAAGGCCTTTGAGATTTTCGGCGTGACTCGCCAGGCTGAGCAGAGACAAACAACCCACAAACAACAATTTACAAAAACGCATGGAAAATTCCCGTCGACAGGAGCGGCTGGAACAGGCCGCGTGAACCGGTTAAGCAAGGCTGTGACAATCTGCCATCGCAAAGCATTCACACGGTAGCGGTAAGTTTTTGCACAGTGATAACGATAGACGGTTAATCGCCACACCTTATACAGGCGTTCATACGGCTCAATTGCAAAAAATTTCCGCTGATATGGCCCTGCCCGTCGGTGCGAGGATGGCCGCTGCCCCTCAAGCCTGATAAAATCGCGCGCCTTCGCAGACCGGCAACAGCCGGGCACCTCGAAACTCGCGTGAGGCCATCGCCACCCTCGATTTCGACGTTCCCGCTGAACTCGGTCGTTACCCCTGAATCCCCTCCCCTAAAGGCCTGGATCATGAGCAAGCAACCCTCCCTGAGCTACAAGGACGCCGGTGTAGACATCGACGCCGGTGAAGCATTGGTCGAACGCATCAAGAGCGTCGCCAAGCGCACTGCGCGCCCGGAAGTCATGGGCGGCCTGGGCGGTTTCGGCGCCCTCTGCGAAATCCCGGCCGGCTACAAGCAGCCAGTTCTGGTTTCCGGTACCGACGGCGTCGGCACCAAGCTGCGTCTGGCGCTGAACCTGAACAAGCACGACAGCATCGGTATCGACCTGGTTGCCATGTGCGTGAACGACCTCGTCGTTTGCGGCGCTGAGCCACTGTTCTTCCTCGACTACTACGCCACCGGCAAACTGAATGTCGACACCGCTGCCCAGGTGGTAACCGGCATCGGCGCTGGCTGCGAACTGTCGGGCTGCTCGCTGGTAGGCGGTGAAACCGCTGAAATGCCAGGCATGTACGAAGGCGAAGACTACGACCTGGCCGGCTTCTGCGTCGGCGTCGTGGAAAAATCGGAAATCATCGACGGCTCGAAAGTCGCCACTGGTGATGCGCTGATCGCTCTGCCATCGTCCGGCCCGCACTCCAACGGCTACTCGCTGATCCGCAAGATCATCGAAGTCTCCGGTGCCGACATCGAAAACGTCCAGCTCGACGGCAAACCGCTGACCGACCTGCTGATGGCCCCGACCCGTATCTACGTGAAGCCGCTGCTCAAACTGATCAAAGACACCGGCGCGGTCAAAGCCATGGCCCACATCACCGGTGGTGGCCTGCTCGACAACATCCCGCGCGTACTGCCAAAAGGCGCTCAGGCTGTGGTTGACGTGGCTAGCTGGACTCGCCCTGCCGTATTCGACTGGCTGCAGGAAAAAGGCAACGTTGACGAGACCGAAATGCACCGCGTGCTGAACTGCGGCGTTGGCATGGTCATCTGCGTGGCTCAGGAACACGTAGAAGTTGCGCTGAACACCCTGCGTGACGCCGGCGAACAGCCTTGGGTCATCGGTCAGATCGCTGCCGCTGCCGAAGGCGCTGCTCAGGTTGATCTGCAGAACCTTAAGGCTCATTAATGTCCGCAACCTGTGATGTCGTGGTGCTGTTGTCCGGCACCGGCAGTAACTTGCAGGCTCTGATCGACAGCACGCGGACCGGCGACAGCCCGGTCCGCATCGCTGCAGTGATTTCCAATCGCGCCGACGCCTACGGCCTGCAACGCGCCAGTGCTGCGGGTATCGCCACCCGCTCGCTGGATCACAAGGCATTCGAAGGTCGCGAGGCCTTCGATGCTGCCCTGATCGAACTGATCGACGAATTCAATCCGAAACTCGTGGTGCTGGCCGGCTTCATGCGCATTCTCAGCGCTGATTTCGTTCGCCACTACCAAGGTCGCCTGCTCAACATCCACCCGTCGCTGCTGCCCAAATACAAAGGGTTACACACTCATCAGCGTGCGCTGGAGGCCGGTGACACTGAGCACGGCTGCTCCGTGCACTTCGTCACCGAGGAACTCGATGGCGGACCACTGGTCGTACAGGCAGTATTACCGGTAGAGTTGCACGACACGCCGCAGAGTCTGGCGCAGCGAGTCCACGTTCAGGAACACCTGATCTACCCGATGGCAGTACGCTGGTTTGCCGAAGGCAGACTGGCACTCGGTGAACACGGTGCTTTGCTGGACGGCCAGTTACTCGCGGCCAGCGGCCACTTGATTCGAAACTAGGAGATATTATGCGTCGCGCCCTGCTCTTCGCTTGCGCTCTGCTCGCCCTGCCCTTCGCGCAGGCAGCGGACCTTCAACCGTTCTCCGCCAGCTACACCGCCGACTGGAAGCAGTTGCCCATGAGCGGCACCGCCGAGCGCAGTCTGGTCAAGGAAGCCAACGGCGTCTGGAAGCTCAGCTTCAAGGCCTCGATGATGATCGCCAGCCTGACTGAAGAAAGCACTCTGACCCTGGACAAGGACACCCTGCTACCGCAGTCCTACCACTTTGAACGTGGCGGTCTGGGCAAAGCGAAAAAGGCTGATCTGGATTTTGACTGGAACAGCAAAATGGTCACCGGTACCGACCGTGGCGACGCGGTGAAGATTCCGCTGAATCGCGGCATGGTCGACAAGTCCACTTACCAGTTGGCACTGCAACATGACGTTGCTGCCGGCAAGAAGACCATGAGCTATCAAGTGGTCGATGACGGTGAAGTCGATACCTATGACTTCCGCGTGCTGGGTTCGGAAAAAGTCGAGACCAAGGCTGGCAAGATTGATGCGATCAAGGTCGAGCGCGTGCGCGACCCGACACAAAGCAAGCGCATCACCGTCCTCTGGTTCGCCAAGGATTGGGATTACCTGCTGGTTCGCCTGCAACAGGTTGAAACCGACGGCAAGGAGTACAACATCATGCTCCAAGACGGCACCGTCAACGGCAAAGCCGTTAAAGGCAGCTGATCCGCCGCAAGAACAAAGAGCCCCGCGAAATGCGGGGCTTTTTTTTGCCTGTGTTTAACTCGACTTTTTGTGTCACCTTCGCCCCTCACCCCAGCCCTCTCCCGAGGGAGAGGGAGCCGACCGAGATGTCTGGCGCTGGGCATCGACCTGAAAAACAGAGTCGATTATGGATTCACCCAAGCAGTTTCAGGTCGACGTATGTGCAGCGCATCGCACGGTCAGTCCCTCTCCCCTTGGGAGAGGGTTAGGGTGAGGGGCTTTTGAAGGCAAACCTCAAACCGAGAACTTGGCGACCATGCTGTTCAAATCCACCGCCAACCGCGACAGTTCCTGACTCGCCGCGCTCGTTTGATTGGCCCCGGCCGATGTCTGCATCGCCAGATCACGAATATTCATCAGATTACGATCCACTTCCCGCGCCACCGCCGCCTGCTCTTCCGAGGCACTGGCGATCACCAGATTGCGCTCGTTGATCAGCGTGAACGCCGAGGCAATCTCTTCAAGTGCAGCCCCGGCCGCCTTGGCTAACTCCAGCGTCGAGCGCGCCCGCACATTGCTCTGCTGCATCGAACTGACCGCCGAATCGGTGCCCTGCTGAATGCCGCCAATCATCTGCTCAATCTCTTGCGTCGATTGCTGGGTGCGATGCGCCAAGGCCCGCACCTCGTCCGCCACCACAGCAAACCCACGCCCGGCATCGCCGGCCCGCGCCGCTTCGATCGCAGCGTTCAGCGCCAGCAAATTGGTCTGCTCGGCAATCGAACGAATCACGTCCAGCACTTTGCTGATGCTATAGACCTTCTGCGCCAGATCTTCTACTTGGCTGGCATTGGCCGTCACATCATCGGCAAGCGATTCAATAGACAACACCGTTTGATGCACCTGTTCACGACCATGCTGGGCAATACGATCGGATTCCCGCGACGCTTCTGACGTTGCCACGGCATTGCTGGCAACCTCCTCCACTGCAGCAGTCATCTGATTGACCGCCGTGGCCGCCTGTTCGATTTCCAGGCTCTGCTGGTGTAACCCGCGCGTAGCGTCTTCCGTGACGCAACTCAGCTCCTCTGACGCTGAGGCCAATTGGCTGGAGGACTCCGAGATTTGCCGAATCGTCTCGCGCAAGTTGTGCTGCATGCTCTTGAGCGCCTGCAACAGCCGCGCCGGCTCGTCCTTGCCGCTGATGTTGATGTTGCCGGTCAGATCGCCACTCGCCACCACCTCGGCCACGCCCAACGACTGCGCCAGCGGCAACACGATGCTGCGGGTCAGCAACAGGGCCAGGCCGATGGTGATCAGCGCGGTCACGCCAATCATCACCCCGACCCACACCCGCGAATTCATGAACACCAACCGCGCAGCTTCGGTGGCGAGATTGGCATTGTGTTTATTCAGCTCAACCAGTTCGCGCAAAAGCACTGCGATTTCGTCGGCCAAGGGACTCATCTGACCATTGAGAATGGTCGCGGCCTCCTCGACCCGATTCTGCGCAGACAACTGCATGACTTGTGCCTGAAACTCCAGATACTGGTGTTCGGCAACCTTGAAGCGATCGAACAGCTTGCGCTCCTCGGGCAACACGATCAGCACGTCATAACGCTGCTGCGCCTCACTAAGCACACCGCGCAATTCATTGAGTTTGGCAACGTTCTGTTCGAGCGCCTGCGGATCACGATTGAGTAACAGACGCATGGTCAACGCTCGCAGGCGCAGCATGTCCTGACTCATCTCGCCGACCGCCATCACGCTCGGCAGCCAATTGTTATCGACCTCGTCGGACTGCGCGCGCATGTTTGACATTTGCAGCAAAGCGAACGCCCCGAGGGCAAATACCATCAGCGCCAACAGGCCAAAACCGAGGCCGGCGCGCGGGGCAATATTGAGACTACGGATACTCATTGCTCTGGTTCCTTCCAAAAGCGCTGCATCAACCCTGCAGCTGGTTGCTTTAGAAGGTATCGGCCCGGCGAAAATTTGCGTAAGACGAAAAGGCGATATCAAAAGGCCTTGATCCTTCGAACCGTTGGCATTAACGATTCAGCGTGCTTTTGCCGGACTTGAGCACCGTTCGCGGCAAGATTGCCAGGAAGTTATCCCGAGCGACTTTTTGCGCAACGTCGTCCGGCAGCGCATCAAGGAACGGTTTGAAACTGCGCATTTCTTCACCGAGCTTATTGAAACGCCCGACCACGTCAGAGCCGAGCATGAAGCGTTCCGGGTATTTCTCGACCAGCGCCAGCCACTCCGCGCGCGGCGTGCCCTGTTCGTCCAGCAGGTACGGCGTGAGCATGCTCCAGGACAAGTCGATAAACAGGTTGGGATACGCCTCAAGCATGCGCGTCAGCGTGGGCAGCAAGAACTTCAGTTGTGTCTGATGCCGATGAATTTCGGCACTGGTGCCGGCGTGCGCCCAGATAAATCGTGTATGCGGGTGATTACGAAGCGGCTCTTCGATTTCCTTCAGGTACAGCGGATTTTTCTCACGCTTGGAGGTGATGTTGGAATGCAGCATCACCGGCAGATCGTTCTCGGCGGCCAGATGATAGATCTTGGTCATCGCTTCATTGTTGGCCCGCGGCGTGTCGCCGGAGGTCAGCGCCGTGAGATCGTCATGCCGGGTAAACACTTCGCCGATGCCCTGCCAAAGCCCTGGGTAAAGGTCGAGCATGCGCTGGATATGTGCGGCGGAGTTCTTGTCGTTGGGGTTGAAGCCGGCCAGGAAGGGATGAAAGTACGGGCGCTGCTCGGCGCTGAGTTTTTGCACGGCATCAGCAACGATCACATCGGTTGCGCTGTACCAGTAGGCGTCAGCGTCGTCACCCGCGTAATAACGCGGACGCTTGGGTTCGTCTTCGTGCCATTTCTTCGCCACCGGAATGCCGGAAATCATCACATGCTCGACGGAATTGTCCTGCATGGCTGTCAGCAGTTTCGCCATGCCTGCGCTTTCCTGGAAAAAATCCACGTAATGCAGGTGCGCATCGCTGTAGGTGTAATCGCGGGCGCTCGCGCTGCCGGCAACCAGAAGAAGACAGGCAAGACTCAGACGATACAGGGACACAAGTAATCTCCGGGAAGTAGGCATAGCCTAGACCGCACCCTGACGACAAGGGTTCATCCCGCAGGAAAGTGGAACGCGTACCGGTGGGAATGCTCTATAACTGCAAGGTCTTTTTTGATCGAACGACTTTTCCTACTGCCTGTGAGGTTCCCATGACTGTTACCGTCAATACCGTCTCCGCTGAAGGTTTTCGTCACACCGTACAGATTGATGATCACGAACTGTTTGCCGACGTGCCGAAAACCGCCGGCGGCGAAGGCTCGGCACCTGAGCCGCACGACTATTTCGATGCGGCCCTCGGCGCCTGCAAAGCGTTGACTCTGAAGATGTACGCGAAGAAAAAAGACATCCCGCTGACCGGTGTCGGAGTCGAGGTCAAACGCGACAACAGTGAAGAGCAGAAAGGCAAATACGCCCTGCACGTAACCCTCACCCTCAAAGGCGTACTCACCGACGCCCAGCGTGAAGAACTGCTGCGCGTCGCCGATCGCTGCCCGATTCACAAACTGATGACCACCAGCGACGTGACGATCGAAACCCACGCTCCGCAAGGCTTCGATAGCCAGTAACCCTCCTGATGCCAGCGGCGGGTTATGCTTCTGGCATCACCCGCTCAGTCTGGAATGCACCATGGACACGCAACCTCTGATCATCCGCCCGCGCGCCGAAGACGTCGAAGGCCAGCCGATTCTGCGCCCGTTGCCGTCAGCCAAATGCCGCAGCGTCGGGCCTTTCGTGTTTTTCGACCACATGCTCGAGACGGTTTATCCGACGGGCAAAGGTATGAATATCCGACAGCACCCGCACATCGGTCTGTCGACGCTCACGTATCTGTTCGAAGGTCAGATCCAGCACAAGGACAGCCTTGGCTCGGACCAGGTGGTCAGCGCTGGCGACGTCAGCTGGATGACCGCCGGCAGCGCGATTGCCCACGTTGAACGCACGCCTGAGCCGTTGTGGGACCAGAGTTTCACGATGCACGGTTTGCAGATCTGGCTGGCGTCGCCCAAGGATCACGAGCAAGGCCCGGGGCATTACAGCCATCACCCGGCAGCGACATTGCCGGTCAGCGATAACCTCGGCGTGCAGATTCGGATGATCGCCGGATCGGGCTTTTGCCTCGAATCACCGGTACCGGTGCTTTCTCCTACGTTGTATGCGGAAGTGAAAATGCAAACGGCGACCACCCTGCTGATTCCGACCGAGCACGAAGAACGGGCGGTGTATGTGTTGAGTGGGGATGCGCAGTTGAACGGCGAGACGATTGAGCCGCATGCACTGGCGGTGTTGCCCGCTGGTGAAGAGATGAGCCTGTTTGCCGAGAGCGACGTTCATGCGGTGGTGTTCGGCGGCGCGCCGCTGGACGGGCCGCGGCGGATCAACTGGAATTTTGTCGCGAGCGATCCGGCGGCGATTGATGAGGCACGGCGTAAATGGGCGGCCGGGGATTGGCCGACGGTGCCGGGGGAAGTTGAGCGGATTGAATTGCCGCGTTAAGCCTTTACCCTCACCCCAGCCCTCCCGAAACGTCGGACCGCCCGTAGGGAGAGGGAGCCGACCGAGGTGTCTGGCGTCATACATCGACCTGAAAAATCTTGGCGATTATGGATTCACCAAGACACTTTCAGGTCGGCGTAACCCTGAAGCATCCCCCATTCAGTCCCCTCTCCCTACGGGCGGTCCGACGTTTCGGGAGGATTAGGGTGAGGGGCTTTTGCTTTTCAGGCTTCAGCCCTTGAACACTTCATCCAGCAAATCATGCATCGACTTGAACGCGCGCTTCGCGGTTTTCGCGTCGTACATCATCTTGCCCGGCACATTCGCATGCGGATCAGTGAACGAGTGCACCGCACCGCCATAGCTCAGCAGTTGCCAATCGACTTTCGCCGCGTTCATTTCATCCTCAAACGCCGGCAATTGCTCTTTTGGCACCAACGGGTCTGAAGCACCGTGCAGCACCAGCACCGAACCTTTGATGTTCTGCGCGTCGGCCGGATTCGGCGAATCCAGCGTGCCGTGGAACGACACCGCCGCTTTCACCGGCGCACCGGTGCGCGCCAAATCCAGCGCACAGCAACCACCAAAGCAGAAACCGAACACTGCCAGGTTCGAAGTATCCACCGCCGCTTCGCCCTGCTTCTGCAACTGCTCGAACGCCGCTTGCATACGCTTGCGCAGCAGCGCGCGATCATCCTTCAACGGCATCATCGCCGCGCCGGCCTGATCCGCGTTCTGCGGACGCACAGCCTGACCGTAAACGTCAGCGATCAACACCACGTAGCCCTTGGCCGCGACCGATTTGGCGATCTCTTCGGCACCGGCGCTGACGCCCATCCAGTTCGGCGCCATCAACAAACCCGGACGCGCGCCTTTGTGCTCGGCGTCGAACGCCAGACGACCTTCATAAGGCTGGCCGTCGATCTGGTAGACCACGGAACGTACAGTGACTTCGCTCATTTCTGACTCCTGATTTGCTAAACACCAGAATGAAAAAACCCGCCGAAGCGGGTTTTTCTACGACTTGGTTAAACCGACAGTTCAACCAGCAGCTTGTTCAGGCGGCGCACATAAGCGGCCGGATCTTTCAAGCTGTCGCCGGCAGCCAGGGCTGCCTGATCGAAGAGGATGTGCGACAGGTCGCCGAACCGCTCTTCGCTCTGCTCGCCATCGAGTTTCTCGATCAGCGGGTGGCTTGGGTTGAATTCGAAGATTGGCTTCGAATCCGGCACTTTTTGCCCGCTGGCTTCGAGGATCTGGCGCATTTGCAGACCCAGATCCTGCTCGCCGATGGCCAGAATGGCCGGCGAGTCGGTCAGACGATGCGATACGCGGACTTCAGCCACGGAATCGCCCAGCGCGGTTTTCAGACGCTCAACCAGACCTTCTTTGGACTTGGCGACTTCTTCTGCAGCTTTCTTGTCCTCTTCCGAGTCCAGATTGCCCAGATCAAGATCACCACGTGCCACGTCAACGAAAGTCTTGCCGTCGAACTCGCTGAGGTAGCTCATCAGCCACTCGTCGATGCGGTCGGTCAGCAGCAGCACTTCGATGCCTTTCTTGCGGAAGACTTCCAGGTGCGGGCTGTTTTTAACCTGCGCGTAGGTTTCGCCGGTGAGGTAGTAGATCTTGTCCTGACCTTCCTTGGCGCGAGCCAGGTAGTCGGCCAGACCAACGATCTGCTCGCCTTCGTCGCCGTTGGTCGATGCGAAACGCAACAGACCGGCAATTTTCTCTTTGTTGGCGAAGTCTTCTGCCGGGCCTTCTTTCATGACCTGACCGAAGTTCTTCCAGAAGCCTTTGTATTGCTCAGGCTCGTTTTTCGCCAGTTTTTCCAGCATGTCGAGCACACGCTTGGTCAGCGCGGTCTTCATCGAATCGATGATCGGGTCTTTCTGCAGGATTTCGCGCGACACGTTCAGCGACAGGTCGTTGGAATCGACCACGCCTTTGATGAAGCGCAGGTACAGCGGCAGGAACGACTCGGCCTGATCCATGACGAACACGCGTTGCACGTAGAGCTTCAGGCCTTTCGGCGCTTCACGCTGGTACAGGTCGAACGGTGCGCGGGCCGGCACATACAGCAGCGAGCTGTATTCGAGCTTGCCTTCGACTTTGTTGTGGCTCCAGGCCAGCGGGTTTTCAAAGTCGTGAGCGATGTGCTTGTAGAACTCCTGGTATTCCTCGTCCTTCACTTCAGTGCGCGGACGGGTCCACAGAGCGCTGGCGCGGTTGACGGTTTCCCATTCAACGGCTGGTGCTTCTTCGCCTTCTGCTGCTGCCGCTTCTTTCGGCAGTTCGATCGGCAAAGCAATGTGGTCGGAGTACTTCTTGATGATGTTGCGCAGACGCCAGCCATCGGCGAACTCGTCTTCCGCAGCTTTCAGGTGCAGAACGATGCGGGTGCCGCGCTCTGGTTTGTCGATGGTGGCGACTTCGAACTCGCCCTCGCCTTTCGACGACCAGTGCACGCCTTCGCTGGCCGGGGTGCCGGCGCGACGGGAGTACACATCAACTTGGTCAGCAACGATGAAGGCGGAGTAGAAGCCCACACCGAACTGACCGATCAGGTGCGAATCTTTCTTCTGATCGCCCGAAAGATTTTTCATGAAATCGGCAGTGCCGGATTTGGCGATAGTCCCCAGGTGGGTGATCACATCGTCGCGGTTCATGCCGATACCGTTGTCTTCGAGGGTGACGGTCTTGGCGTCCTTGTCGAAGCTCACACGGATTTTCAGATCAGCGCCACCTTCGAGCAACTCTGGCTTGGCCAGGGCTTCGAAGCGCAGCTTATCGACAGCGTCAGAGGCGTTCGAGATCAATTCGCGAAGGAAAATTTCCTTGTTGGAATACAGCGAATGGATCATGAGGTGCAGCAGCTGCTTTACCTCGGTCTGGAAGCCCAGGGTTTCCTTTTGAGTTTCCACACTCATGGTCATCAAACTCCAATCAGATGGCAGTGGCCGCGACCCGAAATGGTCGACGGCGGGTTGTCTTGTGAGTTTGGGGCGCTGTTCAGGATTTCAAGGGCTCCTCGATTTTGAAGTGCGCACGCGCGGTGGCAATCGGTTCGCTTTCAGTGCTTTGCCAGGCTGTGATCGCAACGTTGGCGACGCGGCGTCCCTGACGGCAGACCTGACATTTGGCCCAGGTATCGCGGAACTGCCCGGCGCGCAGGTAATCAAGGGAGAAGTCGATAATCTTCGGCACGCCAGGCGCACCGGTGAAAATCAACAGATGCAGGGCAGCGGCCAGCTCCATGAATCCGGCAATCACCCCGCCGTGGATCGCCGGCAATAAAGGGTTACCAATGTTGTCCTTGTTCGCCGGCAGCTTGAACAACAGTTCATCACCGACTCGCGAACACTCGATACCGATTAGCCCGGCGTACGGGATCAGTTCCAGCAACGGCGTGTAATCACCCTCTGCATGGGCCTGCTGCAATTGTTGCTTGAGGTCGTCAATCACTGACTTTCTCCCTTGATCGCGCCGCCGAAACCTTTGGTGCCTTTGAGGCCCTTGCCCATGCGCATGAAGGTGCCGACCACATGGGCGATGGGCTGTTCGGGATCATCCTGATAAGCGAAGCCTCGGGCGAAGATCACATCGGTGGTCACTCGGTAGCACTGGGCAAAGCCATACACATCCTTGTTCGGCTCGGCGGCGTGCATGTAATCGATGCGCAGATCGAGGGTTGGACACACCTCGAACTCCGGCAACACGCACAGGGTCGACATCCCGCAGGCGGTGTCCATCAATGAAGTAATCGCCCCGCCGTGAATGACTCCGGTCCGGGGATTGCCGACGATTTTTTCGCTGTACGGCAAGATCACCGTAAGCCCTTCGGCCGAGGCGCTGTGCACCTGCAAACCGAGTACCTGACAGTGACGCAGCGCCGATAGAAACCGCGTCGCACGCTCAAAAACGGTGTTTTCGGCCATTTGATAATTACTCTCGTTAGAGCCTTTTGCCAGTAGTGAGCAAAACAGCAAAAGTTCCGTGTAAAAACAAACTTATATATCTGAAAGAAATGAGGAACTTAACCTGTAGCGCCGAGTTCTTAAGGCCAGTAGTTATTTTCCATAAGGAGAAACACCCCATGCGTAAGACTTTTGCTATTGCCTTGATGTTGACCGCTTCCCTCGGTCTCGCTGCCTGCGATAAAAAATCCGAGGACAAAGCTCAAGATGCCAACCAACATGCTGAACAAGCTCAGCAAGACATGAACAAAGCTCAGGATAAAGTGAACGACGCTGCGAAAGAAAACGCCGAAGCTGCCAAAGCTCAGGCTGAATCGAACGCTGCTGCACAAGAAGAAGCTGCCAAGAAGCAATAATTCGCTTTTTGCTGCAGAAAGAAGAAAACCCGCCAAGTGCGGGTTTTCTTTTGCCTGGCAATTAACGCCAGAGTCGCCTTAGAGCAAGACAGTTCTAAAAGTCGGACTAATCATTAGCAACAGCGAACACAATACGCCAACTATCCAGACCAGACTGCGCAGTTTGGGAAGATCGGCCAGGTAGAACCACAAGTAGAAGAGTCGCGCGATCACGAAGACGATCGCTAATGTGTCGATCAGCCATCCTGCCGTTTGCGTGGTGTGCGCCATCAACACAGCGACTGCGAACAACATGAACGCTTCGATGCTGTTCTGATGCGCCGCCAGCGCCCTCGCGCCGTAACCGGTCAATTGCGCCTGTTGCTGACGCGGCAGGTGATTGTTGTAACCACCCTGCTCTTTCATCGCTTTGCCTACCGGCATACGCGCGATATAGATCAACAGCGCGCTGATAAACACACACCAGAACGGAATACTCATCAAGCGACCTCTCTGTTTGTTTCGGGAAGGGGGGCTTCTGTAGGGGTATAGACCATGACATCGAGAACGTCGGAATGAAACTCCCGGCGGTACAGAACCACCACGACGCCGGCACTCATCAACATGAACAACCATGGACTCACAAACCAGGCCAGCATGCTCATGCCGAAGTAGTAGGAACGCAAGCCGAAGTTGAACTGGTTGGCCGCCATTGAAATCACTCGCGCCGCCCGCAAGGCAAAGGCTTTACGCTCCTGCTCCGACACCTGCCGCTCGCCGATCATAGGCGCCGAACCCACCAGTACGGCAGCAAAGTTGTACTGACGCATGCACCAGCTAAAAGTGAAGAAGGCGTAAACGAACACCATCGCCAGACACAGCAACTTGATCTCCGACATGCCCTGCGACGCCTGTTGCACCATCGGGATGTCCGCCAGCAACGAAACCGCCCGCTCTGACGCGCCAAGCACGGTGAGAATGCCGGCGAGAATAATCAATGTGCTTGAGGCGAAGAACGAAGCGTTGCGTTCAAGATTGCCAATCACGCTGGCGTCGGCGATGCGGTTGTCACGCAGCAACATACGGCGCATCCAGTCCTCGCGGTACAGGTGCAGCACACTGGCCAGACACGCTGTGTCGCGGGCTTTCCAGCCGGCATAACGGGTGTAACCACCCCAGCAGATGACAAACCAGACGGCGGCGAGCAGGTGGATCAGGTTGGCTTGAATGAACGACATGCAATTCCCTGTGGAGTATGGATGCTACCTGTGGGAGCGAGCCTGCTCCGGGCGGCGTTCCGACGAAAGCGGCGTATCACGCAACAGTGATGGCGGCTGACACAACGCTTTCGCGAGCAGGCTCGCTCCCACATTAGGACTTCGGCAACTCTTCGACGTTAGCCTAGGGAAAAAGACACTGCCTGACGCGCATAAAAAATGCCCCGTATCGATTGATACGGGGCATTTCTGTTTAAGCGTTGAAGACCCGCTTATGGCGGGTCAGGCAACGTCAGGCAACCGCTTCGCTGCGCTTGCCCAGCATGCGATCGCAAACCACTGCAACCACCAGCGTCATCACACACGGCACCAACCAGGCCAGGCCCTGCTCGCTCAGCGGCAGGTGGGACAGCTGCGATGGCATCCAGTCGGCCAGACCCGCGCCTTTCAGCGCGTCGATGGTGCCAAACACAAACGATACCAGCATCACCGGACCAAGAATGCGGCCGTGCTCATGCCAGAAGTCTTTGCAGAAGCTCAGCGCTACCAGCACGATGCACGGCGGGTAGATCGCGGTCAGCACCGGGATCGAGAAGGCAATCAGCTTGGTCAGGCCCAGGTTGGACACCAGCAGCGAGAACGCCGCCAGAATGATCACCAGGGTCTTGTAGGACAGTGGCAACACACGGCTGAAGTACTCAGCGCAAGCACAGGTCAGGCCGACCGCTGTCACCAGGCACGCCAGCGAGATCAACACCGCGAGGAAACCGCTGCCCAGCGAACCGAAGGTGTGTTGCACGTAGGCATGCAGTACCGCCGCGCCGTTGGTCGCGCCCACCGCCACTTCGTGGCTGCCGGAACCGAGGCGGAACAGGCTGACATACACCAGCGCCAGACCGACACCGGCAATCAGCCCGGCGATGATCGCGTAACGGGTGATCAGCGCGGGCGACTCGACGCCACGGGAGCGGATCGCGTTAACGATGACGATGCCGAACACCAGCGCGCCCAAGGTATCCATGGTCAGGTAACCATTGATGAAACCCTGAGAGAACGGTGCCGCCACGTATTCCGGCGTGCCTTGGCCGATGTCACCCGCCGGCAAGGCGAATGCGGCGATACCGAGCACCGCCAGTGCGATGATCTTCAGCGGCGCGAGGAAACGGCCAACGGTGTCCAGCAACCGCCCAGGGTAGAGCGAGATGAAGAACACCAGCAGGAAGTACACCGAGCTGTAGAGGAACAGTGCCAGCGGGCTTTCGCCAGTGAGCGGCGCTAGACCGACTTCAAACGATACGGTTGCGGTACGCGGGGTGGCGAACAACGGGCCGACCGCCAGGTAGCACGCAGCCGCCAGAATGCCGCCGGCAATCTTGCCGATCGGGCTGCTCAGCGTATCCATCGCCCCACCAACCTTGGCCAGTGCAACGACGGTGATCACCGGCAGACCGACCGCAGTGATCAGGAAGCCCAGCGCGGCCATCCAGACATGAGGTCCGGCCTGCAAGCCCACGATCGGCGGGAAAATAATGTTGCCAGCCCCAACGAACAGGGCAAATGTCATAAAGCCAAGTGCCAGGATGTCCTGACCTTTCAAAACTTTCATTAAGGTAATACCACACTACTGAAATCGGAATTTAGAGGGGGATTGCCCTGTGTAATTAGGGAAATGCTGTCGATCCGTATGGGACTGACCCTTAAAGCGCGTTGCATGCCTTGTGGGCGGCAGACGCAAAAATGGCTGCTAGCCTAACGAATTTGGCGTGTAAACGCACTGTTAGAGGGCGAACTATCCGATACGCGACGTTTCCGTGTCGCGTTTTTGCATGTAATTGGGCGAAAGCCTATAAATCAGCGGATGTCAGAAACGACAAAGGCCACCCGAAGGTGGCCTTTGTTTGGTAAAGCGTCAGTTAAGCGCGAGGCTTACTTGACAGCCCAACCAGTCAGCTCGGCCAGGGCCTTGCCGATGTCTGCCAGCGAACGCACGGTTTTCACGCCTGCGTCTTGCAGAGCAGCGAATTTCTCGTCTGCAGTGCCTTTGCCGCCAGAGATGATTGCGCCAGCATGGCCCATGCGCTTGCCCGGAGGAGCAGTCACACCAGCGATGTAGGAAACAACCGGCTTGGTCACGTGTGCCTTGATGTAGGCAGCCGCTTCTTCTTCAGCCGAACCGCCGATCTCACCGATCATCACGATCGCTTCGGTCTTCGGGTCTTCCTGGAACAGCTTCAGGATGTCGATGAAGTTCGAACCCGGGATCGGGTCACCACCGATGCCGACGCAAGTCGACTGACCGAAACCGGCGTCAGTAGTCTGCTTAACAGCTTCGTAGGTCAGGGTGCCGGAACGCGAAACGATACCGACTTTGCCTGGCAAGTGAATGTGACCTGGCATGATGCCGATCTTGCACTCGCCCGGAGTGATAACGCCTGGGCAGTTAGGGCCGATCAGGACTACGCCCAGCTCGTCGCACTTAACTTTAGCGTCCAGCATGTCCAGGGTAGGAATGCCTTCGGTGATGCAGACGATCAGCTTGATGCCGCCGAATGCCGCTTCCAGGATCGAGTCTTTGCAGAAAGGAGCCGGAACGTAGATCACGCTGGCGGTAGCGCCAGTGGCTTCTACTGCGTCTTTAACGGTGTTGAACACTGGCAGACCCAGGTGCTCGGTGCCGCCTTTACCAGGAGTAACGCCACCTACCATCTTGGTGCCGTATTCGATGGCTTGCTGGGTGTGGAAACTACCTTGCGAACCGGTAATACCCTGGCAGATAACTTTGGTGTCTTTATTGATCAGGACGCTCATTATTTGCCCTCCGCAGCTTTGACAACTTGTTGAGCAGCGTCGGTCAGGCTGGTAGCAGCGATGATGTTCAAACCGCTTTCTGCCAGTACTTTAGCGCCCAGCTCAGCGTTGTTGCCTTCAAGGCGAACAACAACCGGGATTTTCACGCCGACTTCTTTCACAGCGCCGATGATGCCTTCGGCAATCATGTCGCAGCGAACGATGCCGCCGAAGATGTTGACCAGTACTGCAGCGACGTTGGTGTCGGACAGGATGATCTTGAACGCTTCAGTTACGCGTTCTTTGGTAGCGCCACCACCTACGTCGAGGAAGTTGGCTGGCTTGCCGCCATGCAGGTTGACGATGTCCATGGTACCCATGGCCAGGCCAGCACCGTTGACCATGCAACCGATGTTGCCTTCCAGTGCTACGTAGTTCAGTTCGAACTTGGCAGCGTGCGCTTCGCGCGGATCGTCTTGCGACGGATCGTGGAAAGTCTTCAGCTTAGGCTGACGGTACATGGCGTTGGCGTCGATGTTGATCTTGGCGTCCAGGCAGTGCAGATCGCCGTCAGCCTTGATCACCAGCGGGTTCACTTCCAGCAGAGCCAGGTCGTGATCCTTGAACAGTTTGGCCAGACCTACGAAGATCTTGGCGAACTGAGCAACCTGCTTGCCTTCCAGACCCAGCTGGAATGCCAGCTCGCGACCCTGGAATGGCTGAGCGCCAACCAGTGGATCGATAGTGGCCTTGAGAATTTTTTCTGGAGTGTCGTGAGCGATTTTCTCGATGTCCACGCCACCTTCGGTGGAAGCCATGAACACGATGCGACGGCTCGAACGGTCAACGACAGCGCCCAGGTACAGCTCTTTAGCGATATCAGTGCACGATTCAACCAGGATCTTGGTGACTGGCTGGCCATTGGCATCAGTCTGGTAAGTCACCAGACGCTTGCCCAGCCACTGCTGTGCGAAGGCTTTGGCGTCTTCTTTGCTGCGAACCAGCTTAACGCCGCCCGCTTTACCGCGACCACCGGCGTGGACCTGGGCTTTGACAACCCACTCGCTGCCGCCGATTTTGTCGCAAGCTTCTGCTGCTGCTTCCGGGGTGTCTACTGCGTAACCAGTGGAAACTGGCAGGCCGTATTCAGCGAACAGCTGCTTACCCTGATACTCGTGAAGATTCATGCTTTTTACCGTCTTCGTTAGGTACTGCGCATTCGGCGCTGCGCTCGTTTGAGTGCCGCGCCACCTGTGACTGCTGCTTGCGTAGCTGAGCTACGCAAGACTGCGTCCAGCGGACATTCCGCGGTGAGACTTGCTCGCAAGGCTCACGACGGGCCGTTACCGCCGTGGTTTCTTATTGTGTCTTAACGCTTCTTGCGGTTGGCAATGTGGATGGCACCGCCATTCACAGCCAGAGCAGCTTCGTGCAAGGCTTCAGACAGGGTCGGATGGGAGAAAACCATCATGCCCAGGTCTTCAGCGCTGGTGCCGAATTCCATACCGATCGCGCCCTGCTGAACCAGTTCTGCAGCGCTCGGGCCAATCACGTGCACGCCCAATACGCGGTCAGTCTTGGCATCAGCGATGACCTTGACGAAACCACCGGTATCGTTGGCGGCCATGGCACGGCCGGAAGCGGCGAACGGGAAGGTGCCGACGTTAACTTCAACGCCTTCAGCTTTCAAGGCCTGCTCGGTTTTGCCAACCCACGCGATTTCCGGGTGAGTATAAATAACCGAAGGGATCAGGTCATAGTTCATCTGGGCTTTGTGGCCCTTGATGCGCTCGACAACCATGATGCCTTCTTCCGAAGCTTTGTGAGCCAGCATCATGCCGCGAACCACGTCACCGATGGCGAAAACGCCCGGTACGGTGGTCGCGCAGTGATCGTCAACGTGCACGAAACCGCGCTCGTCGAGGGTCACGCCACTGTCGGCAGCCAGCAGATCAGTGGTCACCGGACGGCGACCAACGGCTACGATCAGCTTGTCGAAAGTGATGGTCTGTTCGCCGTTGGCATCGGTGTAGTTCACAACGACTTCGTCGCCGTTCACTTTCGAGCCGGTTACGCGAGCGCCCAGTTTGATGTCCAGACCTTGTTTGGTCAGGGTTTTCAGCGCTTCCTTGGAAACAGCGGTGTCCGCTGCCATCAGGAAGGTGTCCAGTGCTTCCAGAACAACGACTTCGGAGCCCAGACGCGACCAGACCGAACCCAATTCCAGACCGATCACGCCAGCGCCGATCACGCCCAGACGCTTAGGTACGGACTGGAATTCCAGAGCGCCAGTCGAATCAACGATGACTTTCTGATCAACCGGAGCCGGTGGAATGTCGATCGGACGCGAGCCTGGAGCCAGAATGACGTTTTCAGCTTCGATGACTTCAACCGAGCCGTCTGGCTTGGTGACTTCGACTTTCTTGCCAGCCAGCAGTTTGCCGTGGCCCTGGATCGAAGTAACGCCGTTGGCCTTGAACAGGGTGGCAACGCCGCCGGTCAGGTTCTTGACGATGCCAGCCTTGCGGCCAACCATCGCAGCGACGTCCATTTTGACTTCGCCAGTCGAGATACCGTGAACGTTGAAGCTTTCTTTCGCTTCCTTGTATTTCCAGGAACTGTCGAGCAGCGCCTTGGAAGGAATGCAGCCCACGTTCAGGCAGGTGCCGCCCAGGGCTTGCTTGCCTTCAGCGTCGGTGTACTTCTCGATGCAGGCAGTGGTCAGACCCAGCTGCGCCGCCTTGATGGCAGCCACGTAGCCACCAGGGCCAGCACCGATCACTACTACGTCAAATTTCTGCGACATTCAAAAATCCTCTTTTTTGCAGCAAGCGTGAAGCCGCAAGCCTCAAGCCAAACTGCGGTTACTCGCAGCTTGCAGCTTGAGACTTGCAGCTGCTTCTATCAAATATCCAGCAACAGACGAGCCGGATCTTCCAGCAGGTTCTTGATGGTCACCAGGAAGGTCACAGCTTCTTTGCCATCGATCAGACGGTGATCGTAGGACAGTGCCAGGTACATCATCGGACGGATAACGACCTGACCATTGATGGCCATAGGACGCTGGATGATGTTGTGCATGCCCAGAATCGCTGCCTGCGGCGGGTTGACGATCGGGGTCGACATCATCGAACCGAAGGTACCACCGTTGGTGATGGTGAAGGTACCACCGGTCATCTCGTCCATCGACAGTTTGCCGTCACGGGCTTTCTTGCCGAAGGTGGCGATGCCGCCTTCGATTTCAGCCAGGCTCATCAGTTCGGCGTTACGCAGAACCGGAACCACCAGACCGCGATCGCTGGAAACAGCAACACCGATGTCAGCGTAGCCGTGGTAAACGATGTCGCCGCCGTCGATCGACGCGTTGACAGCCGGGAAGCGTTTCAGCGCTTCGGTGGCCGCTTTCACGAAGAACGACATGAAGCCCAGGCGTACGCCGTTGTGGGACTTCTCGAACAGGTCCTTGTACTTCGAACGCAGGGCCATGACTTCAGTCATGTCGACTTCGTTGAAAGTGGTCAGCATCGCCATGTTCGACTGTGCTTCAACCAGACGCTTGGCCACGGTGGCACGAACACGGGTCATCGGTACGCGCTTCTCGATGCGGTCGCCAGCGGCGAACACAGGAGCAGCAGCCGAAGGAGCAGCAGCCTTGGCAGGCGCGGTAGCCGGAGCGGCTTTCTTGGCAGCAACAGCAGCAACCACGTCTTCCTTGGTCACACGACCGCCCTTGCCGGTGCCGGCAACGGAAGCGATGTTGATGCCGTTTTCTTCAGCCAGCTTGCGCGCAGCAGGAGCAGCAACAGGATCGTCTTCGCCTTCGGCAGCAGCTGGAGCAGCGGCAGCGGCCGGAGCAGCAGCGGCGGCTGGGGCAGCGGCAGCAGCGCCACCTTCAACGATGGAGCCCAGCACTTCGTCGGACAGGACGGTCTCGCCCTCGCCCTTGACGATTGCGCCCAGCACGCCATCAGCGGTAGCCAGAACTTCCAGTACGACTTTGTCGGTTTCGATGTCGACGATCAGTTCGTCGCGCTTGACGGCGTCGCCCGGTTGTTTGTGCCAGGTGGCAACGGTGCCATCGGCAACCGATTCCGGGAAAGTGGGGGCTTTGATCTCGATAGCCATTATCTGTGGTTCCTTAAATTCGGTTTCAGGTGCGCGAAGGCGTTAAATGGTAAACGCGTCTTGCAGGAGTTTTTCCTGCTGCTCGGCGTGCATCGATGCGTAACCACAAGCTGGGGCAGCAGAAGCCTCACGGCCCGCGTACTCAAGTACGAGAGACTTGTCGAGGTTACCGATGCTGCGACGCAAGTGGTGCTGGCTGCAGTACCAGGCGCCCTGGTTCATCGGCTCTTCCTGACACCAAACGGCATTTTTGACGTTGGTGTATGGAGCCAGGACTTCTTTCAAGTCGTCCTCAGGGAATGGATACAGCTGCTCGATACGCACGATGGCGATATCTTCACGGCCTTCGGCACGGCGTTTTTCCAGCAGGTCGTAGTAGACCTTGCCGCTACACAGAACAACGCGCTCGACCTTTTTCGGGTCCAGAGCATCGATTTCCGGGATCACGGTCTGGAACGAACCTTCGGCCAGATCTTCCAGGGTCGAGATGGCCAGCTTGTGGCGCAGCAGCGACTTCGGCGTCAGCACGATCAACGGCTTGCGCAGCGGACGAATCACCTGACGACGCAGCAAGTGGTAGATCTGTGCTGGCGTAGTCGGTACGGCAACCTGAATGTTGTGCTCGGCGCACAATTGCAGGTAACGCTCAAGACGTGCCGAGCTGTGCTCAGGGCCCTGACCTTCGTAACCGTGTGGCAGCAACATGGTCAGACCGCAGAGACGGCCCCACTTGTGCTCGCCGCTGGTGATGAACTGGTCGATTACAACCTGTGCACCGTTGGCGAAGTCGCCGAACTGGGCTTCCCAGATCACCAGCGCATCCGGCGTGGTGGTCGAGTAACCGTATTCGAACGCCAGTACCGCTTCTTCCGACAGGAACGAGTCGTACAGGTCAAAGCGTGGCTGACCGTCGTACAGGTGCTGCAGCGGAATGTAGGTGCCCGCGTCTTTCTGGTTGTGCAGCACAGCGTGACGGTGCGAGAACGTACCGCGGCCGATGTCCTGACCGGTCATGCGGATCGGGTGACCTTCGAACGCCAGGGTCGCGTACGCCATGGTTTCGGCGTAACCCCAGTTGATCGGCAGGCCGCCGGCTTGCATCTTCTGACGGTCTTCGTAGATCTTCGAGACCTGACGCTGAACCACGAAGCCTTCCGGAATTTCCAGCAGCTTGGCGGACAGTTCTTGCAGGGTCTTCAGATCAAAGCGAGTGTCGTGACGCGCAGTCCAGGCATGGCCCAGATACGGACGCCAGTCCACGAACAGCTCTTTGTTCGGCTCTTTGACCAGCGATTTCACTACGTGCAGACCGTTGTCCAGCGCGTTGCGGTATTCATCGACTTTCGCCTGAACACGCTCTGCGTCCAGCACACCGCCCTGGGTCAGACGATCAGCGTACAGCTCACGGGTGGTGCGCTGTTTGGTGATCTGCTGATACATCAGAGGCTGGGTACCGCTTGGCTCGTCGGCCTCGTTGTGGCCGCGACGACGGTAGCAGACCAGGTCGATCACCACGTCACGCTTGAACTGCATGCGGTAGTCGATGGCCAACTGGGTCACGAACAGCACGGCTTCCGGATCATCCCCATTCACATGGAGGATCGGCGCCTGGATCATCTTCGCAACGTCGGTGGCGTACTCGGTGGAACGCGAGTCCAGCGGGTTGCTGATGGTGAAACCGACCTGGTTGTTGATCACGATGTGCACGGTACCGCCGGTCTTGAAACCGCGGGTCTGCGACATCTGGAAGGTTTCCATAACCACGCCCTGACCTGCGAATGCAGCGTCACCGTGGATGGAGATCGGCAGAACCTTCTCGCCAGTGGCGTCATTACGACGATCCTGACGGGCGCGCACCGAACCTTCGACCACCGGGGAAACGATTTCCAGGTGGGACGGGTTGAACGCCATGGCCAGGTGAACTTCACCGCCGGCGGTCATCACGTTGGACGAGAAGCCCTGGTGATACTTAACGTCACCGGAACCCAGCTCGACCTTCTTCTTGCCTTCGAACTCGTCGAACAGCTCGCGCGGGTTCTTGCCGAAGGTGTTGACCAGCACGTTCAGACGGCCACGGTGGGCCATGCCGATGACGACTTCCTTGGTGCCGTAGGAACCGGAACGCTGGATCAGTTCGTCGAGCATCGGAATCAGGCTTTCGCCGCCTTCCAGACCGAAACGCTTGGTGCCCGGGTATTTGGTGCCCAGGTATTTTTCCAGGCCTTCACCGGCGGTTACGCGCTCAAGCAGGTGGCTCTTGATGTCGGCGGAGTACGTCGGACGACCACGCACGCTTTCCAGACGCTGCTGGAACCACTGGCGCTGCTCGGAATCGGTGATGTGCGTAAATTCAGCGCCGATGGTGCGGCAATATGTCTGCTGCAACGCTTCGTGAATTTCGCGTAGGCTCGCTTCCTCTTTGCCGATGAACAGGTCGCCGGCACGGAAGGTCGTATCAAGATCGGCATTGGTCAAGCCGTAATGATTGATCGACAGGTCTGCAGGTGCAGGACGCTGCCACAGCCCCAGCGGGTCAAGCTGGGCTGCCTGGTGGCCACGCATACGGTAGGCCTGGATCAATCGCAACACTTCAACTTGCTTCTTCTCGTGCTCACTGCTCACGCTGCCGGCGGAAACCGGTTGGGCGCGGCGCTGGTTCTTTGCCAGCAGCACGAAATGATCGCGAATCGTGGAGTGCGAAACATCAGTGGCAGAGTTGCCGTCGGCAGGCAACTTCTGAAAGTAGGTGCGCCACTCTTCTGGCACAGCGTTAGGGTCGTGCAGGTAGAGCTCATAAAGCTCTTCCACATAGGCAGCGTTTCCACCTGAAAGGTAGGCGCTGTTCCACATGCGCTGCATCACGCTTTCTTGCATGCTTGGTCACCCTCGGTTAGGGGAACACCATCGATGTCGACACCGAGCAAACTTGCAGAAGTCCGAATGCAGCGACTAAAACAAGCCACTTAGGATCACACTGATAGTCCGGGTACCAGCCCGGATGCCCCTGCTTGTCTCATTTCTTCAAAATAAGAGCGGCAGCTTGTGGCTACTGCTCTGGTTATAGCCATGACGCGGGTTGAAGCCCGCGCCACAGCCTCTACGGTACAGCGGTTACAGCAGCTGAATCACACGCCGCTCGAAAGCAGCATGTTACGGATGTGACCGATGGCCTTAGTCGGGTTCAGGCCTTTCGGACATACGTTGACGCAGTTCATGATGCCCCGGCAGCGGAAAACGCTGAACGGGTCATCGAGCGAAGCCAGACGCTCGTTGGTCTTGGTGTCACGGCTGTCTGCCAGGAAGCGGTACGCTTGCAGCAGTGCAGCTGGACCCAGGAACTTGTCCGGGTTCCACCAGAAGGACGGGCAAGAGGTCGAGCAGCAAGCGCACAGGATGCACTCGTACAGACCGTCGAGTTTTTCACGCTCTTCTGGCGACTGCAGACGCTCGATGGCCGGAGCCGGCGTGTCGTTCTGCAGGTAAGGCTTCACCTTCTCGTATTGCTTGTAGAAGATGCTCATATCGACGACCAGGTCACGGATAACCGGCAAACCTGGCAGCGGACGAACGATCAGCTTGTTACCTTTTACAACGGCGGACAGCGGCGTGATGCACGCCAGACCGTTTTTACCGTTGATGTTCATGCCGTCGGAGCCGCAGACGCCTTCACGGCAAGAGCGACGATAGGAGAAACCCTCGTCCTGCTCTTTGATCAGGGCCAGCACGTCCAGCACCATCAGGTCTTTACCACCGGTATCGACCTGGAATTCCTGCATGAACGGCGCAGCGTCCTGATCAGGGTTGTAGCGATAAACACTGACATTCAACATGGCGGTCACCCTTAATAAGTCCGGACTTTAGGTTCGAAAGTCGGAACAGTCTTCGGCGAGAAGTTCACGGCACGCTTGGTGACGCGCTTGTCACCCGGGAAGTACAGGGTGTGGCACAGCCAGTTTTCGTCATCACGATCTTCAAAGTCTTCACGGGCGTGAGCACCGCGGGACTCTTTACGTACTTCGGCCGCGATGGCGGTAGCTTCAGCCACTTCCAGCAGGTTTTGCAGTTCCAGCGCTTCGATACGTGCAGTGTTGAACGCCTGCGACTTATCGT
Organism: Pseudomonas sp. Irchel s3h9; assembly: GCF_900187475.1. Classification (NCBI taxonomy): domain Bacteria; kingdom Pseudomonadati; phylum Pseudomonadota; class Gammaproteobacteria; order Pseudomonadales; family Pseudomonadaceae; genus Pseudomonas; species Pseudomonas sp. Irchel s3h9. The sequence goes on along the minus strand of NZ_FYDH01000014.1, from coordinate 161,347 downwards.
TGATCTTCACGTTGGCGATACGCTTGCGCAGATCGGCCAGCTGAGCGATACCCTTCTGCATGTATTCGCCAGTACGGAATACACCGAAGTAGTTCTGCATGCAGCTCTGCAGCTCGCGACGCAGGGTAGCGACGTCTTCGCCGTCAGTACGGTTGTTCAGTGCGTTCAGGCGCGACAGGGCAGCTTCGATGTCGGCTTCGGTAGCGTCGTCGTATTCGATGCCGTCGGTCAGGGCTTTTTCCAGGTGCAGGCCGGCAGCGCGGCCGAATACCACCAGGTCGAGCAGCGAGTTGCCGCCCAGACGGTTGGCACCGTGAACCGATACACAAGCCACTTCACCTACCGCGAACAGACCAGGAATGATCTGATCCACGCCATCGGCGTTCTGGGTGATCGCCTGGCCATGGATGTTGGTGGCAACGCCGCCCATCATATAGTGGCAAGTCGGAACAACCGGAACCGGCGCAACAACCGGGTCAACGTGGGCGAAAGTCTTCGACAGTTCGCAGATGCCTGGCAGACGGCTGTGCAGCACTTCCTCGCCCAGGTGGTCGAGTTTGAGCATCACGTGGTCGCCATTCGGACCGCAACCGTTGCCGGCGATGATTTCTTTAACCATCGAGCGAGCAACCACGTCACGACCGGCAAGGTCTTTGGCGTTCGGAGCATAACGCTCCATGAAACGCTCGCCGTGCTTGTTGATCAGGTAACCACCTTCACCACGGCAACCTTCTGTAACCAGTACACCGGCACCGGCGATGCCGGTCGGGTGGAACTGCCACATTTCGATGTCTTGTACCGGTACGCCAGCACGCAGAGCCATGCCGACGCCGTCACCGGTGTTGATCAGGGCGTTGGTGGTGGAAGCGTAGATACGACCTGCACCGCCGGTAGCCAATACGGTGGCTTTGGCGCGGATGTAGGAAGTTTCGCCAGTTTCGATGCAGATCGCGATCACACCGACGAAATCGCCTTCCTGGTTCTTCACCAGGTCGACAGCGTAGTACTCGTTCAGGAACGTGGTACCGGCTTTCAGGTTGCCCTGATAAAGGGTGTGCAGCAGGGCGTGACCGGTACGGTCGGAAGCCGCGCAAGTACGCGCAGCCTGGCCGCCTTTACCGTAGTCCTTGGACTGACCACCGAACGGACGCTGGTAGATACGGCCTTGTTCGGTACGCGAGAACGGCAGACCCATGTGGTCCAGCTCGAAAACCGCGGCCGGGCCTTCCTGACACATGTATTCGATAGCGTCCTGGTCACCGATGTAGTCGGAGCCCTTGACGGTATCGTACATGTGCCAGCGCCAGTCATCGTTCGGGTCAGCAGACGCGATCGCGCACGTGATGCCGCCTTGAGCGGATACAGTGTGCGAACGGGTCGGGAAAACCTTGGTGATCACGGCAGTCTTGTGACCACCCTGCGCCAGTTGCAGCGCAGCGCGCATGCCGGCACCGCCACCACCAATAATGATGGCGTCGAAAGAAATCGTTGGAATGTTAGCCATGACTCAGATACCCCAGAGAATCTGCACACCCCAGACGAAGTAAGCGAACATCGCAACGCCGCATACTGCCTGGAAAAGGAAACGTATCGCCGTTGCGGACTTGCCGAACGCCATCGGCGTCAGGTAGTCAGTCGCGATGGTCCACATGCCGACCCAGGCGTGAGCGCCCAGAGCAACAAGGGCCAGGAGGCTGAAAATACGCATCCCGTTGTGGGCGAACAGTTCATGCCACTGGGCATACTCGAGGCCAGGGTGGGCCACGACGTATCCGATCAGAAAGATGAAGTAAGCCGCGAGAACGACCGCAGACACACGTTGCGCCATCCAGTCATAGAGGCCCGAACGCGACAGGTTCGTGACGTTAGTTACCATATCCAAACTCCTGCCAGAACGATTACCACCACGGAAACGGCGATAACGATTTTCGAGCCCAGTTTGCCGCCTTCCAGCGTCTCACCGATGCCCATGTCCATGATCAAATGGCGCACACCGGCTACCAGGTGATACAGCAGAGCGGACAGGATGCCCCAAATCACTAGCTTGGCTAGCGGACTGGTCAGACACGCTTTCACCTGACCGAAGCCTTCCTCGGAGCTGAGCGACTTGTCCAATGCATAAAGCATGATGGCAAGGCACACGAAGAGGATGACACCGGAGATACGGTGAAGAATGGACGTGTAAGCAGTGACTGGGAGTTTGATGGTCCTTAGGTCTAGGTTTACAGGTCGTTGGCTTTTCACGGCTTTTTTTTCACACTGAAGAGCCCCTAACAATCAGGGCAAAGTTGTTGGGGAGTGCACTGGTCAGGTAACCACCACCCAGGGATGCGACCCCCAATGAAAGCAAGCCCAAAAGCCCTTGGCGGTCGGTGGCCGAGTATAGACAGTTAGGCTACTAATGACAACGCAATCACCTACCCCAAATAGCTGATTGCACAAGTCGTATAAAAGGCGTAAATGGCAGTCAATTTCGAGGAAAAAGTGCGCTTAAAGCCTTCTGGAGCAAGACTTTAGGCAAATTGACATTCGAATTTATCTCACTATAGTGGTGCGGGCCCTGCGTGGGGGGTCTGTCTGATGGTTCAAGCATAAATAGGAGGCCACATGGCTGACAAAAAAGCGCAGTTGATCATCGAGGGCGCAGCCCCCGTCGAGCTGCCCATTTTAACCGGCACCGTTGGTCCCGATGTAATCGATGTTCGGGGCCTGACGGCCACGGGCCGCTTCACTTTCGACCCAGGCTTCATGTCGACCGCCTCGTGCGAGTCGAAGATCACCTATATCGACGGCGACAACGGCATTCTGTTGCACCGCGGCTACCCGATCGAACAACTGGCTGAAAAGTCGGACTACCTGGAAACCTGCTACCTGCTGCTCAACGGCGAACTGCCGACTGCAGAACAGAAGGCCCAGTTCGTCAGCACCGTGAAAAACCACACGATGGTTCACGAGCAGTTGAAAACCTTCTTCAACGGTTTCCGTCGCGACGCCCACCCGATGGCCGTCATGTGCGGTGTAGTCGGCGCCCTCTCGGCCTTCTACCACGACTCCCTGGACATCAATAACCCGCAGCATCGCGAAATCTCCGCGATCCGTCTGGTTGCCAAGATGCCGACCCTGGCAGCGATGGTTTACAAGTACTCCATGGGCCAACCCATGATGTACCCGCGCAACGACCTGACGTACGCGGAAAACTTCCTGCACATGATGTTCAACACCCCGTGCGAGATCAAACCGATCAGCCCGGTGCTCGCCAAGGCCATGGACCGGATCTTCATCCTCCACGCCGACCACGAGCAGAACGCCTCGACTTCCACCGTGCGTCTGGCCGGCTCCTCGGGTGCCAACCCGTTCGCCTGTATCGCCGCCGGTATCGCCGCACTGTGGGGCCCTGCCCACGGCGGTGCGAACGAAGCCGTATTGACCATGCTTGACGAGATTGGCGATGTTTCGAACATCGACAAGTTCATCGCCAAGGCCAAGGACAAGAACGATCCGTTCAAACTGATGGGCTTCGGTCACCGCGTTTACAAGAACCGCGACCCTCGCGCGACTGTGATGAAGCAGACCTGCGACGAAGTACTGAAGGAACTGGGCATCAACAACGATCCGCAACTCGAACTGGCCATGCGCCTGGAAGAGATCGCGCTGACCGACCCGTACTTCATCGAACGCTCGCTGTACCCGAACGTCGACTTCTACTCGGGGATTATCCTCAAGGCGATCGGCATTCCAACCAGCATGTTCACCGTGATTTTCGCGCTGGCACGTACTGTTGGCTGGATCTCCCACTGGAAAGAAATGCTCTCCAGCCCTTACAAGATTGGCCGTCCGCGCCAGTTGTACACCGGCTACGAGTCGCGTGATATTTCCAAGCTGGAAGACCGCAAATAAGACCTGTCTTGCGATAACGTCTTAAGTTGTACCGGGAACGGCCTCTATTTATATAGGGGCCGTTTTTGTTTGTCTGGGATTTGGGGTTTTGGGATTGGGGGCATATCCGTTGCTGCGGGTGGTGCCGCTGGCGGTTTCGCTCTTACAGCGAGTCACCTTTTCCAAACGCCGAAAAGGTAACCCAAAAGGCTTTGCCCCGGCGTACGGCACTTCGCTGAGGCTCAGTGTTCCCTCGCTACGGTGTCCATCCGGGGGCATCGCCTACGGTTTGCTTCGCTGCACCTCCTCTCGATGTATGCGGCTACGCCGCACGGCGCTGCGCGCCTACCCCGGATGAACACCTCCGCTCGGCCTGCCGATGGGGCAAAAGATCAAAAGCCGAAGCCAGATCAAGAGCCCCTCACCCTAGCCCTCTCCCGGAGGGAGAGGGGACTGACGGTGGAGTTTGGGAGAGTTACGCCGACGTGCGATACCGCGGTGAACTCAGGCTCTAAAAAGCAAACAAATCGGCCCCCTCTCCCTCGGGAGAGGGCTGGGCGGGCGGCGTTCCGATGAGGGGCAAATCCAACACCGAACAAAAGCCGACCGCATGCTCTTCACCACTCAACAGGATGAGCGTTAGCTCGGCTGCAGCTCTTGATCTGTAAGGCGACGTCGGAAGGCTGAGTGGAGGGATTGATCCGGGGGTGGGAGCGCAGCGACCGTTTGGCGAAGCCAAACACAGCGAGAGGAGGTGCAGCGAAGCAAACCGTAGGCGCTGCGCCCGGATCGATCCCGGAGCGAAGGAACCCCGAGCCCCAGCGAGCGGGCCGCACGTAGGAGCAAGCCTTTTTGGTTACTTTTTCGGCGTCTGGAAAAAGTGACCCGCCGTAAGGGCGGAACCCTAAGCCGCCGTTACCGCAGCAACGGATATGTACACAGCTCTAGCCGATAACCGTCCAATAAAAATGCCCCGATCTCTCAACCGGGGCATTCAGCACAACATTTACAAAACCATCAAACCATCAATGCGAAACCGCCCCACTCGCCCCCAACCCAGTCTGCGAACGCACAAACTGCGGGAAGAACAGCGCCCGCTCGTTATCCGCAGCCGCCGACTTGTCAGTAATCGAGAAGAACCAGATCCCGACAAAAGCAATGATCATCGAAAACAGCGCCGGATACTCGTAAGGGAAGATCGCCTTCTCATGATGCAGAATCTGCACCCAGATGGTCGGGCCGAGGATCATCAGACCCACCGCACTCACCAGCCCCAACCAGCCGCCAATCATCGCACCACGAGTGGTCAGCTTCTTCCAGTACATCGAAAGCAGCAGCACCGGGAAGTTACAGCTCGCCGCGATGGAGAACGCCAAGCCCACCATGAACGCAATGTTCTGGCTTTCGAACAGAATGCCCAAGCCAATCGCCAACACTGCCAAGGCAATGGTGGTGATCTTCGAGACACGAATCTCGTCCTTCTCGTTCGCCTTGCCCTTCTTGATCACACTGGCATACAGGTCGTGAGACACAGCCGAAGCACCGGCCAGAGTCAGACCGGCCACAACCGCCAGAATGGTCGCGAACGCCACCGCCGAGATAAAGCCGAGGAAGATACTGCCACCGACCGCGTTGGCCAAGTGCACCGCCGCCATGTTGTTGCCGCCCAACAGCGCGCCAGCCGCATCTTTGAAGGCCGGGTTAGTGCTGACCAGCAGGATCGCGCCGAAGCCGATGATAAAGGTCAGGATGTAGAAGTAGCCAATGAAGCCAGTGGCGTAGAGCACACTCTTGCGGGCTTCTTTTGCGTCACTCACGGTGAAGAAGCGCATCAGAATGTGTGGCAGGCCAGCCGTACCGAACATCAGCGCCAGACCCAGCGAGAAGGCCGAAATCGGATCTTTGACCAGACCGCCCGGGCTCATGATCGCTTCACCTTTGGCGTGAACCTTGATCGCTTCGGAGAACAGCGTGTTGAAGTCGAAGCCTACGTGCTTCATTACCATCAGCGCCATGAACGAGGCACCGGACAGCAACAGCACAGCCTTGATGATCTGCACCCAAGTGGTCGCCAGCATGCCGCCGAACAGCACGTACATGCACATCAGCACACCGACCAGAATCACCGCAACGTGGTAGTCCAGGCCGAACAACAGCTGGATCAATTTGCCGGCACCGACCATTTGCGCGATCAGGTAGAACGCCACCACCACCAGCGAACCGCAGGCCGACAGGGTGCGGATCTGGGTTTGCCCGAGGCGGTAGGACGCCACGTCGGCAAAGGTGTATTTACCCAGGTTACGCAGGCGCTCGGCGATCAGGAACAGAATGATCGGCCAGCCCACCAGGAAGCCGATCGAGTAGATCAGGCCATCGTAGCCGGAGGTAAACACCAGCGCGGAAATGCCCAGAAAGGACGCCGCGGACATGTAGTCACCGGCGATCGCCAGACCATTCTGGAAACCGGTGATCTTGCCGCCCGCTGCATAGTAGTCGGCCGCCGAGTTGTTTTTCTTCGAGGCCCAGTAGGTGATGTAGAGCGTCGCACCGACGAACGCCACGAACATCAGGATCGCGGGAATGTTCAGCGGCTGTTTGGCCACCTCCCCCGTCAACGCGTCAGCCGCCCAGACACCCGGCGCGAAAGCCGCAACACTCAATAAAGCCAGTAGACGCCGGATCATTGCTGAGCCTCCTTGAGAATCGCATTGTTCAGGTCGTCGAACTCGCCATTGGCGCGGCGCACGTAGATAGCGGTGAGGATGAATGCAGAAAGAATGAGTCCGACACCGATTGGAATTCCCCAGGTAATCGAGGATTCCGGACTGAGTTTCGCGCCCAGAATATGCGGCCCGTAAGCGATCAGAAGAATGAAGCCAGAGTAAAGCCCGAGCATGATCGCCGAGAGTATCCAGGCGAACTTTTCCCTTTTTCGCACCAGCTCCTTGAATCGGGGACTGTTTTGAATCGAGAGGTAAATGCTGTCGTTCATTGTTTTTATCCTCGCAGCACAGATTATTGTTGGAACATAGCTAATGTATGCGGCTGCGGGAGCGGTAACAGACGACCTTAGTAGTAGAACGCCATGACACTTTTGCCAATTTCCGGTACGCCACAAAACAACTGTAGGAGTGAGCCTGCTCGCGATGGCGTTTTATCAGTCGATATTTTCATCAGCTGACGGGACGCTATCGCGAGCAGGCTCACTCCTACACGGGTATGGCGGGGTGGCGGTTATTTGGTCCAGTCAGCCACGCGATCCGGGTGTTTGGCGACCCAGTCTTTCGCCGCGGCATCAGGCTTGGCACCGTCCTGAATCGCCAGCATGACTTCGCCGATTTCGTCTTTCGACGCCCACTGGAAGTTCTTCAGGAACTTGGCCACTTCCGGTGCTTTGGTCGCGAGTTCTTTGCTGCCGATGCTGTTTACGGTTTCAGCTGCGCCGTACACGCCTTTCGGGTCATCGAGGAAGCGCAGTTTCCACTTGGCGAACATCCAGTGCGGCACCCAACCCGTGACGGCGATGGATTCGTTTTTCTTCTCGGCACGGGTCAGCTCGGCAATCATGCCGGCGCCGGAACTGGCCTTGAGGGAATACTTGTCGAGGCCGTAATCCTTGATCGCCTGATCAGTCTTGAGCATCACGCCCGAACCGGCGTCGATGCCGACGATGCGATTCTTGAAGGTGTCGTCGGTTTTCAGGTCTTCGATCGACTTGGCTTTCACATACTCCGGCACGATCAAGCCGATTTTCGCATCCTTGAAGTTCGGACCGTAATCGACGACCTGATCCTTGTTTTTTGTCCAGTATTCACCGTGGGTCACTGGCAGCCAGGCCGAAAGCATGGCGTCGAGTTTGCCGGTGGCCACGCCCTGCCACATGATCCCGGTGGCGACGGCTTGCAGCTTCACGTCGTAGCCGAGTTTCTGTTTGATGACTTCGGCCGCCACGTGGGTGGTCGCGACGCTGTCGGACCAACCGTCAACGTAACCGATGTTCAGGGTCTGTTTTTCTGCGCTGGCGAAAGTGGAACTCATCGCAAGCACCAGAGCGGCACCTGCGCCTAAAAGTCGTCGCATCTTCATCGTTACTTCCCCGAAATGCTGCGCCCGACGGATGCCGGGCATCGTCAACGTATTGTTATGGTGCACAGCGCCCCCATCACGCCTGACCGCAAACCAACTCGAACATCAGCGGAGTACTGATGCCCTGATCATCAACCTGACGCCGCAGGCGACCTGCTCTGTCAGCGACCTCAAGGCAACGAGAAACGACATCAGAAGGCCATTAATCGCGGCTATATAAATGACGCCAAATAATCCGCCCGAACTTTGCATGTCAAAATCATGCGGGCCACCAACCCCTCTATAAATGCAGGTAACATGCGTCGCTTTGCAGCCACTCGGCCTGACCATGTCCGCGACTTCCCGCTTTCCCTTTCTGCCCTATCTCTTCGCCTGCCTGCTGGGCCTGTTTGCACTCGCAGGCTTCTGGTACGGCCTCGGCCAACCGGTGATCCTGCCCGACGCCGCGACCCCGACGCATAAATTGCAGTGCGCCTCCTATACCCCGTTCGATAAAGACCAATCGCCGTTCGACGTGCCGTTCAAACTGCGCCCGGAGCGCATGGACGCCGATCTCGCATTGCTGGCGACACGCTTTGAGTGCATACGCACTTACTCGATGACAGGCCTGGAAGCGCTGCCGGATCTGGCGCGCAAACACGGCTTGAAATTGATGATCGGCGCGTGGGTCAACAGCAATCCGGTGGACACCGAGAAGGAAGTCGACCTGCTGATCAAATCGGCCAACGCCAACCCGGACGTGGTCAGCGCGGTGATCGTCGGCAACGAGGCGCTGCTGCGCAAGGAAGTCACCGGCGCGCAACTGGCCCGATTGATCAACAAGGTCAAAAGTCAGGTGAAGCAACCGGTCACTTACGCCGATGTCTGGGAGTTCTGGCTCAAGCATCCTGAAGTCGCGCCAGCGGTGGACTTTCTGACTATTCATTTGCTGCCGTACTGGGAAGATGATCCGTCGAACATCGACGTCGCCCTGCAGCATGTGGCGGATGTGCGCCAGGTGTTCGGTAATAAATTCGCGCCGAAAGACGTGATGATCGGCGAAACCGGCTGGCCAAGCGAAGGCCGCCAGCGTGAGACCGCCCTGCCGAGTCGGGTCAACGAGGCCAAATTCATTCGTGGTTTTGTCGCGATGGCCGAGAAGGAAGGCTGGCATTACAACCTGATCGAAGCCTTCGACCAGCCGTGGAAGCGCGGCAGTGAAGGCGCAGTCGGTGGCTATTGGGGCTTGTTCGATGCCGACCGTCAGGACAAGGGCGTGCTGGCAGGGCCGGTGACCAACGTCCCCTATTGGAAGGAATGGCTGGCGGTCGGTGGTTTGATTTTTCTTGGCACGCTGATTCTTGGCGGTCGCGTTCGCACCACGCGTTCGGCGCTGGTGTTGCCGCTGCTGGGTGCCCTCGCCGCTTGCTCGATTGGCGCCTGGGGTGATCTGGCACGGGTAACCACGCGGTTTGCCAGTGAGTGGCTGTGGGTCGGCTTGTTGACGGCGCTAAATCTGTTGGTATTGGCACACGCGGCGTTGACGCTGAGCGCCCGTACTGGCTGGCGTGAGCGGGCGTTCAATCTGCTGGAGCGCCGCGCAGGATGGCTGGTCGCGGCGGCAGGTTTTGCCGCAGCCGTGATGATGCTGGAGATGGTCTTCGATCCGCGTTATCGCAGCTTTGCGAGCATGGCGTTTGTGCTGCCAGCGCTGGTTTATCTGTGCCGGCCGGTCAGCGTGCCGCGTCGGGAGATTGCGTTGCTGACGTTTATTGTCGGCGCGGGAATTGCGCCGCAGCTGTATCAGGAAGGGTTGCAGAATCAGCAGGCATGGGGTTGGGCGTTGGTGAGTGTGTTGATGGTGGCTGCTTTGTGGCGCTGCCTGCGTGTTCGCAAGGACTGATCAAAAGCAAGATCAAAAGATCGCAGCCTTCGGCAGCTCCTACAAGGTGTACGCCATCTCAATGTAGGAGCTGCCGCAGGCTGCGATCTTTTCCATCAGGCAGTACGAGACTCGCGGACCAACCGCAACCCGGCAATCACCAACGCAAACACCGCAAACGTGGTGTTGTACAACGCCAGTGCCGGCACTCCGACCGCCAGCGCCAGCACCGCCAGCCACCACCCTGCCCGACCCGGCAATACAAACCCGATCAACGCCGCGCCCAGCGCCGTCCAGCCCAACACCTTGAAATGAATCATCAAGCCCAGGTTCGACCGCACCTGACATTCCCAGCGGCTGGCCTCGTCGACGCAGATGCCCACCCACTTTCCGTCTTCCATAAAGCCATAACGCGCGCCATAACTGGCGGCCAGCCACAACGGCAACAGAACGAGCAGCAAAATCACGGGCAAACGGCGGGACATGAAACACTCCAATCTTCGGAAATCGGCGGCCAGCTTAATCTGCCGCCAGCCGTGTGCAAGAACTAACAACTGTTAACTATTCATTCAGGGCGTGCAAAGTGTATCGTCCAGCTACTATTACTCCGAATTCTGCCTGTTTGGTGCCGCAGCATGGCACTTTGGCGCAACCCCGGTGGTCATAGCCTGCGAACTTCATTCGGCACCTTCCTCTAAGGGATCTAGTCATGCTCCGTTCCTTGCGCTTCGCCGCGCTGTTCAGCGGCCTTATTTTGAGTGCGTCCGCACTGGCGGTGGATATCGATGCCGCCAGTTATGGCTACCCCCTGACCAACCCGTTCGAGGCGACCATCGCCACGACGCCGCCGGACTTGCGCCCGGAATTGCCGCTGGACGACGACATCAATCAGTCGGACCGCAGCCTGACGTTGCGCCCGGAGCGAGAGTTCATCCTGCCAGACAACTTCTGGGCGGTGAAAAAACTCACCTATCGCATCGCCACCCAGGACAAACCGGCACCGCTGATCTTCCTGATCGCCGGCACCGGCGCGCGTTATGACAGCACCCTCAACGAATACCTGAAAAAGCTCTACTACAAGGCCGGCTATCACGTTGTGCAGCTGTCTTCGCCAACCAGTTTCGACTTCATCAGCGCCGCCTCCCGCTTCGCCACCCCAGGCGTGACCAAGGAAGACGCTGAGGACATGTACCGGGTGATGCAGGCTGTGCGCGCGCAGAACCCGAAACTGCCGGTGACCGAGTATTACCTGACCGGTTACAGCCTCGGCGCCCTTGATGCCGCCTTCGTAGCGCATCTGGACGAGACGCGCCGCAGCTTCAACTTCAAGAAAGTCCTGCTGCTCAATCCGCCGGTCAACCTCTACACCTCGGTGACCAACCTCGACAAGTTGGTGCAAACCGAGGTGAAAGGCATCAACACCAGCACCACGTTCTATGAACTGGTGCTGTCGAAGCTGACCCGCTACTTCCAGCAGAAAGGCTACATCGACCTCAACGATGCACTGCTTTACGACTTCCAGCAGTCCAAGCAGCACCTGACCAACGAACAGATGGCGATGTTGATTGGCACCTCGTTCCGCTTCTCGGCGGCCGACATTGCCTTCACCTCGGATCTGATCAACCGCCGCGGCCTGATCACTCCGCCGAAATTCCCGATCACCGAAGGCACCAGCCTCACGCCGTTCCTCAAGCGTGCGCTGCAGTGCGACTTCGACTGCTACCTGACCGAACAGGTGATCCCGATGTGGCGTGCGCGCACGGACGGCGGCAGCCTGCTGCAACTGATCGATCAGGTCAGTCTGTATGCGCTGAAGGATTACCTGCATGACAGCCCGAAAATCGCCGTGATGCACAACGCCGACGACGTAATCCTGGGCCCGGGCGACCTCGGTTTCCTGCGTAAAACATTCGGTGATCGCCTGACCGTTTATCCACTGGGCGGCCATTGCGGCAACCTTAACTACCGCGTCAACAGCGACGCCATGCTGGAGTTCTTCCGTGGCTAAATATCTCCTGCTGATGGCAGCGCTCCTCTGCGCAGGCGTGGCCCAGGCCGACAACAGTAAAGCCAACGCGCCGGTCGTCGTCGACAGCGACGGCTTCAAAGAGCCGCTGTCCAAACTCAAGTTCAACCCGGGGCTGGATCAGCGCGAGTTCGAGCGTTCGACGCTCAACGCGCTGAACGTCTACGACCCGCTGGAGTCGTGGAACCGCCGGGTTTACCACTTCAACTACCGCTTCGACCAATGGGTGTTCCTGCCGGTGGTCGATGGCTATCGCTACATCACGCCGAGTTTTGTGCGTACCGGGGTAAGCAACTTCTTCAACAACCTCGGTGACGTGCCGAACCTGGTCAACAGCCTGTTGCAGTTCAAAGGTCAGCGCTCGATGGAAACCACCGCGCGCCTGCTGCTCAACACCACCATCGGCATTGCCGGCCTTTGGGACCCAGCGACCGCCATGGGCCTGCCGCGCCAGAGCGAAGACTTCGGCCAGACCCTGGGCTTCTACGGTGTACCGGGCGGCGCCTACTTCGTGCTGCCAATCCTCGGCCCGTCGAACATCCGCGACACCGCCGGTCTTGCTGTGGATTACACCGCCGAATCAGCGATCAACTTCCTCAACGTCTCGGAAGTCAGCTCCAACCACCCGGAAATCTGGGCCCTGCGCGCGGTCGACAAGCGCTACCAGACCAGCTTCCGCTACGGCCAGATGAACTCGCCGTTCGAGTACGAGAAGGTGCGTTACGTGTATACCGAGGCGCGTAAGTTGCAGATCGCCGAGTAAAAACGGCAGGCACAAAAAAGGGCCATTCAATGAAAATTGAATGGCCCTTTTTATTGGCACAACACAAATCAACTGTAGGAGTGAGCCTGCTCGCGATAGCGGTGTACCAGCCACCATTTGCAGTGCTGACACACCGCTATCGCGAGCAGGCTCACTCCTACAAAGGGTTTTGTGTTGAATGTCAGTTTTTCAGGGCTTTCCAGATTTTGCCGACAACGGAAACCACCGCCAACACCACAGCACCAGCGATGATCCCCGCCACACCATTGAGCAACATCGGCACCGCAAACCCGGCACTCCCCGCCGCTGCGCCAACGCCTTCAATCCAGTGATGCACTACCGGCACACCGTGGGTGAGGATGCCGCCACCGACCAGGAACATCGCCGCCGTACCCACCACCGACAAGGTTTTCATCATGTATGGCGCGGCGCTGAGAATGGCGCTGCCGACTTTTTTCGCAAACTGCCCAGGCTTTTGCGTCAGCCACAGGCCGAGGTCGTCGAGTTTGACGATGCCCGCCACCAGGCCATAAACGCCCACCGTCATCACAATCGCAATGCCGGACATGACAATCACTTGCTGAGTCAGCGAGGCAGTTGCCACGGTGCCCAGAGTGATTGCGATAATCTCTGCCGAGAGAATGAAGTCGGTGCGAATCGCGCCTTTGATCTTGTCCTTCTCGTACGCCACCAGATCGGTCGCCGGATCCGCTACCGCCTCAGTCAGTTGCGCATGTTCGGCTTCATCTTCAGCCGCGCTGTGCAAAAACTTGTGCGCGAGCTTCTCGAAGCCCTCGAAACACAAGTACGCACCACCGACCATCAACAATGGCGTGACCAACCACGGCACGAACGCACTGATCGCCAGCGCCGATGGCACCAGAATCAGTTTGTTGACGAACGAGCCCTTGGCCACTGCCCAGACTACGGGGATTTCCCGTTCGGCACGCACGCCGGAGACCTGCTGGGCGTTGAGCGCCAGATCATCGCCGAGTACGCCGGCGGTCTTCTTGGCGGCCATTTTGCTCATCAACGCCACGTCGTCCAGCACGGTGGCAATATCGTCGACCAGCACCAGCAAACTGCTTCCTGCCATGAATCCTGTTTCCTTTTATGTATGAATGTTGCGAAGCATAACGCGACCTTAGACCACGCGGGGCATTCTTGAGCGCTGCGCGAGGCCGGTGCTACCATGCGCAACCGCCAGAACAGGCAAGGAACCACCGGGTTTATGAGCACAATCCGCGAGCGCAACAAAGAACTGATCCTGCGTGCCGCCAGTGAGGAGTTTGCCGACAAGGGCTTCGCTGCGACCAAAACCAGCGACATCGCCGCCAAGGCGGGATTGCCCAAGCCCAATGTCTACTACTACTTCAAGTCCAAGGAAAACCTCTACCGCGAGGTATTGGAAAGCATCATCGTGCCGATTTTGCAGGCCTCGACTCCGTTCAATCCGGACGGCGTACCGAGCGAAGTGCTGAGCGGCTACATCCGCTCGAAGATCCGCATCTCCCGCGACCTGCCCTTCGCCTCGAAAGTATTCGCCAGCGAAATCATGCACGGCGCGCCACACCTGAGCGCCGACCTGGTCGAGCAACTCAACGGCCAGGCCAAGCACAACATCGATTGCATCCAGAGCTGGATCGACCGCGGGCAAATTGCCCCGATCGACCCTAATCACCTGATGTTCAGCATCTGGGCCGCAACCCAGACCTACGCCGACTTTGACTGGCAGATTTCTGCGGTGACCGGCAAGGACAAGCTGGACGAGGCAGATTATGAAGCGGCGGCGCAGACGATAATCCGGTTGGTGTTGAAGGGGTGTGAGCCGGACTGAAGTTTTGCGGAGACGCCATCGCTGGCAAGCCAGCTCCCACAGGTTTTTGTGTTGAATTCAGATTTAGCAACCAACACAAATCCTTGTGGGAGCTGGCTTGCCAGCGATGGAGGCAACTCCATTCAAAATTGTTAAAGCCAGACTGCATCCCACAGCGGATAGTCGCCAATCTCTTCGACGAGTCCCGCCCGTAAAGGGTTAGCTACGACATATCGCGCCATTTTCACCAGATCCTCTTCCCGCCGCAGCGCACGGTCGTGAAAACCCTGCTGCCAAAGCGGTCCTTTCCGGTGGATGGACATATTCACTTCCCGCGTAACCAGCGACTTGGTTTCGCGCATCAGTTTTTTGAGCGAACAATTTTCCAGTTCGATCAGCCAGTGAAAATGATCCGGCATAACAACCCAGGCCAGTGATTTTGCTAGTCCAAGATTTTGCGCACGACGAAACTGATGAACGACCAATCTGCCCAAAGCGAAATCGGCAAAGATCGGTTCTCGACCAAGTGTGTTGGTAGTCAGTAAATAGATTCGATTCGGCTCGGCATAGCGGCCGGCTCGCAGGCGATGTGAAGCAGGAAGATCAGGCAATCCATTGCCCCTTCATGATGAGTTCATCAAAAGGCTAGACCTCAGCGATCTATTTGGCTGGATCTGTCTTTTTTCATGATGTGTCAGTCTAGCCGCCATCGCTGGCAAGCCAGCTCCCACAGGGTTTTGTATTGGTTACAAAATCTCAATACGACAGAGAACCTTGTGGGAGCTGGCTTGCCAGCGATGACTTTCGGTCAGACGCTAATGATCAAGCAGCCACCCCCGCATCCGCCCGCAACTCCAACGCCTCCACCGCCCTGATCGCCACCTGCTCATCAATATCCGACAAATCCCCGCTGATGCCGATCGCGCCCAGCACATTCCCCGCCTGATCCCGAATCAACACACCACCCGGTGCCGGCACGACGCTGCCTTGGCCCATGCTGTTGAGTGCGGCAATAAACGCCGGGCGTTGTTGTGCATCCAGTGCCAGCAGGCGTGAGCCTTTACCCAGGGCAATCGCCCCCCAGGCTTTGCCGATGGCGATGTTCGGACGTAGCAGGCTGGCGCCGTCTTCGCGTTGCAGGGTGATCAGGTGGCCGCCGGTATCGAGTACCGCGATGGTCAGCGGCGCGGCGTTGATGCCGCGCCCTGCAGTGATGGCTTGGTTGACCAGGTTGACTGCGACTTTCAAGGTTAAAGCGCTCATGGTGCCGTCCTCATTTTGTTATAGGGAAAGTCGTGGGCCTGCGGTTTTCTGCCGCAGCCCGATGCAACAAATAGAACACAATGAGTTATTTTTTTGTATACAATAATTCTCGAAAAGCGCCACATGCGACGAAAAGCCACAGTCAGACAGGCTTCCGACGAATGAAACAGGCGCTTGAGAAAATGGATTGACCTGCGCCGTCCGCCGTGAATACACTCTGCGCAAAGCCACTTGTATACAATTACAAAACGTAAAGAGGCACAAAACCATGAGCAAAATGAGAGCAATCGAAGCCGCCGTTCTGGTGATGCGCCGTGAAGGGGTTGATACCGCTTTTGGCATCCCGGGCGCTGCCATCAACCCGCTGTACTCCGCCTTGCAGAAGGTCGGTGGCATCGATCACGTCCTTGCTCGCCACGTGGAAGGCGCCTCGCACATGGCCGAGGGCTACACCCGCACCAAGGCCGGCAACATCGGCGTGTGCATCGGTACTTCCGGCCCTGCCGGTACCGACATGGTCACCGGGCTCTACAGCGCCTCGGCCGACTCGATTCCAATCCTCTGCATTACCGGCCAGGCACCCCGCGCCCGTATGCACAAGGAAGACTTCCAGGCTGTCGACATCACCAGCATCGTCAAGCCAGTCACCAAGTGGGCGACCACTGTTCTGGAACCGGGCCAAGTGCCTTACGCGTTCCAGAAAGCGTTCTTTGAAATGCGCTCCGGCCGTCCTGGCCCGGTGCTGATCGACCTGCCGTTCGACGTGCAGATGGCCGAAATCGAATTCGACATCGACGCTTACCAGCCGCTGCCATTGGCCAAACCGACCGCGACCCGCGTTCAGGTCGAGAAGGCTTTGGCTTTGCTGGATCAGGCTGAGCGTCCATTGCTGGTGGCCGGCGGCGGCATCATCAACGCCGACGCCAGCGATCTGCTGGTTGAGTTCGCTGAACTGACCGGCATCCCGGTGATCCCGACCCTGATGGGCTGGGGCACCATCCCGGACGATCACCCGTTGATGGTCGGTATGGTCGGTCTGCAGACGTCGCACCGTTACGGCAACGCGACCATGCTGAAATCCGACGTGGTGTTGGGTATCGGTAACCGTTGGGCCAACCGTCACACCGGTTCGGTTGACGTTTACACCGAAGGTCGCAAGTTCATCCATGTCGACATCGAAGGCACGCAGATCGGCCGCGTGTTCACGCCGGATCTGGGCATCGTTTCCGACGCCGCTGCTGCACTGACCGTGTTCATCGAAGTGGCCCGTGAATGGCAAGCCGCCGGCAAGCTGAAAAACCGCAGTGCCTGGCTGCAAGACTGCCAGCAGCGCAAAGCCAGCCTGCATCGCAAGACCCACTTCGACAACGTGCCGGTGAAACCACAGCGCGTTTACGAAGAAATGAACCAGGTGTTCGGCAAGGACACCTGCTACGTCAGCACCATTGGTCTGTCGCAGATTGCCGGCGCGCAGTTCCTGCACGTCTACAAGCCGCGTCACTGGATCAACTGCGGCCAGGCCGGTCCGTTGGGCTGGACCATTCCGGCAGCGCTGGGCGTGGTGAAGGCCGATCCGAGCCGGAAAGTCGTGGCCCTGTCGGGGGACTATGACTTCCAGTTCATGATCGAAGAACTGGCGGTCGGCGCTCAGTTCAAACTGCCGTACATCCACGTCGTGGTGAACAACTCGTACCTGGGTCTGATCCGTCAGGCGCAGCGCGGGTTCGAAATGGACTACTGCGTGCAGCTGTCCTTCGATAACCTGAACGCGCCGGAACTCAACGGTTACGGTGTTGACCACGTCGCAGTGGCTGAAGGCCTCGGCTGTAAAGCGCTGCGTGTATTCGAGCCCTCGGAAATCGCCCCTGCCCTGCGCAAGGCCGAACAGATGATCGAAGAGTTCAAGGTGCCAGTGATCGTCGAGATCATTCTGGAGCGTGTGACCAACATTTCCATGGGCACCGAGATCAACGCCGTCAACGAATTCGAAGACCTGGCGCTGGTCGGCAACGATGCGCCAACGGCGATTTCGCTGCTCGATTAACTGCTGACCGCTGATCGTTCCCACGCTCTGCGTGGGAACGCAGCCCGGGACGCTCTGCGTCCCAAAGCGGACGCAGAGCGTCCATTGAGGCATTCCCACGCAGAGCGTGGGAACGAGAATCTAGAACGGGAGACCACCATGCCGCGTTTCGCAGCCAACCTGTCCATGCTGTTCACCGAACAGGATTTCCTTGCCCGTTTCGACGCCGCCGCCAAGGCTGGTTTCAGCGGTGTCGAGTACCTGTTCCCGTACGACTTCAGCTCCGCTGAAATCAAGGCCAGGCTCGACGCCAATGGCCTGACCCAAGTGCTGTTCAACCTGCCGGCCGGTGACTGGGCCAAGGGCGAGCGCGGTATCGCGTGCCTGCCGGATCGGGTCGAAGAGTTCCGCGCCGGGGTCGATCTGGCGATTGCCTACGCGCAAGTGCTGGGCAACACCCAGGTCAACTGCCTGGCCGGTATTCGTCCGCAAGGCGTTGACGATGCCACGGTGGAAAAGACCTTCGTCGCCAACCTGAAATACGCCGCCGACAAGCTGCAGGCAGCGGGCATCAAACTGGTGATGGAAGCGATCAACACCCGCGACATTCCGGGTTTCTACCTGAACAACACGGCGCAAGCCCTGTCGATTCGCGAGCAGGTCGGCAGCGCCAATCTGTTCCTGCAATACGACATCTATCACATGCAAATCATGGAAGGCGATCTGGCCCGCACCCTGCAATCGCACCTGGGCGAGATCAACCATGTGCAGCTCGCGGACAACCCGGGGCGCAACGAACCAGGCACTGGTGAAATCAACTATCGGTTCCTGTTCGAACACCTCGATCGCATCGGTTATCAGGGTTGGGTGGGTTGCGAGTACAAGCCGCTGACTACCACCGAAGCAGGCCTCGGCTGGCTGAAAACCCACAACGCAATCTGACGCAGATCCCCTGTAGGAGTGAGCCTGCTCGCGATGAATTCACCTCGGTACACCTGATGTACCTCAGCGCCTGAATCGCGAGCAGGCTCACTCCTACATAAAAGCAGCTCCCTTTTTGCTTGAAGCAGCAATAAAAACAAGAGGATTTTCTCATGGCTAAAATCGGATTTATCGGCACCGGCATCATGGGCCACCCAATGGCTTCGAACCTGCAGAAAGCCGGTCACAGCCTGTTCCTGTCCGCGCACCACGACGCCGCCCCGGCCGACCTGGTCGCCGCTGGCGCCGTCGCCCTGGCCAACCCGCGCGAAGTGGCGCAGGAAGCTGAATTCATCATCGTCATGGTCCCGGATACCCCTCAGGTCGACGACGTACTGTTCCGCGCCGACGGCGTTGCCGCAGGCCTGAGCAAAGGCAAAATCGTCATCGACATGAGCTCGATCTCGCCAACCGCGACCAAGGCGTTCGCCGCCAAGATCAACGAGAAAGGCGCGCAGTACCTCGACGCACCGGTGTCCGGTGGTGAAGTCGGCGCCAAAGCTGCGACCCTGAGCATCATGATCGGTGGCGACGCCGATGCCTTCGAACGCGCGCTGCCGCTGTTCCAGGCCATGGGCAAAAACATCACCCTGGTCGGTGGCAATGGCGACGGTCAGACCGCCAAAGTCGCCAACCAGATCATCGTCGCGCTGAACATTCAGGCCGTTGCTGAAGCCCTGCTGTTCGCTTCGAAAAACGGTGCCGATCCAGCCAAGGTGCGTGAAGCACTGATGGGTGGTTTCGCCTCCTCGAAGATCCTTGAAGTGCACGGCGAGCGCATGATCAAAGGCACTTTCGATCCAGGCTTCCGCATCAGCCTGCACCAGAAGGATCTGAACCTGGCCCTGCAAGGCGCCAAAGAGCTGAACATCAACCTGCCGAACACCGCCAACGCCCAGCAAGTGTTCAGCACCTGCGCGGCCATCGGTGGCAGCAACTGGGACCACTCGGCGCTGATCAAGGGTCTGGAACACATGGCCAACTTCTCGATTCGCGACAACAAATAAGCCACTGCCCCGTCGCTCGTTCCCACGCTCTGCGTGGGAATGCAGCCCGGGACGCTCCGCGTCCCTGCCGAAGCGGACGCAGAGCGTCCATTGAGGCATTCCCACGCAGAGCGTGGGAACGATCATCAGCATTAACCAAGAACAATAAGATTGGGAGCCCGCCATGTCGGTCGATCCGCAACAACTGCTGCGCGAGCTGTTTGCCACAGCCATCGACGCGGCTCATCCGAACCAAGTCCTCGAAGCCCATTTGCCTGCTGATCGCAGCGGTCGGGTGATCGTCATCGGCGCCGGTAAAGCCGCCGCGGCGATGGCGCAAGTGGTCGAGCACTGCTGGGAAGGTGAAGTCACAGGCCTGGTGGTGACCCGTTACGGTCACGGCGCCCCGTGCGAAAAAATCGAAGTGGTCGAAGCCGCGCACCCGGTACCGGACGCTGCCGGTCTGGCCGTGGCCAAACGCGTGCTGGAACTGGTCAGCAACCTGACCGAGGACGACCGCGTAATCTTCCTGCTCTCCGGTGGCGGCTCTGCCCTGCTAGCGTTGCCGGCCGAAGGCATCACCCTCGCCGACAAGCAATCGATCAACAAAGCCCTGCTCAAATCCGGCGCGACCATCGGCGAGATGAACTGCGTGCGCAAGCACCTCTCGGCGATCAAGGGCGGCCGCCTCGGCAAGGCCTGCTGGCCTGCCACTGTGTACACCTACGCGATTTCCGATGTACCGGGCGACCTCGCCACGGTCATCGCTTCCGGCCCGACCGTGGCCGATCCAAGCACCTCCGCCGAAGCGCTGGCGATCATCAAACGCTACGGCATCGAGATTCCGGTTTCGGTACGCACCTGGCTGCAAAGCCCTGAGTCGGAAACCGTCAAACCCGGTGATCCAAGCCTCGCGCGCAGCCACTTCCAGTTGATCGCTCGCCCTCAGCAATCGCTGGACGCTGCGGCGGTGAAATGCCGTCAGGCCGGTTTCAGCACGCTGATCCTCGGCGACCTCGAAGGCGAATCGCGCGAAGTGGCAAAGGTCCACGCCGGTATCGCCCGCCAGATCATCCATCACGGCCAGCCATTGGCGGCACCGTGCGTGATTCTCTCCGGCGGCGAAACCACCGTGACCGTGCGCGGCAATGGCCGTGGCGGACGCAACGCCGAGTTCCTCCTTAGCCTCACCGACAGCCTCAAAGGCCAGCCCGGGGTTTACGCCTTGGCCGGTGACACCGACGGCATCGACGGCTCGGAAGATAACGCCGGCGCAATCATGACCCCGGACAGCTACGCCCGTGCCGCCGCCCTCGGTTTGAGCGCCAGCGACGAGCTGGATAACAACAACGGCTACGGCTATTTCGCGGCGCTTGATGCGCTGATCGTCACCGAGCCGACCCGCACCAACGTCAACGACTTCCGCGCCATCCTGATCCTTGAGAGCTGCAAATCATGACGCCTGATAAAAAGGTCAAAATCCTCGCCACCCTCGGGCCTGCTGTCGATGGCATCGAAGACATCCGTGAACTGGTCGAAGCCGGGGTCAACATCTTCCGCCTGAACTTCAGCCACGGTGATCACGCCGACCACGCCAAGCGCTATCAGTGGATCCGCGAAGTCGAGCGCCAGCTCAACTACCCGCTGGGCATTCTGATGGACTTGCAGGGACCGAAACTGCGCGTCGGCAAGTTCGCCGACGGCAAGGTGCAGTTGCATCGTGGTCAGGCGTTCCGTCTTGATCTGGACGCAACACCGGGCGATGAGCGCCGAGTGAATCTGCCGCATCCGGAGATCATTGCCGCGCTGGAAGCCGGCATGGATCTACTGCTCGACGACGGCAAACTGCGTCTGCGTGTGGTCACCAAATACGCTGACGCGATCGACACCACCGTGCTCAACGGCGGCGAGTTGTCGGATCGCAAAGGCGTCAACGTGCCGCAAGCAGTGCTCGACCTCAGCCCACTGACTGCCAAGGATCGTCGTGACTTGAGCTTCGGTCTGGAACTGGGTGTGGACTGGGTCGCGCTGTCGTTTGTGCAACGCCCGCAGGACATCATCGAAGCCCGCGCATTGATCGGCGACAAAGCCTTTTTGATGGCGAAAATCGAGAAGCCTTCGGCCGTTGAGCAACTGCGCGAAATCGCTGAACTGAGCGACGCGATCATGGTTGCCCGTGGCGATCTCGGCGTTGAAGTGCCGGCCGAAAGCGTGCCGCAGATTCAGAAGAACATCATCACCACCTGCCGCGAACTCGGCAAACCGGTGGTGGTGGCGACGCAGATGCTTGAGTCGATGCGCTTCTCCCCTGCCCCGACCCGCGCCGAAGTGACTGACGTTGCCAACGCCGTGGCCGAAGGCGCCGATGCGGTGATGCTGTCGGCGGAAACCGCGTCCGGTGAATACCCGCTCGAAGCGGTGCAGATGATGAGCAAGATCATTCGCCAGGTGGAAAACGGCCCGGATTATCAGACCCAACTCGACGTCAGCCGGCCGAAAGCTGAAGCGACCGTTTCCGATGCGATCAGCTGCGCGATTCGTCGTATCAGCAACGTGCTGCCGGTGGCGGTGCTGGTCAACTACAGCGAGTCCGGTGCGTCGAGTTTGCGTGCAGCGCGGGAACGGCCGAAAGCGCCGATCCTCAACCTGACGCCGAACCTGCAGACCGCACGGCGTTTGAGCGTGGCGTGGGGCATTCATTCGGTGGTCAACGATCGCCTGCGTCAGGTCGATGAGGTTTGCTCCACCGCGCTGGAAATCGCCCAGGCGCAGGGTATGGCCGAGCGCGGCGACACACTGCTGATCACTGCGGGGGTGCCGTTCGGGCAGCCTGGGTCGACTAACTCGCTGCGGATCGAAACATTGATTTAACCGCCCACCATGATCGTTCCCACGCTCCGCGTGGGAATGCGGCCCGGGACGCTCTGCGTCCCAAGAGCAGACGCAGAGCGTCCTATGAGGCATTCCCACGCAGAGCGTGGGAACGATCAGTATCGAATGACATGCCATGCCTGCCAATCACTTCAACACCCACTGCCCCGACTGGGCCGAGGCTTTGCTCAACGGTTTCAGTCAAATATTCCTCCAGCGCCATCCGCTGTGCGGCCTGCTGTGCCTGTTGGCGATCCTGCTGACCGCGCCGGTGCTGTTCGCCGGTGCGCTGCTCGGTGCCGTCGCCGGTTTGCTCACCGCACAACGGCGCAACTACGCCAAGGCTGATCGCCAGGCCGGACTGTTCAGCTACAACGGCGTGCTGCTCGGCCTGCTGCTGAGCCTGTATTTCCCCTGGTCGCCAATGCTGCCACCGCTGATTCTTGCCGCTGGCGGCTTGAGCGCAATGGTCACGCAGCAATGGCTCAAACACGTCTACAGCAGCCGCTCCATACCGGCCTACACCTCACCGTTCGTGGCCATGAGCTGGATCCTGCTACTGTTCGCCGAGCCGTCGGCGCCGATGGCGCACATCGAGATGAACACGCTGAACCTGCTCGCCGCTGAACTGCGCGGCTTGGGTCAGGTGATGTTCCTCGGTCATCCACTGGCCGGCGCATTGATCGCCGTCGGTTTGCTGATCGCTGATCGCCGTGCATTCTGCTGGGCGCTGCTGGCGTCGGCGATCGGCCTCGGCTCCAGTCTGCTACACCACGAAACCAGCGCTGCACTTTTAGGCCTCGGCAGCTATAACGCCGTGCTCGCCGCCCTCGCCTTCTCCGCGCAACGCCAACAACCGTGGCTGCCGCTGGTCGGCATCGTGTTAGCGCTGCTGGTTACACCGCTGTTTGCCGCCGTCGGCCTCGCCACGTTGACCGCGCCGTTCATCCTCGCCGGCTGGCTGATCCGCGCCGGGATTCAGATGCTCGGCAAAGCCAGCGTCGGGCGTGCGCCTTGCGCTCATGGGGAGAATCAACCTAGGCTGCGCTGATCTTCGATTCAGGCGTTATCCATGGACAGCAGCAACAGTTGGCGCGAACGGCTTTACGTGATGATTTTCCAGAGCGACACCCGCGCCGGGCGTCGCTTCGACGGCATCCTGCTGTTGATCATCCTCGCCAGTCTGGTGATCGTGATGCTCGACAGTATCGACAGCATTCACCAGAACTATGCCGACGTGCTGGCCTACATCGAGTGGGGCTTCACGATCATCTTTCTCGGCGAGTACATCCTGCGTCTGTACTGCTCGCCCAAGCCGTTGCGCTACGCCTTCAGCTTTTACGGGCTGGTGGATTTGCTGGCGATCGTGCCGGGCATCCTCGCCCTGTATTACAGCGATGCGCAGTACCTGCTGATTATCCGGATCATCCGCATGCTGCGGATTTTCCGCGTGCTCAAGCTCAGCCCGTACCTCAAGCAAGCCAATTATCTAATGTCGGCGCTGCGCGGCAGCAAGCAGAAGATCGTGGTGTTTCTGGTCAGCGTCTGCACCCTGGTGACGGTGTTCGGCACCTTGATGTATGTGATCGAAGGCCCCGAGCATGGCTTCACCAGCATTCCCAAAGGCATCTATTGGGCGATCGTCACGCTGACCACCGTGGGCTTCGGTGACATCGTGCCGAAGACCCCGCTGGGCCAGGTGATTTCGTCGCTGGTGATGATCACCGGTTACTCGATCATCGCCGTGCCGACCGGGATTTTCACCGCCGAACTGGCCAACGCCATGCGCGGCGAACAGCTGCAACACGATTGCCCGGTGTGCAAGAAAAACAGCCATGAACATGGCGCCGCGTTTTGCTCGCGATGCGGCAATGCGCTGTTTAAGAAACTGGAATAAGCAAAGAGCTTTTTAATCTTTAAACGACTATGCGCGCGCCGTTATAGTCAGTGGCAATTGAACATCACCCCCGAACCTGTAGGAGCTGCCGCAGGCTGCGATCTTTTGATCTTGATGTTGTAAAAACAAAATCAAAAGATCGTCCGAACGCGGCCCGAGCCTTCGGCAGCTCCTACATAAATAGACAACAAGGAATGCGCAGTGAAAAAACTCTTTGGCGCCTCACTTCTCGCCGCCGGCCTGGCCTTGGCCAACATCGCTCAGGCAGCCCCGACGCTGCTCAACGTTTCCTACGACGTGATGCGCGATTTCTACAAGGACTACAACACTGCGTTCCAGAAACACTGGCAAGCCGAGCACAACGAAAACATCACCGTACAGATGTCCTTCGGCGGCTCGAGCAAGCAAGCGCGTTCGGTGATCGATGGCCTGCCGGCTGACGTCATCACCATGAACATGGCCACCGACATCAACGCCCTCGCCGACAACGGTAAACTGGTCCCGGAGAATTGGGTCACGCGTCTGCCGAACAACAGCGCACCGTTCACCTCGGCCACCGTATTCATCGTGCGCAAAGGCAACCCGAAAGCCCTGAAAGACTGGCCGGATCTGCTCAAGGATGGCGTGCAAGTGATCGTGCCAAACCCGAAAACCTCGGGCAATGGCCGCTACACCTACCTGTCGGCCTGGGGTTATGTGCTGAAGAACGGTGGCGACGAAAACAAGGCCAAAGACTTCGTCGGCAAACTGTTCAAGCAAGCGCCGGTGCTGGATACCGGTGGCCGCGCCGCCACCACGACCTTCATGACCAACCAGATCGGCGACGTGCTGGTGACCTTCGAAAACGAAGCGGAGATGATTGCCCGCGAGTTTGGTCGTGATCAGTTCGAAGTGGTTTACCCGAGCGTTTCGGCTGAGGCTGAGCCGCCGGTATCGGTGGTCGACAAAGTGGTCGACAAGAAAGGCTCGCGTGCAGCGGCGGATGAGTACCTGAAGTACCTGTGGTCGCCGGAAGGTCAGGAGATTGCGGCGGCAAACTACCTGCGTCCGCGTGATCCGGCGGTGCTGGCGAAGTACACCGATCGTTTCCCGAAAGTTGATTTCCTTTCGGTGGAGAAAACGTTTGGTGACTGGCGTACGGTGCAGAAGACTCACTTCAATGATGGTGGGGTTTTCGATCAGATTTATAGCGGGCAGTAAGGCTTGAGCTGACATAAAAAGGCGACCCACAGTGGTCGCCTTTTTTGTGGCCGCCTTACCCTCACCCCAGCCCTCTCCCGGAGGGAGAGGGAGCCAACCGAGGTGTCTGGCGAATTACATCGACCTGAAAGACCTTATCGATTATGGATTCACCACAGCACGTTCAGGTCGGTGTACCTCTCAAGCATCCCCCAATCAGTCCCCTCTCCTTTTGGGAGAGGGTTAGGGTGAGGGGCTTTTACATCGGCGGCGTCACCCCATCCTTACCCGCAGAAATCGACTGCGCCGTCAGCGTGCCATCCGCACTCTGCGTGACGAACGTAACAATCTTCACCCCAACCTTCAGCAAACTCCGATCCCCGGGCACCAGATTGACGATCGGCACATCCTCCGGCACTAGAATCTTCTGCTGCCCGCCCTTGTAGTTCACCGTCAGCACCCGCCCGTTGCTCACCACCAGGTCGCCGACGCTGCCATTGGTCATGCTGCTGCCCTTGGCCAGATCGAACGACCGATGGCCGTCGCCGCTGCCCGCCAGTTCCGGCGGAAACACATGCACCTCCAGTGCCTTGAGCGTTCCATCCTCCTGAGGCATCGCCGCCGAACCAATGTAACTGCCGGGTTTGATGTCCTCGATATTGGCCAGGGTGACCGCGCGAACTTTGGTGTCACCAGTCAACTGGATCACCACGTTCTCACCGCTGTTGACGTGGACTTTGAGGCTGTCGGCGCTGACCCCGGTGATCTCGCCGCGCACGCCGAGGCGCATCCCCGGTGCGTCGGCGGCCTGTGCGCTCATCGCGCCGAGCAGGCTGATCAGGGCAATCGTTGCGGTGTGGCGAAGCGTCTGTCGAAACATTGCAATCCTCCGGTCATGAATGTTGAACAAGCCAATGCAAACATAAGCACGCTATCGAACAGGATGTAAGTGAATGTATCATCGACCCGCAACGGTCGGACGCAAGGTCCGCCGATGGATGACACGCCGCTAGCACCCCGTCATTGCGCAACGGAATAACTGATATCAACCGAAGGCGTCTTCTGCCCATCCGGTTTGCCCCATAGCCTTAGCGCATTCTTTCGCTGGATCGAGAAACCTTATGACCACCACCACTCACGCAATGACCCGAGGCATGGTGCTGCTGTTCGCCTTTTGCTGCGGCGCCATCGTTGCCAACATCTACTACGCACAGCCGATCATCGGCCTCATCGCGCCCGATATCGGCCTGAGCGACACCATGGCCAGCTTCATCGTCTCGCTGACGCAGATTGGCTATGCGCTGGGCCTGTTCTTTCTGGTGCCGCTGGGTGATCTGCTGGAGAACCGCCGGTTGATGATCATCACCACCGTGGTGGCGATTGCCAGCCTGTTGGCGGCGGCGTTTACCGATCAGCCGAATGTGTTTCTGCTGATCTCGTTGTTGGTGGGCTTCAGTTCGGTGTCGGTGCAGATTCTGATTCCTTTGGCGGCACACTTGGCGCCGGAAGAATCCCGTGGCCGAGTGGTCGGCGGGATCATGGGCGGTCTGCTGCTGGGTATTTTGCTGGCACGGCCGGTGTCGAGCGTGGTCGCCGACCATTTGGGTTGGCGCGCGATGTTCATGATTGCTGCCGCACTGATGGCGGCGATCAGCGTGGTACTGGCGTTGACGGTGCCCAAGCGCCAACCGGATCATAGCGCCACCTACGGCCAACTGATCGGTTCGCTGTGGACGTTGCTGCGCCAGCAACCGTTACTGCGCCAACGGGCGTTTTACCAGGGCTGCATGTTCGCCACGTTCAGCCTGTTCTGGACTGCCGTGCCGCTGGAACTGGCGCGTAACCATGGTCTGTCGCAAAGCGAGATCGCGATCTTCGCCTTGGTCGGCGCCATCGGTGCCATCGCCGCGCCAATCAGCGGACGTCTGGCTGACGCTGGCCACACCCGCATCGCCTCGCTGCTGGCCATGGTCTTCGCCAGCCTGAGCTTCCTGCCCGCCTTCATCCACCCGGCCTACAGCGTGATCGGTCTGGCCGTGACCGGCGTGGTCCTCGATTTCTGCGTACAGATGAACATGGTCCTCGGCCAGCGTGCGGTCTATTCGCTGGATGCGAAAAGCCGTGGTCGCTTGAACGCGCTGTACATGACCAGCATCTTCATAGGCGGCGCCTTCGGCTCGTCGGTGGCCAGTGCGGTGTATGAACATGGCGGCTGGTTGTGGATCGTGATTGTGGGAAGTGCGTTCCCGCTGTTGGCGTTGTTGCGGTTTTTGAGTGTTTCGCAGCGTGGTTCATTGGCGACGGCATAAGGCGCCAAAAGCTTCGCGAGCAGGCTCGCTCCCACAGGTTATTGATTGAACCTGGAGGAGCGATGAAGCTTAATAGCGAACCAGTTTCTCCATCGCCGCGTCTGCCAGAAAGGAGGAGCGGCTTTTGACGTTGTGTTCGCGCACATAACGATCGATGCGCTGAATCACATAACCGGGCAGCGTTACGTTGACCTTCTCGGTCTTGCCGAGATAGGGCGAAATGTCCAGCTCGAGCATGCCCCATCCCATGTCGGCAAAGTCCGGATTACTGCGATGAGCGGATGCCGAAGTCGGCATAGGAATCGACTCCCCGTCCGCCGCAATCTCCTGCAGCATGATGTGGGCGACTTCAACTGCCGCCTTGTAGGCATCTTCAAAGCTATCCCCTGCTGTAACGGCGCCGGGAATATCGGGGATCTGAATACCGATGGCAGTGTTCTCGTCTCCCCACTCGATACAGATTGGATATTGCATTATGGATCTCCTTCGAAACTGGCTGGCGGGTTGTACAACCCGGCACGTCTCCTGATGCTTTTGACTGTCCCCAACGGCAAATCCTTTTTCGGATGAGGAACGGGAATCGTGTAAGGGTTGTAACGGTGCCTGAAAATGTGATGACTGCCGGTAATCCGGTCCAGCGTCCAACCCGCCTCCTCCAGCTCCTTGATCAATAACCTGCTTTGCACCAATCGCCTCCTTGCCCCGGCCCATTAAAAGTAACCCTAGAGTTATCTTTACTCAAGCACGAAAATCCACAGAGCGACGTCCGGTTGTTTTACAGAGTGTGATTGAAACGCTAGATCCTGAGCTTTACGCAGCACTTCCTTGAGCAATTTCTGTGCGAACCCAACAGGCACACAGCAAAACGGCGATCCGAAGATCGCCGTTTGCATTCACTGCCCGAACTGCTTGCCCAATCCCGGTGGCACGCCGTGGATGTTGGTGTCTTCCCACGGGCCATTGGGGCTGACGGAGCGGCTCCAGCCGTTGTTCCAGCGGTAGTAGGTGCGCTGGCGGTAGAAGGTGTTGGTCTGGTCGTCGAGGACGTAGACGCCGAGTTTCTGGTCCCAGTGGCTGTTGCCGCCCGGTGGTGGGGCGAAGCTGGCTGAGGTGCGCGGGACGGGTTTTGCCGGTTTCGCCGGGATGCTTTTGCCCGGGGTTGGCGAGGTCGACGGCGTCGGGCTCGGTTGTGACGGCGGAATCGGCGGCAGGTTGGTCGTCGGTTCCGGTCGTTGCACCGCACATGCACTCAAGCCCAGGGCCAGTGTGAGGACTGTGATTCGGGCGATGGTGTGCATGGCGGTGCTTTCCTGTTGTGTCCGGCTATTTGTCCGGGCTGTCGATGGTCAGTTTTTGTAGCGCAGTGGTGCTGCTGGCCAGAGGGCCGCTGCGACCGACCCACTCACCGGCGGTCGGTTGACCAGCCCGTGAGATGCGCGCAACCAGTTGGACTTCAGGGAAGTTCGACAGTTTCAACTGCGGCATCATTGCGTCGGCATCGCCCAGTTCGACGGTCACCGGTAGATCGGCCACGGTTAGACGCTTGGCGGCCAGCGGTGCCGGCGGGCCAGAGGTGGCGCGGGCGAAGATAAACACGCTGTCACCCGGTTGCACTTTGCTTCTGAGTTCGCTGGCCAGATTGACGCTGACTTTCAAGAGCGCGGCTTTCGCGGCTACGGGCGCCTGAGCAACCTTGCCACCGCTGGCTTCCAGACGCTCGGCGGCGCGTTTGATCCCGCCTTGCAGCGCGGCGCGGGAGTTGTCGTCCGGCGGCAATTGCGCCAGCAAGCGGTTCCAGTAATCGATGGCTTCCTGATAACGCTCGCCTTCGAACGCAGCGATGCCGAGCAGACCAAGGCTGGTGACCTCTTTCGGATCGGCCTTCAGCGCCTCGTCAGTCAGGGCCTGAATCTTCGCCGACCACTTTTTGCCATCAGCAAAATACTGCGCCTGCGCCCACTGGCCGAGCAGTTCCGGTTGACGACCGGCCAGATTCGCGGCGCGTTCAAACATCTTCGCTGCGTCCGCCGGACGCTCCTGAGCCATGTAAGTACGACCGAGGAAATACAGGCCTTCCGCAGAGTCCGGTTGCGCCGCGACAGCACGTTCCAGACGCTGGGTCATCTCTTCCATGGACTGCGGTGCCTGGGCGAATTCGCGGGTCAGTTCGACTTTGTCGGCAGCGCCGAAATGCAGATAGAGACCCAGGCCCAACACCGGAACCAGCACAGCCGCCAACAACGGCAAGGGTTTACCCAGCTTGGACACACGCGGTGCGGCAACGCCTTCGGTATCCGCCAGCAACTCACGCGCCGCCTCGGCACGGCCGCTGTCCATTTGTGCCGCGTCGAGTACACCTTCAGCCTGTTGCGATTGCAACTCGGCGACACGCTCCTGATACAGCGCGACGTTCAGGGCAGTGCGATCCTCTTCACGCTGGGCGCGACGCTCACGCAAAACCGGGATCAGCAGAAAACTCAGGGCGACCAGAAGCAACAGCCCTGCGGCAAGCCAGAAATCAATCATTCTTGGTTTTTATCCAACAGTTGGTCGAGGCGCTGACGCTCTTCGCTGGACAGCGCTTGCGGGGTTTCGGCGCGCTGGCCGCGACGACGACGGACAATCACCGCGATCACCACCAAACCACCGAGCAACAGCCCGGCCGGGCCGAACCACAGCAGTGCGGTCTTGGCGTTGAGCGCCGGTTTGTAGCGGACGAAATCACCGTAGCGATCAACCATGAAATCGATGATCTGCTGGTTGTCCTTGCCCTCGCCGAGCATGCGGAAAATCTCTTTACGCAGGTCCGCGGCAATCGGCGCGTTGGAGTCGGCGATGTCCTGGTTCTGGCACTTGGGGCAGCGCAGTTCCTTGGTCAGTTCACGGAAACGCTCGCGATCACCTTCTTTGGCGAACTCATACGTATCGATCGCGGCATGGGCGACGCCGGCCAGACTCAAGCCCAAAACCACGGCAGCCAGAAAGCGCTTCATGGCTTGGCCTCGTCGACCAGCGCCTGATACTTGGCGGCGAGTTTTTCGCGCCAGACCTGCTCGTCGATCACGCCAACGTACTTGTCACGAATGATGCCCTTGGCGTCGATGAAGAAGGTTTCCGGTGCACCGTACACACCCAGATTGAGGCCCAGCGAGCCCTCTTCGTCGCGGATATCCAGCGCATACGGATTGTGGAACTCGGCCAGCCACTTCAAGGCATCGGCGTTGGTGTCTTTGTAGTTGATGCCGTAGATCACCACGCCACGCTCGGCGAGTTTGTTCAGCACCGGATGCTCGACCCGGCAGGAAATGCACCAGGTGCCCCAGACATTGACCAGCGCCGGTTTGCCGAGAATGTCAGCCTTGGTCAGGGTCTTGTCGCCCTGCACTGCCGGCAACGAAAACTCCGGGAACGGCTTGTTGATCATCGCCGACGGCAGTTCCGCCGGATCGAGGTACAGACCGCGATAAAGAAATACCGCCACCAGCAGGAAAATCGCCAGTGGCACCAGCATCAACCAACGTCTCATGCAGCCGCTCCCGTCATGCCCAGTGCTTCACGCACCTTGGCTTTCACCTTGACCCGATAACGTCGATCCAGCGCCGCCAGCAAACCACCCAAACCTGTGAGCAAACCGCCGAACCAGATCCAGCGCACAAACGGTTTGACGTGCACGCGCACCGCCCATGCGCCATTGTCCAGCGGCTCGCCGAGGGCAACGTAGAGGTCGCGAGTGAAACCAGCGTCGATCCCGGCTTCGGTCATCATCGAACTCTGCACGGTATACAGGCGTTTTTCCGGGTGCAGCACGCTGATTTCCTTGCCGTCGCGGATCACCCGAATGGTGCCCTTGTCGGAGGTGAAGTTCGGCCCTTCGAAGTGCTTGGCGCCTTCAAAGATGAAGTGATATCCGGCCAAGTCCATCGACTCGCCCGGCGCCAGACGCAGATCGCGCTCGGCACTGTTCTGGCTCGACAACACCACGCCCAACGCACACACGGCGATGCCGAGGTGGGCGATCTGCATGCCCCAATAGCTGCGAGTCAGCGTCGGCAGACCTTTGATCAAACCTTTGTGGCGAGTCTTGTCGACAATGTCGCGCGCACCGGCGAGCAACACCCACGCGGCGAGCAGGAAGGTCGCGATCACTGCCCAGTTGAAATCGCCGTAAGCGACACCAGCCACCACGGCCAGCGCGACGCTGCCGAGCAATACCGGGGTCAGCATGCCGGCCAGCCATTTCACCGGCGTGTCTTTCCAGCGCACGATCACGCCGATCGCCATCACCACCATCAGCAATCCCATCAACGGGATGAACAGCGCGTTGAAGTACGGCGGGCCAACCGACATCTTGGCGCCGCTCAGGGCATCGAGAATCAGTGGATAGAGCGTGCCGAGCAGGATCATCGATGCAGCAACGACCAGTACCAGGTTGTTACCCAGCAGCAGGGTTTCCCGCGACCACAGGTTGAAACCGACCTGACTCTTGACTACTGGTGCGCGCAGGGCGAACAGCGTCAGCGAGCCGCCGACCACAAACAACAGGAAGATCAGGATGAACACGCCGCGCTCCGGGTCAGAGGCAAACGCATGCACCGAGGTCAGCACGCCGGAACGCACGAGGAAGGTGCCGAGCAGGCTCAGCGAGAACGCGGCAATCGCCAGCAACACCGTCCAGCTCTTGAACACGCCACGTTTTTCCGTGACCGCCAGCGAGTGAATCAGCGCGGTGCCGACCAGCCAAGGCATGAACGAGGCGTTCTCCACCGGGTCCCAGAACCACCAACCGCCCCAGCCGAGTTCGTAATAGGCCCACCACGAACCGAGGGTAATGCCGATGCCGAGGAAGGCCCAGGCGACGATGGTCCATGGACGCGACCAGCGTGCCCACGCCGCATCAAGGCGACCGCCCATCAATGCCGCGATGGCAAAAGCGAACGCCACCGAAAAGCCGACATAACCCATGTACAACATCGGCGGATGCACGATCAGGCCGATGTCTTGCAACAACGGATTCAAGTCGGCGCCATTGCTGGGCATTTGCGGCAGGATGCGTTTGAACGGGTTGGACGTCAGGATCAGAAACAGCAGGAAACCGGTGCTGATCATGCCCATCACCGCCAGTACACGAGCGAGCATGACTTGCGGCAACTGCCGCGAGAACACCGACACGGCAAAGGTCCAGCCACCGAGAATCAGTGCCCACAGCAGCAACGAACCTTCGTGGGCGCCCCACACCGCGCTGAATTTGTAATACCACGGCAACGCGGTATTGGAGTTGTTCGCCACATACGCGACGGAGAAGTCATCGGTCATGAACGCGTAGGTCAGAATGCCGAACGCGAACAGCAGAAAAGCAAACTGGCCCCACGCTGCCGGCTGGGCCAGGCTCATCCAGAAACGGTCGCCACGCCAAGCACCGACCAATGGCACCACGGCCTGCACCAGGGCAAAACACAGGGCCAGAATCATCGCCAGATGGCCGAGCTCAGGAATAAAAATCGTCGACGTCATCGATCAACCCTCCTTCGCAGGCGTTGGTGCCGATTGACCACTGTCTTTCAAGGCTTTGGTCACTTCCGGTGGCATGTACTTCTCGTCGTGCTTGGCCAGCACTTCATCGGCCACCACCACGCCATCGGCGTTGAGCTTGCCGAGGGCGACAATGCCCTGCCCTTCGCGGAACAAGTCCGGGAGGATGCCGCGATAGGTGATGGTCACGGATTTGTTGAAGTCGGTGACGACGAATTTGACGTCGAGCGAATCCGGCGAGCGTTGCAGCGAACCCTTCTCGACCATGCCGCCAGCGCGGATGCGCGTGTCTTGCGGCGCTTCGCCGTTGGCAATCTGGGTCGGGGTGTAGAACAGATTGATGTTCTGCTGCAGGGCGCTGAGCGCCAGGCCGACGGCAGCGCCGACCCCGACCAGAATGGCCAGAATGATGATCAGACGTTTCTTGCGCAGCGGATTCACTTGCCGTTCTCCCGGCGCAGACGACGCGCCTCTTGTTGCAGATAGCGCTTGCGGGCCGCGATCGGCGCCACCACGTTGAGGATCAGCACCGCCAGACAGATGCCGTAGGCCGACCAGACATACAGGCCATGATGGCCCATGGCGAGGAAGTCGCCGAATGAAGCAAAACTCATCGAGCGGCCTCCAGACTGTGCTGCACTTCTTCTTTCACCCAACTGGCGCGGGCCTCACGCTTAAGCACTTCAAGACGCATGCGCAGCAACAGCACGGCGCCGAAGAAGCAGTAGAAACCCAGCACCGTCAGCAGCAGTGGCAGCCACATTTCGGCAGGCATTGCCGGTTTTTCAGTCAGGGTGAAGGTCGCGCCCTGGTGCAGGGTGTTCCACCACTCCACCGAGTATTTGATGATCGGGATGTTGATCACGCCGACGATGGCCAATACCGCACAGGCCTTGGCGGCACTGTCACGGTTGCTGATGGCATTGCCCAGCGCGATCACGCCGAAATACAGGAACAGCAGAATCAGCATCGAGGTCAGGCGCGCATCCCAGACCCACCACGAACCCCAGGTCGGTTTGCCCCAGATCGCCCCGGTGACCAGCGCCACGGCGGTCATCCACGCGCCGATCGGAGCAGCGCATTGCAGGGCGACGTCGGCCAGTTTCATCTTCCACACCAGCCCGACCACACCGCACACCGCCAGCATCACGTAGATCGACTGAGCGAGCATCGCGGCGGGTACGTGGATATAGATGATGCGAAAGCTGTTGCCTTGCTGATAATCCGGCGGCGCGAAGGCCAGGCCCCAAATTACGCCGACGCCGATCAGCAGCAACGCTGCGATGCTCAGCCATGGCAAGAACTTGCTGCTGATGCCGTAGAACCACTTGGGCGAGCCGAGCTTGTGAAACCAGGTCCAGTTCATACTGTTTCCATCACGGGTGCCGCTCATCGGTGTGAGCAGTCTCAGGGTCTTTGCTGGTTAAATTTTAACCAGACCTCATTATTCGCCGACGCTGATCTTCAGGCCAGCAGCTATTGCAAACGGTGTCAGGGTGATCGCCAGAGCGGTCAGGCTACCAAGCCACAGCAGATACCCGGTCGCCGGCATGCCTTGGAGGGCTGCCTGCAAAGCGCCACTGCCGAGGATCAACACCGGGATGTACAACGGCAGAATCAGCAGCGCCAGCAACAGGCCGCCACGTTTCAAACCGACCGTCAGTGCCGCGCCCACCGCGCCGAGTAAGCTCAACACCGGTGTTCCCAGCAGCAACGAAAACAGCAAAACCGGCAGGCAGGCGGCAGGTAAACCGAGCATCAACGCCAGCAACGGTGAGAGCAAAACCAGCGCAAGACCGGAGAAAAGCCAGTGTGCCAGCACCTTGGCCAAGACCAGAAGTGGCAACGGGTGCGACGAAAGGACCCACTGTTCCAGGGATCCGTCTTCGAAATCACTGCGGAACAGCCCGTCCAGTGAGAGCAGGACCGACAACAGCGCCGCCACCCAGACTAACCCGGGGGACAGGTTTTGCAACACTTGAGTTTCCGGGCCGACGGCCAGCGGGAACAACGCGATGACGATGGCGAAGAAAATCAGCGGATTGGCCAGTTCCGCCGGGCGGCGAAACAGCAGTCGGGATTCACGGGCAACCAGCAGGCCAAACACACTCATACTGCCCAGTTCCCCAGATCGATATCGCGATAACCGGCCGGCATCCGGCTCAGCGTGTGATGCGTGGTCAACACCACCAGGCCACCGCGTTCGCAGTGTCCAGCCAGATGCTCTTCGAGCTGCGCCACACCCTGTTTGTCGAGGGCGGTGAACGGTTCATCGAGAATCCACAGCGGCGGGCTGTCCAGATACAAGCGCGCCAGCGCCACGCGGCGTTGCTGGCCGGCGGAAAGGCTGTGGCAGGGAACATCTTCGAAACCGCGCAATCCTACAGCTGCCAGCGCTTGCCAGATGGCCTCGCGTTCGGCGGGATGATGCAGGGCGCAGAGCCACGACAGGTTCTCTTCCGGGGTCAGTAGATCCTTGATCCCGGCGGCGTGGCCGATCCACAGCAGGTTGCGTGCGAGTTCGCTACGTTGTTCGGTCAGCGGCTGGCCATTGAGCAGGACGTGCCCGGCGGTCGGCTGCATCAGCCCTGAAAGCAGACGCAACAGGCTGGTCTTGCCGCTGCCGTTGGGCCCGCTGATCTGCACCATATCGCCACTGGCGAGTCTCAATTCGAGGTTTTCGAAGAGCAGCCGCAGATCACGTTCACACGCGAGGGCAACGGTTTGCAGGACAGGACTGGTCAAGGGATCACGGGCCTTATACGGTTCAAGTCGGCTCTGGCGCGGCCGTTAAAGAGATGCAGCATAGATGCATTGACGGCTCGATCTAGAGAGCTGGGTCAAACAATTGCTATGTTTTTTATTCGAAGCGCAAGACGGGCGGCATTATACATGTCGTGCCTTACTCTCAAGAGTGCATTTTCCTCAGGTTGTGTCCGCGTATGACAGGCGAAATAAACATCCTCCCGCTCCCGCCCACCCCCCCGGCGACCGTTCGCCCGCAGGTCGGTGAGCTGCTCAAGCTGCTGACCCCGGTCGAAGGCCTGATCGGCGCCGGGCAAAGCGCCAAGGCCGAGGTGTTATCGCTCAAGCAGGCGGATCAGACTTTTCAGTTATTGCTCAAGGTGACCGTCGACGGCGGACGTCAGACCACCGTGCAAGCGACCAGCAATCTGCCGCTACCCCAAGGCACCAGTCTGGCGATCACTCAGCCCTCGGCGGGCAATCTGGCGATTACTGTGCAACAAGCCATTGCCAACAGCGTCGCCGCCCTCACCCGCATCGACACCGCACAATTGCCGGTCGGCACCCTGCTGCAAGGCAAGGTGCTGACCTCGCAGGCGCTGCCGCAGACGCCGGGGCAGGCAGCGGTGTTCCGCTCGCTGGTCAGTTTGCTCAACACCGCGCAGAGCGGCAGCACACTGACCATCGACAGCCCGCAGCCGCTGCGCATCGGCACTTTGCTGTCGGCGTTGGTCGAAGACGCACAAACCCTGAAATTCCTGCCGATGAGCAGTCGCCAGGAACAACTGGCCGTGAGTCAGCAACTGCTCGGCCAGCAAAGTCGTCAGGCGTCGCTGAGCGGGTTGTTGAACGCGCTGCAAAACCTGCCACCCGCCACCGACCAAACCTCTGCGGATCTACGCGCGGTGGTCGACAAGCTCCTTGCCAGCCTCCCGGACGTGCAACAACTGAGCACCGCCAAAGGCGTGGCCCTTGCCCTGGCCAACAGCGGCGTGTTCCTCGAAGGCAAACTGCTGACCGGGCAGAACCCGACGCTGGCACCGGACATGAAAGCCGATCTGCTCAAGCTGATCGCACAACTGACCCCCGGTTTGCCGAGCAGCACCAGTTTCAACGCAATCATCGCCGCCAACACCCTGGCGCAAGCGCTGCCGAGTTTCGTCCGTAACGCCCTCGGCATGCTCGGCCAGGTCAGCGCCAAACCTGTACCGAGCAGCTTCCCGCTGCCCGACCGCCTGCTGCAAAGTCTGGACGGCGAAGGCGATCTGGAACAGTTGTTGCGCCTCGCTGCTGCCGCTGTTTCGCGCCTGCAAAGCCATCAGCTGTCGAGCCTGGAGCAGACCGGCGTCACCGACGATGGGCGCCTGCTCAGCACCTGGCAACTGGAAATTCCCATGCGCAATCTGCAGGACATCGTGCCGTTGCAGGTCAAGTTTCAGCGTGAAGAAGCGCCGGAGCGAGAACCGCAACCCAACGAACGCCGCGACGAGCGCGAGCCCAAGCAGCAACTGTGGCGCGTCGATCTGGCGTTCGACATGGAACCGCTCGGGCCGATGCAGATTCAGGCGCAACTGATCGCCGGCAGCCTGTCCAGCCAACTGTGGGCCGAACGGCCATACACCGCCGAA
This sequence comes from Pseudomonas sp. Irchel s3h9, assembly GCF_900187475.1. Lineage (NCBI taxonomy): Bacteria > Pseudomonadati > Pseudomonadota > Gammaproteobacteria > Pseudomonadales > Pseudomonadaceae > Pseudomonas > Pseudomonas sp. Irchel s3h9. The sequence goes on along the minus strand of NZ_FYDH01000014.1, from coordinate 123,508 downwards.
CTCATCGAAAACAACCTGTTTGCCCTGCGCCAGCGCCTGCTCGATCGCGGGCTGAACGTCGGCGACATCGACTGCCACCATGGCACCCCGCCGCAAGGCAACCAAACCCGTCTTGAACATCGCTGGGTCGACGAAACCGCATGAACGACTCCACTGCCCCACGCCAGGCCATCGCCCTCAAATACGACGGCAACCACGCGCCAACCCTCACCGCCAAAGGTGATGACGAACTGGCCGAAGAAATCCTGCGCATTGCTCGCGATTGCGAAGTCCCAATCTACGAGAACGCCGAGTTGGTGCGCTTGCTGGCGCGGATGGAACTGGGCGACAGCATTCCCGAAGAGTTGTACCGCACCATCGCCGAAATCATCGCGTTTGCGTGGAACCTGAAGGGCAAATTCCCCGAGGGGCAGGACCCGAATGCGCCGATGGTCGAGAAGGATGTTACCGAGCGTGGGGATGATTATTAAGCCCTGAAAGCAAAAGATCGCAGCCTTCGGCAGCGCCTACAGGGGAAACGCTAATCCTGATGTAGGAGCTGCCGAAGGCTGCGATCTTTTGATTTTGCTTGCCGCTTGAATCTTCTAGCGACGCGATCGCCCCGGCTCTGACTCGAAGCCCCACCCAGTTATACCGTTCATCGCAACTGTCAGATCTGACAGTTGCGCGAAAAGTCGCGGTTGTCGCCTGATGAAGTGACAGCTCCGATGGAATAGTTCTCGGCGCTGCCCTGACAGGAGCACTCCGATGACTTTGCCCCCCGAGACCGATGAGAACTCCACGGACAGCAATACGCTGGCCCTAGGAGCACCAGATATTCCCGCATGGATTTCACCGATTGGTGGTAATGAGGGTTACCACGGCGGCATTGGCGCCGCCCCCCTTAATGCCGATCTGCTCGTCAGCGTTGATCCGTGGCTCGATAACGCAATAGGCCAAAGGTGCCAGCTCTTCTGGGGCGACGACGTAACTCCCGTACTGACGGAAATCCTCGACACCTCCGAAAAACTTACAGCCCCCGTTTTTTTCCATGTACCGGCGGGCCAGATACTGGATGGAAGGGCGTTTCCGGTTTTTTATCGTATTATCCGTTCGAGCCACAACGAAGCCGACTCGTTCAAGCTCAACATTCTGATCAAGCGAACACTTCCGGGTGGTGTGCTCGATAAACCCGAACCACAAGGTCATCCCCGCCTGTTGTATAGCTTCATTCCCGATATCGGGAAGGGTGTCGATGCCGCAATGGCAAAAAACGGCATTGTCATGCTTATCGAACCTTATCCGAACATCACGCCATTCGACCGCATAATGGCGCGATGGGGCAATGAAGAACAGGTGATGTTTTATCCCGTCACTCCTGAGCAAATAAGTGACCCGAAAAACCATCCGATTTTAATCTTGTTCGATGAGAAGCTGATCAAGCGTGCGGGGGATGGTAAGCACTCAATTACCTTCCAGGTGATTGATCGCTGTGGCAACCGTCCACATGCCTTTGCCCCTTGGGCCATTCCCACTGAAGTCAGCGTAAACGTGAATCGCATACCTGCACCCACGGTTACAGGCGAACAAGGAGATGTACTGGATCCTGCTTACCTTTCCAGCATTCAGGTTGTTGCCTCAGGTGCCGGTCTATTGGCCGACGACAGCGTCCGCGTTCATTGGCAGGGGCGAATAGAGCGCGAGACTACGCCCAAGACCTATTCAGGAAACGGAGCACTAGAGTTCCCTATACCGTTGGCTTGGGCCAACGAAAGCGACCAAAGCGCGGTCGATGTCACCTTGCGCGTGGCTCGTGGAAGTGCATCGCCCGAGTCCGAGGCTAAATCCTTCACAGTCAAAACCACAATCATCTTGAAGCCCGCCAAAGTCCTGGAAGCCTATGGCGCGCAAGGTGATCGCCTGAAAATGTCCGACATCTACACTGCCAGGCACATAACAGTTCAGATTGAACAATATGTAGGAATGGCGATTGGGCAGACCATTCGTGTCCGTTACGCGTCCGCGCGGCATGTCTACGACAGTGCAATCACACCGGTGACGGCCGTTGGCGCAATGAACCTGAACGTTCCACGCATGGAAGTTGTGGATTCCATAGGCAGTACCGTTCCCGTCAGTTTCACGGTACGTACCTACCCGAACGGCCCATTGCACCGATCCGATCCGCTTAGCCTGGCGGTAGACGCCCAGGAATTCGTGCTGCCCCCTCCAAGGCTTACCCCCGACCAAACCACAGTGACGGTGCGATATCCGGCAATGGCCAACGGATATCAGGCACGCGTCCGTTTCGGCGGAATCATCACCCGCCGGACGCAATGGCAGGATATGAAAACAGGGGTCACTGCAGAGTTTTCAATCCCCGCGGACTGGGTATCAGAAAACAAAGGAAAAACCGTATTGATCAACTACAGCGTGAATCAGATCGGTATCGATGAGCAAAGCCAGTTCTCTCAGGTGTTGAGAGTAGAGCTGTAAGCAGTGCAGGCAATCCGCCGCGCACTTGATGTCCCCAAAAGGAGTTAAAGAGATGAGTACTGAACTCAATGCATTGGACCTTACTGCCCCCAAAGTTCTGGAGGCCTACGGTGTTGACGGTAAACGTCTGAACTTCAACGACGTTTATAACAGCACACATGTCAATGTGCAGGTGCCACACTACGTCGGCATGCTCGGCGGGCAAACCGTGAGGGTACGCTGGACAAATGGCCGTTATAAATATGACACCGAGACACTGACCGTAGGCATCCCCGGAAAGCTGAACTTTAGAATTCCTCGCCTGGAAGTTATCGATTCCATTGACAGCCTTGTCACTGTCAACTATAGCGTCCGCCCGACCCCTGGCGCGCCGCTGCTCATTTCCAAATCACTCTCATTGAGTATCGACCCACAACTATTTGATCTCAGTCAGCCGCGACTTTCTGCAGACAGAAAAAATGTAACCGTCAAGTTCTTGAACATGACTTCCGGTTATACCGTAAGAGTAAGGTGGCATGGCGTGGTGGTCCGGGATACCGAGAGCCAGCCGATTCAAAACAGTTCGTCGATGACCTTTAACATTCCGGCACACTGGGTAACAGAAAACGCGGGCAAGGTCGTGCCGATAAACTACAGCGTTCACCGCTCAGGCTCTAACGATAATCTAATGTTTTCTCGTGTATTGCGCGTCACGCTTTGAATCCCCCCGAAAAAAAAGGCATAAAGTGCAGATAATCCACACCTTATGCCTTTCAACCTCAATCGCGACGAGCGCGCTTAACGTCCTTTCACCGCTGTGGCCTGATCTGCTTCATGAAAACTGAACGCGGCCGCTGCCCCGGGTGCAAGATCCACTCTGATAACAGGCAACACATCACCGGTCATGTTGAAATAGTCCTGCTGGATGTACTTGGCCCCCGTCACCCCTGAACCACCGTCTTGGCGTTGAAGATAGAAAAACGCGTAAAGCGGTAGTTGCTTCGGAATATCCTGGGGCCAAAGAGACATGATTATCTCGTTGTGCTGTGGGCGCTCACCCGCAGGCGGCTCAAAATGAGCTCGCGCTTCAAGGCTGATGGCAAACTGTTCAACACTAGAAGTGAATCCACATTGATGTCTATTTCTGTTTGAAAAAGATCCGGAACCCGCCACTGATCGATAATGTGTTTTCCACTTCTCTAGAGTGGTGACACCTTCTTCGGGGCAGGAACGACTGTTGGCGGGATAGGAACTGTGCGCTCCACAACCACCAACGCCTGCGCGGTACCAACTCGCGGCATCCGTAGGAAACGAGCACAGTAGGCTGATCGGATAGGTGCCCAGCCGCTCTGCAGTGGCGAAGTCCTTGAAAATAAAACCGTGAAGATCTCCCCACGCCAGTGTTGTGATGCCTAAATCCTTACGCAGGTAAGAAAAAGGAACCCCTTTCTTGTTGATTGCCGTAGGGCTTGGATTCCAGGAATGGTAAGACGGCTTGGCCCCAGTGGTACGCACTATCACACCACTGCAATAATACGCAGGCTTTGCGCTACAGTTATTTGAAACATTGTTGTATCGGCTGTTCAGCCTTTCCGCGACCAACTGACCGAATCGTTGATCTTTCGCATCAAAACTGAATATCTGCTTGTTGGCTGCGGCCATATTGATTTTCACAATAGGGACGTACAAAGACGTCTCAAGATAATACTCACGTTGAAATTTCTGTGCGTCCGCCAATTTAGCCGGTGATGAAGCCTCGTAAAACACGGCCTCGACTGGAAGTTTCTCAGGCTTGCTTTCATCCCAGGTTTCAACCAGGACCTCAGTGGGCTTGGCCGTCCACGTTGCATCCATGAGCTTGTGTGCTTCCAGACTGGCCTTGAATTGCGCAGCGACAACCGTACTTAACGAACATTGGTTCTTTGGCAAAGAATCATGTTCCTTGAAATTTTTCAACCATGCCGCAGCCGTAGTGGGAGAGCCCCATAACTTTGCACAATTGGCAAGATCAGGATCCGCTTGTGCCACTTTCGGTGCAAATCCACAACCGTGGTCTGCCCGTTCATTGAGTGATTCGGTCGGAAAAGGGAAAATACAACGCAGACTCACGGCCTTACCCACCGCCAATGCTGAAGTCTGGTCCTTCAAGATAAAGCCGCTTTTTCTGTTCCCATTAAATGTAGTACTACCGACATCCGAGCGGATATAAGTGAATGCAACGGATCCAAGTTTTGTGGCCTGTGAACCATAATCCCAGAATTTGAAAAATGTGCTGTAGTCTACCGCCCGCAAAAGAACACCGGAACAATAATAGGCAGGAGTGCCATTTGAACACTGCGCAACATTGTTTTGATATTTTGCATTCAAGTCTGCCACTAACGCCGGACCAGACATGGCATTAACAGCAGCGGAAAAAACTAAAGTCAAGAACAGTAAGAGTTTCATATTCACACCCTGATGAAGTTGATTTCATCTTGAGTATGTTGAGCATCAAAGATTGTTATCTACTGTCAGATCTGACAGTCCCGACAGGCGGTACTTTATGCATAAATGAAAAGATCGCAGCCTTCGACCGCTCCTACATCAGGATTAGCGTTTCCCCTGTAGGCGCTGCCGAACGCTGCGATCTTTTGATATTGCTTGCCGCTATAAGCTCGAAGCTCTTAGCTGCCCTTATGTAACTTGCGCATCAACTCCGCCTCAGCCTGGGTCAACCCACACGACTGAGTCAGTTCATCCACGCTTGCGCCCATGCCCACCAGTTTCGCCGCCTGGGCGAATGACAGGCTCGACGGGTCGCGTTGTTCAAGCGCGACAATCTTGTCCGGCAACGGATTCACCACCGCGCGCAACTCGTGCAGGGCGTCGCCCATGCGCACGTTGCCGTTCTGGTAGTCGTCGACACGCTTGGCCAAGTCTTTGATGCGCTGGTCACGCAACGCATCGCCCTGAGCCTGTTGCGCAGCGATCACCCGCTGCGCCTTGATGTACGTCACAAACATTGCCAGTGTGCCTGCCCAGAAGAGGAACAGGACAATGACCGCGACCTCGAGAATCAATCAGATGCTCTCCAGTTCCGACCATTCTTCTTCGCTCATCATCTTGTCCAGCTCGACCAGGATCAGCAACTCGTTGTTCTTGTTGCACACGCCCTGGATGAACTTGGCCGACTCTTCGTTGCCAACGTTCGGCGCCGTCTCGATTTCCGACTGACGCAGATAAACCACTTCGGCCACGCTGTCGACCATGATGCCGACGACTTGCTTGTCGGCTTCGATGATGACGATACGGGTGTTGTCGCTGATCTCACCGGTGCTCAGGCCGAAGCGCTGACGGGTGTCGATCACGGTGACCACGTTACCGCGCAGGTTGATGATACCCAGCACGTAGCTTGGCGCGCCCGGCACCGGAGCGATCTCGGTGTAGCGCAGCACTTCCTGAACGCGCATTACGTTGATGCCGTAAGTCTCGTTGTCCAGTTTGAAGGTCACCCATTGCAGGATCGGATCTTCAGAACCTTTTGCATTCGTCGCCTGACTACTCATACCCTGACCCCTCGAAAAAACCGCTCTGAGCGGTGTGTGTTCTGTGTGGCGGCATTCAACAATGCCGTCGCCTGATTGTTATGTCGGCTGCTATGTCGGTTTATGTAGCGGCTTGTGGCCGCCGAGGTGCTTTGCCCCACCGCTGGCGATCAACTCGGCCAGTGCGGAAACGTCAAGCAATGCACACATGTGCTCAATCACGGTGCCGGCGAGCCATGGCCGCTGACCCCGGTGACTTCTCCATTTGATTTCATTCGGGTCCAGACGCAACGAGCGGCTGACCTGATGCACCGCCAGCCCCCACTCGTAACCTTGTACCGAAATCACGTACTGCAGGCCCTGACGGAAGTCATCGCGGTAGCGATCCGGCATGACCCAGCGCGCGGTGTCCAACACTTTCAAATTACCGGCCTGGCTCGGCAGGATGCCGAGGAACCATTCCGGCTGACCGAACAGCGGCGTCAGCTCGTGGCCGGCCAGCGAGTAGATCGAGCCGAGGCACACCAGCGGCACCGCGAGGGTCAGCCCGGCGACGTCGAACAGCAGGCATTCGAACGCTTCCGAGGCCCAGGCCGGGCGACCATCGGTTTCCACCGGTGGCGGCGTATTGCTCGGCGGCAGATGTACCTCCACCAGCGGTGGAACCAGCGTCTGTTCGACAGGCGCGGGTGCAACCGGAGCTGGGGCCGGTTCGACCACTGCCGGTTCCGGCGCGGTTTTCAGCAATTGGGTTTGCAGCAGCGGTGCCAATGTCGAGACCGGCGCGCGAACCGGCTCGGCTTCTTCAATCAATGTAACCGATGCCTTGGCGACCGGTGCGGCGGCAGGCGCAACAACCGGTGCGACAGGTTTGGCAGCCTTCTGCGCGTCACGCGCCTGCTCTTCCAGCACTGCGGCCTGAAACTCGTCCAGCGCCTCGGTACTTTCTTCGACAACTTCGACTGGCGTCGGCAACGCGTCAGGAATTTCCTGGAGCAAACTGTCCAGATACGACTGCAAGGCCAACTGCGGCTTCGACGTCAACTTCAAAGGCCGGTTCATGCACAGTCCCCTGTAGGAGCTGCCGCAGGCTGCGATCTTTTGATCTTTTCAGGAGCGCCACTAAGCAAGATCAAAAGATCGCAGCCTGCGGCAGCTCCTACAAGGTTCAACGTCATTCAAGCCACCTGCGGAACAAGTTGTTGCGCCAACAGATGCTTGAGCAGCGCGCGATACGCCAGCACGCCACGGCTCTTGCCGTCGAATTGCGAAGGCGTGACACCGGCACGGCTGGCGTCGCGCAGACGGGTGTCGACCGGGATGTAACCCTGCCAGATCTCGTCGGGGAATTTGTCGCGCAGCACGCGCAAGGTATGCATCGATGCCTGGGTACGACGATCAAACAGGGTCGGCACGATGCTGAACGGCAGCGCCTGTTTGCGCGAGCGGTTGATCATCGCCAGGGTGTTGACCATGCGTTCCAGGCCTTTGACGGCCAGGTGTTCGGTCTGCACCGGGATCACCAGTTGCTGGCTCGCCGCGAGGGCGTTGACCATCAGCACGCCGAGCAACGGCGGGCTGTCGATGACGGCGTAATCAAAGTCCTGCCACAGCTGCGCCAGACTCTTGGCGATCACCAGACCCAAGCCACTCTGTCCCGGCGACTGCCGCTCAAGGGTTGCCAACGCGGTGCTCGATGGCAGCAGGGAAATGCGTTCGTCGCTGGTCGACAACAGCAACTGCCCCGGCAGGCCTTGCGGCACGCTGCCCTTGTGCAGAAACAGGTCGTAATTGCTGTGTTCCAGGCTGTCGGGGTCATAGCCGAAATAGCTGGTCATCGAGCCGTGCGGGTCGAGATCGACCACAACCACGCGCTTGCCCGCCTCCGCCAGCAATCCGGCTAAAGCGATGGAAGATGTGGTTTTACCGACACCACCCTTTTGATTGGCGACTGCCCAGACTCTCATTCGGTTCGTTCCTCCCGGCCGATATGCTCGACCGAGACATAGCTCAGCGTGTTAATGCGGGTGACGGAGAATTGACGGCACTCTCGCGTCCCGGCGTCTTGACCGGGGTCGGTGCAGTTTGTGTGCCAGCACGCTTCAACGCAGCATCCGGTTGCGCATGGGCGGTTCCAGTGCCGGTCAGGCTGCGGCGCACATCGAGGTTTCGCGACACCACCAGTACGACGCGACGGTTCTTCGCGCGGCCTTCAGCGGTGGCGTTGTTGGCCACCGGCTGAAACTCACCGTAACCCACTGATGCCAGGCGACCAGGGTTGACGCCCTGCATCGCCAGCATGCGCACGATGCTCGCCGAGCGCGCCGAGGACAGCTCCCAGTTGGTCGGGTACTGCGCAGTGCGGATCGGTTGATCGTCGGTGAAACCTTCGACATGGATCGGGTTATCGAACGGTTTCAGAATCGCTGCAACCTTGTCGATGATGTTGAAGGCGATGTCACTCGGCATGGCGTCGCCGCTGCCGAACAACAGGCTGGAGTTGAGCTCGATCTCGACCCACAACTCGTTGCCGCGCACGGTCATCTGATTGGAGCTGATCAAATCGCCGAACGCGGCGCTGATGTCATCGGCGATGCTTTTCAGCGGATCGCTGGCACCGGCAATACCGGCGTCAACCTGCTCAGCGTCCTTGACCAGCGGCTTGGCCGGGGTCACGGTCTTCGGTCGTTCATCGCCAATCGGGATCGGTTTGAGCGAGCGGTCGGAGTCGGTGAAGACGCCGATCAGCGCTTCGGAAATGACTTTGTACTTGCCTTCGTTGATCGACGAAATCGAGTACATGACCACGAAGAACGCGAACAGCAGCGTGATGAAGTCAGCGTAGGAAACCAGCCAGCGTTCGTGGTTTACATGCTCTTCCTGGTGGCGACGACGTGCCATGAGGTTATTCCCTTAATCCATGAAGCCTTGCAGCTTCAACTCAATGGAGCGAGGGTTTTCACCTTCGGCGATCGACAAGATCCCTTCCAGCAACATTTCGCGATAACGCGACTGCCGCAACGCGATTGACTTCAGCTTGGCCGCCACTGGCAGCAACACCAGGTTGGCACTGGCCACGCCGTAAATGGTCGCGACGAAGGCCACGGCAATGCCGCTGCCCAATTGCGTCGGATCGGCGAGGTTGCCCATCACGTGGATCAGGCCCATCACCGCACCGATGATGCCGATGGTTGGCGCGTAGCCGCCCATGCTTTCAAAGACTTTCGCCGCTTCGATGTCACGGGCTTCCTGGGTGTAGAAGTCCACTTCGAGGATGCTGCGGATCGCTTCCGGCTCGGCGCCATCGACCAGCAGTTGCAGGCCTTTGCGCGAGTAGTTGTCAGGTTCGGCATCAGCCACGCCTTCCAGACCCAGCAGGCCTTCCTTGCGCGCGGTGAGGCTCCAGTTGACGACGCGATCGATACCACCGGCCAGATCGACCCGTGGCGGAAACAGGATCCACGCCAGAATCTGCATGGCGCGTTTGAACGCGCTCATCGGCGATTGCAGCAGTGCGGCACCGATGGTGCCGCCCAGTACGATCAATGCCGCCGGGCCGTTGGCCAGCGCACCGAGGTGACCACCTTCAAGGTAGTTACCACCGATGATGGCGACGAACGCCATGATGATCCCGATAAGGCTTAAAACATCCATCAGAGACACGCCTCGACAATGTGCTTGCCGATGTCGTCGAGGCTGTACACCGCGTCGGCGAGGTCGGCTTTAACGATGGCCATCGGCATGCCGTAGATCACGCAGCTTGCCTCATCCTGTGCCCACACCGCGCTGCCGCCCTGCTTGAGCAGACGCGCGCCTTCACGGCCGTCGGCGCCCATGCCGGTCAACACCACCGCCAGAACTTTGTCGCCGTAGGATTTCGCCGCCGAACCGAAGGTGATGTCCACGCACGGCTTGTAGTTCAGACGTTCGTCGCCCGGGAGGATTTTCACCGCGCCACGGCCGTCGATCATCATTTGCTTGCCACCCGGTGCGAGCAACGCCAGGCCCGGACGCAGGATGTCGCCATCCTCGGCTTCCTTGACGCTGATGCGGCAGAGCTTGTCGAGACGTTCGGCGAAGGCCTTGGTGAACGCTGCCGGCATGTGCTGGATCAGCACGATCGGCGCCGGGAAGTTCGCTGGCAACTGAGTCAGCACGCGTTGCAGCGCAACCGGGCCGCCAGTCGAGGTACCGATGGCAACCAGTTTGTAGGCCTTGCGTTTCGGCGCGGGCGACGAAGCGCTGGCGGCCGGGGCGCGAGTCGGCGCTGGAGCTGGAGCCGGACGCGTTGGTGCACTGGTGCTGTGGCTGCTGAAGCTCGACGCTGCCGGAGCAGGCGTCGGCGCTGGTGCAGCAACCGGCGCAGGCGCGCTGTAGGCACTGAAACGACGGTTACTGCGCGAGATGCTATGCACTTTCTCGCACAGCAGTTGCTTGACCTTCTCGGGATTGCGCGAGATGTCTTCGAAATTCTTCGGCAGGAAATCCACCGCGCCGGCGTCCAGCGCATCCAGGGTGACCCGGGCGCCTTCGTGCGTCAGCGAGGAGAACATCAACACCGGGGTCGGGCAGCGCTGCATGATGTGCCGCACCGCCGTGATGCCGTCCATCATCGGCATCTCGTAGTCCATGGTGATCACGTCCGGCTTGAGCGCCAGCGCCTGATCAATCGCCTCTTTACCGTTGGTTGCGGTGCCGACCACCTGGATGCTCGGATCCGCTGAAAGAATTTCCGAGACGCGGCGGCGGAAAAAACCCGAATCGTCCACCACCAGGACTTTGACTGCCATAAACACTCCATTAGGTGCCGCGGGACGTTGTCGCCCCGCCGCCCCGGATTCAAATACGCCGTGCGGCGTAACGCTTGAGCATGCTTGGAACATCGAGAATCAGCGCGATGCGGCCGTCACCGGTAATGGTGGCGCCGGACATGCCCGGAGTGCCCTGCAGCATTTTGCCCAATGGCTTGATGACCACCTCTTCCTGACCGACCAGTTGATCGACGACGAAGCCGATCCGCTGGGTGCCCACCGAAAGGATCACCACGTGGCCTTCACGCTGCTCTTCGTGAGCGGCGGAGCTGACCAGCCAGCGCTTGAGGTAGAACAACGGCAGCGCCTTGTCCCGCACGATCACCACTTCCTGGCCGTCGACGACGTTGGTGGTCGACAGGTCGAGGTGGAAGATTTCGTTGACGTTGACCAACGGGAACGCAAACGCCTGATTGCCGAGCATGACCATCAGGGTTGGCATGATCGCGAGGGTCAGCGGCACCTTGATGACGATCTTCGAGCCCTGGCCCTTGGTCGAGTAAATGTTGATCGAACCGTTGAGCTGGGAAATCTTGGTCTTCACCACGTCCATGCCGACACCGCGGCCGGACACGTCGGAGATCTCGGTCTTGGTCGAGAAACCCGGGGCGAAAATCAGGTTGTAGCACTCGGTATCGCTCAGGCGATCGGCTGCGTCCTTGTCCATCACACCGCGTTTTACCGCGATGGCGCGCAGGACGTTCGGGTCCATGCCTTTGCCGTCATCGGAAATCGACAACAGGATGTGGTCGCCTTCCTGCTCGGCGGCCAGAACAACACGACCGCCACGGGCCTTGCCCGATGCCTCGCGCTCTTCCGGCGACTCGATGCCGTGGTCAACAGCGTTGCGCACCAAGTGGACCAGCGGGTCGGCCAGGGCCTCGACAAGGTTTTTGTCGAGGTCGGTTTCTTCGCCCACCAGTTCCAGGTTGATCTCTTTCTTGAGCTGACGCGCGAGGTCGCGAACCAGACGCGGGAAGCGCCCGAAGACCTTCTTGATCGGCTGCATCCGCGTCTTCATCACCGCGGTCTGCAAGTCAGCCGTGACCACGTCGAGGTTCGACACGGCCTTGGACATGGCTTCGTCGCCGCTGTTGAGGCCCAGGCGCACCAGACGGTTACGCACCAGCACCAACTCGCCGACCATGTTCATGATTTCGTCGAGACGCGCGGTGTCAACCCGCACGGTGGTCTCGGCTTCGCTAGCCGGTTTTTCCGGTGGCGGCGCAGCGGCGGCACGGGCCGGAGCCGGTGCAGCAGCGGCAGCCGGTTTCGGCGCTTCGGCTTTCGGCTCAGGCTTGGGAGCTGCCTTTGGCGCAGCAGCCGGAGCGGCCGCAGCCTTGGCGGCAGGCGCAGCCACCGTGGAAGCAGCGCCGGCAGTCGCGGCGCCAACGTCAGTGAACTTGCCTTTGCCGTGCAATTCGTCGAGCAGCGATTCGAACTCGTGATCGCTGATCAGATCGCTGCCGGCTGCGGCGGCTGCCGGCGCGGCTGGCGCAGCCGGTGCCGAGGCGATCGCCGATTCCAGTGCTTCAACGGCAAAGTTGCCCTTGCCATGCAGTTGATCGAGCAGGGCTTCGAATTCGTCGTCGGTGATATCCGAGCTGTCGCCCGCCGCCGGGGCTACCGCAGCCGCTGCGGTCGGAGCCACGGCATCCGCCGCGAACTGGCCTTTGCCATGCAACTGATCGAGCAAAGACTCGAACTCGGCGTCAGTGATTTCGTCGCTCGCGGCTTCAGCGGCCGTTTGCGCAGGTGCAACAGCGGCCGGGGCTTCAGCTTCAGCCTTGACGGCGTTCAGCGAGTCCAGCAGTTGTTCAAATTCGTTATCGGTGATGTCGCCAGACGCGTCGCCTTCGACGACCAGTTCTTCGATCATCTCGGCCACCGGCGATGCCGGGGCGGCATCCGCCGATTGCGGTTCGGCCAGACGCGCCAGGGCGGCCAGCAGTTCCGGGGTGGCAGCGGTGATCGGTGCACGCTCACGGACTTCGCTGAACATGCTGTTCACCGCGTCCAGTGCTTCGAGGACAACGTCCATCAGTTCTGCATCAACGCGACGCTCACCCTTGCGCAGGATGTCGAACACGTTTTCGGCGATGTGACAGCACTCCACCAGCTCATTGAGCTGAAGGAAGCCGGCGCCCCCTTTTACAGTGTGGAAACCGCGAAAAATTGCGTTGAGCAGATCTGCGTCATCCGGACGGCTTTCCAGCTCGACCAGTTGTTCGGACAGTTGCTCAAGAATCTCGCCGGCCTCAACCAGGAAATCCTGAAGGATCTCTTCATCGGCGCCGAAGCTCATTAATGGGGTGCTCCTACAGGTCTAAAAACCCAAAAAACCTAAAATTCCACAACTCTAGAATCCGAGGCTGGATAACAAATCGTCCACATCGTCCTGACCGGACACAACGTCTTCTCGTTTATCGGCATGAATCTGCGGACCTTCACCCTGCGAGAGATGTTTTTGTGGATCTTTTTCTGCAAGCATCGCGGCGCGGTCATGTTCGATGCCCGCAAAGCGGTCGACCTGACTGGCCATGAGGACGAGTTTGAGCAAATTGCTTTCGACTTCGGTGACCAGTTGGGTCACACGCTTGATCACCTGACCGGTCAGGTCCTGGTAATCCTGGGCCAGCAGGATGTCGTTGAGATTGCTCGACACCGCACGGTTGTCCGTGCTGCTGCGTGACAGAAAACCGTCGACCCGGCGCGCCAGCTCGCGGAACTCTTCAGCCCCGACCTCGCGACGCATGAAGCGACCCCAATCGGCGCTCAAGGTCTGCGCTTCATCAGCCAGACTGTTGACCACCGGCGTGGCGCTTTCCACCAGATCCATGGTGCGGTTGGCCGCGGCCTCTGTCAGCTTGACCACATAGCCCAGGCGTTCGGTGGCGTCGGTGATTTGCGACACTTCCTCGGCCTGCGGCATGTTCGGATCGATCTGGAAGTTGACGATCGCACTGTGCAGTTCACGTGTGAGCTTGCCGACTTCCTGGTACAGGCCACGGTCACGGGTCTGATTGAGCTCATGGATCAGTTGCACAGCGTCGCCGAACCTGCCTTTTTCAAGGCTTTCGACCAGTTCGACCGCGTGTTTTTTCAGGGTCGACTCGAAATCGCCCTGTGAAGATTCGTTATGCTCCATAGCTCCCCCGCGCGTTCATCAGCCGATGCGTTCGAAAATCTTCTCGATTTTGTCTTTCAACGCCTGAGCCGTGAAAGGTTTGACTACGTAGCCGTTTACACCGGCCTGAGCGGCTTCAATGATCTGCTCGCGCTTGGCTTCTGCAGTCACCATCAGCACTGGCAGGTGCTTGAGTTTTTCATCGGCACGCACGTGGCGCAGCAGGTCGATACCGGTCATGCCCGGCATGTTCCAGTCCGTTACCAGAAAGTCGATGCTTCCGCTGTTGAGCACTGGAATGGCAGTCACGCCATCGTCAGCCTCGACGGTGTTGGTGAACCCAAGATCACGCAGCAGGTTCTTGATGATCCGCCGCATCGTTGAGAAGTCATCAACGATGAGGATTTTCATGTCTTTGTTCAATTCGACCTCCAAGCAGTCTTAAACGCGCCCAGCACCTGGACGCGCCACTTCAATCAATCGGCGCAGCACTCGAAGACTGTCTGGAGCACAACAGAGCAAGACCGGTGCCGTTCATCACCGCACCAGCCTCGTTCGCAGTGTCCCCACACTGCCTTCAGCGCGCTCGCCACTCCCCCAAACGCCCCCGCAAACGGGCCGCGCACTGGCTGTGTAACTGGCTGACCCGCGATTCACTGACGCCAAGGACTTCACCGATCTCCTTGAGGTTCAGCTCTTCGTCGTAGTACAGCGCCAACACCAGTCGCTCACGCTCCGGCAAATTGGCAATCGCGTCCGCCAACGCTGCCTGGAAACGTTCATCTTCCAGATCGCGTGACGGCTCCATATGAGCACTCGCGCCATCCTCGTGCAGCCCTTCGTGTTCGCCGTCCTGCAACAGGTCGTCGAAACTGAACAGGCGACTGCCCAAGGTGTCATTCAAAATCCCGTAGTAATCGTCGAGACTCAATTGGAGTTCGGCCGCAACCTCGTGATCTTTAGCATCACGGCCGGTTTTAGCTTCAATTGAGCGAATCGCGTCGCTGACCATACGGGTATTGCGGTGAACCGAGCGTGGCGCCCAGTCCCCTTTGCGCACTTCGTCGAGCATCGCACCGCGGATTCGTATGCCCGCGTACGTTTCGAAACTGGCGCCTTTGCTGGCGTCGTATTTGGTCGAGACTTCAAGCAGGCCGATCATCCCGGCCTGGATCAGGTCTTCGACCTGCACACTCGCCGGCAAGCGCGCCAGCAAGTGGTAGGCAATGCGTTTGACCAGTGGCGCGTAACGCTCGATCAACTCGTACTGCGCGTCACGTGCCGACTTCTTGTAGTAGTTCATACCGCTTGCGGTCATAGCACGGGCCCTGCCGTTTGCTGCACGAGGCGCTCGACGAAAAACTCAAGATGGCCACGCGGGTTGGCGGGCAGCGGCCAGGTGTCGACCTTCTGCGCGATCGCCTTGAACGCCAGCGCGCACTTGGAACGCGGAAAGGCTTCGTACACCGCGCGCTGCTTCTGCACCGCTTTACGCACGCTTTCGTCGTAAGGCACGGCGCCGACGTATTGTAGGGCCACGTCAAGAAAGCGATCCGTGACCTTGGTCAACTTGGCGAACAGGTTGCGCCCTTCCTGCGGGCTCTGCGCCATGTTGGCGAGGACGCGGAAGCGGTTCATGCCGTAATCGCGGTTGAGCAGTTTGATCAGCGCGTAAGCGTCAGTGATCGAGGTCGGCTCATCGCAGACCACCAGCAACACTTCTTGCGCGGCGCGAACAAAACTGACTACCGAGTCACCAATACCCGCAGCAGTGTCGATCACCAGTACATCGAGATTGTCACCGATGTCGCTGAACGCCTGAATCAGGCCGGCATGTTGCGCCGGGCTCAGGTGCACCATGCTTTGCGTGCCGGACGCCGCCGGCACGATGCGAATGCCACCGGGGCCTTGCAACAGCACGTCGCGCAGCTCGCACCGGCCTTCGATGACGTCGGCCAGCGTGCGTTTAGGGGTCAGCCCCAACAATACGTCAACGTTCGCCAGACCCAGGTCGGCGTCCAGCAGCATGACCCGACGGCCAAGCTCTGCCAGCGCCAGCGACAAGTTCACTGACACGTTAGTCTTGCCGACGCCACCTTTGCCGCCGGTCACCGCGATCACCTGTACGGGATGCATGCTGCCCATGTTATTTCTTTACCTTGTCTTGCATAGACGGAGGCCACATTACTGGCTGCGCGTTCACAACCGGAACAATGCATGGCAGACCATCGATGTAGGTACAAAAACTGTTCATGAATACCTCAGCCTACCTGCTTGGTCGGGCTGTGATAGATATCAGCGAACATGTCAGCCATGGCTTCTTCGCTGGGTTCTTCCTGCATTTGCACGCTGACGGCGCGGCTGACCAGTTGATGACGGCGCGGCAGATGCAAATCATCCGGAATCCGTGGGCCATCGGTCAGGTACGCGACCGGCAATTCATGACTGATCGCCAGGCTCAACACTTCGCCAAGGCTGGCCGTTTCATCCAGTTTAGTCAGGATGCAGCCGGCAAGCCCGCAACGCTTGTAACTGTGATAAGCGGCGGTTAGAACCTGTTTCTGGCTGGTGGTTGCCAAGACCAGATAATTTTTTGAACGAATGCCACGCCCGGCCAGACTTTCCAGCTGCATGCGCAGGGCCGGATCGCTGGCTTGCAGGCCGGCAGTATCGATCAACACCACGCGTTTGCGCAGCAGTGGATCCAGCGCTTGCACCAGCGATTGGCCCGGATCGACGTGGGTCACTGGCACATTGAGAATGCGGCCCAGCGTCTTCAGTTGTTCCTGAGCGCCGATACGGAAACTGTCCATGCTCACCAGCGCGACATTCTGCGCGCCGTATTTGAGCACATAACGCGCGGCAAGCTTGGCGAGTGTAGTGGTCTTGCCCATGCCGGCAGGGCCGACCATGGCAATCACCCCGCCCTCTTCCAACGGCTCGACTTCCGGTACGGCAATCATCCGTGCCAGGTGCGCGAGCAACATGCGCCAGGCCTGACGCGGTTCTTCGATATCGGTGATCATCGCCAGCAGATCGCGCGACAACGGGCCGGACAGGCCGATACGTTGCAGACGGCGATACAGGTTGGCTTGCGCCGGACGGCTGCCTTGCAGCTGATTCCAGGCCAGGGTGCCGAGCTGAACTTCCATCAGCTCGCGCAGGCTGTTCAATTCAAAGCGCATCGAATCCAGTGCACGCGGATCGACACCGCCGGAGGACTGTGCAGGTGCCGGGGCCGGACGCGCCGGAGCGGCGTAAGTCGGCTCGCTCAGCGGTTCAGCGGCGGTCAGCGGCAGGCCGGCCGTCAACGGCAACCCGGCAAAGATCTGGCGATTGCTGTTGCCGTCGGCTTCGCCACGCAGGCTCAACTCGGCCTGGGCGGTGACGATGCGCGACTGGGTCTTGCGCAGCTCGTCTTCGAGTTCCATGTTCGGAACCCGTGGCGCCAGCGCCGACAATTTGTAATCCAGTGCCGCCGTCAACTCGACACCGCCGGCAATGCGGCGGTTGCCAATGATGGCGGCATCAGCGCCCAGCTCATCACGAACCAGCTTCATGGCCTGACGCATATCGGCGGCAAAGAAACGCTTAACTTGCATAAACCACTACCTCAGCCGTTGGGCCCTACTGTCGCAACGATGGTCACTTGCTTGTTGTCCGGTATTTCCTGGTAGGCCAGCACATGCAATCCAGGGACTGCGAGGCGGCCAAAGCGCGAGAGCATCGCGCGGATCGGGCCGGCTACCAAGAGGATCACCGGCTGACCTTGCATTTCCTGACGCTGCGCCGCTTCGATGAGCGAACGCTGCAGCTTCTCGGCCATGCTTGGCTCCAGCAGAACACCCTCTTCCGAGCCTTGTCCTGCCTTCTGCAGACTATTGAGCAATATTTGTTCCAACCTTGGTTCCAAGGTGATCACAGGCAGCTCGGACTCAGTGCCTACAATGCTTTGGACGATGGCGCGCGATACGCCGACCCGCACAGCAGCCACCAGCGCGGCGGTATCTTGACTCTTCGCGGCGTTGTTGGCGATGGCTTCGGCGATGCTGCGGATATCGCGCACCGGCACATGTTCGGCAAGCAGCGCTTGCAGCACTTTGAGCAGCTGCGACAACGTGACCACGCCCGGCACCAGCTCTTCTGCCAGTTTCGGCGAGCTTTTGGCCAGCAATTGCATAAGTTGCTGCACTTCTTCGTGGCCGATCAGCTCACTGGAGTGCTTGTACAGAATCTGGTTCAAGTGGGTCGCGACCACGGTGCTGGCGTCGACCACGGTGTAACCGAGCGATTGTGCCTGGGCGCGCTGGCTGATTTCGATCCATACCGCCTCGAGGCCGAAAGCCGGATCTTTGGCGTTGATACCGTTGAGCGTGCCGTAGACCTGGCCTGGGTTGATCGCCAGTTCGCGGTCCGGGTAGATCTCGGCTTCGGCGAGGATCACGCCCATCAGGGTCAGGCGATAGGCGCTTGGCGCCAGATCGAGGTTGTCGCGGATGTGCACGGTAGGCATCAGGAAGCCCAGATCCTGCGAGAGCTTCTTGCGCACGCCCTTGATCCGCGCCAGCAATTGCCCGCCCTGGTTGCGATCCACCAGCGGAATCAGGCGATAACCGACTTCCAGACCGATCATGTCGATCGGCGTCACGTCGTCCCAGCCCAGCTCTTTGGTTTCCATGGCGCGGGCCGGCGACGGCAGCAAATCCTGCTGGCGCTTGACCTCTTCCAACGCCACGACTTTAGCAACGTTCTGCTTTTTCCAGAACAGGTACGCGCCGCCAGCGGCCAGCGCAGCCATGCTCAGGAACGAGAAGTGCGGCATGCCCGGCACCAGGCCCATGACCGCCATCAGACCGGCGGCCACCGCCAGCGCTTTCGGCGAGGCGAACATCTGGCGATTGATCTGTTTGCCCATGTCTTCCGAACCGGAAGCACGGGTCACCATGATCGCCGCCGCTGTTGATAACAACAGTGATGGCAATTGCGCCACCAAACCGTCACCGATGGTCAGCAAGGCGTAAACCTTGCCGGCATCGCCGAAGCTCATGTTGTGCTGGAAGATACCGACAGCCATACCGCCGATGAGGTTGATGAACAGAATCAGCAGGCCGGCAATGGCGTCACCACGGACGAATTTGCTGGCACCGTCCATCGAACCGTAGAACTCGGCCTCTTGGGCGACTTCCTGACGGCGCATCTTGGCCTGGTTCTGGTCGATCAGACCGGCGTTGAGGTCGGCGTCGATCGCCATTTGTTTGCCGGGCATCGCATCGAGAGTAAAGCGCGCGCTCACCTCGGAAATCCGTCCGGCACCCTTGGTGACCACGACGAAGTTGATGATCATGAGGATCGCGAAGACCACGATACCGACCACGTAGTTACCGCCGATCACCACCTCACCGAAGGCCTGAATCACCTTACCGGCAGCGGCGTGGCCGTCCTGACCGTGGAGCATCACCACCCGCGTCGAGGCCACGTTCAACGCCAGCCGCAACAGCGTCGCGACCAACAGAATCGTCGGGAACACGGCGAAATCCAGCGGCCGCAGCGCATACACGCAGACCAGCAGGACGACGATCGACAGGGCAATGTTGAAGGTGAAGAACACGTCGAGCAGGAACGGCGGCACCGGCAACATCATCATCGCCAGCATGACCAGCAGCAACAACGGCACGCCCAGATTGCCTCGACTGAGGTCGGCAACGTTTGTGCGAGCAGTGTTGAATAACTGAGAGCGATCCACCGGTTTTCCCCGTTCCTTTAAAGCAAACTTTTGACGCCCAGAGCGGGCTCACGGCGGGTACTGCAAGAAGCTTTCCAACTTTGACCGGGGAGAGAAAATATGACCAATGTAGACCTTCGCCTGCTCGCGGTAGCGGTTTGTCTGGTTCGAATTGATCGACTGAAAAATCCTCATCGCGAGCAGGCGAAGGCCTACAGGGGATTGCATTCCAGATGTCAGATTGAAATGCATTCCAAAATGTGGGAGCGAGCCTGCTCGCGAAGGGGCCCTTATGTCCGGCACAAATTTTTCGATTTAAACGAAGCTGTTTAAAAGACACCTTCAGACACGCCTTCAAGGCTACAAATCCTTGCGCCATTGCCTACAGCCAAGCCAGAATCCGCCGGCTTGTGCGTCTCGGGGTCGGGTTCTATTGTGGCCCGGTCGCTGACGAATCAGCGATCGGGTCTCGCAGCCCGTCGATCTCTGGACGCACAACACCCGCTTTTTTATGGCGGCTGTACGTGGGAGACCTTCGGGTCTGCCGGTTCTAGAGTCCCGGTCTGCGACCCGCGTATAGCTGCCACCTTCATTCGTCTCGCAGCGAACGTTGGCAGCTCCAATGACTCTAGGAGCAGTCGCAGCGCAGGACGCTGCTGGGGATTGCGCAACTGATCATGCTGGGCGAGTTGGCGGTGAATCGGGTGATGGATAATCTGGAATTGCCGAATTAACGCCTGACTACCGTGCAGAAAATCGTTCCCGTACTATGCGCGGGAACGATCCACAGTGATGGCTCCAGAACGGCTTGCCCCGCCCGGAAAGCCGCTGAAAGCGCTGATCGCCGCCACTTTCAGCCATGACGCCTATCTGACTACGTCGGGAAATACCCCATTGCCCGAGAGCGAGTCGCCCCATCAGATAAAAACACGTTGCGACTGCCCATGACCCCGTTGCTCACCAGCAACGAATGTTCGATTGCATACAAGTGCGGGTATGAAAGATTGACCGACACAAACCGCCCGTAATACAAGCCCCGCCCGCCATAGATGGGCGTCACGTCAACAAAGTTGTTATGCAAAATCCCCCATCCCATGGGTTGTCCACTGTTGTCCATGCTAACGGCACCGAACTGCCTGAACCAGGCGCCGGCCTCGGCTGCAGTCATGAAGGTATTGTTCAATATCAGCCGGTAGACATTCATCACCCGCACCGGATAAGAAACCTGGTTTTCATCGGCATCCGTCACAGTGATAGTGGTTGATTGATTACTTAGCCCCGACACTTTGCCATTGGCATCGACCGATGCTATGCCCGCATTGGCTGAACGATAGGTGTAAGGCGGCCGCCCGCCCGTTGGAACGCGCACTTGCACATTGTTGACAACCTCGCGCTCGCGTAATCCATACGCTGTGCCGCCCAACAGTTTCCAGCCATTCAAAAGCATCGTTTGCGTATCAATTGCCAGTTTTTCTGTGACTTTGACGGTATACCGCGCCACAGGAAGCACCAATGCCGCGTCCTCATCATCCGTGCTTTTCAGTGCTATTTTGCAGGTCAACGCACATCCAGAAAGATCCTTCAGAGAGTAGAACCAGCTTCGCGCCGCCTTGACGCTGATGCCTTGAGTCACTTCTTCGGCAGTCAACGCGGTACCGGGGCGCAATACCAACGGCTCAACGCCCTCGCTGCTGACCATGATCCAGACGCGCTGCCCGACCTCGGCAATCGGCAGCGGCGGCTTGACCACACATGTGAGGTCAGTCTGGATGATTCTCAGATCGATCAGCGGTACAGCACCGGCTTCGACGATATGCGGCCGAGTCAGGACGGGATCACCGTCACTGATTGTCTTGACCGTCAACATCAACGGCCTGGACTGGATCGTCTTGCCGTTTCTGATCAGCTCGTAAAGGACTTCAACCAGTTTTCCCAGATTTTCCGCAATGAATGAAGGCCGCAGCACAAAGAATGCAACGTTGTCAGCATTCAACGGTAGAGGAGCAAACGTCGGCGAACCCTCCCCCGGCGCCCCTTTGACCAGCAAACGCACTTGATCACCCGGGCGCGGACTGGCCACATGGACTCGCGCTCGGGCACCGCCATTATTTTCCAGCGGGTCAAGTACGCCATCAGGCGCACGGCGTACAGTTGGCGGCTGCAACGACTGCGCCGGATCGCCGATATACAACTCGAGCAACGCGGATGATTGCGGCAGTTCGTCTGGCCGCTCGATCCACCAGAGCACACTGAAAAACTGCTCCCGATAGAACTTGATAGCTTCGCCGTCCAGCCAAAATTCCAGATCTTTGTCTGCCCGGGTTTGATCAATCGGCAACTTGTCCCGAAAAACTACCCCGCCCGCATCGCCCCGCCCCTCCACATGCACCACATCGCCCAGGCGGGTATACGAAGCTGCTGCAACCTGAATATCCGTTCCGTACGGCACATGCGCAGGATTGAGCACACCATCAATGGCGCTAATGACCACCGGCGCAGGCAAGACAGGTTTGAAATCGTCTACACGTGCATACAGCTTTTCCGATACCAATGCAGGATTCAACGTGGCATGGCTGACCTCATACGAGACACCGACCGACCCTCGGATCAATGGAGCGATGTTGTTGCCAGTGACATTAAAGGCAATGGCCTGCCCTACCAACCGGTCGCTGACGTCGCGATACGTCTGATACAGGTGCGGGCGTCCGGAAGCACTGGTCCCCATCCAAGTCAATGTGACTCTGAAACCCTTTTTGATCCGGTCATCGGGACCGCACAACACCACGGTCTGACTTAGCGCAGGATCCAGAGTGCCGCCCACCAGATCCGTCATCCACGGCGCCGGCAGTCGCAACGTCTTTCCTTGCAAGGTGAAAATATAGATCTCTGAACGATCCGGCTCCCCCTCATCTTTGATGCGCCGGTAATCCACTTGCACCTGCCCGGACGCACTGGCAAGCACTATCGGATTGGGAATTTTGAAAGACTGAATCCCGATACGAGTAATCGATTGCTCTTCATTGTGCTCGACCACCTCTCCGCTTTGCGCCGTAGCCGTCCATTGAAGCCGGAGTTTTTGCCCCTTCACAAAACCAGTGCGCGTAATGATCTGAACTTCCAGGTCGTCGAATCCAACCTCATCAAGGCTGACCAGATCTTCATCGGCGAGAGGAACGAATACCGGATCGAGCCAGTTTTTGTCTGGATCGCTGATGACGGTCGTACGCTCCGAAAAGTCGCTGACGTTCTCTACCTGATCTTCGATCTGATAGACCACCACCGCCGGATTTGCGGGGCCCGCATCCCGGATATTCTCTGGCGAAATGAAAACACTGATCTCTTTTCCGACCTCGCTTTCCAGCACCGTGTAGGGCGTGACAGCAATGCCGTGGAAACAGAGTTTCAACTTGTCCCCTTTGGTCATGAAGGGCCAGGGAGGGATAACCGCCGTGACGCCCTCGGCAGCCACTTCCTCGTCAATGACCTGCCCGGGCTTCAACTGAAGTCGAGCCGGCTTGAGTCGTTGATGGCCGGGCAAGTCCGGCTCGGGATCGTTGCCACCCGGCGGATCGATCTTGAACCAGACTTCGATCTGCGCCCCCTCAGGGGGCTGACCGCTTTTGCGCAGAATCTCGTAGCGCAAGGTATGCACGCCGGCCGGAACCAGCTTCGCAGCGATGTGCATCACCACATCGAGATTACCGTGGTCAGCAGGCAGCACCGACGTGTCAACCAAATTCTCACCGACGTACAGTCGAATGGTGTCGCCTTCGGCCATATTCAGATAGGCCTGTACCAGCACCCGAAGTCCGTTGGCACTCGTATAAAGCAAGGGGCGGTTGACCCCCACTTGCGCCGGCGGAAAATCGATGCCTGTGAACTGCCCGGGGATATTGGGCGGGAACAACGAAAAAAGCCCCATACCTCCGTTGGAGTCAAAAGGGGTTATGTCATGTTGCGTATCGTCGATATCGTCCTCAATCGGCATCACCATCAAACCAATCATCGCCCTGCTCCTGAAAAATTCCGTAGCGGTTTGCCAAGGATCTGCAGAGGCCATTGAAAACCTCACGACAACATTCGACCACTGTCAGAACTAACAGGTGCGCGGGTTTTTCAGACAAACGGCGCTGACACCCGAGGAGGAAAATACAATCTGGCGGATGCGCACAGGGGGACGGATTTATTTAACCAGTGAGCGGGGCTTGATCGAGATTTTTCTGCTGACCGGGATGGCCCATTCGCGAGCAAGCTCGCTCCCACTGGGAAATGCATTCCAAATGTGGGAGCGAGCTTGCTCGCGAAGGGGCCAGTGAAGTCAGCGCAAATCGCCTTTTAAACTCAGGCGTTTAAAAGACACCTCCAGACACGCCTTCCAGGCTACAAATTCTTGCGCCATTGCCTACAGCTACGCCAGAATCCGCCGGCTTGTGCGCTTTGGGGGCGGGTTCTATTGTGGGTCGGTCGCTGACGAATCAGCGATCGGGTTTAGCGACTCGGACCATCTCAGTGCATCAGCGTTCGTGGCTTCGTTGTGGGACTCTTCGCCCGCAATTACGTTATGGCGGCTGTATGCGGGAGACCTTTGGGTCTACCGGGGTGCCTGTGACCGGTTCGCTAACCTGCGTACAGCTGCCACCTTCACTTGTTTAGCGACAGGGAAAGAGTGGCTCCATAACCTCAGGAGCTTCACCATGATCAAACCAACACCCAACCCGCCCGAAACCGACTCCACCTCCCCCTACGAATCCCTCGATTCAAAAAAACTCAACGATGCCGCCGAACGCGCCCTCGATCACTACCTGTGCCCACCCGGCTCTACTCCACCACCGCGTAAAACCCGCCGGATGTACGCCGTGACCGCCGACTTCAAAAACGAAGAACTGCTGGCCGATGCCAGCGAAACACTCGCTTGCGCCAGAACCATCGCCCATGACTTCGCCCACCTCATACCCGCGTCGCAGCGCAGGACGCTGCTGGGGATCGCGCAACTGATCATGCTCGGCGAGCTGGCGGTGAATCGGGTGATGGATAATCTGGAATTGCCGCAATAAAGCGCCGCCACTGATGCCCTCCTGTGGGAGTGAGCTCGCTCACGAAGGCTGACTTACAGGCAACACAGCTTTTCAGGCAAAAAAACCGCCGTTCCGAATCAACCCGAACGGCGGTTTTTTTCATCCAGTAAACGACCACTCGTCTGATCATCACCCGCACCTGTCAGATCTGACAGGTGTGCAATCGGCAATTAAGCGTTCTGATGACACCTGACCCTTTTACCGCTCAGGAGCGTCAGTCATGACCACAACCCAGACACCCGACAACGCCGTGTTGGCGCTCTCCCCACCTCGCGCTCCTGAAGCGACTACGCCTGTAGTGGGTGCCCATTATGGTGTGCCCAAACGCGAATATGACCTCAAACCCATGGGCCTGACCATTGACGTCGATCCTCCGCTAGCCGGTACGGTCGATGCGGGCGACGTGATCCGCCTGGTGCTGAACAACGCCAGCACCGAAGCGACAAAAACCATCCAGCCTGGCCAGGAAAATGCCGTTCATACCCTCTACCTGCCCAAAGGCTTGTTGCGGCCAAATCAACTCAACACGCTTGTTTACACCATCACCCGCGGCAGCGAGAACAGAGGCACGTCGACGCCTGAGTTGACCTTGCTGTACAACGCCATTCGCCCCGGCAATCAGGATCGCACGCCCGGCGACGGCGCCCACTCCGAACTGCAACTGATCCTGCCGCAGGACGTGATCGATGACGGCATTGATGCCGAGCGCGCCAAACAAGGTGTGCAGGTGTGCTTTACCTACCCCTACTGCCGCGCCTACGACGTAATCCGCTTGAACTGCAACGGCAAGGATGTCGTGCGAACCGTCTCCGCCGCTGAAGCCCCGGCCAGCCCTTCAGCCGAACTGACGACAATTTGCGTGATGGTTGGGGAAGATGTGTTCCAGCAGGCCGGGGACAATTCGAAGTTCGTGTTTTCCTACACCGTAACCGATCAGCTTGGCAACGGGCCAGACACCGACTCGCCGTACTCTGGAACGGTGGAGGTCGATGTTCACCTGAAGGAAACCCGACTGGTCGCCCCCGATCTGGCCGAAGACCCGGACGATCCGAGCGATGACCCAAGCACCATCGATCTGGCCAAACTCGGCGGCAAGGATCTCACTGTTCTGGTACACGCCTTCGCGCCGACATGGCAGCCCAACGACAAAATCCGCGTGACCTACACCGCCACCAAGCCAGACGCCCCGGTCGTATCGCACACCGTCGAGGCCGATGTCGGGCGCATTCCGTTCACCTACAAACTGATGGTGCCCAATGCCAAAGTGATCGCCGGCAGCGTGGCGCGGGCGAAATATGAACTGGTGCGCGACGGCATTGCTACTGCAACCTCCGAGACTGCCACGCCCAACGTGATCGGCGGCAGCACCATTGTGTTGTTGCCCCCTTTTCTGGTGGCACCGGCCGTTGATCCGATTGATGTGCTTGCCTATCCGAACGGGGTGACGGTGCGCATCGAGTATCTTGGCGCTGTAAAAGGAGACCGTGCACGACTGGTCGAGGTCAATCCGCCGGCGGGCTCGCCGCAGTTTCCATTGGTGGAGTTCAACAGCAATAAGCGGGTGAATACGGTGTTGAGCCAGGCGTTTTTGGCGGCCAGGCATGCCAAGGAAATTCGGTTGCGCTGGAATTTGAATCGGGACGGTGGTCAGGCAGCTAAATCTCCGCCACTGGCTCTTACAATCCAGCCAATTTCTCCTGAAGATTCGCGCTTGCCTAAACCGCAAATCAATCAAGGGCCAGAACTGGATGTCACTCAGTTGCAGGTCAGTGACCGTTTGACTGTGTCTCCCTGGCCCGGCGAAGCAAACGGACAAAGGTTGTGGTTGCGTTACGAAGTGGTGACGGACGCCATTCCCGCTGAGCCCTTCAACGACCTTGTCGGCGGACTTCACACCCAACTACCCGGTCTGAGCCGTGAGTTACCAGTTAGCTGGCTGAAGACACTCAAGCACGGCAGTACACTGAAAATCAGTTTTTGGGTAAACCTGGCCGGAGGAACAGCAGAAACTGAAGCTGTGCTTTTTCCAGTGCGAACCTACTTGATTAAATCACTGGTATTGACTGCTCCCAAACTTCTGGACATACCGGGCCCGACGCTGGACTTTGACGACATCGCCGATACAGGGGCGCGTATTGAAGTTCCGGCTTATACCGGGATGTCGGTAGGGCAGTCAGTAAAAGTCGAACTTGAAGGTGTGGCTCCGGGACACACAACAGAATCAAAAGATGTTGCAGAAATTGCTGCCCTGATCTTTTCGATCCCGCGACCGGTATTCATTGCCAATGCAGGCCAACCGGTCACTATCACCTATCTGGTTGCTAACACTATGGGCCAGTGGGAAAAACCTGCCTCCCCTCCACTGCAATTGAACGTTCTCGCCAATACTTGGCAAGACTCGATAACTGATTTCAATGGTAATACTGGGGGGTGGGTGTTTGGACCTGCATCGAGAAGGGCCACACTACAAAATGGCTACTATGAGAACAAGTCTTGGGAACACTCGGGAAATTCGGGTGTTGCATTGCACCGGACCTTTCAGTTCAAAGCGGCAAGAACCTATCGCTTTACCTACCGAGTAGCGAATATCAATCCGCAGCCTGACAATCTTCCACCGAGGATCAGCATAAGCACCTCAAGCGGTTTAGCAATTCTGGGAGTGTTTGTCGTTCCCCGAACAGGTGCCTATTACGAACAAACCGCTATTTTTAGAGTCCCGGTTAGCGGTTCTTACACAATTAATGTTGTGAGTCATGAAGATCGGGGAGGTGGTGCCAATGCGGATGGGGGGAATGAATACCGTATCGACAGTATTTATGTAAGGCGGCTATAAGCAGTCGGACAACCAAGCACAAAGGGAACGGATTTATTGAACCAGTGATTTAAACAGCGGGGCTTGATTAAGGTTTTTCTGCTGACCGGGATGGCCTTTTCGCGAGCAAGCTCGCTCCCACAGGGAAATGCATTCCAAATGTGGGAGCGAGCTTGCTCGCGAAGGGGCCAGTGAAGTCAGCGCAAATCGCCTTCTAAACTCAGGCGTTTAAAAGACACCTTCAGACACGCCTTTCAGGCTACAAATTCTTGCGCCATTGCCTACAGCTACGCCAGAATCCGCCGGCTTGTGCGCCTTGGGGTCGGGTTCTATTGTGGGTCGGTCGCTGACGAATCAGCGATCGGGTTTAGCGACTCGAACTCAAGTCAAAGGTGCATCAGCGTTCCAGGCTTCGTTGCGGATCTGTATTTTCGCGATTTCGTCATGGTGGCTGTATGCGGGAGACCCTCGGGTCTGCCGGGTGCCTTTGACCGGTTCGCTAACCTGCGTACAGCCGCCACCTCTCCTGTTTAGCGACAGGTTGTCGCGGCTCCACCTCAAAGGAGCTTCACCATGATCAAACCAACACCCAACCCACCCGAAACCGACCCCACCTCCCCCTACGAATCCCTCGATTCAAAAAAACTCCACGAAGCCGCCGACCGCGCCCTCGATCACTACCTCTGCCCACCCGGCTCCACGCCACCACCGCGTAAGACCCGCCGGATGTACGCCGTCACCGCAGACTTCAAAAACGAGGAACTGCTGGCCGATGCCAGCGAAACACTCGCTTGCGCCAGAACCATCGCCCATGACTTCGCCCACCTCATACCCGCGTCGCAGCGCAGGACGCTGCTGGGTATCGCGCAATTGATCATGCTCGGTGAGCTGGCGGTGAATCGGGTGATGGATAATCTGGAGGTGCCGCAGTAGCGACACGCGATGATCGTTCCCACGCGCAGCAAAGGAATGCCTCAACGGACGCTCCGCGTTCGGCTTTGGAAGGGACGCGGAGCGTCCCGGGCTGCATTCCTTTGCTGCGCGTGGGAACGATCATAAAAAACCGCCGCCCCGTTTTCAGCGGCTTTGCGAACAGTGGTCAATACCGGAGGATTTTTACTTTTCCATTCTTGCTCTTGGGCAATTCGAACTCGACCTCGCCGCCGACTTTGACGCTCGCCCGCAGGGCATCGGGCAATGGAATGCTGAATCGGTATTCTTTGGCCGTCAGAAAAAAACCCGTGGCTTCGGCAAAGGAAATACATCGTCCCGAGGGCTTCGGCGTGATGGTGCCCCTTCCGGTTTTTTCGTCATAACTGCTGAAAATACCTTTCATTGTCGTGCTCCCTTGCACTCGCCCGCATGACCGCGCCAGGTTCACGGCGCCACCTTGCATCAAACTGCAAAATCACGACAAGCGCACCTGTCAGAGTTGACAGTAAAGGGAGATCTCAGACCAATGGCTGCACAACGACGTCAGGAGTCGCGACGCAGATCCGGCGGAATCGGCAAGTCGTCCTTGAGCGGATCCGGGCGTTTGCCCTTGCCCGCACGGTACTGGCGGATCTGGTAGACGTAGGCCAGGACCTGCGCGACCGCGAGATACAGACCACCAGGAATTTCCTGCTCGAGTTCGGTGGAGTAGTAGATCGAACGCGCCAGCCCCGGCGATTCGAGGAGCATGACGTTGTTGGCTACGGCGATTTCGCGGATTTTCAGGGCGAGGAAGTCGCTGCCCTTGGCCAGCAGCACGGGTGCGCCGCCCTTCTCCGAGTCGTACTTGAGCGCGACGGCGTAGTGGGTCGGGTTGGTGATGACCACGTCGGCGTCGGGAATCGCCGCCATCATGCGCCGCTGGGACATCTCGCGCTGGGTCTGGCGGATGCGCTGTTTGACCTCCGGGCGACCCTCCTGATCCTTGTGCTCGTCGCGCACTTCCTGCTTGGTCATCAGCAGTTTCTTGTGGGCTTCCCAGAGCTGCACCGGCACATCGACAGCCGCGATGATGATCAGGCCGCAGGCCAGCCACAATGTGCTCCAGCCGACCAGCGTCACGCTGTGGATGATCGCCATTTCAAGTGGCTCGTGGGCGATCCGCAAAAAGTCATCGACGTCCGCCGACAACACTGCCAACGCCACGCCCAGTGTGATCAGGAACTTGGCCAGGGCCTTGAGCAGTTCGACCACAGCCTTGAACGAGAACATCCGCTTCAGGCCTGCCGCCGGGTTCATCCGGCTGAACTTGGGCGCCATGGAGCCCGCTGCGAACAGCCAGCCACCGAGGGAAATCGGCCCGATCAACGCGGCGAGCAACAGAGTGATCATGATCGGCTGGATCGCCAGCAGCGCCATCTGGCCCGACTGCAACAGAAACGCGCCCATGGAACCCTGATCCATGATCACTTCGCGCGACAGCGTGAAGTTCAGGCGCATCAGTTCCATCAGGTCTTCGGCCAGCATGCCGCCAAACACCAGCAGCGCACCGGCACCGGCCATGGTCACGGCCAGGGTGTTGAGTTCTTTGGAACGGGCAATTTCACCCTTTTCACGAGAGTCCTTTTTACGTTTCTCCGTGGGGTCTTCTGTTTTGTCCTGACCGCTTTCGCTCTCTGCCATGACTCAGCGCGCCCGTGCCAGTTCGCGTAACAACTGCAAGGCCTCGGTGGCCAGCGGCTGGTACTGATTGAGAATGTCCGCCAGACCGACCCAGACGATAAACAGACCGAGCACCAGGGTCAGCGGAAAACCGATGGAGAAAATGTTCAGTTGTGGCGCCGCGCGGGTCATCACGCCAAACGCGATGTTGACCACCAGCAACGCCGTCACCGCCGGCAACACCAGCAACAATGCGGCGCCCAGCACCCAGCCGAGTTTGCCGACCAGTTCCCAGTAATGCGCGGTCATCAGACCGCTGCCGACCGGTAGCGTGGTGAAGCTTTCGGTGAGGACTTCGAAGACCACCAGATGGCCGTTCATCGACAGGAACAGCAAAGTCACCAGCATGGTGAAGAACTGCCCGATCACCGCCACCGAGACACCGTTGGCCGGGTCGACCATCGAGGCGAAGCCCATGCCCATCTGAATCGCGACAATTTGCCCCGCGACGGCAAAGGCTTGGAAAAACAGTTGCAGGGAAAACCCCAGCACCGCACCGACCAGAATCTGCTCGGCTATCAGCAGCAAGCCACTGAGATCCAGCGGGCTGACCGCCGGCATCGGCGGCAGGCTCGGCGCAATACACACGGTGATGGCCACGGCGAAATACAGGCGCACCCGGCGCGACACCAACGTCGTGCCGAACACCGGCATGACCATCAGCATCGAGGCGACGCGAAACAGCGGCAACATGAACGAGGCCACCCAGGTACTGATCTGGGTGTCGGTCAGCTGAAGCAGCGATTGCATGGCTTAGCCGATGACCATCGGGATGTTTTTGTACAACTGGATGATGTATTCCATGAACGTCTGCACGATCCACGGACCACCGATGATCAACGTCACCAGCATCACCAGCAGACGCGGGAGGAAGCTCAGGGTCTGTTCGTTGATCTGCGTAGCGGCCTGGAACATCGCCACCAGCAAGCCGACCAACAGGCTCGGCACTACCAGAATCGCGACCATCAATGTGGTCAGCCAAAGGGCTTCACGAAAGATATCGACCGCAACTTCCGGCGTCATGGCGAGACACCTCCAAAACTGCTGGCCAGGGTGCCGATGATCAGCGCCCAGCCATCAACCAGCACGAACAGCATGATTTTGAACGGCAGCGAGATGATCAGCGGCGAGAGCATCATCATACCCATCGCCATCAGCACACTGGCCACGACCAGGTCGATGATCAGGAACGGAATGAAGATCATGAAGCCGATCTGGAACGCGGTTTTAAGCTCGGAGGTGACGAACGCCGGCACCAGAATGGTCAGCGGCGCCTGATCCGGCGTGGCAATGTCGGTACGTTTGGACAAGCGCATGAACAGCTCGAGATCGCTGGTGCGGGTCTGCGCGAGCATGAAGTCCTTGATCGGCACCTGGGCCTTTTCGACCGCTTGCTGGGCGGTAAGGGTTTCCGCCAGATACGGTTGCAGCGCATCCTTGTTCACCCGGTCGAACACCGGGGCCATGATGAACATGGTGAGGAACAGCGCCATGCCGGTGAGGATCTGGTTCGACGGCGTCTGTTGCAGGCCGAGGGCCTGACGCAGGATCGAGAAGACAATGATGATCCGGGTGAAACTGGTCATCAGAATCACGGCCGCCGGAATGAAGCTCAGGGCGGTCATGATCAACAGGATCTGCAGACTGACCGAATACTCCTGCGCGCCATCGGCGTTGGTGCCCAGCGTGATCGCCGGGATCGACAACGGATCGGCGGCGAATGCCAGCGGCGCGGCCAGCAACAGGGCCAGCGTCAAGACGATGCGTAACGCACCCATTACTTCTTATCCTTCTGATCCTTGCCGAGAATCTTCAGCAGATGCTGGGCAAATTCCGGGGTCGCTTTCTCGCTGGTATTCGGCACCTCGACCGGCTCTTTGAGCACATGCAGCGCGGTGATGGTGCCGGGGCTGAGGCCGAGCAGAATCTGCTCGTTGCCGACCTGCACCAGCAGCAAACGGTCACGCGGGCCGAGCGCGCGCGAACCGATCAGCTCGATCACCTGGCCCTTGCCTGCCGGACCTGCCTGCTGCACCCGGCGCAACAGCCAGGCGAGGAAGAAGATCAACCCCAGCACCAGCAACAGGCCGAATACCAGTTGCGTCAGTTGCCCGGCCACGCCGCTGTTGACCATCGGCGCGGTGGCGGCTGGCACTGTGGTCGCCGTTGAAGGCTCGGCGGCCAGCACGCTCAATGGCAATGCCAGCAAAGCCCAGAGAAACCGTTTCACTCAGCGCAGCTTCTTGATGCGTTCGCTTGGGCTGATCACGTCAGTCAGGCGGATGCCGAACTTCTCGTTGACCACAACTACTTCACCGTGCGCAATCAGCGTGCCGTTAACCAGCACGTCGAGCGGCTCACCGGCCAGACGATCAAGCTCGATTACCGAACCCTGGTTGAGTTGCAGCAGGTTGCGAATGTTGATGTCGGTGCTGCCGACTTCCATCGAGATCGACACCGGGATGTCGAGGATCACGTCCAGGTTCGGGCCATCGAGGGTCACCGGATCGTTGTTCTTCGGCACGCTGCCGAACTCTTCCATTGGCAGACGCGAGCCGCTGGATGCGTCGGCGGCCAGCAGGGCGTCGATGTCAGCTTGACCGTCACCGGTTTCTTCCAGGGCCGCAGCCCATTCGTCAGCCAGTGCCTGGTCGTCCTGGGCGTTCATATCGTCGTTCATCATTTGTCCTCGGCGGGCAAAAATTCAGTTAAATGCTTGGGGTAGGAGCGCCGTTTCAGCGACGCTCGATCGGCTCGATCACTTGCAACGCGAGGTTGCCTTTGTGCGAGCCCATCTTGACCTTGAAGGCCGGCACGCCGTTGGCGCGCATGATCATGTCTTCCGGCATCTCGACCGGGATCACGTCACCCGGCTGCATGTGCAGGATGTCGCGCAGTTTCAACTGGCGGCGCGCCACGGTGGCGCCGATGGGTACGTCGACATCGAGGACGTCCTGACGCAGCGCGTTGACCCAGCGCTCGTCCTGATCGTCGAGGTCGGACTGGAAACCGGCGTCGAGCATTTCGCGCACCGGCTCGATCATCGAGTACGGCATGGTCACGTGCAGGTCGCCGCCACCGCCATCGAGTTCGATGTGGAACGTGGAGACCACGATCGCTTCGCTTGGGCCGACGATGTTGGCCATAGCCGGGTTCACTTCCGAGTTGATGTACTCGAAATTGACTTCCATGATCGCCTGCCAGGCTTCTTTCAAATCGACGAAAGCCTGTTCCAGCACCATGCGCACCACACGCAGTTCGGTCGGGGTGAATTCACGCCCTTCGATCTTGGCGTGACGGCCGTCGCCGCCGAAGAAGTTGTCCACCAGTTTGAACACCAGTTTGGCGTCAAGGATGAACAGCGCGGTGCCGCGTAACGGTTTGATCTTGACCAGGTTGAGGCTGGTCGGTACGTACAACGAATGCACGTATTCGCCGAACTTCATCACCTGCACGCCACCGACGGCAACGTCCGCCGAGCGGCGCAGCATGTTGAACATGCTGATGCGGGTATAGCGGGCAAAACGCTCGTTGATCATTTCCAGAGTCGGCATGCGTCCACGGACGATGCGGTCCTGACTGGTCAGGTCGTAGCTTTTGACACTGCCGGGTTCGGCAGCGTTATCGGTCTGTACCAGACCATCGTCGACGCCGTGCAAAAGCGCGTCGATTTCATCCTGGGACAGCAGATCCTGCACGGCCATGTCGTGTTCCTACTGCAGTACGAAATTAGTGAAAAGCAACTGTTCGATCACCACTTTGCCCAGCTCTTTCTGCGCCACTTCCTGGACGCTGGCGGTGGCCTTCTGGCGCAACATCTCTTGGCCGACCGGGGTCGCCAAGGTGGCGAAATCCTGACCGGAGAAGAGCATCACCAGGTTGTTGCGGATCACCGGCATGTGCACTTTGAGCGCTTCCAGATCGGCCTGATTTCGCGCCAGCATGGTGATGCTCACCTGCATGTAGCGCTGACGGCCGTTCTGGTTGTAGTTGGCAACAAAGGCCGGCGCCATCGGCTCGAAAATCGCCGGCTGCTTGCCGACAGGCGCTGCATCAGCGGCTTCGGCAGGCTTGCTCTGAGCGCTGTGCATGAAGAACCAGGTCGCCCCCACGGACGCGCCAATGGCCAGCAGCAACGCCAGCACGATCACAATGATCAGCTTGAGTTTGCCTTTGGTTGCGGGGTCTTTCACTGCTGCTGTTTCGCTCTTCGCCATGCCAATAATCCGTCACTAATCGGGTTTTCACAGTCGCACGGCAAGGCAAGAGCAAGTGTTATGCCAGAAGTGTCGGCCGTAGCGCAGACAACGCTAAAGTCAAAGGCACCCTCACCCCAGCCCTCTCCCGGAGGGAGAGGGAGCCGACCAAGGTGTCAGACGCCAAACATCGACCTGAAAGACCGAGTCGATTATGGATTCACAACAGGAGTATCCGGTCGGCGTACTTCGCAAGCATCCCCCAATCGGTCCCCTCTCCCTCTGGGAGAGGGCTAGGGTGAGGGTTTTCAGGGGGCCGACCGAGGTGCAAGACGTCAAACATCGACCTGAAAAACCGAGTCCATTATGGATTCACAACAGGAGTATCCGGTCGGCGTACTTCGCAAGCATCCCCCAATCAGTCCCCTCTCCCTCTGGGAGAGGGCTAGGGTGAGGGTTTTCAGGGGGCCGACCGAGGTGCAAGACGTCAAACATCGACCTGAAAAACCGAGTCCATTATGGATTCACAACAGGAGTATCCGGTCGGCGTACTTCGCAAGCATCCCCCAATCAGTCCCCTCTCCCTCTGGGAGAGGGCTAGGGTGAGGGTTTTCAGGGGGCCGACCGAGGTGCAAGACGTCAAACATCGACCTGAAAAACCGAGTCCATTATGGATTCACAACAGGAGTATCCGGTCGGCGTACTTCGCAAGCATCCCCCAATCGGTCCCCTCTCCCTCTGGGAGAGGGCTAGGGTGAGGGTTTTCAGGGGGCCGACCGAGGTGCAAGACGTCAAACATCGACCTGAAAAACCGAGTCCATTATGGATTCACAACAGGAGTATCCGGTCGGCGTACTTCGCAAGCATCCCCCAATCAGTCCCCTCTCCCTCTGGGAGAGGGCTAGGGTGAGGGTTTTCAGGGGGCCGACCGAGGTGCAAGACGTCAAACATCGACCTGAAAAACCGAGTCCATTATGGATTCACAACAGGAGTATCCGGTCGGCGTACTTCGCAAGCACCCCCCAATCAGTCCCCTCTCCCTCTGGGAGAGGGCTAGGGTGAGGGTTTTCAGGGGGCCGACCGAGGTGCAAGACGCCAAACATCGACCTGAAAGACCGAGTCGATTATGGATTCACAACAGCAGTATCCGGTCGGCGTACTTCGCAAGCATCCCCCAATCGGCCCCCTCTCCCTCGGGGAGTGGGCTAGGGTGAGGGTTTTCAGGGGACCGACCGAGGTGCAAGACGCCAAACATCGACCTGAAAAACCGAGTCCATTATGGATTCACAACAGCAGTATCCGGTCGGCGTACTCCGCAAGCACCCCCTAATCAGTCCCCTCTCCCTCTGGGAGAGGGCTAGGGTGAGGGTTTTCAGGGGGCCGACCGAGGTGCAAGACGCCAAACATCGACCTGAAAGACCGAGTCGATTATGGATTCACAACAGCAGTATCCGGTCGGCGTACTTCGCAAGCATCCCCCAATCCGCCCCCTCTCCCTCGGGGAGTGGGCTAGGGTGAGGGTTTTCAGGGGACCGACTGAGGTGCAAGACGTCAAACATCGACCTGAAAAACCGAGTCCATTATGGATTCACAACAGCAGTATCCGGTCGGCGTACTCCGCAAGCATCCCCCAATCAGTCCCCTCTCCCTCTGGGAGAGGGCTAGGGTGAGGGTTTTCAGGGGGCCGACCGAGGTGCAAGACGCCAAACATCGACCTGAAAGACCGAGTCGATTATGGATTCACAACAGCAGTATCCGGTCGGCGTACTTCGCAAGCATCCCCTAATCAGTCCCCTCTCCCTCGGGGAGTGGGCTAGGGTGAGGGTTTTCAGAGGGCCGACCGAGGTGCAAGACGCCAAACATCGACCTGAACATTATGGATTCACAACAGCAGTATCCGGTCGGCGTACTCCGCAAGCATCCCCCTATCAGTCCCCTATCCCTCTGGGAGAGGGCTAGGGTGAGGGGCTCTTGATTTTGCTCAGGCGTAATAGTCGACCGCGCTGCTGCCAATCACGCTGGTGGTTTGAGCGGCGGCTTCAGCAATGGTTGCAGGCACCAATTCGTCATCCGCCGAATCGAGGCGACCGCCGGCCGCGCTGGTGCGACCACTCTGGCCCTGCTGCGCCTGTTCCTGACCTTGTTGCCCCTGCCAGCCACGGTTCTGGTCGGAGACATTGACGTCGACCTGACCCATGCCCTGCTGGTTGAACATTTCGCGCAGGCGATGCATCTGGCCGTCCAGCGCTTCTCGCACGCTTGGATGCGCGCTCATAAAGGTCACTTGGGTCTGCTGGTCCAGAACCATGTTGACGCGAATATCCAATCGCCCCAGTTCAGCCGGCTGCAGCTGAATGTCGGCCGCCTTCAGATTGGCACTCGACAGATACATGACGCGATTGACCACTTCTTCAGTCCAGCCGCTCTGGTGCATGGCGATCGGCTGATTCACCGGTACCGCGTTCGCAGTCTTCGGCGTGGCCGCCTGCGTCAGTGCCGCCAGACGGTTGGCGAAGTCATCGACGCGGGTATCGCTGGTCGCCGTTTTGAGATCTTTGAGGCCGTCGTCGATCAAGCCGCTGAACGCTTTGTCACCACCCTGGCTGGTGCTGTCCTTGTCGGCTTGCACGTCGAGCATACTGGCCATGCCGGCGGCGAAGGTTTGCGCGGAAGTCAATTCACCGTCGGCCTGAGCCTGAGCCGGCGACGCTTTCGGTTGCGCCTGGCTGGCGGCGGAAATGTGCCCGCCCTGCTCCATCGCCATGCGCACGGCCGGCATTGAGTCGAGCGGATCGGCCGAAGGGTCGAAATCGCTGTCAGTGGCCGGTGCCTGATCTTTGACCGTCCCCGGCAGAGCGGCAAGCGCAGGCGTTTCGGTTTCAGGCTGGTCAGTCGCGACGACCGCCGGATTCTGCACAACTGGCGTCGTGACTACCGGCTGCACAGCGGTTGCCAATGCCGGATCGAGCGTCGGATCAACCGGCGCCGCGTCTACGACTGGCGTCTGGGCGGTGCCTGTGTTGTCGTCGCTGCTGGCGCTGCCGTCATCGGTCGCTGCGGTTTTGTCGGCAGGCAAGTCGTTGCCGCTATCGGCAACCGCCGGTTGTGCAGCGGCAGACGGATCTTTGGCGATGTCCTTTTTGCCGCTGTTGTCAGCGACCTTGTCGCGCGCCGACTTGGGCGAATTGTCAGCGGTGGCGACAGGCTTGTTCGACCCCTGATCGGCGAACACTTTAGCGAAGCTTGAGGCTTTATCCCCGGTGTCTACGGCCATAGCCGACGATTTGGCCGAGGCGGCCTGCGCCTTGGCCTGAGCGGCATTCTGAAGAAGGATGTTGGGGGTCGCAGGCATGAAACGGTCTCCGCTGCACTGGGATCGTAGGTACAGTTGCAGAGATAGCTGCAAGTGCCGGGCCAGATTTGCCTGGCGCTCGTAAAAAGCGCCGGACGGCGGGATCAGTGAGTAGTGGCGTGCTGTCGCTCGTCTTCGTAAACAGTGCGAATTTCAGCGAATTCGACGCTGATATCGGCGACCAGCCTGACGTTTTCTGCCGGACTCTTGTCCCTTGCTTCGCTTTCCAGCTTCTGGCACAGCACGGCCAGTCGAACCGCGCCCATATTGCTGGCGCTACCCTTGAAGCTGTGAGCAACCTCCGATAGCACTTCGGCATCGGCGGTCGTTTGCAGCACCTGCACGCGACTTTCGGAATCTATCAGGAAGGTATCCAGCAAATCCGGATAGTTCTCCTCCATGACGTCACGCAATGTATCGAGTACGTCGCGATCCACATGTTGGTCAGTCACTTGTTCACTCCTTGATCAAGAATTGCGCGAATTATGCCTCAACCTCCCAGGAAAACTCCACGCAGGCACTACGACCTTCGTCCGACCAACTGGCGTTATGCCCCAATTGCCGGACCAGACTGACGCCGCGCCCCGACAAACGGACACCGTCCAGCGGCCTTTCCATGACTCGCGCCACATCAAAACCCTTGCCGCTGTCCTCAACGCGAATCACCAGCCGGCCGCCCCCGCCTTGTGGCTGCACCTGCAGATGCACACGGACAAAGCCATCCTGCAGCGCCTCCAGCCGATCGTTGCGCTGCTGATAATAGCGAGCAAAACCCGCCGCATCGCGCTTGAGGCTGGAGTCCAGACCCAGCACGCCATGTTCCAGCGCATTGGAATACAACTCGGCCAGCACACTGTACAAAGCACCACTCTGCGCCCGCAACCCATGCACCTCAAGCAGCAACTGCAACAGGTACGGCAACGGATTGAAACGCTTTAGTGTGGCACCACGGAATTCGAAGCTCACCGACCAGTCAAGCGGGCACGACTGGCCGCTGTCGGAATACACCGGCGCCGACGGTTTAACCTGCGCCGGCTCCAGCAGGCTAACCTCGACCATGCTGACATCGTCGCGCGCCTCGCCACGAAAATCCCGCAGCGCCTGCTCGATATCCTCGAACAAGCGATCCGGCTCGCGATTGGCGGCGAACACCTGCTGCAAACGCTCGACGCCGAACAGCTGATCACTGGCGTCACTGGTGTCGATCACCCCGTCGGACAACAGAAACACCCGATCACCGACAGCCATCGGATGCACTTCCGTACGATCATCGAACGCCTGCGCACTCAGCACACCCAGTGGCAAGTGCCGCGCTGCCAGCGGTACACGCTCACCACTGGCGATCCGATGCAGATAGCCGTCAGGCATGCCGCCGTTCCACACTTCGACCGAACGCCGCTGAAAACTCAGGCACAGCAACGTGGCGCAGCAGAACATGTCCACCGGCAGGATGCGTTTGAGCTTGGCGTTCATCTCGCGCAGGGTTTCCGCCAGGCCGTAGCCCTTGGCGGTCATGCCATAGAACACCTCGGCCAGGGGCATCGCCCCGACGGCTGCCGGCAGGCCATGGCCAGTGAAATCGCCTAACAGCACATGCATGTCACCTGCCGGCGTGTAGGCCGCCAGCAGCAGGTCACCGTTGAACAAGGCATAGGGCGATTGCAGGTAGCGGATGTTCGGCGCACTCAGGCAACCGGAATGCGCCACTTTGTCGAAAACGGCTTTGGCCACACGTTGTTCGTTGAGCAGGTAATCATGGTGTTTGGCGATCAGGTCGCGCTGCTGCAGCACGGTTGCCTGCAAGCGGCGCAAGCGATCCATCGCCTTGATTTTGGCGGCGAGGATCACCTGGTTGTAAGGCTTCGCCAGAAAGTCGTCGCCACCGGCCTCCAGACAACGGGCCAGCGCTTCGCTTTCGGTCAGCGACGTGAGGAAGATGATCGGCACCAGCGTCTCGCCCGCCAGCGCCTTGATCTGCCGCGCGGCTTCGAAGCCGTCCATGACCGGCATCATCGCGTCCATCAAGACCAGATCGGGTTGCTGCCGGCGAAACAGATCGACCGCTTCGGCACCGTTGGCCGCCGTCAAGACGTTATGGCCCTGACGACGGACGATGGTCGACAGCAACAGGCGATCGGCGGCGCTGTCTTCGGCGATCAACAGGGTCAGCGGCTCTTGCGCCTGCATGGCCGTCAACTGATGTCGAAGAGTTTGTCGAAATTGGAGATGGCGAGGATCTTGCGCACATCGGAGTTGCTGTTGACGACTCGCACGTCCGAATTATCGCCACCGGCGTGATCCCGCAGCAGGAGCAGCATGCCCAGTGCGGAGCTGTCGAGGTAGGTGGCCTCTTTCAGATCGACCACGATGGACTCAGGTTTCTTTTGGAGTCGCTCATAGGACTCGCGAAACTCCTGATGGCGCCCGAAATCGAACCGCCCCCTGACCGAGATCGTCAGTTTGTGACCATCCGGAGAGACTTCTGTAACGACTGACATTGACTGGCTTCCTTGTCATTGACGAACCTGTACAAGGTTTAGCACTTGCACAGGGTTGCGGCAAGGTTAGAAGACAGATCAAAAGATCGCAGCCTTCGGCAGCTCCTACACTGATCCTCTGTAGGAGCTGCCGAAGGCTGCGATCTTTTGATCTTGCTTTAAAACGGATTCTGTCGCGGCAAACGCTGCGACAATTCATCGAGCAACTTCTGCTCGCGCTTGTCTTCAAGGCGTTGCGCCTCTTCGCGATAACGTTGCACCAGTTTGCGCAAACCTTCGACCTTGGCGAACGCCTGCTGCCATTCCTCACGCGCCTTGTCGAGCTTGTTCTGGTGCCAGACCAGACTCTGGCGCTGCTGGTCGACGGCGGTGTCGAGTTGCGCCAGAAAGCCCTGAAAACCGAGCAGCCATTGCCCGCTCACGCCGGTGCTGCCGCGCACGATCCATTGCTGCGAGTAATCCAGACGAAAGGCATTGAGGTCGGCGAGTTTGCTTTCTGCGACTTTGACCTGACCCTGAAAATAGCCCAGCCGTTGCACGGCGGTTTTTTCGGCCTGTTCGGCCATGTCCACCACCGGAGCCAAGCGCGCAGCGCGGCTGACGGCCATGGCCGGTTACCCGCCCGCCGCAGGGGCGAACAAGGTCTCGAGATAGGCCTGGCTTTCACCCATGTTGATTTTGTCGTTGAGGCCCTGACGCTGGTAGCGCACTAACTGCGGTTGCAGGGAAATCGCCAGATCGGTCTCGCGGTCGCCGCCGGCAACGTAGGCGCCGACGCTGATCAGATCGCGGCTCTGCTGATAACGCGACCACAACTGTTTGAAGTACTGCGCGCGCTGCATGTGTTCCGGCGAAACCACCGCCGGCATTACCCGGCTGATCGACGCTTCGATGTCGATGGCCGGATAGTGCCCTTCCTCGGCCAGACGCCGGGACAGCACGATGTGACCATCAAGTACGCCTCGAGCCGAGTCGGCAATCGGGTCCTGCTGGTCATCGCCTTCGGACAACACCGTATAGAACGCGGTAATCGAACCACCGCCCTTCTCCGCATTACCGGCACGCTCAACCAGTTTCGGCAATTTGGCGAACACCGACGGCGGATACCCCTTGGTTGCCGGCGGTTCGCCGATGGCCAAGGCGATTTCCCGCTGCGCCTGGGCGAAACGGGTCAGCGAATCCATCAGCAGCAGGACGTTCTTGCCCTTGTCGCGGAAATACTCGGCAATTCGCGTGCAATACATGGCGGCGCGCAGACGCATCAGCGGCGCATCGTCCGCAGGGGATGCGACGACCACGGAACGCTTGAGACCTTCTTCACCGAGGATGTGCTCGATGAATTCCTTAACTTCTCGACCCCGCTCACCGATCAGGCCAACGACGATAATGTCGGCCTCGGTGAAGCGGGTCATCATGCCCAGCAACACCGATTTACCGACACCGGTACCGGCGAACAGACCCAAACGCTGGCCGCGACCGACCGTCAGCAAACCGTTGATGCAACGGATACCAACATCCAGCGGTACGCTGATCGGGTCACGGTTGAGCGGGTTGATCGTCGGGCCGTCCATTGGCACCCAGTCTTCGGCCTTCATCCCGCCCTTGCCGTCCAGCGCACGACCGGCGCCGTCGAGCACGCGCCCGAGCATGCTCATGCCCATCGGCAAGCGACCGGTATCAGCCAGTGGCACCACACGGGCGCCCGGGGCAATACCAGCGACGCTGCCGACCGGCATCAGGAAGACTTTGCTGCCGGAAAAGCCCATGACCTCCGCTTCCACCTGGGACGGGTGGTAGCTGTCGTCGTTGATCACCAGGCAGCGCGTGCCCATGGCGGCGCGCAGGCCTTCGGCTTCGAGGGTGAGGCCGACCATACGTAGCAGGCGACCTTCAAGAATCGGCGCACCGGCAATCTCGGTGGCCTCAGCGTAAGTGCTCAGGCGCTTGGCGAAACTGGTGCGTTCAAGGCGCATCGGGTTCGTCCGCGAGCGGCTCTTCAGGCGAGGCCGCCGGTTTTACATCTTCTGGAATGTCCAGAGTCAGATCCGCCTCGGCCGGGTGCAAAGCCTGCTCGTGCAACTGATCGAACAGTTTGGCCATGACCTGAGCGACGCGGGTTTCGATGCTGGCATCGATGCGGCTGTGCTCGGTTTCAACCCGGCAGCCACCCGGCAACAGCGCTTCGTCTTCGACAATGCGCCAGGTTTCCTCATGACGTTCGCGCAAAGCCTTGGCCTGCTCGAAGTCCTGCGGATTGACGTACAGACGCACATTCTCGACGCCCAGCGGCAACAGCTTGAGCGCATCGCGCATGACGTGTTCGATCTGGCTGGAATCGATGGCCAGCTCGCGCTTGATCACCTGTTTGGTGATGTGCTGCACGAGGTCGACCAGTGATTTCTCAATCTGGGTGTCTTGCTCGGCGATCGGCTCGAACAGGTTCGCCATCAGTTGCTCAAGGCTGGCCAGCTTCGCCGCCAACGCCACTTCAGCTTCCTGACGAACCTTGAGCGTGGCGCTGTGAAAGCCTTCTTTCTCGCCGATGCCAAAGCCCTCGTTGTAAGCCTCCTGACGGATGCTTTCGAGTTCTTCCAGGGTCAGTGGCTGGACTTCTTCCAGCGGCACCTCTTCCATTTCCGGCGGTTCGGGTTCCGGCTCGGGCTCGGGTTCCGGCTTCGGCGGGTCGAAGCTGGGCATGGCCCAGGATTCGAAACCACGGACATCGCGGGCACGGATCAGATCCGTCACATCGTCGTCGTGCTTGTCCATGGGCTTAGATCATTTCCTCGCCGCCTTTGCCACCGAGTACGATCTCGCCGGCTTCGGCCATACGACGGGCAATGGTGAGGATTTCTTTCTGCGCGGTTTCGACATCGCTGACGCGCACCGGGCCTTTGGCCTCGAGGTCGTCGCGCAACAGTTCGGCAGCACGTTTGGACATGTTCTTGAAGATCTTCTCTTTGACGCCTTCGTCCGAACCCTTGAGGGCCAGCACCAGCACGTCCGAGGACACTTCGCGCAGCAACGCCTGAATGCCACGGTCGTCGACATCGGCGAGGTTGTTGAACACGAACATGAGGTCTTCGATCTGACCGGACAGGTCTTCGTCGACTTCGCGGATCGAGTCCATGAGCTGACCTTCGATCGAGCTGTCGAGGAAGTTCATGATGTCCGCCGCACGCTTGATGCCACCCAGGGTGGTGCGCGAGGCATTCGAGTTGCCGGAGAACTGCTTCTCGAGAATCTGGTTCAGCTCTTTCAGTGCTGCTGGTTGTACGGTGTTCAACGACGAGACGCGCAGGATGATGTCCAGACGCACCTTGTGGTCGAAGTTGCCCAGCACTTCACCGGCCTGATCCGGGTCGAGGTACGCCACCACGATCGCCTGAATCTGCGGGTGTTCGTAACGGATCACGTCGGCAACGGCGCGCGGCTCCATCCATTTCAGGCTGTCGAGACCACTGGTGTTGCCACCGAGCAGGATGCGGTCGATCAG
The DNA here is from genome assembly GCF_900187475.1 of Pseudomonas sp. Irchel s3h9. Lineage (NCBI taxonomy): Bacteria > Pseudomonadati > Pseudomonadota > Gammaproteobacteria > Pseudomonadales > Pseudomonadaceae > Pseudomonas > Pseudomonas sp. Irchel s3h9. The sequence goes on along the minus strand of NZ_FYDH01000014.1, from coordinate 79,789 downwards.
GCCGTTGGCCTTGTCTTCACCCAGGGCCTGAGTGAGCATTTTGCGCACGTAGTCGTCGGAACCGACGCCTAGGCTGGTCTGGTCGCCGACGATATCGACGAACTCGCTCATGACCTGCTCGACCTGCTCGCGATGGACGTTGCCCATCTGGGCCATGGCCACGCCGACACGCTGAACCTCTTTCGGGCCCATGTGGCGCAGCACTTGTGCGGCGTCGGTCGAACCCAGGGACAGCAGCAGAATCGCGGCTTTGTCGACCTTGGTCAGTTTGACGGTAGCGGCTCGGTTATCACTCATCTGCGTTAATCCACTCTTTCACGACCTGAGCCACGCGACCCGGATCCTCGGCCACCAGACTCTTGATTGCATTCAGTTGCGCGTCATAACCCTCACTTGGGCTCGGCAACAGAATGCTCTGCGGACCACCGAGGCTTACGCGGTCGTTGGCCAGGTCGCCGTCCAGGCCGCCCATCCCACCGAGTTCCACGTCGCTGCCAAGACCGGCCAGCTCCTTGCCTTTGCCGCCGCCGGTGATGTTGTTGAGCACCGGACGCAGCACACCAAACACCAGCACCAGGATGAACAACACACCCAGCACTTGTTTGACGATGTCCCAGAACCATGGCTGGGAGTAGAACGGAATATCGGCAATCACTTCGCCGCGCTCGGCGGAGAACGGCATGTTGATCACGCTGACGCTGTCGCCACGGCTGGCGTCGAAACCGACGGCGTCCTGGACCAGACGGGTGAAACGCGCCAATTCGTCGGCGCTCCACGGCGCGCGTGTGGTTTCGCCGTTGGCCGCGTTGACCTTGACCTGATCGTCGACCACCACCGACACCGACAGACGATTCAGGCGACCCTGCTGCTGTTTGGTGTGGCTGATGGAACGGTCGAGTTCGAAGTTCTTGGTCGATTGTTGACGCTTGTCTGCCGGGTATGGCGCGAGCATCGGCTGGCCGGTGGCCGGGTCCATGATCTGCTGACCGTTGGCATCAACCAACGGCTGGCCTGGCTGCACCATAGCGGCCGGCGCTGCGGCGCCACCGGTGGTTTGCGGCGCCGAGGCTGGCGACGGCGGCTGGTTGCTCAGAGCACCCGGCACACCTTGCGGGCCATTGCTGGCGGTGCGTTGTTCGTTGACCGACTGCTCGCTGCGCAACGCCGGTTGATCCGGGTTGAACTGCTCGGCAGTCGACTCGACGGCATTGAAATCGATGTCGGCCGAGACCTCAGCCTTGTAGCGATCATTGCCCAATACCGGCTGCAGAATGTTGTGCACGCGCTGGGTGAGCATGCTTTCCATGCGGCGGCTGTAATCGAACTGCTTGCCGGCCATGGTCATTTCGGAGTTCTCCGCCTGATCAGAGAGCAGGTTGCCCTTCTGGTCGACGACGGTGATCTGCGACTTGCTCAATTCAGGAACGGAGGTGGCCACCAGGTTGATGATCGCCACCACCTGACCCGGCTCCAGCGAACGACCGGAATACAACTCGACCAAAACCGAAGCACTTGGCTTGCGTTCATCTCGCACGAACACCGAACTCTTCGGAATCGCCAGGTGCACGCGGGCACCCTTGACGTTGTTCAGGCTGGAGATGGTCCGCGCCAGTTCACCTTCGAGGCCACGACGGTAGCGCGTCGCTTCCATGAACTGACTGGTGCCCAGCCCCTGTTCCTTGTCGAGGATTTCAAAACCGATGTTGCCGTCGCTGGGAGTGACACCAGCAGCGGCGAGTTTCATCCGCGCACGGGACAGGTCATCGGCCTTGACCAGCAAGGCGCCGGAGTTCGGTTCGACGGTGTAAGGAATGTCAGCAGAGGCCAGGGTGTCCATGACCTGCTTGGCGTCCATGCCGGCAAGGCTGCCGTACAACGGACGGTAATCCGGCTGCTGCGACCACAGCACCACGGCAAAGCCAATCGCCACGCTCGCAGCCAGGCCGACCAACAGGCCCACCTGACGCAGCATGGTCATCTCGGAGAGGTTTTCCAGGAAGGACAAGCCGAACAGCGGCGGTTTGCCGTCTATTGGGGTGGCCTTGGCCGGAACGTTATCGGCGACTGCTTCTGCCATGACTCAATCTCGTCCTTAAACCGGCATCTGCATGATGTCTTGATAAGCCTGAACCAGCTTGTTGCGTACCTGGGTCAGAGCCTGGAACGACACGCTGGCTTTTTGCGAAGCGACCATCACGTCCGTCAGATCGACGCCGCTCTTGCCCACTTCGAATGCGTTGGCCAACTGAGTCGACGCCTGCTGGGTATCGCTGACCTTGTTGATCGCCTGACCGAGCATGTCGGAAAAGCTGCTGCCCGCCAGTTCAGGGACAGCGGTCGTCGATTTCGGTGCAGACATGGCGTCCAGTTTCATGGCCTTCATGTCCATCATCAACCGATTAAATTCAATACCTTGGCTCATGGTCTACTCTCTTGGGCGGCCCGCAATTTTTTGACACTCACTCGGCGGGTACACAGGTATTAGCAACAAGGGTGCCAGCTCATGGGCACCCCTTTCAGAAAAGCGTTTTCAAATCGTTGCGCCAGACGTCAGGTGGCGAACAGATAACCTTCGACGTCCATTCCGGCATCGCGCATTTGCGCCAGCTTGTAGCGCAGGGTGCGCGGGCTGATACCGAGCTTTTCCGCCGCTTCTTTACGTCGGCCGCGCTCGGCACGCAGGGTGTCGATGATCATCTGAAACTCCCGGCGGCGCAGGTCATCGCCCAGTGCACCGGCCGAATCCGCTTCGATTTCAACCTCGCGAAGCACCGCTGACACCGGCGCGACGACGGGCATCGTGGTGTACGTCACGGGACCGGCCAGACAGAAATCCTGCGGCTGAATCAAGCCGCCCTGCTGCAAGATCAGCGCACGCTGAATGGCGTTATCCAGCTCACGCACATTGCCCGGCCACGGGTAAGCGGTCAGGCACATCTGCGCTTCAGGCGAGAGTTTCGCCGCCGCGTGCTTCATTTTATTGACGTGTTTGGCCAGCAACCTTTCGGCCAGCGGCAGGATATCGGCAGTGCGTTCGCGAAGTGGACGCCAGGCCAAGGGGAAAACCGACAGACGGTAAAAAAGGTCTTCACGGAACCGCCCCGCCGCCACCTCGCCCGCCAGATCGCGGTTGGTGGTCGCGACCACGCGAATATCCAGAGCAATCGGTTTACGTGCCCCGACGCGCTCGACCTCGCGCTCCTGCAACACGCGCAGCAGTTTGGCTTGCAGGCCGAGGGGCATTTCGGAGATTTCGTCGAGCAACAGCGTGCCACCGTCGGCTTGTTCGAACTTGCCGGCTTGTGCGGCAATGGCGCCCGTGAACGAACCCTTCTCGTGGCCGAACAACGTGGCTTCGAGCATGTTGTCCGGGATCGCCGCGCAGTTAATCGCGATGAACGGCTGACTGGAGCGATGGGATTGCTGATGAATGTAACGCGCCAGCACTTCTTTACCGGTGCCGGATTCGCCAGAGATCAGCACCGTGGAATCGCTGCGCGCCACCCGCGCTGCCAGCTCCAGCAACTGCGCACTGGCCGGCTCGACGGCCACCGGACCGTCGCCGTCGCTTGTACCAATACTGCCTAGCGCATGCCGTGCCACCAGATCCAGCAAGGCCTTGGGTTCAAACGGCTTGACCAGATAGTCGGCCGCGCCCTGGCGCATCGCATCGACCGCACGCTCGACCGCGCCGTGCGCCGTCATCAGCAACACCGGCAATTGCGGTTGGCGGGCCCGCAACAGCGAGAGCAACTGGTGACCGTCCATGCCCGGCATGTTGACGTCGCTGACCACCAGATTGAACGCCTCACGCGCCACCGCCGTCAGCGCGTCTTCAGCGCAACCGACCGCGTGGTAATCGTGCCCGGCCAGCAACAACGTATCGGCCAGCGCCTCGCGCAATGAGCGGTCATCCTCGACCAGCAAAACCTTGATGCCCATGTCTTTTACTCAGCTCCGTGTACAGCGGAAAACAGCGGCAGGATCACCTGCGCGCACGTGCCGCGCCCGACCCGCGAACGCAGCAGCAATTCTCCCTGATGCGCACGGGCCACAGCCTTGACCACGGTCAGGCCGAGGCCGGTGCCGGTGACTTTGGTGGTAAAAAATGGCTCGCCGAGCCGCGCCAGAACCGCAGGCTCGATGCCGCTGCCACTGTCGCTGATACTCAGATGCAGGTTGTTGTCACGGGTGTAGCAATGCACTTTCAGGCGGACGTCGCCGACACTGGCCTGAATGGCGTTTTCGATCAGGTTCAGCAGCGCTCCGACCAGCGTGTCGCGGTTGCACAGCAGCTCACCGACATGACTGTCGCACTGCCAGCGGATGGGCAGATCCTGAACATGCGTCAGCGCCGCCGCTTGCAGAGCCTGCATCAAGGTGTTCGGGGTCAGGCGATCGGTCAGCGGCAACTCACCGCGAGCGAAGACCAGCATGTCGCGCACCTGGTGCTCCAGCTCGTGCAGGCGCTCTTTCAGGCGCCCGGCGAAACGCTGCTGGGTAGCGACCGGCAATTGCTGCTCAGTCAAATGACTGGCGTAGAGCAAAGCAGCGGATAGCGGCGTGCGGATCTGATGGGCCAGCGAGGCGACCATGCGCCCCAGCGAGGACAAGCGCTCGTGGCGTGCCAGTTGATCTTGCAGATGACGGGTTTCTGTCAGGTCGTTGAGCAGCACCAGCTGCCCCGGCTCGGCATCCAGCGAACGGGTGGCGATCGACAGGCGTCGACCATTTTTCAAGGAAACTTCATGACCGTCGTCTTCACGCGGGGCAAAGCAACGCGCAATCACATGGCGCCACAGCTCGCCCTCAAGCGGCAAGCCGAGCAGTTCGATAGCGGCAGGATTAGATTCGCGAACCATGCCGTGACCGTCGATGACGATGACGCCACCGGGCAACAGATCAAGGAGATTTTGCAGGCGGTTGGCCAAGCGTTCTTTTTCCGCCAGCTCCTGCATGCGCTGGGCACTGACGACTGCGAGTTCACCCTTGAGCTCGGTTACCCGCGCTTCAAGCATGCTGTAGGAGTCCGTCAGCTGGCTGGACATCTGGCTGAACAGCTCGAATGCCTGCTCCAGGCCCTGTCGGCTTGCCTGCTCTACGGAGGACGGCTGCCCCTCGGGACTGGAGGCAGTAGACATCTGGGCGTGGGGCATTGTGCTTTCTCGCTTGGCTGACCGTCAGTTAAACGGAACGTTGCGAGGGCTGTAGCAATACCCGTGCCTAAAAAAAACTGCTTATAAATGAAGCAGTTGAAAAACAGGCGTCAATCCTCCGCCTGTTCATCTCCATCGCGCCGGCTCATGCCGTACTTGCGCATCTTCTCCACCAGGGTGGTGCGACGGATACGCAGGCGTTCAGCCGCACGCGCCACAATGCCATTGGCATCGTCCAGCGCCTGCTGAATCAGGCCTTGCTCCAGACCACCGAGGTAGTCTTTCAGGTCCAGGCCTTCCGGCGGCAGCATGGCGTTGGCGGTGAAGTCCGGCGTATGGCCGTTGATCGCCACGCGCTCTTCAAGATCGCTGCGCAGGCTGTCGACCATTTGCTCGTCCTCGTCGTCGACGTAGCGGAATTTCTTCGGCAGCTCGACCACGCCGATCACCCCGTACGGATGCATGATCGCCATGCGCTCCACCAGGTTGGCCAGCTCGCGGACGTTGCCCGGCCAGCCGTGACGGCACAGCGACATGATCGCTGCCGAGTTGAAACGGATCGAACCGCGCTTCTCGTGCTCCATGCGCGAGATCAGTTCGTTCATAAGCAACGGAATGTCTTCGACGCGCTCACGCAGCGGCGCCATCTCGATCGGGAACACGTTCAGGCGATAGTAAAGGTCTTCGCGGAAGGTGCCGATCTCGATCATGCTTTCGAGATTCTTGTGGGTCGCGGCGATGATGCGCACATCAACGCTCTGGGTCTTGTTGCTGCCCACGCGTTCGAAGGTGCGCTCCTGCAGGACGCGCAGCAGTTTGACCTGCATCGGCAGCGGCATGTCGCCGATTTCGTCGAGGAACAGCGTACCGCCATTGGCCAGTTCGAAGCGGCCGGCACGGCTGGTGATCGCTCCGGTGAAAGCACCCTTCTCGTGACCGAACAATTCGCTTTCGAGCAGCTCTGCCGGGATCGCCCCGCAGTTGACCGGCACGAATGGTGCGTCGCGGCGCTTGGAATGGTAATGCAGGTTGCGCGCAACCACTTCCTTGCCAGTGCCGGACTCACCGAGGATCAGCACGCTGGCATCGGTGTCGGCGACTTGCTGCATCATCTGGCGCACGTGCTGAATCGCACGGCTGGTGCCGACAAGGCTGCGGAACAGATTGGGTTCGCGATGACGGCCGCGCTCGCGTGCCTGGTCGTACATCTCGCGATAGACCTGGGCGCGGTGCAGGGAGTCAAGCAATTTGCTGTAGCTGGGAGGCATTTCGAGGGTCGAAAGCACTCGGCGACGCTGGTCCTCAGGCAAGTCAACGGAAGAATTATCGCCCATCAACAAAACCGGAAGGAACTCATCCCAGGTTGAGAGTGTCTTTAGCAAGCCCAAAAGCGCACCAGGAGCATTAACCGTCCCGATCAGTACGCAAATGACCTCACGACTAGACGACAAAGAGCCGACTGCCTGCTGCCAGTCATGGCTGCCGCAGGGTAAATTTTCTTCGCCAAGAAAATTTAGAATCACCGCCAAGTCGCGGCGGCGGACGCTATCGTCATCGATCAGCAGAATTTTGGTTTCACGCCACATGCAATAGCAACTTCCCTAGTCAACTCAATGCCCAAAATAAGGGGCAAGCGAGACGCTTGCAGGACACCATGTGCCTGTAGACGCCTGAAATCTGAAAACAGCCACTAGTTAAGTCAAAAAACCGTGCACAGTCAAATTTATGGCGCACATGTCTGGATTAACTGGAGGTTAATTAACCAAACAGATGGTAAACCTTTGCCGCCTTTTGCGCTTGCGTGATCTGCGACATCTCATTGGCTATCGCCTGCCGCTCACCCATGGCCACCTCAAGAAGCTCCTTGTAGACGTGGAGCAACTCCTCAAGGTTGTCGCGCAACGCGACCTCGTCCAGCGCAGCCTCAGCCATGACGTCTTCCATGCAGGAACGGCAAGCCAGATCCAGTTCACCAATGGCTTCCCAATTGCGTTCAGCGAGGGCAGTAACCAACGCCTCTCGGGTATCGGCGATTCGCTGCAATACAAGACTCATGACGATCTCCTTTAAAACTGCGGAGCAGGCACAGGGGCAATAGCATCCCAGCCTTCCTTGACCGTGCTCAGCAAGCCGGCAACCTCATCAAGAATGCGCAGGTCGCTGCTGATGTTCGCCTCGGCGAGGCGCTTCATCATGTAGATATACAGCCCATCCAGATCAGCCAGGGTATCTGCGCTGTTTTCCAGATCAAGGCCTTCACGCAGACCGCTGACAATGCCAATCGCCTTGCTGATCGAAGTGCATTTGCCAGGAATGTCCTTGCGCTCGATGGCGCCTTTGGCCTGAGCAATACGGGCCAGACCACCTTCCATCAACATTTGCACCAGACGGTGCGGACTCGCTTCGGATGTCTGAGCGTGTGCGCCGACTTTCTGATACTGCCGAAGGGCTAACATCGGATTCATGTTCTACCTCATTGCCACAATGACTCGTATAACCAGTGTATCGCCAACGAATCACAGAACTTTAGATCAAAAGACAAAAACCCGGCGCACGCCGATGAAGCGTAGCCGGGTTTTTGTCGTGCCCGCGCGTTACTTCGCGGACTGCTGAGCGTTAAGCGAGCTGAAGAACGACGTAATATTGCTCGCCGTAGCCTTCATCTGCCCTACCAGCAAGTCCATGGCGTTGTACTTGGCAGTCAACGTCTTGGTCAGGTTGGCGACACGCAAGTCCAGCGCCAGCTGCTGGTTGGTGAGGTTGCGCGTGTTGTTATTGAGAATGGTCAGACGCTGATCAAGCAAACCGCTGGTGACCTTACTGCCCGCCGGAGCATTGAGGTACGGATCAACCGCCTTTTTCATGCGCGCCAGCAGACCGTTGGTGTCGTTGGTTCCGGTGAACAACTGCTGAACCTGGCCGGTCATCCCGGGCTGGTCCATGGTCTTGTTGAACGCCGCTGTATCAAAGGTCAGGTTACCGGTGTTGCGGTCGGTCATCACCCCCAACTGCGACAGCACAGATAGCGGGCCACCGGCGCCCGGAGCCGTCAACTGACTGCGAATATCGGCAATCAGTGAACGCGGCAGCGAGTCCCCCGTGAATGCAGCCTGCACGGTCAGCTTGCCATCTTCGTCCGGTGTCGCCTTGGACAGAGTATCGATGGTCGTCTTCAGCGTATTGTAAGCATCGACAAACGACTGGATCGACGTCTGCAACCCTTTGGTGTTGGCATCAACGCTGACAACAGTAGGCGCGCCATTGGTTGGCGTGACCGATGTGAGATTCAGCGTCAGGCCGCTGATTGCACCGCTCACCGTGTTGCTCTTGCTGGTCACTGTCAGGCCGTCGATAGTCAGCTCGGCGTTTTGCGCAACGCCGTTGACGGCGCCCGAAGCGCCTGCTGCCGGACTGCTGCCCATCGGCTGAGTACCATCGATTTCCAGGCCGGCAATACCGCTGACGGTCATGTCAGAACCTGCGCCGGTCTTGCTCGAACTGATCACCAGGCGCGAAGACCCGGAGCTGTCGGTCACGATGTTGGCGGAAATGCCGTTGCTGCCCTGCGCCTTGTTGATGGCGTCGCGGGTGGTCTGCAAGGTGGCATTGGCCGGAATATCTACATTGTAATCAGTGCCATTCTGACTGATTTTCAGGGTACCACTCGGAATGGCACTGGCTGCGCCGCCGGCGAAAGAGGCACTGGCAATTTTCGAGCCCGTGGCCAGTTTGTTCACCACCACGTTGTATTTCCCGGCAACCGCCGTGCTATCGGACGTGGCGCTGAGGATATCCGTGTTGCCCGAGGTTGCCGTGAAGCCGGCAAACGCAGGATTGGTCTTGCTGCTCAGGTTGGTCATCGCCGTCTGGAATGCGGTCAGCGCACTCTTCAACGAACCGACACCGGAAATCTTCAGGGTGTTGGTTTTGGTCGCAGAATCGATCTGCGTCTGCTTGGCAGATTTGTCGGCGTTGACCAGCGCGGTCACGATCGCGCCGATGTCCAGACCGGAACCCAGTCCGGAACCCGGTAGAATTGGACTTGCCATGTGCATCTCCCTTCAGATTGTTGCCATTCTTTTGACCGTTACCAGCGTCTTGGGAACGAACAAACACTATTCATGCCAGCTATCAGACTTTCGCGTCGAACAACACGTGACTGGCATTGGCCAGACTGTCTGCCAGCTTCAAGGCCTCTGCGGAGGGAATCTGTCGAACGACCTCACCCGTCTCGCTTGCGATCACCTTGACGATGACCTTTCCAGAGTGTTCATCGATGGAAAACTCCAGATTGCGCTTGATCGACTGTACAAACTTTTCGATCTCCTGCACCGCCAGTTTCAATTTGGCGTCGTCCGAATCCTGACTCTTGGCAGCGACCGGCGCTTCAGTCTTGGCAACTTTAGGCGTCTCTGACGGTTTGTCAGCAACCGGCGTTACTGGCTTGGGAGCCGGATAAGACACGTTAAGCTTTACGCTCATGTCCATGCCCATCACCTCCTAACGAAAAAAGCGAGAGAGCGCGACCAGCGCACCCCCCCGCTCAAACTCATTCCGAAATTACTGAAGCAGCTTCAGTACAGCGGAAGGCAGTTGGTTGGCTTGAGCCAGTACGGAGGTCGAAGCCTGTTGCAGGGTTTGCTGCTTGGTCAGGTTAGCAGTCTCTGCGGCGAAGTCGGTATCTTGTACGCGACCTTGTGCAGCAGTGGTGTTCTCGGTGATGTTCTGCAAGTTCTGGATGGTGCTGGTCAGACGGTTTTGCGAAGCACCCAGGCTGGCACGAGTTGCACCGATGGCAGCGATTGCAGCGTCGATCGCGGTGATCGCGTTGTCGATGTTCTGCGAAGCGCCAGTTACGGTAGCACCGGTCAGGGACAGAGTACCGCTACCTACCGACAGGCTTACTGCGTCGAACTTGGAGCTCAGTACCAGGTCGATGTGGTTAGCCGAACCGGTGTTTGCGCCCACTTGCAGGGTCACAGTACCAGCCGAACCGTCCAGCAGGTTTTTGCCGTTCAGGTTGGTCGAAGCCGAGATACGGGTGATCTCGTCGGACATCTGAGCGAATTCAGCGTTGGTAGCGGTCTGGTCAGCAGTGCCGTTGGTACCGTTACGTGCTTTAACAGCCAGTTCACGCATACGCTGCAGGATGTCGGTAGTAGCTTGCAGAGCGCCTTCAGCGGTCTGGGCAACGGAGATACCGTCGTTGGCGTTCTGGATGGCTTGGGTGTTACCACGGATCTGCGAGGACATACGGTTCGAGATCTGCAGGCCAGCGGCGTCGTCTTTAGCGCTGTTGATTTTCAGGCCGGAAGACAGGCGCTGCATCGAAGTCGACAGAGCGTCGGAAGCGCGGTTCAGGTTTTTCTGAACGTTCAACGACGTAGTGTTGGTGTTTACTGTTAAAGCCATGACGAATTCCTCGTTGGTTGGGTACTGCGGCTTCCGGCCCTGGCAACCGCCGGGTATGGCCTAGAGAACCTTCGTAATAGTTATCGTCGGGTTTGCAGGTTGCTTGAGGGCTTTTTGAAAAAAATTTGCCATCACCCTGCCACCCCCGAGAAAACAAAGACTTAGCAGTACGTCAGCCGCGATAAAATGACGTCATAAAACCGACTGCGGCGCAAACCTGCGGGCCAGTGCTGTCGGCCTGCTCAGACCGGAACACTTTCCAGCAACTCGATCAATTCGTACTCCATATAATCAGCCAGCCCCAACCAGTCCTGGCGCTCCTGACATTCGAGCATTTGCATTAACAGCTGCGCCCACACCTGCTGAACCTCTACCGGGGCAGACGCTAAACATTGCTGGGCCTTTTCAAACACATCGACCATCGTCAGCGCCGCCTCGACATCGCGCCCGAGGCGAAACAAACCCGCACACTGGCGACATTCATCCTTACAGAGGCTCAGCGTACTCATTGCACAAACTCCGGGTTGAAGTCGGTTCCGGCGATCAGCGCCCCGGAGCGGCTGCTGTTGAGAAATTCGACCTGTGGATGTGCAGCGATATAGCGCTCCAGCACACACAAATAACCGCGAAAGTTGAGCTGTGTGGTCACCCGCTGACCATGGCCATCGCGCACCCAATGCCGCGCCTGATTCACCGGTGGCCCCAGATCGCCATCGCTCCAGCCCGCGTGAGTCTTGTTCATCGGGAAGGCGAAATCGGCGCCAAATAGCGTGATGCGAGACGCGCCCATTTGCACCGCCAGATCGACCGCCGGATGGATCACGCTGCCGCCGACGTGCAGCAGCGCGCGTGGATGCTGTTCACGCAACCCGGCGTACACCGGACTGGCCGAGTAACCGCCATAGCGCTTGCCCTTCCAGGCCCGCAAAACTTCGGGATCGCTCATGGGCAGATACACCAGCGGGATACCGTCAGACGCCTCGAACGGCAAATGACGGAAGCTGATGCGCTGATCAATGGTCACCACCAGATCCGGAACGATCCCGTGCTCAATCAACGGCCGATACGCCGTGTCGACACAGATGAACAGCGGGCGCTGAGCCTGATTCCGGAGCGCTGCCAATCGTTCAAAGTGCCCTTCCAGAGTCGGCCCGGTAGCGATCACGTAGATCTCGCGATCGGTGCAGGTACCAAACAACTGCGCCACATCGTCATCACCCAGCAGCACCGGCAAGCAGTCCTGCAAGCGCTGTTGAATGAACGGCGACTGCGCGTCGAATTCGCGATTGTTAAAACTCAGATGGACTTCATTGACCAGCCGATCGCGAATCTTCGCGTTGTAGTCATCGGCCAGCAACATCTCGGCAGGCAGGGCAAAAAACGGCGTGAACAAGTCCGGATGATCGGCAGCGTAAAACAACTCGACCCGCGGGTCTTCCAGCCACTGACGCTGATCGAGCAGTTGCACCACCAGCGCAAACAGCGCGCCATTGAGGATGTGCACGTACAAGCGTTGTAATCCCGTCCGCTCAAGCAGCACACCGGGCAAATCACCGAGACCGGTGCCATAGACGTGCAGTTGCGCCTTGTCCGGCAGGCTGGCCGCCTGAATCTGCGCTTCCTGGAGGCGATCGTGACGACTGGTGAGCTGGATGCCGTTGATGCTCAGCGTCGAGCCTAGCCCCTCAACCAATTGAGCCGCAATGGCCGTACGGTCTTGCGCCACCAGTCGTTCGAACAGCGCCGGCCAGCGCCGTTGCAACACCTCGGCATTGGCTTGAAAAAACTCGCTCATGGCGCCTCGCGCTCCCTTCCAGGCAAAAAAATAGCGTTCAAGGTTAACCTTGAACGCTATTTTTGTATCCGCCGTTTTTGCTCGGACTCAAGGGCGATAGATGATCGCCGAGCCCCATGACAGACCGACACCAAAACCGCTCAAGGCAATACGCTGCCAGTCGGAATCGATGACGTGTTTCTCCAGCAGCAACGGAATGCTCGACGACACGGTATTACCGGTCTCGACCATGTCCTTGATGAACTTCTCCGGCTCGCCTTCGAAGCGCCGCGCCACGGCATCGACAATCGCCGCACTGCCTTGGTGAATGCAGAAGGCATCGATGTCATCGGCTTTCAGACCGGAATCGTCGAGCAGTTCGTGCAAGTGTGCCGGGACTTTGAGCAGCGCAAAGTTGAAGACCTGACGACCGTTCATGAAGAACACGCCATCGGTGACTTTCAAGTGCGGTGCACCGGAGCCGTCGGTGCCAAACTTGGCCTTGCCCAGCGCCCAGGTCGGATCTTCACCCATCCACGTAGCGGTTGCGGCATCGCCGAACAGCATGGTGGTGTTGCGGTCTTCCGGATCGACGATTTTCGAGTACGGGTCAGCGGTAATCAGCAGGCCGTTCTTCAGGCCGGCGGCTTCCATGAAGCCCTTGATCGCGTAGATGCCGTAGACATAACCGGAGCAGCCCAGGGAAATGTCGAAGGCCGCCACGTTGGTCGGCAGACCGAGTTTGTCCTGCACGATTGCAGCCGTGTGCGGCAGGCCTTCTTCGTCACCGTTCTGGGTGACGACGATCAAGGCGTCGATCGATTCACGTTTCAGATCCGGGTTGCTGGCAAACAGCGCATTGGCCGCTTCCACGCACAGGTCGGAGGTTTCTTGTTCAGCGTCTTTGCGCGGCAGGAATGCCGAGCCGATCTTGCCAAGGATGAATTCTTCATCCTTCTCGAATTTTGCACCTTGTGCGTAATTGTCCACGCCGGCTACAGGAACGTAGCTCGCAATGCTTTTTATGCCAATCATTACGGCTTCCCAATAAAAAACAGCCCAAGACCACCGCTCGCAAGGATTTCGAGGGGCGCCGACAAACAGAAAACGGCCGCCACAACGGGCAGCCACGGGGAGCGCAAAGGGCTATCACTGGAATCGAAAACGAGCCAGGCGCCATCTCCCCGATCAATACAATACAGTGAAGATGCGCGTTATGACTCGCAGGTCACGCTATTTTGCCGAATCGGTGCAGATCGGGTTATTCGACCAACGACCAGTCCAGCGGTGTGCCGCGCTTGATCGGGGCGCGGGCGCGGCGACCAAGAACAGCGTCGGTGTGCTTGGGCGGCAGACCGAGGCCGGGGCGAATGGCGCGCAGATTGTCCCCGGTAAAGGTGTCACCGGCGGCCATGTCGGCCGTGACATACAGCGAACGGCGATAGACCAACGACTTGCGTTCAGCCTCTGTGACACCGTAATGCACCTGGCCCATGGCTTGCCAGGCGCGCTCGGTTTCCACCACCAGACTGGCCATTTCCGCCGGTTCCAGGGAGAAACTCGCATCGACGCCACCTGCTGAACGGTCGAGGGTGAAGTGTTTTTCCACCACCGTCGCACCGAGCGCCACGGCGGCCACGGACACACCAACGCCCATCGAGTGATCCGACAGCCCCACTTCGCAACCGAACAATTCGCGCAGATGCGGGATCGTGCGCACGTTGCTGTTGAGCGGGGTCGCCGGATAGGTGCTGGTGCATTTGAGCAGCACCAGATCCTTGCACCCCGCCTCGCGGGCAGCGCGCACGGCTTCATCCAGCTCAGCGATGCTGGCCATGCCGGTGGAGATGATCAGCGGTTTGCCGGTGGCGGCCACACGACGGATCAACGGCAAGTCAGTGTTTTCGAAACTGGCAATCTTGTAGGCCGGCACATCAAGGCTTTCGAGAAAGTCCACGGCGCTGTCATCGAACGGTGTCGAGAACGCGAGCATCCCCAGTTCCTTGGCACGAGCAAAAATCGGCGCATGCCATTCCCACGGTGTATGGGCTTTTTCATACAAATCGTAGAGCGAAGTGCCGGCCCACAGACTGCCCGGATCCTTGATGAAGAACTCACCTTCAGACAAATCCAGCGTCATGGTTTCGGCGGTGTAGGTTTGCAGTTTCAAGGCATGCGCCCCGGCCTTGGCCGCTGCCTCGACGATTTGCAGGGCCACGTCCAGCGACTGGTTATGGTTGCCACTCATCTCGGCGATGATGAAGGGCGGCGCATCGGCACCGATCAAGCGGTTGCCGATCTTGAAACTAGTCATGCGGGTGATCCTTCAAAACACGGGTGAACGTACAGGCACTCTGAGTGAACCCGGCGTCATGAAACACATTCAACGAGGCACGATTGCCCGGCAGTACCTGAGCGGTAATGCCGGTCACTTGCGGCCAGTGGCGGGTGACGAACGCTTCGCCCCGCGTCAGCAGCGCCTTGCCCCAACCCAGGCCGAAACGTCCCTCAAGCAGGTAGATCGAGACTTCGGCAGCAAACCCGCGCAGGTCATAACGCACAACGCCGACCGCGCCGTCGTCCGCCTCGGCGATCAACAACAGGCGTTGCGGATTGCGCAAACTCGCCGTCAACCAGTTCAGGTGCTGCGGCCAATCGATCACGCCGCTGTCCAGCGACCAGCGCCGTACCGTTTCGGCATTGCGCCCATCGAACAGCAACTGCGCGTCATCCAGAGTCGCCGCACGCACCTTGAGCACCGCACCGGCCAGTGCCACCGCGACACGCTCGGCACCCCGCCCGTCGACCAGTTGCCGCGAGCGTTCGGCCAGGCTCTGGCGCAAATAATGATTGCCGCTGACAAAGCCAATTGCGTCGCGCAACTGCTCGACACTGACCTGCTCACGGGCGCCCATGAACACATGCGCGCCCGCCGCGGCCATGACTTCGCCGTTGGCCTGCTGATTGTTCGACACGGCAATACAGATCGTCGGCAACCCCATCGCCGCCCGCTCCCAACTGGTGCCGCCCCCGGCGCCGATAAACAGATCAGCTTCGGTCATGCGCTGGTAGAAGTTGCTGACAAAACTGTGCAGACGCCAGTTCGGCCGTGTCTCGGCCAAGGCCTGCATCTTGGCCCATGCCGGGTTATCGGCGCCTGCGACGAAGTCCACCTGCAACTCGGGAAAGTCCGCCAGCGCGAGCATCGCGTGGTAGGTTTGCCGCGCGGCATCGAAACCACCGAAATTGACCAACACCCTTCGCGCCGCGGGTTTGATCTCGATGGCCGGGCAGCTGAATTCTTCACGCAACATGGCATAGCGTGGGCCGAGCAAGGTGCGACACCCTTCAGGCAACAGCGGCTGATAATTTTCGTGCAGGCCCGAGAGATTCTGATTGAGCAGCAGATCGACGCTGTAGCGCCGCGTAGCAAGATCATCCACTGCCGCAATCCGTGGCGCCCACCGTCGAGCAGCCGTCTGCCATTGGTGATCGAGGCCGTAGTGATCGACAATCACCCAGTCGAATTCGGCGTGCCCCTCGAGCACCGTAGCCAACGCGTCGATGTCGGCCTGCCACGGCAGCATTGATTCGATGGCCTGCTGTGGATCTTCAGCGACATAGCGCTCAGGCAGCGCAAAAGTCTCGAAGCCCTCGGCGCGCAAGGCATCAAGGCGATGCCCCGGCAGACAGCGGCAGGCAAACGCGACGTGGCTGCCCTGCCCGCGCAACACTCGCGCCAGCGTCAGGCAGCGGGCAATGTGGCCGCTGCCGATGGTTGGCGAGGCGTCGGCGCGAATCAGCACTCTCATTGCAGCTCTCCACCGGCCTTGAGCGCGGCGTATAGGTATTCGGCGCGCTTCCAGTCTTCAAGGGTGTCGATGTCCTGCACCAGATGCCGGGGCAGAATCACCGGCAGGCTGGCTGGCGAATAGAGCACCTCGCCGCGCAACCACGCCTCAGTGCGCCCCCAGTAAAACTGACCGGCGTCCTGAAATGCTTCGGGCAAATCCTGCGAACGTGTATTGCGAAATTCCGGATACAAAGCGCTCAACCCACCCTGCCCGTCCAGCGTCAACGCACGCTGCACCGGAAAACCGAAACTGCACACGGAGAACGCGAAGGACTTGTCTGAACGCTGCTCCAGCAACTCGATGCCCTGGCGCAGATAACGTACCTGCAACAGCGGCGCCGTGGCATACACGCAACAGGCGTAATCGAACGCCGGCAACTGCTGCAAGGCATGCACGATCACTGCCGCCGTGCCGGTGAAATCATCGGCCAGGTCTACCGGGCGCAGAAATGGCACCTGCGCGCCATGGGCTCGCGCCACATCGGCAATTTCAGCATCGTC
Organism: Pseudomonas sp. Irchel s3h9; assembly: GCF_900187475.1. Taxonomy (NCBI): domain Bacteria; kingdom Pseudomonadati; phylum Pseudomonadota; class Gammaproteobacteria; order Pseudomonadales; family Pseudomonadaceae; genus Pseudomonas; species Pseudomonas sp. Irchel s3h9. Next base: position 63,093 of record NZ_FYDH01000014.1, on the reverse strand, counting down.
GGTGCTGACCACGACCTGATCGAACAAGCCCGATTCCAGCGCAGTGCGGATCGAACGGACAATCATCGGCACGCCGTCGAACGGCAAAAGGTTCTTGCGCGGGATGCGTTTGCTACCGCCACGGGCCGGGATGATTGCAACGTTGCTCAAGGGCGCTTTTCCAACAGGAACCAAGTGATGTCGTCCACAGGAAACTGCGGATCGCGGTGATAGACGAAACCATAATCCAGCAAGTGCAAATCGGCATAGCGATCGAGCATTTCACCGGCAAAATCGCGCTTGAACAGCTTGCCGCTGTTGCCACGATAGGACACTTCCACCGGTGCCGGATTGTAATACTCGGCGATCAGGATGTAGCGCTGGCTCAACTCGTACAACTGCGCATAAGCGGTCGGCAACAGCTCCGGGGCCAAGTGAATCAGCACGCCTTTACTCAGGGTCAGGTCGTAGCGGCGCTCGCGCGGGAAGTCGAACAGCGAGCCATGCCAGATCTGGGCAATGTCCAACGCCCGTGCCTGAGCACAGGCGCTGTCGTTGATCTCGACGCCGAACAGCTCACAGCGCGGCAGCAGTTGATGCAATGCCTGCAAATTATTGCCGGCGTTAGTGCCCAGTTCGACCAGGCTCTCGATGCCTGCAGCCCGACTCAGCGCTTTGGCAAACAACGCCAGGTTCGCCGCCACTAGCGGCTGACCGACATTGCGCGCGACGTACTGGTTGCCGAAGTCGCCCTGCCAGAACTTTTCCTGCTCACTCAAATGACGCATTGCAGATACTCATCCTTTGCCTCAGCGGCAATTATTCGGTCAGCCGACGCAATTGCTCGACCACGTAATCCTGTTGCGCATCGCTCAATAGCGGAAACAGCGGCAGGCTGATCGCCTCGGCGTAATAACGCTCGGCCTCGGGGAAATCGCCCTCGGCGAAACCCAGGTCGCGATAGTACGGCTGCAGGTGCACAGGAATGTAGTGCAGATTCACGCCAACACCGACAGCACGCAAGCCTTCAAACACTTGACGATGACTGAGGCCGATGCGGTCGGTCTGCAGCCGAATCACATACAGGTGCCAAGCCGATTGCGCCTCAGGCTGAGAGCTGGGCAACGTCACCGGCAGATACGCCAGCAAGCGATCGTATCGCGCCGCGAGGTCACGACGTCGGGCGATGAAGTCGTCGAGTTTGCTCAGTTGCGACAAACCCAGCGCGGCTTGCAGATCGGTGATGCGGTAATTGAAACCCAGCTCGATCTGCTGGTAGTACCACGGGCCGTGGCTCGGTTCGCTCATCTGCTGCGCATCGCGGGTCATACCGTGGCTGCGCAAACGCTGCAGGCGCTCGGCCAGTTGCGGCCGATTGGTCAGCACCATGCCGCCCTCGGCGCTGGTGATGATTTTCACCGGATGAAAGCTGAACACCGTCATCGCTGCGAACTCACCGCAGCCGACCGGCCGCCCGGCGTAGGACGCACCGACCGCGTGAGACGCATCTTCGATCACGGTGAAGTTGTAGCGCTCGGCCAGTTCGGCAATCTTGCGCATGTCGCAGCTCTGCCCGGAGAACGCCACCGCTACTAGCACTTTGGGCAAAGTGCCGTCCTGCTCGGCTTGATCGAGTTTCGCTTCGAGGGCGAACGCATCAAGGTTCCAGGTCAGCGGATCGATGTCGACGAAATCAACCTCGGCACCGCAATAACGTCCACAGTTGGCCGAGGCAAGAAAGGTGTTTGGCGTTGTCCACAAACGATCACCCGGCCCCAGGCCTGCGGCCAGACAGGCAATGTGCAGCGCCGCCGTGGCGTTGCACACCGCGACGGCGAAGTCAGCCTGGCAACGCTCGGCCATTGCCTGTTCGAAACGCTCAATGCTCGGCCCTTGGGTCAGCCAGTCCGACTGCAGCACTTGGACGACGGCATCGATATCTGCCTGATCGAGGCTTTGCCGACCGTAGGGAATCATACCGAGAGCTTCGCGTGCAGATCAGCGATCTGCCCGACCGAAAGGAAATGCGGATTGGTGTCGGAGCGGTACTCGAAATCCTCGCTCACGGCACGCCCCTGCTCGCCGAGTTTGTCGACGGCAAAATCGACATCGACGCTGGTAAAGCGAATCGACGGCTGGATGGTGTAGTGATCTTCGAACTCGAGGGTCATCCGCGCATCGTCCAGCGGCACCATCAATTCATGGAGCTTCTCGCCGGGACGAATGCCGACGTTCTTGTGCGGCAGGTGTTCAGCCATGCCGCGCGCCAGATCGACAATGCGGATCGACGGAATCTTCGGCACAAACACTTCACCGCCGTGCATCCGCGCAAAGCTGTCGAGGACGAATTGCACGCCGTGGTCGAGGGTGATCCAGAACCGCGTCATGCGTTCGTCAGTGATCGGCAGTTCCTGTGCGCCATCGGCGATCAGTTTGCTGAAGAACGGCACCACCGAACCACGGGAACCGGCAACATTGCCGTAGCGCACCACGGCAAACCGGGTTTCCTGCTCGCCGGCAATGTTGTTGGCGGCGACGAACAATTTGTCCGAGAGCAACTTGGTCGCGCCGTACAGGTTGATCGGGCTGGCGGCTTTGTCGGTCGACAGCGCCACAACCTTTTTCACGCCATTGTCGATGGCGGCGGCAATGATGTTCTCCGCGCCATTGACGTTGGTGCGAATGCATTCGGTCGGGTTGTATTCCGCCGCCGGCACTTGCTTCAACGCCGCGGCATGCACCACGTAGTCGATGCCGCGCATGGCCTGACGCAGACGGTCAGCGTCACGCACGTCACCAATGAAATAACGCATGCACGGCGCGTTGAACGTCTGCTGCATTTCGTACTGCTTCAACTCGTCACGGGAGAACACCACCACGCGCTTGGGCTGGTATTGCTCGAGCAGGCGCGTGATGAATTTGCGCCCGAACGAACCTGTGCCGCCGGAGATGAAAATCGATTTACCGTTGAACATATGCTGATTCCTGTCCGGCGCGCTTAAGCGAGCAACTGTGCCCAGTTGATCGAGGCATTTTCACCCAGGGTGAAACCTTTGCCGCTCAGCGCCAGGTTGGCGTTGTAAGCCGGGTCCTGCGCGAAGACGCCGCTCCATTTCTCACGCAGTGCCGCCAGCGCTTCTGGCGCCTGCGGCAACTCGCCGGTATGCAGCACCTGCACCAACGGCGTCCACACGGTGAGGTAGCCGGCCTGACTCGCCTTGAGGCACAGATCGACATCGGCATAACCTTCGACGAACGTCACTTCATCCAGCCCGCCAAGCGCGTTGAACAGCCCTTTGCGCACCATCAGGCAGACCTTCGACACGGCCGAGTAATTCTGCTCGACGGCCAAGCGATGCATGTAGCCGTCTGCTGCGTGACTTTCGCCGATGAAGGCCGAACCCACGCCGTCGTTCAGGCCAAGAATCAAGCCGGCCTGGGCCACCTTGCCGTCACGGTCGACCAATTTCGCACCGACGATGCCCACTTCCGGACGCTGGGCGTGGTTGAGCAGCGAATCGATCCAGTTCGGGTTGACGACTTCACTGTCTGCGGCCAACAGCACCAGATACTCACCTTGAGCCTGCTCGCTGGCGGCGTTGTACAGCGCGACTTCGCTCAGCGGCTGATCGGCACGCAACACATTGACTTTGGCGTGGCGCAGCGTGCCCAGCCAGTCGTTGACCGCTGCCGATTGATTGGCGTTTGCCGCCAGCAACACTTCATAACGACTGTAACGGGTTCTGAGCAACACGCCTTCCAGGCAGCGGCGCAGCACTGGCAGATCATCGATGACCGGCACAATGATCGAAACCAGTGGCTGCTCGGTGTGGCGGTAATCGATTTGCCAGGTGCCCGGCGCTGTCGACGTGACCTTGGCCTTGTAGCCGCGATTGCCCAGATGACGCAGCAACGCCTGACGTTCGTGGGCGTTTTCTTCAAGCTCTGCCGCCTGAGTGATCAGCAACGGCTCGTCGAGATGCGCCAGACCGTCGAGGCCACCCTGCTCGATGATGCGCAACAGCAGGTCGAATTCCAGCGCTTTGCTGAAGTCAGCCTGATATCCGCCGGCTTCAAGCAACACTTCGCGGCGGATCAACCAATGGCGCGCCATCAGTGCCGGCACGCTTTGCAGCAGATCCAGGTTGAAACCCGGACGGAACACGTCAACCAGCGCGCCATTGTCCTTGCGCTGGATTTCATCGGTGGCCACCGCACGCACACCTTCGGCCGACATCAGCTCCAGACTGGCGCGCAACAGGCCGCTGGCGGTGAACTGGTCACCCGCTTCACCCAGCAGTAACCAATCGCTTGGCGACTGCTGAGCGCTCTGGTTGAGCTTGTCGACAAAGTTGCTTTGGGTGACACGAACAAAGTGCAGGGTGTTTTGTGCCGTCGTCGCCGTCGGTGCTTCGCCGGTGGTGAACACGACAATCCTGAACGCTTTGCAGTGACCTTCCAGCAGGCTGTCGAGCGACACCTGCAACTTGTCGATGTCGTTGTCCAGATCGAGCAGGAAAATGCCGAATTGCGGGCCACCGCCTTCAGTCGCCAGATGTTGGCCTATCGACTCGAGTTGTTCGATCGTCGGCGCGCGAGCCGCCAGCCACTGCAACAGGCGACCGGACTTCATTTTGCCGAAGACTGGCTGATGATCTTCGACCAGTAGCGCTTCGAGACGGGCGATCCACTCGCGCATGGCTTGCGCAGCGCTTTCGTCGCCGACGATGTCCAGTTGGGTCGCCAGACGTTTGACCACGGTCAGGTTGAACGCATTCAGATCATGGGCCTGCCACAACCGGTCAACCACACTTTCCGCCGTGTCGTTATTGCGCGCCTGCAACAGGTGCGCTTGACGGGCCCACACGCCTTCCAGTCCTTCCAGTTGCATGCGACCGGCCGGCAGGGTGTGCAACATGAATTCGAACTGCTCCAGACGTTCAAAGAATGCCTGGTTGTAGAACGGCATTTCAACGTACTGCAGCGGGCCAAAACGACGATCCGGCGCCTTCAGTTCCTGGTTCCAGGTCGATTCGATAATCAGCTCGGCAGTCAGCGCCCGCCCGGCCTTCAGGCTGTCGGCCATTGCCTCGAAACTCTCCAGGGCAAAGGCCTTGGCCTGCCCTGCATCCAGCCCTTCGATAGCGGTAGGCAGCGAGACGAGAAACTCGGCAAACGCCTCCCGTTCGGCGACCGATTTGGCGTCAACGTAGGTCAGCGAGTGATACACATCGGTATTGTGCTCGGAGACACCGTAGTTGATCTCGCGCACAACGTACGGAATCGGCAGGATGCGGGCCTTGGCACTGGCCAGCAGGTAGTAGACGTGGCCGATTTCCTGCCACTGGAAATTGGTCCCCGGCGGCAACGCCGAGTGCCAGTTTTTCATCAGATCAGTACGGGTCACCGCGTAGAACGGCGGGATGTACTGGTTCATGTAGTCGAGGACGCGATCCTGCGCCCGCTCGGACGCATAGTCTTCCTGGACTTTCTTGTCACGGCGGTAGTAGTTCACGCCATGGGCCAATGACAGGTACATCAGGCAATAGCCGTGGCACATGCCGTAGTCAGGGTTGGCATGCAGGAAACCGACGGACTCTGCCAGCGAATCATGCAGGATGAAATCGTCGTCGGCCGCCAGCACCATGTATGGCGTGGTCAGTTTCTCCACGCCATACGCCAGTTTGGCCTGCATGCCCCAGTAGGCGAACTGCGGCACATGGTGGTAATCGACGGCGTCAAAGTCGCCTTCAGGTCGTTCGAGTGTCGAATCGAGCACCATGATTCTGCAGGGCAAGCTGCTGTAATACTTCACCGCCCGGCGCAAAAACGCCGGCCGATTGTGAGTAATCAGGACGACGGTCAATAGCTCTTCGAGCGGTAGCGCCAGTTCAGAACTGTACTTGCCTTGCATAACTTCTCTCCACAACCGGCGACTCGCCGAAACAACGCTTGGTGATGTTGCGAATTAACGGACGCGACGCAGATAGCCGTCCGGCGCCACGGTGATCAACAGCTTGTTCTGCAACTGCTGGTCGATCTCGAAATCCTGGTTCTCTTCCAGGTATTTCCATACGGCGGTTTTCGGGTTGTCGCCCGGGCCCCACGGACGATCCGGGAAGAAATCGGCCGGCATGTCTTCAACCACGGTGTCCATGACCACGCAGTAGCTGTCGACCGACACCAGCGGTGCGTACAGACGCAGCTCTTCCAGTACGTGATCGTGGGTGTGGTTGGAGTCCAGAACCAGAATGACTTTCTTGCCTTTGGCCGCCGCCTGCACCTGGGCAGCAATGCCGGCGTCGATGCTCGAGCCTTCGATCATCTTGATGCGCTTGGCCATCGGGTGGCTTTCGATCGCTTCGCGGTTGTGCGGGCGAATGTCGAGGTCGATGCCCAGCACTTCGCCGTGGCCCTGCAGCTCCAGCAACGAGGCGTAGTAGATAATCGAACCGCCGTGAGCGATGCCGCACTCGATGACCAGATCCGGTTTGACCTGCCAGATGATCTCCTGCATCGCCATCATGTCTTGTGGCAACTGGATGATCGGACGGCCCATCCACGAGAAGTGGTAGCTGTATTTGTGCTTGGCCGATTCGTTGAAGAAATCGCGGGCCAGGCCGGTCAGTTTCTGGTCGTCACCCTGCTGGGCAATCTGTTCCCGGCACTCGGCTTCGAAGGCTTGGTTGATGCTGTTGTCGGTCATTTTAATAATCTCAAGGGTCACTGAAACGAAGCGCTGTCGACGGCGTGATAGACGTAGCGTCCACCGGTCATCCGCTTGATCTCTTCGAGGTAATTGGAATTCATCACAAACAGGTTGGCGCCCTCGGGCAGCGCGTCCATGGCCTCTTGCGGCGAGGACACCCGCGCGCCGCTCAACGGCAGATAACGCCCCTGTTTGGCCGGGTTGATATCCACCACACGATCCACCGCCACACCGGCACGTTGCAGGAACAGCGAATAGATCACGCCTTTGGACGAAGCGCCCCAGATCGCCGAACCCTGCTCGGGGGCGGACTGAATGATCTGCACGGCGCGATCGAGGCTGGCGGTGAAGCCGTCAGGCAGGGCCAGGCGCGGCACCGGTTGATCCGGAGTCAGGCGCAAGGTCGACAGGTCGGCGACGATGTACAGGTATTGGCCACCGAACAGGTGACCGGCCTCGTGCACGGTGCCGAACATCCGGCGCAGGTCATCGAGACGGAAATAATTGACGTGCTCGTAGAACAGGTCGAACCAGGCTTTGTGTTCGAGGATCCAGTCAAAGCACGGCACTTCGATGTAGATCTGCCCGCCCTGATTGGCATTGGCGATTTCCACGAGGAAACTGACCGGATCCTGAATGTGCTCCAGCACATGGCGCAGGACGATGGCGTCCGCAGCCAGACCCAGGCCCCGAGTGAAAGGTGCCTTGATCACGTCGGCATTCTCGCCTTCGTACGCCGGATCAATGCCGGTGATCGAATAGCCGAGGCCCTTGAGCAATTCCAGGAAATAGCCTTTGCCACAGCCGACTTCGATCAGTTCCTGGCCCTTGAAGTGCTTGGCGATGATGCCTTCGACGTCACTCAAGTGCTTCTGGAACTGGCCGGAATGCGCCTGCTCGTTCTGGTAATCGGCGTCGTAGCTGAGCTTGTCGGCGTCGAACGCCGCGTTGAAGATCAGACCGCTGCGCTCGTCCTGCACCAACAGCATGTCGGCACTGGCCGAGGCCTGCGCCGACGCGGGATCGGCAAAGGTGCGGTTCTGCAGCACCGGCAGGTCGGTGACCCGGTACAACTCGTGCCTCATTGCGGCTCTCCCAATAACTGTTGCAAGCGCTCGGTCACCGCCCAGAACGCTAAGGGCTCGTGGGTCGGATACGGGTAGTGGCCGAGGTTCAGATTCAGTGTCGCGCCACGTTCGCACAGGCGTTGTTCAACCAATGAACGCACCGACACCGGTTGGCCGCTGGCGCAATTGATCACGCCGTCGAAGTCGTGTCGTTGCAGGATCGCGGCGAGGTAACCCGCAGCGTTTTCAATCGGCAGAAAATCACGCAACTGCTCGCCGGCCGACATGTTGAACGACGGCTCACCGGTATCGATCGCCCGGTCCAATGCCGCCAACAGGCTGTTGGGGTTCTGCCCTTCGCCATGCAGATAGAACAAGCGCGCCCACTGCAACGTGAACGGCAGTTCCTGCTGCAGGTTTTGCAAAAACAGGTGCAGCGTGTGCTTGGCCAGACCGTAAGGGTTGCTCGGCTGCGGCGCGGAGCTTTCGCTGAGCGGGCCGCTTTGCATGCCGTATTCGAAACAGGTGCCGGTGACCAGCACCTGCTGCACGCCCGCCTCGACCGCGCTTTTGATAAAGCGGTAATCGGCCATCAGGTTGTGCTCGAAATGAAACAGCGCCCGATAGTTCGGCAAACCCGGCCAGGCCAGATGCGCCAGTGCATCGACACCTGCGGTCAACGCAGCGACATCGAGATCGGCGGCGTGAATATCCGCGCTCACAAACTCGACGTCGTTGATCCACGGCATGCCTTGCGCGGTTTCTGCGTTGCGCGCCACCGCCCGGACGTCACAGCCACGGGCCAGCAACGCCGCAACCAGATGGCGGCCGACAAAACCGGTAGCGCCGGTAACCAGTACCTTCACAGCACTTTCAACTCGGGCACGGCGATCACAAAGCGGCCGTCCCACTGACGCACTTGCGCCAGTTGCTGACTGACTTCGTGCAGCAGGTTCCACGGCAGCACCAGCACGTAGTCCGGTTTTTCGATGTCGATCTGCGCGGGCGCAACGATCGGAATGCGACTGCCCGGCAGGAGTTTGCCCTGCTTGTGCGGGTTGGCATCAGCCACCCAGGCGAGCAGGTCCGGTTTGACCCCGGCGTAGTTGAGCAAGGTGTTGCCCTTGGCCGCCGCGCCGTAACCGACTACCCGCTTGCCGTCGGCCTTGGCCTGCAACAGAAAGCGCAGCAAGTCATGCTTGATGCGTTCAGCGGCAGGCGCGAGGGTTGTGTAGTACTCGGCGGTTTTCACCCCGGCCTCCAGCTCGGCCTGCAACTGTTGTTGCACCGCTGGCTGAACCGGGCGGCGCTGGCCGTCCTTGCGCTGGACGAACACGCGCAGCGAACCGCCATGGGTGCTCAGTTGACTGACGTCGAAGACTTCCAGACCATTGCGCTCGCACAGGGTCTGCACGGCGGTCAGCGACAGGTAGGAATAGTGTTCGTGATACAGCGTGTCGAACTGCGCGCCAGCCATCAGCGTCAGCAGTTGCGGGAATTCGAAGGTGGCGACGCCGGTCGGCTTGAGCAGCGTCGCGAAGCCTACGAGGAAATCGTTGATGTCCGGCACATGGGCGAGCACGTTGTTGGCCGCCATCAGGTCAGCGCCCCAACCTTCGCTTTTCAGTTGCGCAGCGGTGTCGCGACCGAAGAACAGCTCACGGATCTCCAGGCCTTTTTCGCGTGCCGCTTGTGCAGTGCTGCGCGTCGGTTCAACGCCCAGGCAGGCAATGCCGCGAGCGGCGACGTATTGCAGCAGGTAACCGTCGTTGGCGGCGACTTCAACCACACGGCTGTCGGCGGTCAGGCCGAAACGCTCGACCATCTCGGCGACATAGCGCTCGGCATGGGCCAGCCAGGTGCTGGAGAACGAACTGAAGTAGGCGTACTCGGCGTCGAACAGGCTATCGGCGCTGGTGTAATCCTCGGTCTGCACCAGCCAGCATTGCTGACACACCGCGACCTTCAGCGGCACCCATTGCTCGGCCTGCTCCAGGCGATCAGCGTGGACGTAGGCGTTGGACGGTGGCGAGGTGCCGAGGTCGATCAGCGGCAGGCTCAGCGGTGCGGCGCACCCACGGCAGTTCATAGACGCACTCCAGCAAAGTGTTGATCGAGCGCGGGATGGCTGGAGTCACGCGCTGACAAATTATTGACAGGCAACGGCCAGGCAATCGCCAGCCGTGGATCATTCACCGACAGCCCGGCCTCGTGCTCCGGCGCGTAATCGGCGCTGTGCAGGTAAAGCAATTCGGCGTCTTCGGTTAGGGTCTGGAAACCGTGGGCGAACCCGGCCGGAATCAACAGGCTGCGGCCGTCGCCAGCCTTCAGATGCTCGGCGTGCCAGTGCAGAAAGGTCTCGGAGTCTGGGCGCAGATCCACCGCCACGTCCCACACTTCACCGCGCAGGCAAGTGATCAGTTTGGCTTCCGGGGCATTGGCATTCTGATAATGCAGACCACGCACACTGCCCTTTTCACGGGTGCAGGAATGGTTGATCTGACGGATATGGAACTCACTGCCGAACGCACTCAGGCTGCCTTCGCAGAACAGCCGGGCAAAGTGCCCGCGCTGATCTTCGAAGCGTTTGTGCTGGACGCTGAACAGTCCGGCCAGCGGCAATGCCTTCAGGGAGAATTCGCTCACAACGCGCCTCGGTACAGGTTCAGTTGACCGAGGGTGACGTTGCGCATGTCATCACCGTTCTGCCACGCCAGATGCCAGTCGAGGGTCTGGGCCAGACATTGTTGCAAGGTCCAGCGCGGATGCCAGCCAAGTACTTGGCGTGCGCGGCTGCTGTCCAGACGCAGCAGGCCGGCCTCGTGCAGTTCGCTTTTTTCGATGCGCAAACCGCACGCCTGCGGCCAGCGGCTGGCGAGCAATTCGACCACTTCGCCGACACTGCACATGTCCGCTTCACCCGGGCCGAAGTTCCACGCCCCGGCGTATTCCGGGCCTTGTTCGTAGAGACCTGCGGCCAGTTGCAGGTAACCGGCCAGCGGCTCCAGCGCGTGCTGCCACGGGCGCACGGCTTGCGGATAACGCAGGGTCACCGGTTCATCGGCGCTCCACGCTTTGAGCACGTCAGGAATCAGGCGCTCAGGGGCAAAATCGCCGCCGCCCAGGACGTTGCCAGCGCGCGCGGTGGCCAGGGCCAGACCGTGCTCGGCGTACTTGTCCGCCGGGAAAAACGACGCGGCATAAGACTGTGCGAGCAATTCACAGCAAGCCTTGCTGCTGCTGTACGGATCGTGGCCACCGAGGGCTTCGTCTTCGCGGTACGGCCACAGCCATTCCTTGTTGGCGTAGACCTTGTCGGTGGTCACCAGCACACAGGCGCGCACGCAGCCGACCTGACGAATCGCTTCGAGCAGGTTCAGCGTGCCCATGACGTTACTGGAGTACGTGCCGAGCGGATCGCGATAGCCTTCGCGCACCAATGGCTGAGCAGCCAGGTGCAGAACGATCTCAGGCTCGGTGTCGGCGATGATTTCCAGCAAGGCACCGAGATCCCGCAGATCACCGCGCTGATCGTTGATGCCCTCATGCACCCGCGCCAGTTCGAACAAGCTCGGCTCAGTCGACGGATCCAGGGAAAAGCCGCTGACTTGCGCGCCGAGGCTTTGCAGCCACAGGGTCAGCCAGCTGCCTTTGAAACCGGTGTGTCCGGTGACGAGGACGCGTTTGCCGCGCCAGAAATCCGCACTCAGGCCCATTGCTTCCATGGGGCCTCCCCGCTCTGCCACAACGCTTCGAGATGGTTCTTGTCGCGCAGGGTGTCCATCGGATGCCAGAAGCCTTCGTGCTCGAAGGCTTTCAACTGTTCGTCAGCGGCCAGACGCGCCAGCGGTTCGGCTTCCCAAGTGGTGGCGTCATCGGCGATGTATGGCAGCACTTTCGGCGAGAGCACGAAGAAGCCGCCATTGATCCAGCCACCGTCACCGCGAGGCTTTTCGGTGAAGCCCAGCACTTGATCGCCCTGACGCTCAAGCGCGCCGTAGCGGCCCGGCGGTTGCACGGCAGTGACGGTCGCGAGACGGCCGTGGCCTTTATGGAAATCGACGAGTTGCGCAATGTTGATATCAGAAACGCCGTCGCCATAGGTGAAGCAGAACGCCTCTTCATCCTTGAGGTAACGGCCGGCACGCAGCAGACGGCCACCGGTCATGGTTTCTTCGCCGGTGTCGATGAGCGTGACGCTCCACGGCTCGCTGTAATTCTGGTGCACGTCCATGCGGTTTTCACGCATGTTGAAGGTGACGTCAGAGGTGTGCAGGAAGTAGTTGGCGAAGAAGTCCTTGATCGCATAGCCCTTGTAGCCGAGGCAGATCACGAAGTCGTGAATTCCATGGGCGGAATACTGCTTCATGATGTGCCAGAGAATTGGCTTGCCGCCGATCTCGATCATTGGCTTGGGCTTGAGGTGCGACTCTTCACTGATGCGCGTGCCGAGGCCACCCGCCAAAATAACTGCCTTCATCGTCTCCCCTCTTGTTCTTCACCGGGCTGCGCATGGCTTTCTTGAGCTTTGCGGGCCGTCTGGCTAAACCTTTTGCCGCTCCGGGCGCCGCTGGAGTGACCGCGAGCGCTCGTTTTATGGCGATTTACAGGGGACTTGCAGGAAACGCGCCAGCTCCACAAGCCCCCTCACCCTAACCCTCTCCCAAAGGGAGAGGGGACTGACCGAGGTGTTTGGGAGAGCTACGCCGACGTGAAATACCGAGTCGAACTCAGGTTTTGAAAAGCACACAAATCGGCCCCTCTCCCCTCCAGAGGGAGAGGGGACTGACCGAGGAAATTGCGAGAAGTACGCCGACGTGCGATACCGAGTCGAACTCAGGTTTTGAAAAGCACACAAATCGGCCCCTCTCCCCTCCAGAGGGAGAGGGGACTGACCGAGGTGTTTGGGAGAGCTACGCCGACGTGAAATACCGAGTCGAACTCAGGTTTTGAAAAGCACACAAATCGGCCCCTCTCCCCTCCAGAGGGAGAGGGGACTGACCGAGGAAATTGCGAGAAGTACGCCGACGTGCGATACCGAGTCGAACTCAAACCTTGAAAAGCCCACAAATCGGCTCCCTCTCCCTCGGGAGAGGGCTGGGGTGAAGGGCAGCCCCACCACAGAATCAAAGCCGAGCACGCTGTTGCTCCTCACCACTCAACAGGATGAGCGTTAGCTCGGCTGCAGCTCTTGATCTTGATCCACGAGCGACGTCGGAAGGCTGAGCGGAGGGATTGATCCGGGGGTGGGAGCGCAGCGACCGTTTGGCGAAGCCAAACACATCGAGAGGAGGTGCAGCGAAGCAAACCGTAGGCGATGCCCCCCGGATCGATCCCGGAGCGAAGGGACCCCGAGCTTTAGCGAGTGGGCCGCACGTAGGAGCAAGCCTTTTTGGTTACTTTTTCGGCGTCTGGAAAAAGTGACCCGCCGTAAGGGCGGAACCCTAATCAGCAACCCCCGCAGCAACGGATACACCCCCAAAACCCCAAGAGCCTGGTCGGCCCAAAGGCCGCCAAGCCCCGCTCGATCAATCCGCCAGCCAGCCGTATTCCCAGTAGCGCAAGTTATCGCCGCGCAACACGTAATCGCGCAACACCACCTCACGCAATTCATCACCCATGCGATAACTGGCATCAGGATCGGCCAGGTGCATACGGATCGCTTGCAGCCATTCATCCGTGCTGTTGGTCTTGATCCGCGTGCACGGCAAATAACCGCGATAGGCCTCGGTATCCGTGCAGATCACCGGGTAACCGCAGGCGCCGTATTCCAGCAGCCGCAAGTTGCTCTTGCAGTCGTTGAAGATATGGAACTCCAGCGGCGCCAACGCGAGATCGAGGTTGAGGCTGGCCAGTTTCGCCGGGTACACGTCCAGGCCGATGACGCCATGGAACTCATGCATGTACGGCCGCAGATCATCCGGGCACATGCCGAAAAACACCCAGTCGACTTCATTGGCCAGTTCACGAACAACCTCGGCGATCACCGCCAGATCACCGTGGTGACTGGTGCCGCCGCCCCAGCCGACCCGCGGTTTCTTCGAGGTCCGACGCTGGCTGCGCAGGTGGCCCCACAAGTCCTTGGCCAACATGTTAGGGACGACACGAATGTCGTGGTGCATGTCCGACAGCACGTTGGCCAGTGGTGCGGTGGATACGACCGCACGATCACACAGCCCGATCGCGCGGCGCACCATGCGCTCCATGTCCTGCTTGCTCGGCATGTTGCGTATGTGCGCATTGCGGTGGGGAACATCAATGACGTAGTCGTCGAGTTCGAAGATCCGTCGAGCGTTGAAGTACTTTTTCAGCGGTGGGATTTCATCGATGGCGTGCTCCGAGTAGCGCCCTTGCAGAACGATCACATCAGGCGACTGACGTTCGATATCGATGATCGACGGCAAGCCGTAGCAAATACGCCCTTCCGCCCTATTGGCCGCTTCCAGCTCGATCATCGGCTGGCTCATGCGGTAATGGCCGATGGCCGAAGCGTTGATCGGCACCACCAGCAGATTGGGCAACTGCGCCTTGGAGAATGCACTCCACCCCGTGCGCAGTCCCGGCTCCAGACTGAAGTTGGTGGCGCCCACGCCCTGCAACGTCAGGTTGACGTTGTAGGCCGGATCGCGCGCCACCAGCTGCAGCCAGCGCTGGTAAAACGTGTCCCTCTCCTCGGCGTGCTGCGCTTCTTCCTCCGGTGTCGCCATCGCATTTGGCCGCGCACCCACAGCCAGGATCGCATTGGGGTTCAACACCACCAGATAACCGTCGCGGCCAACGCGCAGACACAGGTCCACGACATTGAGCGTTTGTTTGAGGTCCTGCTCGTCCAGCCCGCCGGCAGCTTCGAACACCGACTTGCGAATCATCAGGCAATCACTGCCGACGGCACTCAGGTCATGCACCGCCTGCAGGCGATGCATGTACCCTTCCGACTGCATCGGCTGGCCATAGAACGGCAACCCGACCGGCCCGTTCAAGCCAAGAATCAGGCCGGCGTGCAGCACGCCGCCGTCCGGATTGAACAGCTTGGCGCCGACCACCCCGACTTCCGGGCGTTGCGCATGATTGAGCAGTTCGTCGAGCCAGTCGTTCCGGGTGATCACCGCAAAGGCGTTGAGCATCAACACATACTCACCGCGCGCCTGGCTGACGGCATAGTTGTGCACCGCTGCCGCGTTACCCTTTTGCGGGTAGCTCAGCACGCGAATCCGCTCGCTGCCCAGTTGCGCCATACCGTCCAGCCAAGCCAACGCTTCAGCGCTTTCGCTGCCGTTATCGACCAAGAGCAATTCGTACTCGGTGTAGTCGGTCTTTTCCAGCAATGTCTCGACGCAGCGTTGCAAGGCAGCCGTCTGGTCCTGCGTGACAATGACCACCGACACCAATGGGCGCCGGGCATGGTGATAGTCGACACGATTGAGCAGCCCGCCGTTACGGTCGCGAATGTCGTGAGCGATGCCAAGGCGTTGCAGATGCGCTTCGAGGATTCGCGGACTTTGCTGCGCAACGCCAGGATCAGTGAGCCATTGCGACAGATCGAATTTCGACTCCAGCAACACTTCAGCAATGTGCCCGACCACTTGCAGGCCATCGTTTTCAACCATGCGCCAAAGCACATCGTGGGGCGCGAGTTCGGCGAACGTCGAGGTAAAACCACCAAGCGCCAGGAACCGTTCGCGCTGGAACGCCAGCGCTCGCCCGACGTAAGGGTAGCTGCGCATGAGGTCGAGGTTGAAATCCGGCTTGAACGCAGGCTCGGCCGACTCACCATCGCGCAGACTGCCTTCGTCGCTGTACAGGCATGTCAATGAGCTTGCGTGCGCAATGCGATCGGCCATCACCAACAATGCTGGCGCCACCGGGCAGTCACCTGGCTGCAACAGATAAAACCAGTCGGCGCCTTCCAGTTGCGGCAGCAGAGCGTTGATCTGCTCCAGGCCGTCACCCTGCAACGGCATGTGGAACACCCGATCGTCCAGCTTCGCCTCGCTGCAAGCCGTGGACAGCACCAGAACCAGCTCCGGCGGGTAATCCTGAGCGGCGAGTGCCTCAAGGGTGCGCTCCAGGCCATCGCGACTGCCTTGGGCATCAATGATGATCGGCACGATGCGCGGTCGGTGCGGCCAGCCAGCGAGGGTTTCCGGCAGCCATTGGCGCTGCGCCTCGGTCAACACCCGAACCGCCAGCCATTGTGCATAGAGTTCGCCAAAACTGAAGCTGTCGACTCCGACCCCCAGCTCCTGACGGCTCTGCTTGGTGCCGAGGGTACGGCTCAGCGGCAGCTCCTGCCAGACCCGAGGCGACTCATCGGCCTTGGTCAACGGCACATAACGAACCCAGCCCGGCGCCGGCGCCGACTCGCCGCTGCGGACCTTGAGCATTTGCGAGATCCACTCGCGCTCGATCTCGGCCGCGTCTTTCATCGGTTGCTGCGCGCTCAGACGCTCGGGGTAGAGACGCTCGGCACTCAGTACGTTGTTGGAGACCACCAGATTGCCGCGCCGCAACAGACAGACGTACAAGGCAAAATCCAGCGTCGCAACGAAGCAGGCCCCCTCCTCGGTCAAGGCTGGCAAAAGCTCCACAACGTCGCTACGGCGAAACAGCGCACTACTGAATCCACCCAGTACGTTGACCGGGAATTTTTCAAAGATGCTCAGTACATCGTCGCCTTTGAGCAAACCACTGGCCGGCGACAATGAGCTGTTTTCCAGACGTGCGGGCAGGATGATGTCGTTGGCATCCCACAACAACCGTTGCGCTACCACCAGACTGACTTCGTCACGCCGCAGCTCGTGGGCTTGCTGTTCGATACAGGCCGAATACAGCAGGTCATCATCACACAGGAATTTGATGAACTCGCCCCGGGCTTGCTCAAGGCAGGCCTTCAGGTTACCGACCAGCCCCAGCGTTCGAGGGTTGCGCACGTAACGCACGGCAAAGCCGGTCTGCTCCGTCACCCGCGTAACGATGTCTTCAATCTCGTCGCCACGATTGTCATCGCACACGATAATTTCAAGATTGGCGTAATTCTGGCTGACAGCGCTGTTCAGCGTCCGCTCGAAAAAGCGCGGATTGAAGGCGGGAATGACAAGACTGACAAGAGGGAGTGAATTCACGGCGGGCTCACAGGCGATACGAGCCCGCTCGGAAAAGCGAGCCCTTGATACCGCTAAAAAACATGACTGAGTGGCAGGGTAAACGGGCGCTTACGCGCCCGTTGAGGATCAGATCTTGTTGAACAGACCCAACTGGCTGATCTTGCTGAACGCAAGCTGCGAAGCTTGCAGCATGGTCTGCTGCAGGGTCAGTCGCGTCATCACTTCAGCCGGATCCGAATCGCGAATGGAACCTTGCGTGGTGGTATTCGCGGTGCTCAGACTGTCATTGGTGGTGGCTTGCATTTCCAGCGCCTGACCACGGGCACCAATCTCGGTCACCGCGGTGCCGATCTGATTGTTGGCCGCGTCGATGTTGCCGAGGCCCGCCTCCATGGCGCCCTGGAATTTCTGCTTGGCCACCGGATCACCATCGATCGGTGTATTCAGAGCAGTAATCATCTGACCGAGGGTGTCGAGCACGTTCTGGGTCTGGTGATCATTTGGGCGGATCGAGAACTGATCACCCGCTGCCGGTGCGCTGCCCAGAGCAAAGGTCACGCCTGCCGCCGTGGCGTTGCTACCGGCCACAGTGCCCGAGGACACCGGTTTGCTGTCCGCAGTCACCGGCGCAGCATACAGATCGAATGCGGTGGCGCTGGTGAACTTGAGAACGGCGCCGCCCTGCGGGAATGCCGCAGTGTACGCCGCCTGGTCAGTGATGCTCGAACCGGTAATCACGGCGGTCGACGGGTTACCCGGGCTGCGCGTGGTAGTGAACGAGTCAGGCGCGGTAGACAACTGGAAGCTGTGGCCGGCAATGACCGCGTCAGGGTTGGTATCACCGGCCTTCAGGTTGATGTTCAGCTTCATGTCGACGCCACGGAAGCTGACCGTCTGGTTGGCACCGCTGCTGTTGCTGACCAAACCGTTCTGGCTCGCCTCAGCCGTCACGTCGTTGCCAAGGGCATCGGTGATTTTCAGCTGGGTGCTGCTGAGGAAGCTGACGGTATACGGCTGGCCAGCGGTGAACTTGGAGTTGTAAGTGGCTACGGTACCGATCGTGCCGTTGGACAGTACGACGCGACCGTCATCCACTGCCGGAGCGGTCATGGCGACGTTTGTACGCGCGGTATTGATGGTCTGCTGGAAAGCAGCCCAACCGGTGGTGTTGGTGCCGATCGTCATGCCATCGCCGATGCCCAGATTGATCGTGGTCTGGTCACCGTTGTAGCTGTAGGTGCCGTCGGCATTCTGCGAATACGGCGCGGTGTCAGTCTTCGAACCAGAGAACAGGTAGTTGCCGCTGGCATCCTTGGCGTTCATCAGCCCCAGCACTTGTTGCTGGATCTGGCCCATTTCCGAAGCGTAAGCCTGGCGGTCCTTGTCGGTGGCCGTGCCATTGTTGGCGGCCAGGGCGAGTTCCTTGGCGCGGGCCAACGCGGTGGTGATCGAGTCCAGCGTGGATTCCTGCACGGTCAATGCACTTTTGGTGCTGTCGACGTTGGTCTTGTACTGATCGAGCATCGCGGCCTGCTGGCCCAGTTGCAGCAAGCGCCCGGCACCGATCGGATCATCGGCGGCGGTATTGATGCGCTGCAGGCTGCTCGCCTCGCTGGCGGTGGCGACGGCCTTGTTGAAGTTACGCTGATAGTCCGACGCTTGCGTGCCGTAATACTGGGCGGTGGAAATGCGCATGAATTACGACTCCTTAAAGGCTGTTGATCAGCGTGGCGAAAGTTTCCTGCGCAGCTTTGATGATCTGCGAAGACGCTGTGTAGTACTGCTGATATTTGACCAGGTTGCCGGTTTCTTCATCCAAGTTGACCCCGGACAGCGAATCGCGCGCGCCTTTGGCGTTATCCAGAATCGCCGAGGTCGCGGCGCTGTCGGACTTGCCTTGGGCGGTTTTGGTACCGACGTTGGTCACCAGCTTGTTGTAGGCGTCAGTCAGGCTGATGCCCTTGCTCGCCGAACCGGTATCGACGGTCTGCGCCGTTTGCAGGGCGACCAGCGATTGCGCGTTGCGGTTGTCCGAAGACGCCGCACCGGTGAGATTCATGGTGAAGGTTTCGCCGGACTTCGGCGTGCCGCCAACGGTGGTCTGTACGGAGAATGTCTTCTGCACGTTCGGCGTAACACTGGTGTCCATCACCGGGTTGCCGCTGGCATCGACGATGCCGACTTTCAGGTCCAGCGTGTTCGATTGACCGGGAACGATAGTGCCGCTGCTGATGAGGCCGCCCTTGGCATCCACAAAGGTGTAAGACTGGCTGCCCCCGGTGACCGCACCGAACACCAGCTTGACCGGCGTCGAGTTCTTCAGCGCCGCCTGCATGTCAGCCTGGGCAGTCGGGTTGTAGATATCGATTTTGCTGTTGAGCGTCGGCTGGGTGAAAGTGCCCAGACCGTTGGCGCTGGCTACACCGGTCAACGGACCGGCCGCAGCGATTTTCTTCGGATCGGTGAGCACTGTCTGGATGCTCGCCGCCGCATTGCGGGTCGGCGTGACTTTGAAGCTGTCACCGGCGCTCAACGCACCACCCTTGAGAGCAAGGGTAAAACCGTCGATCACAGGCGGCGGATTGGTCGTGGTACTGAAGGCGCCCATATCGGTGCCATCGGAACGCTTGACGGTGTAGTCAGTGGCGCTGGTGAACGTCACTTGATAATCGCTGGTGGTCAGCTTGCCGGTGTCCTTGATGGTGACATCGAGGTTACCCGAACCGGTGCTATTGCCCGACTGCGCGATGCTGCGCGAACTGATCAGCGCGGCACTGTTGATGTTGTTGAAAATGGCCGCGCCGAAGTCACCGTTCTTGTCGATGCCCTGGGCTTGCTGACTGTTGACCTGATCAGCGATCACCAGCGCCACGCGGCCCAGCTCGTTGAGCGACGGGTCGAGGACTTCTTTGCGGTAAGTCAACAGGCCGCCGATTTCACCGCCGCTCATCGCCGAGGTGATGTCGATGGTGCTCGAACCGCGATCCATCTGGATGGCCATGCGCGACGGGTCGTCTTTGCTCGCGACCATGCTCAGCGTGTTGGTGGTGTTGCCGATCACCAGAGGCTGACCGCTGCCGATGTAAACGTCGAAACTGGTGCCACGCTCGACGACCTGTGCACCCGTCAGTTCGGAGAGCTGGCGCACGGCTTCGTTGCGGCTGTCGAGCAGATCGTTCGGCGCACCGCCACTGGTGGAGATCTCGCCGATTTTCTGGTTCAGGTTGGCAATCGAGGTGGCCAGTTTGTTCACCTGGGCCGTCATGTCGCCAAGGCTGCCGTTGATGGTGGTGTTCTGGTCGTTGAGCTGTTTGGCGATGGTATTGAAGCGACTGGTCAGCGCCTGCGCACCGGTCAGCACCGATTGGCGGGAGGTGTCATCGGTCGCCGACGTCGAAACGCCCTGCATCGTGGTGAAGAACTTCTGCAGCACACCGGTCAGGCCGGTGTTGGTGTCCGACAGCATCGAGTCCAGCGGTGTGGCCTGCGCCAGGTAAGCAGCCGATTCGCTGTCGAGCGAAGTAGCGGTGTGCAGCTGGCTTTCCAGGTACGAGTTGTACACCCGGCGCACGTCGGCCAGGGTCGTGCCCGTACCGATGAACACGGTGCCGAACTGCTGCGAGGATTTGGTGCCCTGCACGGTTTGCTGACGTGAATAACCGGCGGTGTCGACGTTGGCAATGTTGTTGCCTGTCGTAGCCAAAGAGGACTGGCTGGCCGACAGTCCCGACATCCCGATATTGAGCAAACTCATGGTTCAGACCTTATACCTTGTGCCTTATAAAGGCGTGGTGGATACACCCGCCGCAGCGTAGTTTTGGAAACTGTTCATCTGCTTGGCAATCTGCGAAATCTTGCTTGCGTAGTTCGGGTCGGTGGCGTAACCGGCCTTTTGCAACTCGCGTACAAACTGTTCTGGGTTATCGGCAGACTTCACGACATCTTGATAGCGATTATTGCTCTGCAGCAAAGTCACCAGATCGTGGAAGCTGTCCTTGTACGAGGCGTAGGAACGGAACTCGGCCGTCTCCTTGACCATCTCGCCATTGCGAAACTCGCTGGTGATCGCCCGGGCCGAATCGCCCTTCCAGTTGCTGCTCGCCTTGATGCCGAACAGGTTGTGGCTGCTACTGCCATCCTGGGCACGCATGACCGACTTGCCCCAACCGGTTTCCAGCGCCGCCTGCGCCACCAGATAACGCGGATCGACGCCGATGCGGTCGGCCGCTTCCTTGGCCATCGGCAGCATGGTGTTGACGAATTCGTCGGCGGAACTGAAAGCTTTCTTCGCCGGCGCCAGTGGAATCTGCGCCATGGCGCGACCGTAGACCTGCATCTGTCCGCCCGAAGCTTTTTCGCCCTCGGCGCGGGCCAGCCAATCGCCGTTGTACAGCGGGCCGGCGCCAGTGGTGGCAGCGGTTGTCGCACGCTGCGGCAATGCCGTTGCCGCTGCCGGCGTGGCTGACGGCACCAGCCCGGCGAGCAAACGATCGGCCAGTTTTGGTGGCAAAGCCAGGCGACGCTGATTGATCAGTTCCATATCGTTGCGATGAGCCAGTTGCGTGTTCGGCGCATTCACCGAACGCGACGCCCACAGCGGTCGCTCGCCATTGAGCCGCGACAACGGGCCATTGGTGGCAACGGTGCCGGCGGCAATCGGCGTAGCCACGGCAGCAGCTTTCGCCTTGGCTTCTTCCTGCTTGGCGGCGGACGCGGCAGCGGCCTCGCCCGGCGCCAGCGGTTTGTTCTTCGACATCTGGCGCATCAGCACGTCGGCCAGACCGATACCACCGCCCTCGCGGGACATGGAAACGGCCAGTTGCTGGTCGTACATTTCCTGATACTGCTTGGCCGCCGGCGTGTTCAGCGGATTGTCTTCACCCAAGGCGTTGGTCGCCGAGCGCATCGACTTGAGCATCTCGCCAAGGAACAGCGATTCGAATTCCTGCGCCACCTTGCGCAGGTTTGCATCGCTGTTCTTGTCGCCGACCTTGAGCTGGTTCAGGCGATTGAGGTCCGAGTAGGAACCCGAATCGCTGCTGCTGACCAGACCGCTTTTGCGCATATCCATAAGGGTCGGCCTCAGATCACGATCAGGTCGGCTTGCAACGCGCCGGCCTGCTTCAAGGCTTCGAGGATCGCCATCAAGTCACCCGGCGCCGCGCCGACCTGGTTCACCGCACGAACGATTTCGTCGAGGGTGGTGCCCGGACCGAACTTGAACATCGGTTTGGCTTCCTGCTCGGCATTCACCCGCGAGCGCGGCACGACAGCGGTCTGGCCATTGGACAGAGGGCCGGGCTGGCTGACAATCGGGTCTTCGGTGATGGTCACGGTCAGGCTGCCGTGGGTCACGGCGGCTGGCGACACTTTCACGTTCTGGCCAATGACGATGGTGCCGGTACGCGAGTTGATGATGACTTTCGCCACCGCCTGACCCGGGTCGACTTCGAGGTTTTCCAGGATCGACAGGTAGTCGACGCGCTGGCTCGGATCGAGCGGCGCAGTGACACGGATCGAACCGCCATCGATGGCTTGCGCAACGCCAGGGCCAAGCATGTCGTTGATCTTGTCGACGATGCGTTTGGCCGTGGTGAAGTCGGAACGGTTGAGGTTCAGCGTCAAGCTGTTGCCTTGGTTGAAACCGCTCGGCACCGAACGCTCCACAGAGGCACCGCCGGGGATACGACCGGCCGACGGAACGTTGACGGTGATCTTCGAACCGTCACGGCCTTCGGCGTCGAAGCCGCCGACCACCAGGTTGCCCTGAGCGACTGCGTAGACGTTGCCGTCGATACCCTTGAGCGGGGTCAGCAACAGCGTACCGCCACGCAAGCTCTTGGAGTTACCGATCGAGGACACGGTGATATCGACCTGCTGACCGGGTTTGGCGAACGCCGGCAAGTCGGCACTGATCGACACCGCTGCGACGTTTTTCAACTGCACGTTGCCCGATCCCGGCGGCACCTTGATGCCGAACTGCGAGAGCATGTTGTTGAAGGTCTGCAGGGTGAACGGGGTTTGCGTCGTCTGGTCGCCGGTGCCGTTAAGCCCGACCACCAAGCCGTAACCGATCAACTGGTTGGAACGCACGCCGGAAATGCTGGCGATATCTTTCAGCCGCTCGGCGTGGGCACCAAAGGCTGCGGACATCAGCGCCGCAGCCAGCATGAGGCTCTTGAAATTCAACGTAGCCACCTAGAAAGGGAACAGCGGGCTGAGGAAGAAACGGTCGAACCAGCCTGGCTGACTCGTATCGGCAAACGCGCCGGTACCCGAGTAGGTGATGCGTGCATCGGCGACCCGGGTCGACGACACAGTGTTGTCCGTGGCGATGTCATCGGCACGCACCAGGCCGGCGATGCGCACCAGTTCGTCACCGGTGTTCAGCGTCAGCCACTTCTCGCCACGCACGGCGATGATGCCGTTGGGCAGCACGTCAGCGACGGTCACGGTGATCGAACCGGTCAGGCTGTTGCTCTGCCCGGACTTGGCGTCGCCTTTGGTCGAACGGTCGGCGCTATAGCCGGCGTTCAGACTCAGGTCGTTGCCCCCAATCGGATTGTTAGTGGTCAGGCTGGAGCCGAACAACGAGGTCAGACCGACCTTGTTGTCACTGTTCTTGTCCATCTGCGAGTTGGCGTTCTTGCTCGCCTGCGTGCGCTCGTTCAGGGTGATGGTGATGATGTCACCGACCCGGAAAGCCTTGCGGTCGCTGTACAGGTTCTGCTCGAAGCCGGCCTGATAGATCGAGCCATTATTGGCGGCAGCCGGCAACGGCGTGCGCGGCAACACCGGGGCGTAGTAAGGGTCATTGGGCTTGGGCGTCGGAGCGACGCAGCCCGCGAGCGAGACGACCCCACTCAATGCCAGAACAGATACAAAGCGATTCATGACCCTACCTCACGGTGTTGCAGGCGACCTCATGGCCGCCTCATAGACTTGATTACAGATTCTGCGTTACGAACGAGAGCATCTGGTCAGCGGTGGAGATCACCTTGGAGTTCATCTCGTACGCGCGCTGAGTGGTGATCATGTTGACCATTTCTTCAACAGTGCTGACGTTGGAGGTTTCCAGGGTGTTCTGCAGGGTGGTACCGAAACCGGCCAGACCCGGAGTGCCGACTTGCGGCGCGCCGGAAGCGGCGGTTTCCAGGAACAGGTTGTTACCCACTGCTTGCAGACCGGCCGGGTTGATGAAGTCGGCGGTTTGCAGGTTGCCAATCACTTGCGCTGCCGGGTTACCGGCGATGGTCACCGACACAGTACCGTCACGGCCAACGGTGAAGGTCTGGGCGTCGTTCGGGATAACGATGGCAGGTTCCAGAGCGAAACCACTGGCGTTGACGATCTGGCCGTTGGAATCGAGGTGGAAGGTACCGTCACGGGTGTAGGACGTGGTGCCGTCCGGCTGCAGGATCTGGAAGAAACCGCGACCGTCGATGGCCATGTCCAGCGGCTGCTCGGTGGTTTGCAGGCTGCCGGCGGTGAAGTTTTTCTGGGTGCCGACAATGCGCACACCGGTACCCAGTTGCAGACCCGACGGCAGTTCGCTGTCCTGAGTCGACTGAGCGCCTGGCTGACGCTTGATCTGGTAGAGCAAGTCCTGGAATTCGGCACGATCACGTTTGAAACCCGTGGTCGACACGTTCGCCAGGTTGTTGGAAATGGTGGTCAGGTTGGTGTCCTGGGCGGACAGACCGGTTTTGGCAACCCATAGAGCCGGAAGCATTCGATTCTCCTCGTGCGCCTGTTTTTCGGCGCGACGTTCTGATAATTAGCTGATCTGCAAGACCCGAGCCATGGCCTGGTCGTCGTCTTTGGCGGTGTTCATCATCTTGACGTGCAACTCGAACTGCTTGGCCAAGGCCAGCACCGAGGTCATCTCTTCAACGGCGTTGACGTTGCTCGACTCCAGGAAACCCGACACCAGTTTGACGTTGGCATCGGCCGGCGCAGGCTGGCCGTCCTTGGTGTAGATCGAGCCGTCGAGGCCCTTGTTCATGTTCTTGATGTCCGGGTTGACCAGCTTGATCCGGTCGACCTCCGCCATGACGCGCGGGCCTTCGCCCATCGCCCGAATACTGATGGTGCCGTCTTCACCGACTTCGATCTGCTGCTCGGGCGGCACGGCGATCGGACCGCCATTGCCCATCACCGGCATGCCGTTGCCGGCGCGCAATACGCCGAGGGCGTCGACGTTGAGGCTGCCGGTGCGCACGTAGCTTTCGCCGCCGTTCGGGTTCTGCACGGCGATCCAGCCATTGCCGGTGACAGCGACGTCGAGGTCACGACCGGTCTGCACCAGCGAGCCCGGAGTGAAGTCGGTGGCGGGCCGTTCGCTCATGGCAAACGCACGCGCCGGAAAGCTGTCACCGAACACCGGCATCGAACGCGCCTGCTCCAGGTCGCGCTGAAAACCGTTGGTGGAGATGTTCGCCAGGTTGTTGGCATGAGCCTTCTGCGCCAGTGCGTTCTGGCTGGCGCCGGTCATTGCCACATAAAGGTACTTGTCCACACTCTTTCCTCTGCATGCCGGACGTTTGCCGCCCACCGCTGTACTGCTGAGCCATAAGCAATTTGCAGACCAACTTTTTTCTGGCGCACAAAGGCCCGGCAAACAAAGGACTTGGGGGATGGCGAGGGGAAATTTGAAATGTATCGAAGTCGAAAAACCGGCGGTGTTATGCCGCTTGGCGGCAATCCCTCGAATGATCGTTCCCACGCTCCGCGTGGGAATACCTCAATGGACGCTCTGCGTCCGCTTTGGGACGCGGAGCGTCCCGGGCTGCATTCCCACGCAGAGCGTGGGAACGATCACGTGCTGCCCGACTCTTTGCCGACTTCGTATTCACGCAGCTTGTTGGCAATGGTGGTATGCGAAACCCCCAAACGCTTACCCAACTGCCGACTGCTCGGATGCTCGGAATACAACCGCTCCAGCACCGCTTTTTCGAATCGCCCGACAATCTCGTCCAACCCGCCTTCCAGCGAGAAATCGCCAAGCGGCTGACGCACGCCATAATCCGGCAGACGAATATGTTCGGCCTTCACCGTGCCGCCATCGCACAGCGAAACTGCCTGGAACAAAACGTTTTCCAACTGCCGCACGTTGCCCGGCCAATGGTAATGACTGAGGCGATCCATCGCCGCCGGCGCCAGTTTCGGCAGCGAGCAACCGATCTGCCGACTGGCCTGATCGAGAAAGTGCTCGACCAGCGGCGTCAGTCCGTCGAGGCATTCACGCAGCGGCGGGATGTGCAGCGAGAGCACGTTCAAGCGGTGGTACAAATCCTGGCGAAACTCGCCGCGCGCGCACAGCTCCGACAAGTCGACCTGCGTCGCACAGATGACCCGCACATCCAGATAAACCTCTTCATCACTGCCGACCCGGCGGAAGCAACCGTCCTGCAAAAAGCGCAGCAACTTCACCTGAAGACGCGGGCTCATCTCACCGACACCGTCAAGAAACAGCGTGCCGCCCGCTGTCAATTCCAGCAGCCCGAGCTTGCCTTCGGCGCGCGCACCTTCGAACGCGCCCGGGCCATAACCGAACAACTCAGTCTCGGCCATCGACTCCGGCAGGCCTGCGCAGTTGAGCGCCATCAACGGCGACTGCCCACGCGGACTGGCGAGGTGACAGGCGCGCGCAAGCAATTCCTTGCCGGTACCGGTTTCGCCCTCAATTAATAGCGGAGCGTCGAGCGGCGCCATACGCCGCGCTTCACGCACCACGGCGGCCATCACTTTCGAGCTCTGGAAGATGCTGTCGAAGCCACGCAGCTCCTGCTTGCGCACGTTGTAGATGCGCTCGCCTACGCGATCGGCGCGGTGCAAGGTCAACACCGCACCAGCCATGGCCTCGCTGTCGTCGTGCTCCGATTGCAGCGGCGCGATGTCGGCCAGAAAGATGTCGCCCTTGACCTTGACCCGCATGCCGTTGATTCGCGATTTGTTGGCGCGCACCAACTCCGGCAAGTCGAAATCTTCGGCGTAACGCGACAGCGGAATACCCGGCACTTCATCGACCCGCACGCCGAGCAACTGCGCCGCCGCACGGTTGGCCGCCACGATCGAGCCACCCATGTCGATCGACAGCACCGGAAACTCCAGCGCACCGAGCAACGCGTTCAACTCCATGTGCCGTCGTTCGCTGGGCATCAGCCCAACCCGCTTGACGCCAAACACTCCGGCGATCGCCTCGAATTTCGGGCGCAACGCCTGGAACTGGATGTTGATCAGGTTCGGGCAATGCAGATAGATCGCGTTGCCATGCTCACCGCCGACCTCACCGCGCGCGACGTTGATCCCGTAGGCAACCAGCAGGTTAAGAATGTCGCGCAGGATGCCGATGCGGTTCTGGCAGTGGACTTTGATGCGCATATAAATCGCCCGAATAAACGATGAGAAACCTGTAGGAGTGAGCCTGCTCGCGATGGCTTTGGGTCAGTTGATATTGATGCTGACTGATGCACCGCTATCGCGAGCAGGCTCACTACTACAGGGGGACCGCACCAGACTTTTCTGTAGTGGCACGCAGATAGTTGTCAAGATTATGTGACAGCCACTAGGCTTTTCAAACCTGAAAATCACCGAAAATGCGCACCGGCGGTCAAAGCGTAACGATAACTTTACGAATTAAAGAGAAATTTCCCACGAGCAGGCCATTCAACCTGCTGCACATCAACTCGCTCTCAGGTAATTCTGAATCCATCGCTGGACATAACAAGAACGAATTCCCCTAGCAGGAGAGCAGTATGAAGCAGACGCAATACGTGGCCCGCGAGCCCGATGCGCAAGGTTTTATCGACTACCCCGCCGAAGAACATGCGGTGTGGAACACGCTGATCACTCGCCAGTTGAAAGTGATCGAAGGGCGTGCCTGCCAGGAATACCTGGACGGTATCGAAAAACTCGGTCTGCCCCACGACCGCATTCCGCAACTGGGCGAGATCAACAAGGTGCTCGGCGAGACCACCGGTTGGCAGGTCGCCCGCGTGCCAGCACTAATCCCCTTCCAGACCTTTTTTGAATTGCTGGCCAGCAAGCAATTTCCTGTGGCGACGTTCATTCGCACCCGCGAAGAACTGGACTATCTGCAAGAGCCGGACATTTTCCACGAGATCTTTGGTCACTGCCCGCTGCTGACCAACCCGTGGTTCGCCGAATTCACCCACACCTACGGCAAACTCGGTTTGCAGGCCACCAAGGAAGAACGTGTTTATCTGGCGCGCCTGTACTGGATGACCATCGAGTTCGGCCTGGTCGACACCCCGCAAGGCAAACGCATTTACGGTGGCGGCATCCTGTCCTCGCCAAAAGAAACCGTTTATTCGCTGTCGGACGAACCTGAGCATCAGGCGTTCGATCCGCTCGAAGCCATGCGCACGCCGTATCGCATCGACATCCTGCAACCGCTGTACTTTGTCCTGCCGAACCTCAAGCGTCTGTTCGACGTGGCCCATGAAGACATCATGGCCATGGTTCGCCAAGGCATGCAGCTGGGTCTGCACGCACCGAAGTTTCCGCCGAAACCGAAAGCCGCGTGAACCGCGACTTTTGCTGACAATTGAGCCTGTCCGTCGCCGCCACTTTGGTTTAGCGTGACGGCATTGACAGCTCAAACGTTTTAATAAAAAAACACACTCGATTCAGGAATACACCATGTCCACTTTGAACCAAGCCCACTGCGAAGCCTGCCGCGCCGATGCGCCACAAGTCAGCGACGAAGAACTGCCGATCCTGATCAAGCAGATCCCTGACTGGAACATCGAAGTCCGCGACAGCATCATGCAGCTGGAGAAAGTTTTCCTGTTCAAGAATTTCAAGCACGCCCTGGCGTTCACCAACGCTGTCGGCGAGATCTCCGAGGCAGAAGGTCATCACCCGGGCCTGCTGACCGAATGGGGCAAAGTCACCGTGACCTGGTGGAGCCATTCGATCAAAGGCCTGCACCGCAACGACTTCATCATGGCTGCGCGCACTGACGAAGTGGCCAAGACCGCAGAAGGACGCAAGTAATGCACTTCGACGCCATCGGCCGGGTACCCGGCGACCCGATCCTCGGTTTGATGGAGGCGTATGCGCAGGACACCAACCCGCGCAAATTCGACCTGGGCGTTGGCGTCTACAAGGACGCTCAGGGCCTGACGCCAATCCCGGAGGCGGTGAAAATCGCCGAAGCGCGGCTGGTCGAAAGCCAAGACACCAAGACCTACATCGGTGGCCACGGCAACCCGCTGTTCGGCAAAGTCATCAATCAGTTGGTGCTCGGTGCCGACTCGAAGCTGATCGCTGCACAACGTGCCGGCGCCACCCAGACCCCGGGCGGCACTGGCGCCCTGCGCCTGGCCGCCGACTTCATCGCCCAATGCCTGCCGGGCAAAGGCGTGTGGCTGAGCAACCCGACCTGGCCGATCCACGAAACCATTTTCGCCACGGCCGGGGTCAAGGTCAGTCACTACCCGTACGTGGGCAGTGACAACCGTCTCGACGTCGATGCCATGCTCGCGGTGCTCAACCAAGTGCCGAACGGTGATGTGGTGCTGCTGCACGCGTGCTGCCACAACCCGACCGGTTTTGACTTGAGCCATGACGACTGGCAGCGCGTGCTCGATGTGGTGCGCAGCCGCAATCTGCTGCCGCTGATCGACTTTGCCTACCAGGGTTTTGGCGATGGTCTGGAACAGGATGCATGGTCGACCCGGTTGTTCGCGGCCGAGGTGCCTGAGCTGCTGATCACCAGTTCCTGCTCGAAGAACTTCGGTCTGTACCGCGATCGAACCGGTGCGCTGATCGTCTGCGCGAAAAGCGCCGACAAGCTCATCGACATCCGCAGCCAACTGGCCAACATCGCCCGCAATTTGTGGTCGACACCGCCCGATCATGGTGCTGCGGTGGTCGCGACCATCCTCGCCGATCCAGAGCTGAAAGCCCGTTGGGCCGATGAAGTGGAAGCCATGCGTTTGCGTATCGCGCAGTTGCGCAGCGGCCTGGTTGAAGCGCTGGAGCCGCATGGCCTGCGCGAGCGTTTCGCACACATTGGCGTACAACGCGGGATGTTCTCTTACACCGGACTGTCGCCGGAGCAAGTGAAGCAACTGCGCGAGCATCACAGCGTGTACATGGTCAACTCGGGCCGGGCGAACGTCGCCGGCATCGACGCTACGCGCCTCGCCTTGTTGGCAGAAGCCATCGCCAGCGTCTGCAAATAATCCCTCCCATTGCTCGTTCCCACGCTCCGTGTGGGAATGCAGCCCGGGACGCTCTGCGTCCCAACAGCGGACGCAGAGCGTCCATTGAGGCGTTCCCACGCAGAGCGTGGGAACGATCAATCACCACAGTTTTTGCTCCCCCCTGCGGCCATCTGTCGCATTAATTTGAATTAAAAGTCTGATTGTCATTTTTCCTGCTGTATCCTGCGCAGGCTTTCAAGAAGCGCGGATCTACCAGATCTATCAACAGACTTAGCGAGGAGCGCAACCATGCACGAGATTCCTAATCTCCCCTTCCCAAGCCTGCACGTACCTGAGCAGACGACCACGCAGCAAGCCGGAGCCCAACAGCCCGAGCAGAAAGAAGCCGTTGAGAGCCGCCCGGCCGACAACGAAGAGTAAGACCCCGTCGTACAGACCGTGTGGAAAGCGCTAACATGCGCTTTCCACACTGCCTGAACCCCGAGCCCGCCATGACCGACGAATTCTCCGAAAGCCAAGCTGCCGTACTCATCGGCGCCACCGAGAAAATGATCGACATCTGGAACCGTCTCTCCCCCGAGAAACAAGCCGCCCTGCTCGCCCGTTTCGGCAGCGAAGAAAATGCCCTCGCGGCGCTGGTCACCACACAACTGGTTGCCCCGGCCAACCCCTGAAGCGGCCTCCCGGCAAATAGTTTTACTTTTCCCGCCCCAGAAGCCTCCACGCCGGTATCATAAGCAGCCTATCTAATCTGCCGTTCCTGTGGATCGTTACCCATGTCGTCCTCTATGTCCGAGCCCCAGCGCCCCCTGGCGGTCACGCTGCAAGTCGTTTCTATCGTCCTCTTCACCTTTATCGGTTATCTGAACATCGGCATTCCGCTCGCGGTGCTGCCAGGTTATGTGCACAGCGATCTGGGCTTTGGTGCGGTGATCGCCGGTCTGGTGATCAGCGTGCAATACCTCGCCACCCTGCTCAGCCGCCCGTACGCCGGCAAGATCATCGACAACCAGGGCAGCAAACGCGCAGTGATGATTGGCCTGGCCGGGTGTGGCTTGAGCGGTGTGTTCATGCTGATTTCGGCGTGGACCCCGAGCATGCCGATGCTCAGTTTGATCAGTCTGTTGATCGGTCGCCTGGTGCTGGGCAGCGCTGAAAGCCTTGTCGGTTCCGGCTCGATCGGCTGGGGCATTGGCCGGGTTGGCGCGGCAAACACCGCCAAAGTGATTTCCTGGAACGGCATCGCCAGTTATGGCGCACTGGCGGTTGGCGCACCGTTCGGTGTGTGGCTGGTCGGCCAGTTGGGTTTGTGGAGCATGGGCGTCAGCATCATCTTGCTGGCGATTCTTGGTCTGGCGTTGGCCTGGCCGAAAACCGCCGCACCGATTGTGGCGGGTGAACGCCTGCCGTTCATGCATGTGCTCGGTAAAGTGTTTCCCCACGGTTGCGGCCTGGCGCTGGGCTCGATCGGCTTCGGCACCATCGCCACTTTCATCACCCTGTATTACGCCACACAGCATTGGGACAACGCCGTGCTGTGCCTGAGCCTGTTCGGTGCCAGCTTCATCGGTGCGCGCCTGCTGTTCGGCAATCTGATCAACCGCCTCGGCGGCTTTCGCGTGGCGATTGCCTGCCTGTCGGTGGAGACACTGGGCCTGCTGCTGTTGTGGCTGGCACCGGACGCACATTGGGCGCTGGCCGGTGCGGCGCTGAGCGGGTTTGGTTTCTCGCTGGTGTTCCCGGCGCTGGGTGTGGAGGCAGTGAATCTGGTGCCGGCTTCAAGCCGTGGCGCAGCGGTCGGTGCTTATTCGCTGTTCATTGATTTGTCGCTGGGGATCACCGGGCCATTGGCCGGGGCGATTGCGGCAGGCTTCGGCTTTGCTTCGATCTTCCTGTTCGCCGCTCTCGCTGCATTGAGCGGATTGGCCTTGAGCGTGTATCTGTACAAGCACACGGCCAAGTACCGCGAAGACTAGAAGTCCACTTTGCCGCGCCCGGCCTTGATGCTGCCGCGCTTGGTTTTCGATTCGAGCCGGCGCTTCTTCGATCCGAGGGTCGGCTTGGTCGGGCGGCGTTTCTTTTCGACTTTGGTGGCGCTGAGGATCAGCTCGACCAGACGCTCAAGCGCATCGGCACGGTTGGCCTCCTGCGTACGGTATTGCTGGGCCTTGATGATCAACACGCCATCGCTGGTGATGCGACTGTCGCGCAACGCCAGTAGCCGCTCCTTGTAGAACTCGGGCAAGGACGAGGCCGGAATGTCGAAGCGCAGGTGCACCGCACTGGAAACCTTGTTGACGTTCTGCCCACCGGCACCTTGCGCGCGGATGGCCGTCAGTTCGATCTCGGCATCGGGAAGATGCACGTTGTTGGAAATCACCAGCATGGAAAAACGTCCGTAATCAGAGTGCACAGGATACCGCGATTAGCTGCAAAGCGACCTGCGGCCTGCGGGCGCAACTTCCAGCGCACTTATATCGAGCATCATTTCGAGTTACCATTGCGACCTTTAAATTTACCCGTTTAATGCAGGAAGCAGACTTATGAGCAACAAGGCAGTTATCGTTTTCAGTGGTGGCCAGGACTCTACGACCTGCCTGATCCATGCACTGACCCACTACGATGAAGTCCACTGCATTACCTTTGATTATGGTCAGCGTCACCACGCGGAAATTGAAGTTGCCCAGCAACTTTGCAAACAGCTTGGCGTGACCGTTCACAAGGTAATGGATGTCTCTCTGCTGAATGAACTGGCGATCAGCAGCCTGACCCGCGACAACATTCCCGTGCCGACCGTCAACAGCTCCGGAGAAAGTCTGCCCAGCACTTTCGTACCGGGAAGAAACATTCTGTTTTTGACCCTCGCTTCTATCTATGCGTATCAAGTTCAAGCCCGAACAGTCATTACCGGCGTTTGCGAAACCGACTTCTCGGGTTACCCGGATTGCCGCGATGAGTTCGTCAAGGCGTTGAACAACGCGCTTGAACTGGGCATGGATTACAAGTTACGTCTGGAAACGCCACTGATGTGGCTGAACAAAGCCGAAACCTGGGCGCTGGCTGATTACCACAATCAACTTGACCTGATTCGTCATCACACGCTGACCTGCTACAACGGTATAGCTGGAAGCGGATGCGGCGACTGTGACGCGTGCAATCTTCGCGCGAAAGGCCTCAGCGAGTTCCTGGAGAACAAAGAGCAGGTAACCAACAGTTTGAAATTGAAACTCAAACTAAAATAAGGCACAAAAAAAACGCTCGCCTGGACAATCCAAGCGAGCGCTTCTGCTATTCGATCAAACCTGGCTTCCTGTCAAATACTTCTTGAACAGCGACCGCGCCCCATAAGCGGGCATGATATTAAAGAAAGCAAAACCCACTTTGATCGCGATCTGCACATAGATCATGCTCAAGATCGCACTGTTCTCCATCGTTCCATAGAATGCGATGTAACAGAACAGAAAGCTGTCGATGATTACTGCAAACAATGTACTCAAGAATACGCGCAAGAACAGGAATCTGGAGTTGGTCAGTTCCTTGATCTTGCACAACAGATACGAGTTGATGTTTTCGGACACCAGAAACGATATCGAAGACGCTACCAGAACAGAAGACAATTGACTGATCACGTCGTTGTAAGGTCCATCGAGCTTCCACCCCGGCAACCCCGGCAAATGGGTGGTGATCGCCAATAGAATGATAATCGCCGCATTGCTGATGAACGCAAAGAGAATTGCCCGGCGCGCCAACCGCAGACCAAAGGTCTCGTTCAACAGGTCAACGATCAGAAAGGTCAGCGGGTAAAGAAAGGTTCCCGGGGTCACGACAATGTCAAAGTAATCCAGATAGATCGGTTTAGTCGCTGCAATACTGGTGAAGATATAAAGCGTGAACAACATCAAGTTCAGGATGATGTAGATCATCCAGGAACTCTCATGACGATCATTGATTTCGTAAGCCGTCAGCGCCCCACCCTGGGAGTAGAACTTCTTGTAGAGGTTTTTCACTTCGATTTTATTCAGATTATCCATAATCTCACTATTCAACACTTCACTCAGTTTTATTTTAATTATCTTGCCTGTCGCAATGACCATGATAACGGCCAGGCTTTTTCCATTTTCGAACCCCAGCAATTTGTACTTGCTGTTTTCCATTTCAACACTGCAATCCATTAAATCGTTCCTCGATTACATCTCCGATCACGCATACACGATCCGTATCAAAGCTGCCTTCATGGCTTATAGATAACTTCGCTGTGATTTTGTCATACACCAGTTTTTCCCTGTCGCTGGTCGATGCTCCTTTCTGCACGATCAACAGATCGCCGGGTTCGTTCATGCCACTGATTTCATTTTCCAGAAGCACGCCAATCAGGTTAAAGGAAGCGCCAAAATAGTAAGTCAGTGGATGAATCGTGGCCAGTTCACCAATTCTTTTATCCAGACTTTGCAGCAGCATACTTTCCTTGATGACAGGCACCGCCGCCGGATTCATGTTCCCCTGTGGCGAAATACTGCTTTCGATGATTTCCTTCTCTTCAAAATCAATCGTTTCTATTTCCTCGTAAGACACGCCGAAGAAATCAGAAATCTTGCGTACAGTGGACTGTTGTACATTGACCACTTTGCCTTCAAGGATGTTGTAGATGGTGGTACGCGTCAAACCACTGGAGTGACACAAGGACAACTGCGTCTCCCCGCGACTCTTTATCAGGTATTTGATGTTGTTTTTCAGATTCTCCGATCTTTCTCTTCTGTGTATCACATGCTTGCCATCCATTTTTTAACTGCAATCAATGTCACACCCAGAATGATCATTCCGGACATGCACAAGTGAGGTAGGAAATTGCAGTTATATCCCTGTCAGTGCCGCGCAGGATCATAGCATTCTCCCTCCTTGGGTTCGGTATAAAAAGTCAGCCTTCACGCGATGCCACCCACCCACTGGCAGGATGATTTCAGCCTTTGTACTGACTATTCAGTTTCGGTTGCCTTTCACCCGGCGTCTGAAAATCGGCATCATGCCATGGCCGTTTTACACCCGCAGCGGCTACAAAAAGAATCATTTTCTTTGAAGAATGTTCATTTTTTTGATTAATTCTGTGGCGTTCCTCACTGAAAAATTTATGATGCGTCAACCCGGCGCTTCATTCTCGAGAGTGAAAGAACGAAAAAACGGGGACCTGTACAGGGTTTAGTTTTGCGCTCACAGCGGTCAAAACACGGATTCGCCTGTACAGATCTGGCAAGCAAGGACATGCGCAAATCTCGCAAAACCAGGGAAGGAATCAAGCAATGGCAGTCATTACTGAACCGCTCAAGAACCAGGCTGACATGTTGCGTCGTGGCCTGGCGGATCTTCGCGCAGAAGACGCCGAACTGGCGGCCATTCTCGACGCTGAAGTCACGCGTCAACAGCACACGCTTTCACTGGCCTCCTCCTCCTGCGCCGTCCAGCCGCGAACCTTGGCGGCCTCTGCTTCCGTGCTGGTCAACGTGACGGCAGAGGGCATGTCCGGCAAGCGCCACAGTGCAGGGTGCGAGAACGTCGAACTGGTCGAGTCGCTGGCCATCCGCCGAGCGCGGCAACTGTTCGGCGCGCAATACGCCAACGTGCAGCCACACTCAGCGTCGAACGCTATATACCAAGTCCTTACGGCCTTGCTGGAGCCTGGCGACACCTTGCTGGGTATGGCAGTGGAACACGGTGGTCATCTCACGCATGGCAGCCTCGCGGCGTTTTCGGGCGCCTACTACAAGGCGATCCAGTACGGCACGACATCCGACGGTCTCATTGATTACGACAAAGTGCGTCTGCTGGCGCTCGCCCATCGCCCACGCGTCATCCTCTGCGGCGCCACCGCCTATTCACGCGTAGTCGACTTCAAGCGGTTTCGCGAAATTGCCGATGAAGCCGGCGCCATCCTGCTCGCCGACATTTCGCATATCGCCGGGCTTGTGGCCACCGGACGGCATCCAGGTCCGATCGACGCCGCACATGTCACCGTCACCTGCACGCACAAGCAACTCGCCGGACCTCGGGGTGGCGTGATCCTCAGCGGTCGGGACGCAAACACCAAGATCCCAGGCTTGAGAACCACCTTCAGTCGCCTGCTGGATCAAGCCGTTTACCCGCACATGCAGGGCGCGCTCGCCGCCAACATGATCGCAGCGAAGGCTGCCGCGCTGGGTTACGCAATGTCCGCAGAATTCGATGCCTGCATGGCACAGATCCGCAGTACGGCGGATGAAATGGTCAAAGCGTTTCAGGCCAAGGATTATGAAGTGGTCGGCGGCTGCAGTGAGAACCACACAGTGCTGGTTCGCTTGCGGGGTGGCATCACAGGGGCTATCGCGGAGGCGGCGCTGGGACACTGCGGGATCATCGTCAACAAACATCGCCTACCCGACGATCCCCGTTCGGCACTTGTCACCAGCGGGCTGCGTATCGGCACCGC
Source organism: Pseudomonas sp. Irchel s3h9 (assembly GCF_900187475.1). Lineage (NCBI taxonomy): Bacteria > Pseudomonadati > Pseudomonadota > Gammaproteobacteria > Pseudomonadales > Pseudomonadaceae > Pseudomonas > Pseudomonas sp. Irchel s3h9. The sequence goes on along the minus strand of NZ_FYDH01000014.1, from coordinate 26,581 downwards.
GGCTCTAGCGCAACGCCGGGTCGATGTCCACGGCAGCCGCCAGATCGTCGATTTGATCGTGCGGGTTCTGAATACGGTAGCGCCGCTCGGCGAACAGGATTACACCCTGGAACCTCTGCTCCTCGCGCAGTTTCGCTCAGAGGTCGAAACCCTGTGCAGGGACTATCCTCTCGCCGACTATCAATAGCGGTCCAACATTTGCGCCCATAAAAAACCCGGCACTCAGGCCGGGTTTTGTGTTTCTGCGTCAGCGCTTACTTGGCAGCACCTGCCGCAGGTACGGCCTGTTGCGCACCGCGCTTGTTCTTGATCACGTAGCAAACCCACATAAATACGACCCACACCGGAATCGCATACACCGAGATCTGAATGCCCGGGATCAGCAGCATCACGCCCAGGATGAACGCGACGAACGCGAGGCAGATGTAGTTGCCGTACGGGTACCACAGCGCCTTGAACAGCGGCGTCTGCTGAGTCTTGTTCATGTGCTGGCGGAACTTGAAGTGCGAGAAGCTGATCATCGCCCAGTTGATCACCAGCGTCGCAACCACCAGCGACATCAGCAGCTCCAGCGCGTGCTGCGGGATCAGATAATTGAGCAGCACAGCCACCAGCGTCACTGCCGCCGAAGCCAGGATCGACCGCACCGGCACGCCGCGCTTGTCGATCTTCGCCAGACCTTTCGGCGCATCGCCCTGCTCGGCCATGCCCAGCAGCATACGGCTGTTGCAGTAGGTGCCACTGTTGTACACCGACAACGCGGCGGTCAGGACCACGAAGTTGAGGATGTGCGCGGCGGTGTTGCTGCCGAGCATCGAGAACACTTGCACGAACGGACTGCCACTGTACGAATCACCGGACGCGTTAAGGGTTTCCAGCAGGCTGTCCCATGGCGTCAGCGACAGCAGGATCACCAGCGCACCGATATAGAAAATCAGGATCCGGTAGATCACCTGATTGATCGCTTTCGGGATCACGGTTTTCGGTTTGTCCGCTTCAGCGGCGGTGAAACCGAGCATTTCCAGACCGCCGAAGGAGAACATGATGATCGCCATGGCCATCACCAGACCGCTAACGCCATTGGGGAAGAAACCACCGTGCGACCACAGATTGCTCACCGAGGCTTGCGGGCCGCCGTTGCCGCTGACCAGCAGGTAGCTACCGAGCGCAATCATGCCGACGATCGCCACGACCTTGATGATCGCGAACCAGAATTCGGCCTCACCGAAGACTTTGACGTTGGCCAGGTTGATCGCGTTGATCAGCACGAAGAAAGCCGCTGCAGACACCCAGGTCGGGATGTCCGGTGCCCAGTAGTGGATGTATTTTCCGACCGCGGTCAGCTCCGACATGCCCACCAGAATGTACAGAATCCAGCAGTTCCAGCCCGACAGGAACCCGGCAAAGCCGCCCCAGTACTTGTGCGCGAAATGGCTGAAGGAACCGGCCACCGGCTCTTCGACAATCATCTCGCCGAGCTGGCGCATGATCATGAAGGCGATGAAGCCGCAGATGGCGTAGCCGAGAATCATCGACGGGCCGGCGGATTTCAGTACCCCGGCCGAGCCGAGGAACAATCCGGTACCGATCGCGCCACCGAGGGCGATCAGTTGAATGTGGCGATTTTTCAGGCCGCGTTTCAGCTCGCCTGATTGCGAGGGTTGTCCACTCATGAAAAAGGTCTCACGCAAGGTTTGATGATGTTCAGTAGACGTTGCTGCCAGGTTGCGATTTCAAGCAGCCCCGATCAAACCCCAGCGCAGGCACCAGGAGTTCAGCTCATTTACAACGGTCATGCGTCACCTGTTTGTTTTTATCTGTGACGAAATCGAACCCGAAACGCTTGTGGCGCCACGGAGTGAACAAGGCGGATAGCCTTGAGATTTGCGCGATTACGCAGAGGGTCACAGTTAAAACGCGGCGCATTGTACACCGCTAACCCCCTGCTGCCAGACCCCGCTGGATCAGCGTGGCGGTTGCCGGGATTGCGTGTGTCCGCCTCGAGACACTCGAGCGGCTGCAAAAATTGAGTCAGGCCTTTGCAGGCCATCGGCGTGGACGAGGAAAAAACCGTCCCACGGAGAGAGATGGAGATCAGTCACGGCGTTCATTGCGCCTCCTTCTTGTTATGCACCTGCACGACAGGCATGGGGCGCATATCACCCTGCAAACGATGCTGAAACAAGCGTGCCAGAGCCTTGTCCGGCCCGCGGCGGAGCAGGCTTCGGCAGCTTTTCCTTACAGCGCTCATGACGGGTTGGTTTCACTCGGTTTTAACGGCTTTTTTGTAAACATTTCTTTACGACGCGTAACGCAGAGTTTCCATTTCAGAAATATCCGTCAGACGTCTGCAAATTGACGGTAGCTAGCTTGCTAATGAAACGTGCCGTTTAGTTTTTTGTTTTCAAATAAGAAAACTGCCGCCGAAAAACAGAATAAAAAGTCTATTTAAAAAATAAATGAATAATTTTTTGCATTACAAAAAACCCTGAACTAGGTTCTTCACGTCTTGCCGGCCACCTCGACCGGCCAGTCACAACCGTGAATGTCATCTAGGAGATCGACCATGCAAGCACTGGAAAAAGACTTGGATACCGAACTGCAACTGGACGAATGGTTTGAAGCACCGACCCACGAGGCGGCTGTAGAAATGATGCAAGCCGACGCGGTAGTTCCGTTCGGCACGGCGATGTGGCCTCTGTAAGACATCTCCGGGCAGGCACGATCCGGCCGGTCGTGCCTGCCGCTTTTTACACGGTCAGTCAGGGAGGATTCATGGATAAGCCCCGCGCGATCTCGCATTTCCTTTACTACCTCGAACACCACCCCGCCCTTGCCGGCATCGACTCGGCGAAGGTATTGCTCGGCCACACGGCTGATTACGAAGCGCTGACCGGCGCGATCGCCGAACAGGCAGGCGATCATCCTCGTTTCCAGTTCAGCACCCGACGTCTGGACCTGGACAGCACCGCAACGCTGACCTCGGCAATCACCGACAGCGATCTGTACATTTTTTTCTACGACTCTTCCACCTTGCCCAACCCACGCCCCGACGGCCCGGAGTTCGTGCGCGCGCTGCAAGCGGTGATGGCGGAGAACTGGAAGAAGTCGCTGCTGTTCAAGGATTACGGCGATTATTTCTATGACACCTTCAGCGTCACCCCGCAGCGGATTGCCGGACTGAACAGTCACCTGATCCAGCGTATGTCCCACGCGACCACGCTGAGTTTCAAGGACGATGACGGCTCATGGTTTGAAACGCCGCTGAGCAGCATCAAGAAGTGGACCGATATCAACGGTGTCGGCAACTTTGACCTGGCCCCCGGCGAAATCGCCACGCACAGCGAGGCCATCAACGGCCATGTGAAGTTCAAGGGCACGTTCCTCAGCACCATCCCGTTTGCGCGCAAGTACGGTGTGCTGGAATCACCACTGGAACTGTGGATCGAGAACTCGACCATCAGCCGCATCGCCACGGAGGTGCCGGGGCTGGAGCATGACTTCAACAAGTACCTGGACGCCAATCCGTCGAACCGGCGGATTGAGGAGTTGGGGATTGGCACCAATGAAGGCGTGAAGGATTTGTATGCGCGTAATGCCGGGTTTGAGGAGCGGCATTGTGGGTTGCATCTTGGGTTGGGCGGTGGCGCCAAGGGCAGTCATCACCTGGACCTGATCTTCTCCGGCGGTGTTTTGGCGCTGGATGACAAGCCGGTGTTTGATGGGCGTTTTGTGTTCTAGCCCCAAGATTTAATCGTTCCCACGCTCCGCGTGGGAATGTAGCCTGGGACGCTCCGCGTCCCTCTAGAGCCGAACGCGGAGCGTCCGTTGAGGCATTCCCACGCAGAGCGTTGGAACGATCGGTGTGCGCCAGACGAAAAAAAACGCCAACCCTGCGGTTGGCGTTTTTTCATTTGGCGCTAAACCCGATCACTCAGGCTTTTTACGACCAAACCCCGGACGCTGACCGGAACCGGCCGGTGCGCCACGACGCTTGCCCGACGGCTTGTCACCGTCAACCAGCTTGATCCCCGGACGCTTCGGCGCAGGTTTGGCCGGGCGCTTGTTGGTGGTGTCCGCTGGACGATCCGCCACAGGCGTGCCACGACCGGCAGGTGCACCACGCTCGCCACGCTCAGTGCGACCGTTGGCCGGACGCGGAGCGCGTTCGCCGTCACGGGCTACTGGCTTGCGACCTGGACGCTCGCCTTCGATCTGCGGTTCACGGCTTGGGCGCGGACCGGTCGGCGCGCCAGCGGCTGGACGCAGCGTACGAACGCGCTCGGTCTTGGCCATCGGCCGCGACGATTTGCGCTGCATGCGCTCAAGCTTGTCTTTGCTCTTGGCGTTCAGTTGCGGCATCGCTACCGGCGTCAGGCCGACTTCAGCACTGAGGATGTCGACTTCGTACTGGCTCATTTCGCGCCAGCGCCCCATCGGCAGGTCGGAGTTGAGGAACACCGGACCGAAACGCACGCGCTTCAGACGGCTGACCACCAGACCCTGCGATTCCCACAGACGACGAACCTCACGGTTACGGCCTTCCATCACCACGCAGTGATACCAGTGGTTGAAGCCTTCACCGCCTGGCGCCTGCTTGATGTCGGTGAACTTCGCCGGGCCATCTTCCAGCACGACGCCGGCCTTCAGGCGCTCGATCATCTCGTCGTCGACTTCACCGCGTACGCGCACGGCGTACTCACGGTCCATCTCGTAGGACGGGTGCATCAGACGGTTGGCCAGCTCACCGTCGGTGGTGAACATCAGCAGACCGGTGGTGTTGATGTCGAGACGACCGATGTTGATCCAGCGACCTTCTTTCGGACGCGGCAGCTTGTCGAACACGGTCGGACGGCCTTCAGGGTCGTCACGGGTGCAGATCTCGCCATCGGGTTTGTTGTACATGATCACGCGGCGGACCGATTCGGCCGCTTCTTCGCGCTTGATCACCTTGCCATCAATGGTGATGGCGTCGTGCATGTCGACGCGCAGACCGAGGGTGGCGTCTTTGCCATTGACCTTGATCCGGCCCTGGCTGATCCAGGATTCCACGTCACGGCGCGAGCCGACGCCGATACGGGCGAGGACTTTCTGCAGTTTTTCGCCTGCTGGGCCGATTTCCTGGTCGTCTTTCTGAATGATGTCGCTCATCTGGGCACCTCCCGGTGTGGTCTGTTCAGGCGGCGCCTGAAGCATTGAAATCTGGGTACTTAGCCGAAGGGATCGGCGAAGGGTCGCGAATCATACGCGGATGTGCGCCATCGCGCATCAGAGACTAGTCGATCAGGCCAAGGTTATTTCTTTTTCCGCCGACCGGCGCCACCGAGTTTGATCAGGCGCAGCGCGGCTTCGGCCAGTACGCTGCGCTTGTCGTCCTTGTCGAGTTTCTTCCAGGCTTTGATTTCGCGCTTGCTGCGGCCGCAGCCGAGACAGATGTCGTCGGTGAATTTGCAGAGGCTGATGCACGGGTCTTTGGTGGAACTCATCGAGGTCTCCGAAAAACACAAATCCCTTGTAGGAGTGAGCCTGCTCGCGATAGCGGTGTGTCAGTCAACATCTTCTTGACAGATACACCGCTATCGCGAGCAGGCTCACTCCTACAGGGGATCGCGGTGTTTGGCAGGGCGGGTCAGTCTTCCAATTCGCGGCGTTCGGCCTCGATGGCTTCGGCCAGGGCACGGGCTTCGGCTACTTCTTCGCTTAGCTCCGGTTCTGGCGCGGGTTGTTCGAGCGCGGCGACGGCGGCCAATAGTTTTTCGCGGGCTTCGGCGACGCCAAGAATGTCCTCTTCCGGTTCGGCTTCTGGCTCTGCTTCAAGTTCAACTTCAATCGCTGGCTCAGCGACTTCGGTTTCAGGCTCGTTCGTCGGCACGTCACTGTCGCCCGCCTCACCATCCACCGCATCCCGCAGCAAATCATCGAAGTCGGTCTTGATCCCCTCCTCCATGCTGTCCAGCTCCAACAGCAAGGTATGGAAACTGGTCTCTTCCTTCTCCTCTTCCGGCTCGGCGCTGGCATCGGCCAGTTCCTGCAAGCCCTGCGGCACCGGAGCGTCGTCGAAATCAAGCACCGGGTCAGTTTCCATTTCGCGCAATTCGGCCAGCGGCGGCAGGTCTTCGAGGTTCTTCAGGTTGAAGTGATCGAGAAACATCTTGGTGGTGGCAAACATCGCCGGTTTGCCCGGCACATCGCGGTAACCAACAACACGGATCCACTCGCGCTCCAGCAAGGTCTTGACGATATTGCTGTTCACCGCCACGCCACGCACGTCTTCGATCTCGCCACGGGTGATCGGCTGACGGTAGGCGATCAGCGCGATGGTTTCGAGCAAGGCGCGGGAGTAACGCTGCGGGCGCTCTTCCCACAAGCGGCCGACCCACGGCGAAAACTTTTCGCGGATCTGCAAGCGATAGCCCGATGAGACTTCCTTGAGCTCGAAAGCACGGCCCTCGCAGGACTTGCCCAGCAGGGTCAGGGCTTTCTTGAAGACCGCAGGCTCGGGCCGTTCGCCTTCTTCAAACAGTTCAAACAGACGCTCAAGGGATTGCGGCTTTCCCGAGGCCAACAGAAAGGCTTCAAGCAGGGGGGCCAGCTCGCGGGGTTCAGTCAGGTTCATGTTTCGACTCGTTATTCGGCTCGGGCTCGCACGTGGATCGCGGCGAACGGCTCATTCTGCACCAGCTCGACCAAGGATTCCTTGACCAGTTCAAGGATCGCCATAAAGGTCACCACCACACCCAGCCGCCCTTCCTCGGCGGTGAACAGCTCGACGAACGGCACAAAACCGCCGCCCTTGAGCCGTTCCAGCACATCGCTCATGCGCTCGCGGGTGGACAGTGCCTCGCGGCTGACCTGGTGGCTTTCAAACATATCGCCACGGCGCAGCACTTCGGCCATGCACATCAAAATCTCTTCCAGCGCGACATCCGGCAACAGCTTGCGCGCCCGGGCTTCCGGGGCGTCGAGCTTGGGCACGATCACATCGCGGCCAACCCGGCTCAAGCCGTCGATGCCTTCGGCGGCCGCCTTGAAACGCTCGTATTCCTGCAAGCGGCGGATCAGTTCGGCGCGCGGGTCGTCTTCCTCGTCTTCGACAGTCTCGGCCCGAGGCAGAAGCATGCGCGACTTGATCTCGGCGAGCATCGCGGCCATCACCAGATATTCGGCGGCCAGCTCCAGGCGCACCGACTGCATCAACTCGACATAGCCCATGTACTGGCGGGTGATTTCCGCCACCGGGATGTCGAGGATGTTGATGTTCTGTTTGCGGATCAGGTACAGCAGCAGGTCGAGCGGGCCTTCGAAGGCTTCAAGAAAGACTTCCAGCGCATCCGGCGGGATGTACAGGTCCAGCGGCATCTCCATGACTGCCTGGCCATAGACCATGGCAAATGGCAGTTCTTGCTGAGCGCCGGCCTGCGGATCGACAACGGTTTCCACTGCGGACATTCAGGCCTCGACCATGAACGGCGCGGGGTCGCCGCAACCGACGCGGATCACTTCCGGGTCGTCGCCGGTCAGGTCGATCACGGTGGAGGCTTTAATGCCGCCAAAACCGCCGTCGATGATCAAGTCCACTTGGTGTTCAAGCAGTTGGCGCATTTCGTAAGGATCGCTGAGCGGGTCTTCGTCGCCGGGCATGATCAGGGTCACGCTCATCAGCGGCTCGCCGAGTTCGGCCAGCAGCGCCAGCGCGATCGGATGGCTCGGCACACGCAGACCGATGGTGCGCTTCTTCGGATGCAGCAACAGACGCGGCACTTCGCGGGTAGCGTTGAGAATGAAGGTGTATGGCCCCGGCAAATGCGCTTTGAGAATGCGGAAGGTGCCGGTGTCGATCTTGGCGTAGTTGCCCAATTGCGACAGGTCACTGCAGATCAGCGCGAAGTTATGCTTTTCATCGAGCTGGCGCAGGCGGCGCACGCGCTCAATCGCGGTCTTGTCGCCGATCTGGCAGCCGATGGCGTAGGAAGAATCCGTGGGATAAACCACCACCCCGCCCTTGCGGATGATTTCGACCGCCTGTTTTATCAGGCGCGCTTGCGGGTTTTCCGGATGAATCTGGAAAAATTGACTCACATTCTCTACCTGTTCAGACGGCGGCAATATCTGTGTCATGTTTGAACCGACACCACAGGGGTGGAAGGTCCTCGGGAACCGGCCGGTACTGGCCGATCTCGGACCAGCCGCCAGGGCCATGGAAGTCACTGCCAGCGCTGACCAGCAGACCGAACTCTCGGGCAAGGATTGCCAGGCTGCCGACCTGTTCCGCAGGCTGATGGCCATTGACCACCTCGATCGCATGCCCGCCTGCTTGAATATAGTCGGCAATCAGCTTTCGACGCTTGCTACGAGTGAAATCGTAGTGCCACGGATGCGCGAGGCTGACCCAGGCCCCGGCGGCACGCAGTGTGCCAACGGTGTCTTCCAGCGTCGGCCAGTGCAACTTGACGTCACCCAGCTTGCCGGCGCCGAGCCATTTGCGGAATGCCTCGGCACGATCCTTTACAAAACCTTCACGCACCATCCAGTCGGCGAAATGCGGACGGGCCGGGGCGTTGCCGCTGTCGCCCAGTTCCTGCTGGACCTGCCGGGCACCATCGAGGGCACCGGGCATGCCCTTGAGAGCGAGTTTGCGGCTTATTTCTTCCGACCGCAGCCAGCGCCCATCGTGCAATCTGGCAATCGCTTCGACCAACGGTGCGGCGTTGACGTCGAAACCGTAGCCCAACACATGAATCGTCGCGCCGCCCCAGGTGCAGGACAATTCGACGCCGTTGACCAGTTGCATGCCCAATTCGTTGGCGGCCGTGCGCGCTTCGGCGAGGCCTTCGAGGGTGTCGTGGTCAGTCAACGCCAGGACTCGCACGCCGTTCTCGAACGCACGCGCAACCAGAACCGCAGGCGCGAGGGCGCCATCGGAGGCCGTGCTATGGCAATGCAAATCAACATTCACGGGGAGTTGTAACCTCAAATCAGCTGGCGCTATCGCGCGCCCATATGTTTGTTATTATGCCGCCACATCCAGCTTCTGGCTCTCACTGTGAAACAATTCATCGATTTCATCCCGCTTCTGCTGTTCTTCATCGTTTACAAACTTGATCCACGGGTCGTCGACATCGCTGGCCATGAAGTGACTGTAGGCGGTATTTACAGCGCCACGGCGATGCTGATCATCAGTTCCCTGGTGGTGTACGGCGCGTTGTTCATCAAACAGCGCAAGCTGGAAAAGAGCCAATGGCTGACCCTGATTGCCTGCCTGGTGTTCGGCAGCCTGACGCTGGCCTTCCACAGCGAGACCTTCCTCAAGTGGAAAGCCCCGGTGGTCAACTGGCTGTTCGCCGTCGCCTTCATCGGCAGCCACTTCATCGGTGACCGCCTGCTGATCAAACGCATCATGGGCCACGCACTGACCCTTCCGGATCCGGTCTGGACCCGCCTGAACATCGCCTGGATCGGCTTTTTCCTGTTCTGCGGCGCTGCCAACCTGTTCGTCGCCTTCACCTTCCAGAGCTACTGGGTGGACTTCAAGGTGTTCGGCAGCCTGGGCATGACCTTGGTATTCCTGGTCGCACAGGGCATTTACCTGTCGCGTCATCTGCACGATGCCGATACCACAACAACACCAAAAACCGAGGACTGACATGCTCTACGCCATCATTGCCACCGACGTCGCCAACTCGCTGGAAGCACGCCTGGCCGCGCGCCCTGCGCATCTGGAACGCCTGCATGCGCTCAAGGGCGAAGGCCGCATCGTACTGGCCGGCCCGCACCCGGCCGTCGACAGCAATGATCCGGGCGCAGCGGGTTTCACCGGCAGCCTGATCGTCGCCGAATTCGATTCCCTAAGCGCTGCGCAAGCATGGGCCGATGCTGATCCGTACATCGCCGCGGGTGTCTACGCCAACGTGGTCGTCAAGCCGTTCAAGCAAGTCCTGCCTTAAACGTTCGGTGATGAGGGGATTTACCCCTCATCACTCGCGACACTGCCTCACGCAATGAACCTTCCTGGTTCTTGCTGCTCTCAATCGCTCATTATTCTCGTTTGCCTGCCGACAACCTGCCCAATATCCATTTGGAAACAGGTGTCGCGATGCGCAAGGGTCCGTTGTGTCTGATGTTGGTCACGTTGTCGATCATGGCACCCGCCCATGGTGAGGAAACCACCGAAGGCGGCAGTTCCACGCCATTGTCGTTAAGCGCCGGCAGCCAGATCACCGAGTTGCAGCAGCGCCTCAAGGCCAGCGAGCAGCAACGGGAAGAACTGAGCAAACAACTGCAAAATGCCGACAATACCCGTGAAAGCGCACAGCTCGCCCGGTTGCGCCAGGAGAACCAGCGTCTCAAGCTGCAACTCAAGGAAGCCCAGGCCAGCCCGCTGCCGCGTCTGCTGACTGATCAGCAGCAATGGTTCGTCACGGGCGCCGGAGTAGCGCTATTGGCGCTGCTCTGCGGTATCTTTGCCAGTGGAGCAAGCCGAAAACGTCGGCAATGGCTAAATTGAGTGAGTCATGAGCGAGCTGTTACTGATTGATGATGACCAGGAGTTATGCGAACTCCTGAGTAGCTGGCTGAGCCAGGAAGGCTTCCATGTGCGCGCCTGCCACGATGGCCAGAGTGCGCGCAAGGCGTTGGCCGAAACGGCCCCGGCGGCGGTGGTGCTGGACGTGATGCTGCCCGACGGCAGCGGTCTGGAACTGCTCAAGCAATTGCGCAACGATCACGCTGATCTGCCGGTGCTGATGCTCTCGGCCCGTGGCGAGCCGCTGGATCGTATCCTCGGTCTGGAACTGGGCGCCGACGATTATCTGGCCAAACCCTGCGACCCACGAGAACTGACCGCTCGCCTGCGCGCCGTACTGCGCCGCAGCCACCCGGCGGCAGTCTCGACGCAGCTTGAGCTGGGCGATCTGAGTTTCAGCCCGGTGCGCGGCGTGGTCAGCATCGACGAGAAAGAACTGACCCTTACCGTTTCCGAAAGCCGCCTGCTCGAAGCCCTGCTCAAGCAACCCGGCGAGCCGCTGGACAAACAGGAACTGGCGCAGATCGCCCTCGGTCGCAAGCTGACCCTGTACGACCGCAGCCTCGACATGCACGTCAGCAACCTGCGCAAGAAGATCGGCCCGCACCCCGACGGCCGCCCACGCATCGTCGCTCTGCGCAGCCGCGGTTACTTCTACAGCCTCTGAACTGCACACATCCCCCGGCCAACGGTAACCGACGCCTCCCCCTGTAGGAGCTGCCGCAGGCTGCGATCTGATCGTTCCCACGCTCTGCGTGGGAATGCAGCCGGGGACGCTCTGCGTCCCACAGTCAAAAGATCGCAGCGTGCCGCAGCTCCTACAACGGGATATGTGTAAGGCTGGGCGCGAAGCGTCTTTACCCAAGCTTTACGCAGTGCTGACCGCCGCTGACCTTGATCTCCGTAATCTGAACTCATCCGGAACGTACCGGGAACGAGACAAGGAGATACACCATGCGCAAGACTCTTATCGCTCTGATGTTCGCTGCCGCTCTGCCAACCGTCGCCATGGCCATGCCGCAAGACGGTGGCCCGATGGGTGGCCCGCTCGACGGCCCACGCCACGGCGGTCAGATGCACGGCATGCACGGCAAAGGCCCGTACAGCCAACTCGACCTGTCCCGCGAACAACGCGAGCAGATCCGCAAGATCATGGGCGAGCAGATGCACGAGCGTAAGCAAGTGGTCGACAAGTACCTGGAAAAACTCTCGCCGGCTGACCAGAAAGCCATGAAGGACGAGATGGCCGCCAACCACAAGAAAGCCGAGTCCGATGTTCGGGCGCTGCTGAAACCGGATCAACAGAAGAAATTCGACGAGATCCAGAAAAAACAGGCCGAGCGTCGCGCCGAATGGGCCGAATTCAAGGCGTGGAAAGCGCAACAGGCGCAAAAGGCGCAATAATGTTCTGACCCCGGACCCGACGGCTAAACACCGCCGGGTCTTTTTCCACCGATCCAATGTAGGAGTGAGCCTGCTCGCGATAGCGGTGTGTCAGTCAACGAATACTTGTCTGACTCACCGCTATCGCGAGCAGGCTCACTCCTACAGGGATTTGCGTTTGTTCTGAGGATTTTCTGTGCGTTCATTGTTCTGGCGTATTCTCGCGAGCTTCTGGCTGGCCATCGCTCTGGTGGCCGGGCTGTCCATTCTGCTCGGGCACATGCTCAACCAGGACGCGTGGATCCTCAGCCGCCATCCGGGCCTCAACACCCTCGCCGGCGAATGGACGCAAACCTACGAAGCCCAGGGCGAGGAAGCTGCTCAGGACATCCTCGAACAGCGCAAACGCCAATATCACATCGATGTTCAGGTGCTGAACGAATCCGGCGACCCGGTGGTTCGCGGCACCTTCCCGCGCCGCGCAGCCGCGTTCGAAGCCCGCCAGAACAATGATGACCGGCGCCTGCCATGGCGACGTCTGACCGATGAATTCACCAGCGAAAAAACCGGTGACACCTACCTGTTCATCTACCGCATCCCGCATCCGGAACTCGACTCTTGGCACCGCGAAAGTCTGCTTTGGCCATTGAGTGCGCTGGGCATCGCGTTGGTGGTGCTGACCCTGTTCAGTCTGTTGGTGACCTTCTCCATCACCCGCCCGCTCAGCCGTTTGCGCGGCGCGGTGCATGATCTCGGGCAGACCACCTATCAGCAGAACAGCCTGGCGAAACTGGCCAATCGCCGCGACGAATTCGGCGTGCTGGCCACCGACTTCAACCGCATGGGTGCGCGTCTGCAGAGCCTGATAGGCAGCCAACGGCAGTTGTTGCGCGACGTTTCCCACGAATTGCGCTCACCGTTGGCGCGGTTGCGCATTGCCTTGGCGCTGGCGGAACGGGCCAATCCTGAAGAACGGGAAAAACTCTGGCCACGCCTGACCCGCGAGTGTGATCGGCTGGAAGCATTGATCAGTGAAATTCTGGTATTGGCGCGGGTCGATGCCGACAACGCCAGTGCTGAAGAGGTGGATCTGAATGCGTTGCTCGGCCTCTTGCAGAAGGACGCAATACTGGGATCGCCCGAGCAGATCGTGCGTCTTGATGCCGAACCGCAGCTGAATCTGAAAGGCTGGCCGACCATGATCGAGCGCGCCGTCGATAACCTGCTGCGCAACGCCCAGCGCTTCAACCCGGAAGGTCAGCCGATTGAAATGCAGGCTTCACGTCAGGGTGAAAAAATCATCGTGAGCGTGCGCGACCATGGGCCGGGGGTGCAGGCTGAACATTTGAGCCAGTTGGGCGAACCGTTTTACCGGGCGCCGGGGCAGACGGCAGCGGGACACGGTTTGGGCCTGGCGATTGCGCGGCGAGCGGCGGAACGGCATGGTGGGAGTTTGACGCTGGCAAATCATCCGCAGGGTGGGTTTATTGCCAGCCTGGAATTGCCGTTGGTGCCCGGAGCGGTGGTGCAACTTTAAGAGCCTAAAAGCTACCCTCACCCCAGCCCTCTCCCGGAGGGAGAGGGGGCCGACCGAGGTGTCTTGCGTCATACATCGACCTGAAGAACCGAGTTGATTATGGACCAGGAAGGCACGTGAATCGTCGCCGACTCTGGGTTCGAAATGCACTGGAACCTTTATCGACTCCGAACTCGAAATGCACTGGAACCGTTATCGACTCCGAACTCGAAATGCACTGGAGCCGTTATCGACTCTGGATTCAGCCGAGCACTTTCAGGTCGGCGTACCTCTACAGCATCCCCCAATCAGTCCCCTCTCCCTCTGGGAGAGGGCTAGGGTGAGGGGCTTTTGATCTTCAGGCTTTACCAGGCCAGGCACTGACGAACTCGCTCAGATCGACTTTATCTGCCACACGCGGCTCTTTCTGCGGCGTGCCGAGATACAGGAACGCAATCACCTCTTCACCTTCGGCCAGGCCCAAGCCTTTAGCCACATGCTGCGAATAAGCCAGATCACCCGTACGCCACACCGCACCAATCCCCTGCGCATACGCCGCCAGCAAAATCCCGTGCGCCGCACACCCGGCCGCCAGCAACTGCTCGGCCTTCGGATATTTAACGTGTTCCTGCAATTTGGCGATCACCACAACCACCAACGGCGCTCGCAGCGGACCGTTGCGCGCCTTGTCGATCATCGCTTCGGTGACCTCGCCTTCCTGCTGCTGTGCAGCCTCGGCCAACAACTCGCCCATCTGTTCACGCGCCGCGCCTTCGACCGTCAGGAAGCGATACGGCTGCAAATGCCCGTGATCCGGCGCGCGCAACGCGGCGCCAAACAGGGCTTCGCGCTGCTCGGCAGTGGGGGCCGGTTCGACCAGTCGTGGAACGGAAACACGGTTGAGCAACGCGTCGAGAGCCTGCATCGGCCACCTCCTGAAAAATATGTGCGGCTATTCTAGCTGTATCTGCCAACAGGATGCCGGTTTACATGCCCTGCCCCACGGGTAGAATGGCGCCCTTCCCACATCAGCCCGAGCGGACTTCATGGCGTTGCCGACCTTACGGATCATTGGTTTCATCATCGGCATCTTCCTGATCACCCTGGCCGTGGCCATGGTCGTGCCTATGGCCACCCTGGTGATTTTCGAGCGCACCGGTGATCTGCCGTCGTTCCTCTGGGCGAGCATGATCACCTTCGTCGCCGGCCTCGCGCTGGTGATTCCCGGCCGACCGGAACACATTCACCTGCGTCCGCGTGACATGTACCTGCTGACGGTCAGCAGTTGGCTGGTGGTGTGCATTTTTGCTGCGCTGCCGTTTCTGCTGACCCAGCACATCAGCTACACCGACTCGTTTTTCGAAAGCATGTCGGGCATTACCGCGACCGGCTCGACCGTGCTCAATGGCCTCGACAACATGTCCCCCGGGATCCTGATGTGGCGCTCGTTACTGCACTGGATCGGAGGGATCGGCTTTATCGGCATGGCGGTAGCGATTCTGCCGCTGCTGCGTATCGGTGGCATGCGCCTGTTCCAGACCGAGTCCTCGGACCGCTCGGAAAAGGTCATGCCCCGCTCGCACATGGTGGCGCGCCTGATTGTGGCGGCGTATGTCGGCATCACCATCCTTGGCAGCCTGGCGTTCTGGTGGGCCGGGATGAGTCCGTTCGACGCGATCAACCACGCGATGTCGGCGATCTCCACTGGCGGGTTCTCGACCTCCGATCAATCCTTGGCCAAGTGGACGCAACCGGCGGTGCACTGGGTCGCAGTCGTCATCATGATTCTCGGCAGCCTGCCGTTCACCCTGTACGTGGCGACGTTGCGCGGCAACCGCAAGGCGCTGATCAAGGATCAGCAAGTACAGGGTTTGCTCGGTATGCTGCTGGTGACCTGGCTGGTGCTCGGCACCTGGTACTGGTGGACGACCAATTTGCATTGGCTGGAGGCGCTACGCCACGTGGCGCTGAACGTGACCTCGGTGGTCACCACCACCGGTTTTGCCCTCGGTGATTACAGCCTATGGGGCAACTTCTCGCTGATGCTGTTTTTCTATCTGGGCTTTGTCGGAGGCTGTTCCGGGTCGACGGCGGGCGGGATCAAGATCTTCCGTTTCCAGGTCGCCTACATCTTGCTCAAGGCCAACCTTAATCAACTGATTCACCCGCGCGCAGTGATCAAACAGAAGTACAACGGCCACCGTCTCGACGAAGAGATCGTCCGTTCGATTCTGACCTTTTCGTTCTTCTTCGCCATTACCATCTGCGTGATTGCCCTGCTCCTGTCGCTGCTCGGCGTCGACTGGATGACCGCGTTGACCGGCGCTGCCAGCACCGTGTCCGGGGTCGGCCCAGGCCTGGGCGAGACCATTGGCCCGGCGGGCAACTTCGCCACTCTGCCGGACGCGGCCAAGTGGATCCTGTCGTTCGGCATGCTGCTCGGCCGACTGGAGATCATTACGGTGTTTGTACTGTGTATTCCGGCCTTTTGGCGTCACTGACCGCACCCGGCGCCTGCAACAACCGCGTCCGGTAATCGCCGGGCGTGGTGTCGAACCAGCGGCGGAACGCGCGAAAGAAGTTGCTCGGATCGGCAAACCCCAACAGATAAGCGATTTCCAGCAAGGTCATGCTCGGCTGCGCCAGATACTGCTCGGCCAGTTCACGGCGGGTGTCGTCGAGCAGTTGCTGAAAACTCGTGCCCTCCTCCTGCAAGCGGCGCTGCAAGGTGCGCTGCGATAGATGCAGGGTCTGCGCGACGGTATCGCGCTTCGGCTCACCTTGCGGCAGCAAACGGCACAGCACCTGTCGCGCCTTGTGGGTCACGCGGCTTTCGGAAAACCGCGCCAGATATTCCCCGGCAAACCGGTCATGCAACAGCGCCATCGCCTCGTTGGCGGTGGGCAGCGGCGCTTCCATGTCGGCGCGCTCGAAGATCAGCGCATCGTACGGCGCGTTGAACATCAGCGGTGCGTGGAAAGCTTGTTTGTAGGGTTCCAGGTCATCCGGTTCCGCGCCCTGCACCAGCACTTTGACCGGGTGCAACGTGCGTCCGGTCAACCAGCCGCACAGGCCCAGCGCACAGGCCAGCGAGGCTTCGGCGCTTTGCCGGGTCGGCGGCAGATGGTCACCGTGCACGGTCAGAATCAGCGCATAACCTTCATCAAGCAATCGGAAACTCAGGTCGGCGCTCTCGGCGATGATGCGCTGATAGCGCACCAGCCGCTGAAAGCCTTCGGCGAGGGTATTGCTCGACATCAAAGCATAGCCAGCGACATGAAAAGACGCCGGTCGCACCACCTTGCCCATGTTCAGGCCGATCGCCGGGTTGCCAGATAACTCGACCGCCCGTTGCCAGAGACGGGTCATGGAATCTTGCGGGAAGCGCGCATCCGGATCATCCAGAGCCGTGTAATCGAGCCCTAGTTGTTTGAACAGAACCCGGCAATCCAGGCCGTCCATCTCCAATGCTTTGACAATCCCCATCGCCCAGCTTGCAGAAGTCGTTCGTTCGCTCATGGCGTTTTTCTTTTACATGATGGGCCGCATGTTACGGCCCGATTTGCGAAGGATACTAAAGTGGCGCCGATTGTCACTGGCCCACGCCAATGATCACTCTAGACTCAAATAAGCTACCCGCAGCACAACTCGTCGCCAGAACAATAACCACAGAGAACGCGGTCGTGGAAAACATCAAGCATTTCAACAGCTTCGCTGAGTTCTATCCGTATTACCTCAGCGAACACAGCAACAGCACCTGCCGGCGTCTGCACTTCATCGGCACGACACTGGTGATTTTTATTCTCGCGCTGACCATCGCCAAGGGCGCCTGGCTGCTGTTATTGGCCTTGCCGCTGGCCGGTTACAGCTTCGCCTGGGTCGGGCACTTCTTCTTTGAAAAGAACCGGCCGGCGACTTTCCAGCATCCGCTGTACAGCCTGCTTGGCGACTTCGTCATGTACCGCGACATGATTCTGGGTCGCGTGGCGTTCTGAATGAGGGTCAGCCAATGAATGCCAATGCCCGCTTCACCCATATGAAGGACGGTACCCAAGAAGATTGGGCGATCATCGCCGCCGACTTCAGCGCCTACGCCAAACAGTTGCCCGCACGGATCATGACCCACCTGAAATTGCTGGAAGGCGATTTCGGCGGCTTCCCGGTGGATCGCCTGACCCACTCGCTGCAAACCGCCACCCGTGCCTTTCGTGACGGGCGCGACGAGGAATATGTGGTTTGTGCCTTGCTGCATGACATCGGCGACACCTTGGGTTCGTACAACCATCCGGACATTGCCGCTGCGATACTCAAGCCGTTCGTCAGTGCCGAAAATTTGTGGATGGTCGAGAAGCACGGGGTGTTTCAGGGGTATTACTTCTTTCATCACCTGGGCATGGATCGGCATCTTCGTGAGCAGTTCAGGGAGCATCCGCAGTTTCAGGCGACCGCCGAGTTTTGCGCCAAATACGATGCGGCGGCGTTTGATCCTGACTATGACACGCTGCCGTTGAGTTTTTTCGAGCCGATGATGGAGCGGTTGTTTGCGCAGCCGAAGAACTCGATTTACAAGGCCGCGATGGAAGAGCACAGCCCGGCCTAAGATCAAAAGATCGCAGCCTTCGGCAGCTCCTACAGAGGTACACATTCCAATGTAGGAGCTGCCGAAGGCTGCGATCTTTTGCTTTTATGCGAGTTCGGCGACTTTGGCCGCTTTCAGCTCCGCCTCCCGCGCCTGCGCATCCGCCAGCCGATACAGCTCGATCGTGCCGTCCCAATGCTCGATCAGCGCCGTGCACGACTCCACCCAATCACCGCAATTAAGGTAATCGACCTCGCCCACCTTACGAATCTCGGCATGGTGAATGTGCCCGCACACCACGCCATGCAACTCGCGCTTCACACATTCATGAGCGATGGCTTCTTCAAAGTCGCTGATGAAACTCACCGCCGTTTTCACCTTGTGCTTCAGGTACGCCGACAACGACCAATAGCCGTAGCCATAGCGCGCACGCCAATGGTTGAGCCAGCGATTGAGGGTCAGGGTGAATTCGTAAGCGGAGTCGCCGAGAAAGGCCAGCCAGCGGTGATATCGGGTGATCACATCGAACTGATCGCCGTGAATCACCAGCAGATGCCGACCATCGGCCGTGACATGCACGGCCTCGTCGACCAACTGGATATTGCCCAGAATCAGCTTCGAATAACGACGCAGGAATTCGTCGTGGTTGCCGGTGACGTAAATCACCTCGGTGCCGCGCTTGCTCATGGTCAGCAAGCGGCGGATCACGTTGGTATGCGCTTGCGGCCAGTACATGCCGCCGCGCAGCTTCCAGCCGTCAATGATGTCGCCAACCAGGTAAATCTTGTCGGCATGGTAGCCCTTGAGAAATTGCGACAAGTGCTCGGCCTGACAATCCCGCGTGCCCAGGTGCACGTCGGAGATCCACAGGGTGCGCACGCGTTGTTTACGGCTGGGTCTGGCGAGCTCGGCGCTGGTCATGGGCAACCCTCTGCGATGTTTTCGCCACTCTGCGCGCGCTCGGTTAATCGACCATGACAAACATGAGTCAGTCCTGTGACAACGCATCCGGCGTGCGCCGGTGTAGACTGGCGATCACTTCGGAGACCACCTGCCATGCGACCGATCCTCACCTTGCGTCAGTACACCCACGACTTGATCGTCCACAGCCACGACCACGCGCAATTGGTGTTCGGGTTGTCCGGTGCGCTGGATTTCGAGGTCGAGGGTTGTGGCAGTCAGGTGCGCCAGCAAAGCTTTGTGGTGGTCCCGTCCGGCGCTCATCATGCCTGCGGCAGTCCCAACGGCAGCCGCTGTCTGGTACTGGATATCCCGGACGGCCAATGGCTGACGGATTCACTGGGCGAGCATGCCGACGCCAGCCATCGTCTGCTCGATCAACCGGCGCGCTTGTCGCTGGATTCCGGGCAAAGCCAGTTGGTCAGTTGGCTGGCGAACAGTCCGGTCAGCGATCCATTGATTGCCCAGCAAGGCGCGGTGTTGCTGCTGGCCAGTCTGAATCACGCGCAACCTGCGGAACACGCCATTCGCCGCTTGCCCTATGCCGCGCTGGATGCGCACATCGAGCAGTACGCCGCTTATCCATTGCAAGTCGCCGATCTGGCGCGAGTGGCGGGGTTGTCCAGCGCGCGCCTGCATGCACGGTTCATGGCCGAATGCGGGCAGACGCCGATGGATTACATCCGCAGTAGACGCCTGCATCTGGCAGTTCAACTGCTACGCGACACAGCCCTGCCGATCGGGGAAGTTGCCAGTCGCGTCGGCTACAACTCGCAGAGTGCCTTCTCGGCCGCCGTCTTGCGTGAGTTCGGTTCGTCACCCGGCCAGCTTCGGCGCGATTCCTGCGACAAACGACGATAGTCTGCCGACAGACTTTCGACCTTCCCCGGCTCATTATGTGTCCACTGCTGATCACTCCCACGCGCAGCAAAGGAATGCAGCCCGTGACGCTCCGCGTCACTGGACGCAGAGCGTCCCTAGAGGCGTTACCACGCAGAGCGTGGGAACGATCAAGAATTGTGTTTGAGATAGAAGGATTTCGATGACTCCGCGTACCGCCCTCGGCGCTCTGCATATCGGTGCTTTGATGTTTGGCCTGACGGGTGTGTTGGGCAAACTCGCTGCTGCGTCCCCCGCTGTGATCGTCTTTGGACGCGCGGCTTTCGCCGTGCTCGCCCTGGCATTT
The DNA here is from genome assembly GCF_900187475.1 of Pseudomonas sp. Irchel s3h9. Taxonomy (NCBI): domain Bacteria; kingdom Pseudomonadati; phylum Pseudomonadota; class Gammaproteobacteria; order Pseudomonadales; family Pseudomonadaceae; genus Pseudomonas; species Pseudomonas sp. Irchel s3h9. The sequence goes on along the minus strand of NZ_FYDH01000014.1, from coordinate 6,435 downwards.
TTTGCCCGTTTCGCCAGTCAGCACGGCTGGCAAAAACTTCAGGCCGTGGACTGGCGCCGCCTCGCCCTCAGCGGCGTGTTGCTGGCCGGGCACTGGGTGAGTTTCTTCCTGTCTGTGAAGATCGCCGGTGTCGCCATCGCAACATTGGGCTTTGCCAGTTTCCCGGCCTTCACGGTGATTCTTGAAGGGCTGATCTTCCGAGAACGCATCCGTGCCAATGAAATTGTGCTGGTGGTGTTGGTCAGCATCGGCCTGATTCTGGTGACCCCAGCCTTCGACCTGAGCAGCGGCGCGACCATCGGTTTGCTTTGGTCGGTGCTGTCGGGGCTGTTGTTCTCGCTGTTGTCACTGACTAACCGCGCCAGCTCCGGGCGGATTCCGGCGGTACAGGCGGCGTTGTGTCAAAACGTCGTGGTGGCGCTGTGTCTGCTGCCGGTTGCAGCACCGCTACTCAGCGAAGTACGAGCACTCGACTGGCTGTGGATCGCCCTGCTCGGGGTGTTCTGTACCGGCGTCGCGCACAGCCTGTTCGTCGCCAGCCTGGCGGTGATCAAGGCGCGCACGGCGGCGGTGGTGTTTGCCATGGAACCGGTCTACGGCATCACCGTCGCCTGGCTGCTGTTCAATGAAAACCCGACGCCGAAGATGTTGCTCGGCGGCGCATTGATCATTATCGCCATCGTTGTGTCAGCACGGATGTCAGGCCACGCCGACAAGAAAGCCGTCGCCGCCGAGGCCGCGTCTCACTGAGTGCCGTCGTTGTGACCGAGGTCGCGGTCAGGATCGATCTGATCGCGAACCCGCTGCTTCAACACCTTGGCCTCGGGAAAACCGCCATCAGCCTTGCGTTCCCAGATCTGCACGCCGTCGCAGGTGATGTGAAATACCCCGCCGGTGCCGGGTACCAGGGAGACTTTGCCGAGGTCATCACCAAAGGTGCTGAGCAGTTCCTGCGCCAGCCACGCCGCGCGCAGCAGCCACTGGCATTGGGTGCAATAGGTGATGACAACTTCTGCTTTTGCGACAGTCATGTTCGCTGAAACTCCTGAGACAGAGGGCGCCGCTATAATAGCCGGCTTTATTGCTTGCCCAGAGACTCACAATGCGCCGTCTGCTGTTCTGCCTGCTGCTTGGTTTGCTTCCACTGTTTGTTCACGCCAGTGACGCGCCGCGACCGAAAGTCGGCCTGGTGCTGTCCGGCGGCGCCGCGCGTGGTCTGGCGCACATCGGTGTGCTCAAAGCCCTGGAAGAGCAAGGCATCAAAATCGATGCGATCGCCGGCACCAGCATGGGCGCGGTGGTCGGCGGGCTGTACGCCTCGGGCTACAAGATCGATGAGCTGGAAAAACTCGCGCTGAACATCGACTGGCAAGCCGCATTGTCCGACGCCCCGCCGCGCGAGGACGTGCCGTTTCGACGCAAACAGGATGACCGCGACTTTCTGGTGAAACAGAAACTCAGCTTTCGCGACGACGGCAGTCTCGGCCTGCCTCTGGGTGTGATTCAGGGCCAGAACCTCGCGCTACTGCTGGAAAGCCTGCTGGCCCACACCAGCGATACCCGGGACTTCGACAAACTGCCGATCCCGTTCCGCGCTGTGGCCACCGACATTGCCAATGGCGAAAAAGTGGTGTTCCGCAAAGGCCACTTGCCTCAGGTGATCCGCGCCAGCATGTCGATCCCGGCGGTGTTCGCCCCGGTCGAGCTCGACGGCCGGCTGTTGGTGGACGGCGGTATGACCGACAATATCCCGCTGGATGTCGCGCGGGAAATGGGCGTTGACGTGGCCATCGTCGTCGACATCGGCACACCGCTGCGCAACCGCAAGCAACTGACCACCGTGGTCGATGTGCTGAACCAGTCGATCACTCTGATGACCCGCAGTAACTCCGAAGAACAACTGGCCGCGCTGAAATCCTCCGATGTACTGATCCAGCCCGCGCTGGCCGCATTCGGTGTCACCGATTTCGGTAAAGCCCAGGACATGATCGACGCCGGTTACCGCGCGACCCGCATCCTCGATGCGCGCCTCGCCGTGCTCAAACCCAAGGAATCCCAAGACGCCGAACTCGCTGCCGCCCGTTCCCCGGGGCAGCGCACGCCGATCATCACCGCGATCCGCGTCGAGAACGACTCAAAAGTCGACGACGACGTGATCCGCTACTACATTCGCCAGCACATTGGCGAGCCGCTGGACCTGGGGCGATTGCACTCGGACATGGGCACCTTGTATGGCCTCGACTACTTCGAACAAGTGCAGTACCGCGTGGTGCACAAGGGCCAGGACCACACACTGGTGATCAGTGCTCGGGGCAAGCGCAGCGGCACCGATTACCTGCGGGTCGGCCTCAATCTGTCCGACGACATGCGTGGCGATAGCGCCTTCAACCTCGGGGCCAGTTACCGCATCAACGGCATCAACCGCCTCGGCGCGGAATGGCTGACCCGCGCGCAGATTGGTGACAAACAAGAGCTGTATACCGAGTTCTATCAACCACTGGACGTCGGTTCGCGCTATTTCGTCGCACCGTACGCCTCGTTTGAAGCACAGAACGTCGAGGCGGTGCTCGATAACGATCCGATCGCACAGTACCGCGTCGAGCGCTACGGTTTCGGCCTTAACTTCGGTCGCCAGATCGGCAACAACGGCGAAGTGCGGTTCGGTGTCGGCGAGGCCTGGGGCAAGGCCGATGTGCGCATTGGTGATCAGGACCTGCCGAGTGAAAACTTCAACGAAGGCTTCTATGCGCTGAAGTATTCGTACGACTCACTGGATAACGTCTACTTCCCTCACGAAGGCAAGGACGTCAGCCTGACGCTGATGCAGTTCGAACCGGGGCTGGGTTCGGATACGCGTTATAGACAGTGGGAGTTCAAACTCGACAAAGCCATGAGCCGTGGCCCGGACACGCTGATTCTCGGAGGGCGCTACGGGCGTACGCTGAACGATGCCAACGTGGTGACGTCGAGCTTTCTGCTCGGCGGCGCGCGGCAATTGTCGGGGTTCCGTGAAGACGCCATTTCCGGGCAAAACGTCAGCCTGATGCGCGCTGTGTACTACCGCCGGTTGACGCCGCGCTCGTATCTGCCGCTGGACTTTCCGCTGTATGCCGGCGCCTCGCTGGAGCGTGGGCGGGCGTGGAACAACGACAATGAGTTCGACAGTGGCTACATCAACGCCGCCAGCGTGTTCATTGGTTTTGACACGCCGCTGGGGCCGTTGAATTTCAGTTACGGGTTGAATGATGCGAATGAGCAGGCGGTTTATCTGAACCTTGGCCAGACCTTCTGACCGGGTCAGGAATTGATGTTGTCTGACCGTCAGTCTTCGCGAGCAGGCTCGCTCCCACAATGGTTCTGCGAATACAGTTCAAATGTGGGAGCGAGCCTGCTCGCGAAAACGATATCAGCGCCACCGCAAATCAATCGGGTATTAGCGAATCCCCGCCAGCAACGTCCGCGCCGTTTGCTTCAAAGGTTCATCGCCCTCTTTGAGCAGCTCATTGAGCAACGCAATCGCACTGTCGATATCACCGTCATCAATGCAGGTCTGCGCCTGTTCGAGTTTTCCGGAGTTTTCGTCGTGTAGCGGCTCAGGTGCCTGCAAGTCCAACGGTTGCAACACCAGAGACGGCTCGGCATCGGCAAACTCATTGAGAAAATCTTCATCCAGCGGCTCGGCGTGCGGCTCAGGGATCCACTCAAGTTCAGCGTCCTCGCCGGCCGCTTCCGGCAGTTCAAAATCCTGAGGCAGTATTTTCAGGCTGGAGCCCAGCGCCGAGGTGTCTGCCGCTGGCTCAGTAGTGGCCGTGCGGCTGTCTTCCAAATCCCAACTGGAATCCATCGACAGCTCGCCCAGATTCAACTCGAAATCATCTTCAGGCGCCGGTTGGGCAGTGACCGCAGGCGCCACCGCAATGATGGGCGCCACCGCGGCCAACGGTTCGGCACCCGCCAGTTTCGGATGTCGAACACGAACATCCTGTAACGTCTGGGCATCAACACCCTGTTCACGCAACTGACTTTCCTGCTGTTCATACACGGCGCTGTCACCCTGACGCCCCAAGACTTCGAGCAACTGCAAACCGATATCGGTGCGCTCCGGCTCTTTGTGCAAAGCGTCGCGCAATAACCCAGCAGCTTCGCCCAAGCGGCCGTAGGCCAGATAGATTCCTACCGCCTCCAGCACATCGCCCGCTGCCGGTTCTTCACGGTGTTGGGTTGAGGTGTGAGCCCTGACAGACTCTGCGTTTTCGACTTCATCTACCTCAGGTTCCTCGCTCTGCGGCAACTGCGGCAGCGGTCGATCAGCCTGTTGCGACTGTTGCCGTCGACGGTGCACAAACAGCCCGGCCAAGGCCCCCAACAACAGCAACAGGCCCGCGAACAATGGCCAGTTCAAACCGTCATCTGTGGACTCAACAGGTGCCACAACCGGGGCAGGTGCCGGAGCGACTTCGGTAGGTGGCGGTGCTTTCCTGAGTTCGATCAATTGCGTTTGCAGCTCAGTAATCTGCTTCTTGCCAGCGGCAATCTGCACATCCTGCGTCTGCAGTTTGGCGTTCAGCTCATCGACGCTCTTTTGCAATTGCTGATTCAGCAACGCACTGGCAGCCAGTTGCTCGGCGAGTGCATCGTTGGCCGGCGGATTTGCAGGCGTTGGCGCGGGCACGGCATCGCGTTTGGCCTGAGGTGCCTGCGGCGCTGCGACAACAGGCTCGACGCTGGGAAACGCGGAAGATTGTGCACGCGGATCCGGTTCATCGGTGGCCGGCACGATACCCGGCGACCCCGGAGGGTCGATCAACACCGTGTACTCACGCAGCAAACGGCCATTGGGCTGATTGAGCTGCACAAGGAAATTCAGAAAGGGTTCGTTGACTGGTTTGCTTGACGTGACCCGGATCATCTGGCGATTGCCATGCAGGATCGGGATGAACTTGAGGTCGTTGAGGAAGAACACCCGCTCAACCCCGGCCTCGGCGAATTCATCCGCCGTGGCCAGGCGCACCGTCAGATCGTTTTGCGTCAGCCCGCCGACATCGACCAACGCGATATCGGCCTTGAGCGGCTGATTGAGGCCTGAATGAACGGTGATATCACCTAGCCCCACAGCCATCGACCAGGCCGAATAGCTGAATACGCCAACGGCCAGCAGCCATTTGGCGCCACCGCGCAGTACCACGTGCCGACTTGCGAGCATGAGCATCCCTTAAATAAGCAAAACCGACTTCTATGCGTTCGCACATCCGGTACGAACACGATATTGCCCAGTAGTTCTTATAGTCGGCTCAGCGCGATCTCTCAAAGATACGGCACGTGGATGTGCCTCAAGATTTTTCCAGGTTGGCCAAAATGTGCCCATGAACCCGCATGCACACTTTCAAATCCGCCTCGTCGACGCCTTCGAACAACTCGTGTCGCAGTTGTGTGGCAATGGTTTCGATTTGTTCGATCAGCGGCAGGGCCGGTGCGCAGAGGACGATTTTTTTCGCCCGGCGGTCTTCCATCACGGACTGGCGTTGCACCAGGCCCTGGCTTTCCAGACTGTCGAGCAAGCGTGCGAGGGTCGGCCCTTCGACGCCAACGCTCTGCGCCAGCTCGCGTTGGGTCGGCGCTTCTTCAAAACGCGCCAGATGCAGCAGCACCAGCCAGCGCGCCTGGGACAGACCCAGCCCGGCCAGTCGGCGGTCCAGTTCGGCACGCCAGCCACGGGACATCTGGGCCAGTTGCATGCCAAAGCGGTGTTGATCGGTTAACGGCATAAAACACTCACGGTTAGACTGAAAATAAAGAAAATCTAATTATTAGCCAGCTAAGCATGAGCTGCAGTTATAGGCAAGTGGCGGTCTGTACTGAATCGTTACATCTTGAGGCTCCCTCACCCTAACCCTCTCCCAAAGGGAGAGGGGACTGAATGGGGGGATGCTTTAGATATTCAGCGACTTGGGAATGCTTTGCTGAATCCGGAATTGGACGGCCCTCACCCTAGCCCTCTCCCAGAGGGAGAGGGGACTGAATGGGGGGATGCTTTAGATATTCAGCGACTTGGGAATGCTTTGCTGAATCCAGAATTGGACGGCCCTCACCCTAGCCCTCTCCCAGAGGGAGAGGGGACTGAATGGGGGATGGTTCAGGGTTACGCCGACCTGATCCTGCTTTACCGAATCCATAATCGACTGGTTCTTTCAGGTCGATGTCAAACCTCAGACGCCTCGGTTGATCTGGCTTAATGATTCTGGACACCCCTAAAGGGCGTTAATCTACGCCCAACGACGAGGTGTGATTTGACCAGACGATATTTTTCGACAGATTTCAAACGGGATGCGGCTTGCCTGGTTTTGGATAAAGACTATTCGGTGAGTGAAGCCTGCGAAGCAATGGGCGTGGGCCCTACAGCTCTGCGTCGCTGGGTTGAGCAACTGCGTGCGGAGC
>NZ_FYDH01000016.1:0-179529 GCF_900187475.1 Pseudomonas sp. Irchel s3h9 | reverse complement strand
GGCATCCACGATGTCTACTGGAGTAGACATCGTATCGCCCGAATCGACTTGAACTTGCAGATCGTGACGGCAGGTAAGAAGATCTAAAACCGTCCACCATGTCTCCGAACATGTGTCCACCATGTCTCCGGTACATACACTCCCAGAGGGAGAGGGGACTGATCTATGTGTTCTTTCGAGGCATATCGACCTGAGCGATCCGGTCGAACTCGGGTTTTGAACAGCATGAAGATCAGCGCCCTTCCCCCTCGCCCTCTCCCAGAGGGAGCGGGGACTGATCGAGGTGTTCTTTCGAATTGCGGCGACCTGAAATATCGAGTCGGACTCAGGCTTTGAACAGCACGGAGATCAGCTCCCTTCCCCCTCGCCCCCTTGGGGGAGAGGGTTGGGGTGAGGGGGTGAGCTCTTGCTGGCGACAGAAGTATCCAGCAAGACACCGCAAAAAATACAAAAAGCCCCGCTCTTTTTACGAGATGCGGGGCTTTTTTACGGCTATCGTTTAGCGGGGGACGGACTCCCTTGAAACGGACAAGAGGCAGACGGGCATGCGTCACCATTCGGTCATCCACACGCCGAAACTCAGCGATTATCAGGAACTGACCCGGGTCTGGGAGGCCTCGGTTCGCGCGACCCATGATTTTCTGCCAGACAGCTATATCGAGCTGCTGCGCAATCTGGTGCTCACCCGCTATCTCGATGCAGTAATGCTGATCTGCACCAAGGACGCTAACCAGCGCATCACCGGGTTTGCCGGAGTTGCAGCGGGCAAGATCGAGATGCTGTTCATCGACCCCGCCCATCGCGGTCAGGGCCTGGGTAAAAAGTTGCTGACTTACGCCCTGCAGCATCTGAACGCCGATGAACTGGATGTGAACGAGCAGAACCCGCAGGCGCTGGGCTTTTACTTCAAGCAGGGTTTCGAGGTAATCGGCCGTTCGGAGGTGGATGGCATGGGGCAGCCGTATCCGTTGCTGCATATGCGCTTGCGGCAGAACCAGCAGCGCACCAGCAATGGCTGACACACCATAAAACCCTGTGGGAGCTGGCTTGCCAGCGATGCGGGCGCTGCGGTCTGCAAGAAATACCGAGGTGATGCCATCGCTGGCAAGCCAGCTCCCACAGGTAAAGCGAACAGCCTGTAAATGGAACCGGGCTTAACCGGCGCCACACAGGTACAATGCCCACCCCTTTTTTGTTACGGCCCTGTCATGACTGACCCGATTCGCCTCTCCAAACGCCTCATCGAACTGGTCGGTTGCTCCCGCCGGGAGGCCGAGCTGTTCATTGAGGGCGGCTGGGTCACCGTGGACGGCGAAGTGATTGACGAGCCGCAATTCAAGGTCGGCGACCAGAAGGTCGAGCTCGACAAGGACGCCAAGGCCACCGCGCCGGAGCCGGTGACCATCCTGCTCAACGCGCCGGCTGGCATGGATGTCGAGACCGCCATGCAATCGCTGAGCGCCGAAACCCTCAGCGAAGAACACCGCTTCAGCAAGCGCCCGTTGCGCGGGCACTTCCTGCGCCTGACCGCCAGCGCCGACCTGCAAGCCAAGGCTAGCGGCCTGCTGGTGTTCACCCAGGACTGGAAAATCCTCCGCAAGCTCACTGCCGACGCCGCGAAGATCGAGCAGGAATACGTGGTTGAAGTCGAAGGAGACATGGTCGCCCACGGCCTCAACCGTTTGCAGCACGGCCTGACCCACAAGGGCAAGGAGCTGCCGCCAGTCAAGGCCAGCTGGCAGAACGAAAACCGCCTGCGCTTCGCCATGAAAAACCCGCAGCCCGGCATCATCGCCCAGTTCTGCGAAGCGGTCGGCCTCAAGGTCATCGGCATCCGTCGCATCCGTATCGGCGGCGTCTCGATCGGCAAGGTTCCGGTCGGCCAATGGCGCTACCTGTCCGGCAAAGAGAAGTTCTAAGACTTCCACTGCCGCCACACATTCCGGCAGTGCGCCCGCGCGCTGCCCACAACGCTTATCAGGATTACTCACATGATTCATAACGACGTATTGCGCAGCGTGCGCTACATGCTCGACATCAGCGACAAGAAGGTTGTCGAGATCATCCAACTCGGTGGCATGGACGTGGCCCTCGCCGACGTGATCACCTGGCTCGACAAGAAAGAAGAAGACGAAGAAGGTTTCGTGCGCTGCCCGGACGAAGTGATCGCACACTTCCTCGATGGCCTGGTGATCTTCAAGCGTGGCAAGGACGAAAGCCGTCCGCCGCAGCCGATCGAAGTGCCGGTGACCAACAACATCATCCTTAAAAAGCTGCGCGTGGCTTTCGAACTGAAAGAAGACGACATGCACGCGATCCTCAAGGCCGCCGAGTTCCCGGTGTCCAAACCTGAGCTGAGCGCGCTGTTCCGCAAGGTCGGCCACACCAACTACCGCCCGTGTGGCGACCAGTTGCTGCGCAACTTCCTCAAGGGTCTGACCCTGCGCGTTCGCACGGCCTGATTCCCTTCTGCGGTGGCGACGGATGGTCGCCGCCGCAACGCATGACCGCTCATTCCCTCTGAAAATAGTGGCTCCACTTTTCGCGGCTGACGACTAGGGTGTATTGATCCCTAGCACTCAGGACTCGCCATGCACCCGTATTTCTCCCTGCAAGGCCGCACCGCTCTAGTGACCGGCGGCACCCGTGGTATCGGCAAAATGATCGCCAAAGCCTTTGTCGAGGCTGGCGCGCGTGTCTACGTGTGCTCGCGCGACGCCGAAGCCTGCCATCAAACCGCGGAAGAACTCAGCGCCTTGGGCAAGTGCCACGGCGTGGCGGCGAATCTGGCGACGGAAGAAGGCGTGCAGGAACTGGCCGCGCGCCTGGGCGAGCAGATCACGCATCTGGATATTCTGGTGAACAACGCCGGCACTACTTGGGGCGCGCCGCTGGAGAGCTACCCGGTCAAGGGTTGGGAAAAAGTCATGCAGCTCAACGTGACGTCGGTGTTCAGTTGCATCCAGCAGTTTCTACCGTTGTTGCGCAAAGCGGGTTCGGCGGCGAACCCGGCGCGGATCATCAACATCGGTTCGGTGGCGGGGATTTCTTCGTTTGGCGAGCAGGCGTATGCCTATGGGCCAAGTAAAGCTGCCCTACATCAATTGTCGCGGATTCTCGCGCGGGAACTGGTGAGCCAGCACATCAACGTCAACGTGATTGCGCCGGGGCGCTTTCCGAGCAAGATGACCCAGCATATTGGCAATGATCAGCAGGCGTTGGCCGAGGATACGGCGCTGATTCCGATGAAGCGTTGGGGGCGTGAAGAGGAGATGGCGGCGTTGGCGATCAGTCTGGCGAGTACGGCTGGGGCCTATATGACCGGGAATATTATTCCGCTGGATGGCGGGTTCAGCCTCTAGGTCGGCGGTGAAGCTATCGCGAGCAGGCTCACTCCTACAGGGATTTTCAGCGAACACAGATTTTGTGTACACCCATGACCCTGTAGGAGTGAGCCTGCTCGCGATGGCGTCAGCCCAGTCACCACCTGCCATAAGGGCTGCCGGGTTATCATGCCCACCCCTGCCCCGCTTCGAATACACACCATGACTTACAGCGTCTCCCCCATCGGCTTCGTGCGCTCCTGCTTCAAGGAGAAATTCGCCATCCCCCGCCAACCGCAACTGGCCCCCGCCGCCCGTGGCGTGCTGGAACTGGTGGCGCCGTTCGATCAGGGTGACGCCGTGCAGGGTCTGGAACAGGTCAGCCATGTCTGGCTGCTATTCCTGTTTCATCAGGCACTGGAAGACAAACCACGGCTGAAAGTGCGCCCGCCACGTTTGGGCGGCAACAAGTCCATGGGCGTGTTCGCCACCCGCGCCACCCACCGACCAAACGGCATCGGCCAATCGGTGGTGAAACTGGACAAGGTCGAAGCCAATCGGTTGTTCATTTCCGGGATCGATTTGCTCGACGGCACGCCGATTCTCGACATCAAACCCTACGTGCCTTACGCCGATATCATTCCCGACGCCGCCAATAGCATCGCCAGCGCCGCGCCGCAGTTGATTGACGTGCAGTGGACGGACGCTGCACTGAAACAAGCGCACACACACGCTCAGCGCCTTCAAGAGCCGTTGGTCGAGCTGATCGAGCAGTGCCTGGCGCAGGATCCTCGCCCGGCGTATCAAACCCCGGCGCCTGAACGCGAGTACGGCGCGCAATTCTGGGATCTGGATGTGCGCTGGCATTACCCGACGCCCGAGCAGATCCGCGTACTCGAAGTCATTCCTGCCACAGCCTGAGGCAGCTCCTACATGGATTGTGGCAGGCATGAAGGAAATGTTTCGGGCATAAAAAAGCCCCCATTGCCTGCATAGGCAATGGGGGCTTTTTAAGGGGGGGCTTACTTCTCGACGAACGCACGCTCGATCAGGTAGTCACCCGGCTCGCGCATCCGCGCCGAGATCTTCAGGCCGAAGCTGTCGAGCACTTCGCTGGTCTCGTCGAGCATGCTCGGGCTGCCGCAGATCATCGCGCGGTCGTCCTGCGGGTTTATCGGTGGCAGACCGATGTCGCTGAACAGCTTGCCGCTGCGCATCAGGTCGGTCAGGCGGCCCTGATTCTCGAAAGGCTCGCGGGTCACGGTCGGGTAGTAGATCAGCTTGTCACGCAGCGCCTCGCCGAAGAACTCGTTTTGCGGCAAGTGCTCGGTGATGAATTCGCGATACGCGACTTCGTTGACGTAACGCACACCGTGAACCAGGATCACTTTTTCAAAGCGCTCGTAGGTTTCCGGGTCCTGGATCACGCTCATGAACGGCGCCAGACCGGTGCCGGTGCTCAGCAGGTACAAGTGCTTGCCCGGGTTCAGGTCGTCGAGAACCAGGGTGCCGGTAGGCTTCTTCGAGATGATGATCTCGTCGCCTTCCTTCAAGTGCTGCAGTTGCGAGGTCAGCGGGCCGTCCTGCACCTTGATACTGAAGAACTCCAGATGCTCTTCCCAGTTCGGGCTGGCGATCGAGTAAGCGCGCATGAGCGGCCGGCCGTTGGGCTGTTGCAGGCCGATCATCACGAACTGACCGTTCTCGAAGCGCAGGCCCGGATCGCGGGTGCACTTGAAGCTGAACAGAGTGTCGTTCCAGTGATGAACACTGAGGACACGCTCGTGGTTCATGTTGCTCATGTACGTTTGACTCCTGGATATTGGGTCTGCGCTGGCTTTTGAAGGCGACGGTGCGCAATTGCATCGCATTCTAATAGCGACGACAATATCTGTTAACTGGATTATTAAGATAAGGGTTATCGGTTATATCGATATGCGATTTACTCTCCGTCAACTGCAAGTCTTCGTCGCCGTCGCCCAGCAGGAAAGCGTATCCCGTGCTGCGGGTCTGCTCAACCTCTCGCAGTCGGCCGCCAGCACCTCGATCACCGAACTCGAGCGCCAATCCAGCTGCCAGCTGTTCGACCGTGCCGGTAAACGGCTGAGCCTCAACGCCCTCGGCAAACAGCTATTGCCGCAGGCGGTGGCCCTGCTCGATCAGGCCAAGGAAATCGAAGACCTGCTCAACGGCAAATCCGGTTTCGGCTCGCTGTCGGTGGGCGCGACGCTGACCATCGGCAATTACCTGGCGACCCTGCTGATCGGCAGTTTCATGCAGCGCCACCCGGAAAGCCAGGTGAAGCTGCACGTACAGAACACGGCCAATATCGTGCAACAAGTCGCCCACTACGAAATTGATCTGGGTCTAATCGAAGGTGATTGCAGCCACCCGGACATCGAAGTGCAGAGCTGGGTCGAAGATGAGTTGGTGGTGTTCTGCGCTCCGCAGCATCCGCTGGCCAAGCGCGGCAGCGCGACCATGGAAGAACTGACTCGCGAGGCATGGATTCTGCGTGAACAGGGTTCCGGCACGCGGCTGACCTTCGATCAAGCCATGCGTCACCATCGCAGCGCATTGAATATCCGTCTTGAGCTGGAACACACCGAAGCGATCAAACGTGCGGTGGAATCAGGACTAGGGATTGGCTGCATCTCGCGGCTGGCGCTGCGTGATGCGTTCCGCCGCGGCAGTCTGGTGCCCGTGGAAACGCCGGATCTGGATCTGGCGCGACAGTTCTACTTCATCTGGCACAAACAGAAGTATCAGACTTCTGCCATGCGCGAATTTCTCGATCTGTGCCGCGCTTTCACCGCCGGGGTGCAGCGCAGCGACGAGATCGTTTTGCCGACAATCGCTTAAAGCAGAATCACTGCCCACACCAGCGCGATCATGCTCAATGCCACGAATTGTGCGGCGCTGCCCATGTCCTTGGCATTCTTCGACAGTGGATGCAGTTCTAGCGAGATGCGGTCGATGGCCGCTTCCACCGCCGAATTCAGCAACTCGACGATCAGCGCCAACAGGCACACGGCAATCAACAACGCTTGTTCGACACGGCTGACATTAAGGAAGAACGTCAGCGGAATCAGCACCACATTGAGCAGTACCAATTGGCGGAAGGCTGCTTCACCGGTAAAAGCTGCGCGCAGGCCATCCAGCGAGTAACCGGAGGCATTGAGGATACGTTTCAGGCCGGTCTGGCCCTTGAAAGGTGACATAAAGTAGAAACCAACCAAAAAGGAGTGGGAAAGCTAGATCAACAAAAGTCAAAAAAGCGTGAAGACGCCAGCCATTATTGGCTCGGAATTGACTCAAGTTGTTGCAGCAGTAAAGCCGCCTGCGTACGAGTGCGCACATTCAGCTTGCGAAAGATCGCCGTGACGTGGGCCTTGATGGTCGCTTCCGACACGCTCAGTTCATAGGCAATCTGCTTGTTCAACAGGCCTTCGCAGACCATGGTCAACACGCGGAACTGCTGGGGCGTCAGGCTGGCGAGGCCATCGCTGGCGGCTTTGGCTTCGTCGGAAACACTGACCGCCTCGAACGCTTGTGGCGGCCAGAACACATCGCCATCGAGCACTTTGCGCACGGCTTCCTGAATCACGCTGAGGTCGCTGGACTTGGGAATAAAACCACTGGCGCCGAACTCACGGGACTTGACCATCACCGAAGCTTCTTCCTGCGCCGAGACCATCACCACCGGAATCTGCGGGTACTGTCCCCGTAGCATGACCAAACCGGAAAACCCGAAAGCACCTGGCATGTTCAGGTCCAGCAGGACCAGATCCCAGTCAGCCTTTTCGGTCAGACGCGTTTCCAGCTCGGCGATGCTCGCCACCTCCACGAGCCGAACATCCGGGCCAAGGCCCAGCGTCACCGCTTGATGCAGGGCGCTACGAAACAGAGGGTGATCATCGGCAATCAGGATGTCGTATGTGGCCATTTTTCAAATGATCCTGTTTTTGATGGCAGACCCGGAGCATTCCGGTCTGGCCAAAGCAACTCAAGATGCCGCTTTCAAGCGATATCCACAGGGGCACGTTCAACGCCAATCATCAGCAAACACGGCGTTTCAAACCTTGGCCGCACCCTAATCGGCGCCAAGCATGCCCAGCGAAGACGGGGTGGTCAAGCAGCACGGCCGCTGGCTTGTACAGTATGGGCCACTATTGGGCCAACTCCGGCTGCGGCTTTCGTATATAGGGCAGCAACTCGGCGTGAGCCGGCGTCGATTCATTCATGTCCAGTTGCTGTTTGGCGCCGAGGTAATGCTGGCTGAACACGTCGAAATAGGCGTCCAACGCCGAGGCGGCGTCGCTGTCACCGGCCAGCTCCAGGCACAACGCCGCGACTTCGGCGGTGCACAGGTGCTCACTGCGGGTCGAACGGCGCAAGCGGTAGCGCGAGAGTTTGTCGGGCAGCAAGCTGAGGATTGGCAAACGGTCGAAATACGGGCTCTTGCGGAAAATCTTCCGCGCTTCGGTCCAGGTGGCGTCGAGCAGAATGAACAATGGGCGCTTGCTGCTATCGATGGCGACGGTGTTGGTTACTCGCGAGGGCTCCACGTATTCGCCGGGAAACACCAGATACGGTTGCCATTGCGGGTCATTGAGCAGCGCCAGCATCTGCGGATCGGGCTCGGTACGCGACCAGATAAACGCATGGTTATCGCGCACCACGTCGGCAATCAGCCAACCGGTGTTACTCGGCTTGAACACTTCCTTGCCAGTCATGATCAGGCACACGCCCGAACGCGTTTCGACGCTCGGGCGCCAGGCGCACAGGCAATGGCTGATGATCACCCGGCAGTCGCGGCAACGCTCGGAGCGAAAACCTCGGGCCTGAATGGGCTTGATGCCTTCATCTTCGCGCTGGTCACGCAGACGAGCGACGGCGTTGGGGGCATGATTCATCGCGGGCAACGCCGGCAGACAGGGAAACTCGACACGAACAGCACTCGGCAGGGCAATAAAGGCCGGCAGTTTACCAGAGCGACGGGCACAAGCCTGTACCCTCCCGACCGGCTCCCCTATAATTCGCCGCCACTGAACGCACAGTCACGTGGCTGGTCGAACCACCAGTCACTGAACCAGGAGAGTTTCATGCTGCGCCTTATCGTTCCCACCGCTGCCATTCTGCTGGCGTCGTCCTTCACCGCTCAGGCTGCATCGCTGAGTGAGCAGAATCTGAACCGCGAGCTGCGCAACGTCGCCGCACAAAGCAGCGTCGGCACGCCACGCGCCATCAGTGAAGACATTCTTGATCAGGGTTTCACCGTGGAAGGCACGCAGTTGATCAACCACCTGAGCGTGCAGAAGAGCCACGCCGACAAAATGCGCGCTGACCCTAAAGCCGTGTATTTCCAGTTGGGCGCCTCGGTGTGCAACAACCCGTCGTTCCGCAAGCTGATGGCCAAGGGTGCGATCATGCGTTACGACTTCACTGAAGTGAAAACCAACAAAGCGATCGGCTCCGCCAGCTACCAGGAATCGGATTGCCCGAAAGCCGCCCCGGCGAAGAAGAAGTAATCATCGCGAATTGGCGCGCCGCTGTTCATCCTCGGCGCGCAGTTCGGCCAGCAAGGCCTGTAGATAGTGTGAACGGCGCTCGCCGCCCGCCAACCGCCGGCAGCACTCCTCTTCGAGACTGAGTTGATTGGTCTCGGCTGCCGCTTTCAACATCCGATACAGCTGCGTATCGATCTCCAGAATCACTCTGGCCATATGTCCCGCCTCCTTGCCACCCACGAATCCTTGAATTGCATGCGCCTGGCGTACGATCGTTGACGCAAAGCTGTCGTACGGCGCCTGTACGTTAGTTAATCAGAGGGATTGCCCCTCGGCGCACGTTCGGACGAGCGGTGAAGCAACACGCGGAAAATCAATAAACGATTGCCAGCCAAAACTTTACAGCGCAATGATCAAGTCAGCGCAAATGCGCGCGAGGGTCTAGATTCAGTGTATTCCCGATCTTTTTTCAACGGCAGGCAAGGAACTGCCGATCGTGTGTTTTTTGCAGCGCGGCACTGACGCCGCTCGTCAGGGCCGACGCCCTGTGCAGAAGGAGACGTTGAATGCCTTACCAACCGAATGACCTCTTGAGCCGTCATTTTCAGGAAAGCGGCCCCGACCTCATCAGCAAGGTCGAAGAACAACTCAACCGTGTTTCCCCCAACAGCCCGAATATCCCTATCTACCGCGACATGATCCTGACCGTGCTGCGCATGGCCCAGGAAGACCACAACCGCTGGAACGCCAAGATCACCTTGCAAGCCCTGCGCGAACTGGAGCAGGCGTTTCGGGTACTGGAGCAATTCAAGGGCCGACGCAAAGTCACCGTATTCGGTTCGGCGCGCACACCGGTCGAACATCCGTTGTATGCGATGGCCCGCGAACTCGGTGCAGCCTTGACCCGCTCGGGAATGATGGTCATCACCGGTGCTGGCGGCGGCATCATGGCCGCCGCGCACGAAGGTGCCGGCCGCGATCACAGCCTCGGGTTCAATATCACCCTGCCCTTCGAACAGCATGCTAACCCGACGGTGGACGGCACCGGCAATCTGCTGCCGTTCCACTTCTTCTTTACCCGCAAGTTGTTTTTCGTCAAAGAGGCCGACGCACTGGTTTTATGCCCCGGTGGCTTCGGCACGCTGGATGAAGCGCTGGAAGTGCTGACATTGATCCAGACCGGTAAAAGTCCATTGGTGCCGGTGGTGCTGTTGGATGCGCCAGGCGGCACGTTCTGGCAGGGCGCGATGGACTTTATCCGCCAGCAACTGGAGAGCAACCGCTACATCCTGCCGACCGACATGAAACTGATGCGACTGGTCTACAGCGTCGACGAGGCGGTGGAGCAGATCAACCAGTTCTACAGTAACTTCCACTCCAGTCGCTGGCTCAAGCGACAATTCGTGATCCGCATGAATCATAAACTCAGCGATCAAGCGCTGGAGCACATGCAGGAGGCCTTTGCCGATTTGTGCCTGAGCGATCGGTTTCATCAACAGGCCTACGCCGGCGAGGAACACGATGAAGCGCAGTTCAGCCATCTGGCGCGACTGGCCTTCGCTTTCAACGCGCGCACTCACGGGCGTCTGAGGGAGTTGATCGATTACATCAACCTGCCGGAAAACTGGGCAGATTCCCAACCGCAAACAGCGCAACGCAGCCGCGAACCGTCAAAGGCAATTTGAGGGCAAAAAAAAACGGCCCGCTATTTTCATAGCGGGCCGTTTTTATTGAATCGGTTTAATCGTCTATCCCTCGACCGCTGAACAAGCGGTTGATCATCTCCATCGAAAACCCCCGATAGGCCAGGAACCGGCCCTGTTTGGCCCGTTCTTTCGCATCAATCGGTAAATGCCCGGAGAACTTGCGTTGCCACGTCTCCTGCAATTGCTCCTGCCAACTGATACCGCTTTCGCGCAGGGCGAGTTCGATATCGGCGCGCTGCAAACCGCGCTGGCTCAGCTCTTCGCGAATCCGCAGAGGGCCATAGCCGGAACGGGCACGGTAGGAAACAAAGCTTTCAAGGTAACGGGCTTCGGAAAGCAGCCCCTCTTCCGTCAAACGGTCGAGGGCTGTTTCGATCATCTGCGCCTCAGCGCCGCGTTGACGCAGTTTGCGCGTCAACTCGACTCGACCATGCTCGCGACGTGCGAGCAGGTCCATGGCAGTTCGCCGCACCGCGACGAGGGTATCGAGTACTGCAGTGGTCATCGCTGCAATCAGATGTCAGCGTCGGCCAGGTCGTCTTCAGTCTCTTTGACTGCTGAGGCCTTGGAGTCGATCACGGCTGGAGTAAGCAGCTTGTCACGCAGTTGCTTCTCGAGCTTCGCGGCAATTTCCGGGTTGTCCGCCAGGAACTTGGCCGAGTTGGCCTTGCCCTGACCGATCTTGGTGCCTTCGTAGGCATACCAGGCGCCGGACTTCTCGACGAAACCGTGCAGCACGCCCAGGTCGATCATCTCACCGTTGAGATAAATGCCCTTGCCATAAAGAATCTGGAACTCGGCCTGACGGAATGGCGAAGCGACCTTGTTCTTCACAACCTTGACGCGGGTTTCGCTACCAACCACTTCGTCGCCTTCTTTCACCGCGCCAGTACGGCGGATGTCGAGACGGACCGAAGCGTAGAACTTCAGCGCGTTACCACCGGTAGTGGTTTCCGGGCTGCCGAACATCACGCCGATCTTCATACGGATCTGGTTGATGAAGATCACCAGGCAGTTGGCGTTCTTGATGTTACCGGTGATTTTACGCAGCGCCTGGGACATCAGACGGGCTTGCAGGCCCACGTGCATGTCACCCATTTCGCCTTCGATTTCAGCCTTTGGTACCAGAGCTGCCACGGAGTCGACGATGATCACGTCAACCGCGTTGGAACGCACCAGCATGTCGGTGATTTCCAGTGCCTGTTCGCCGGTGTCCGGCTGGGACACCAGCAGGTCGTCGACGTTGACGCCCAGCTTGCCGGCGTATTCAGGATCGAGGGCGTGTTCGGCGTCGACGAATGCGCAGGTCGCGCCGGCTTTTTGCGCCTGAGCGATCACGGACAAGGTCAGTGTGGTTTTACCGGAGGATTCAGGACCGTAGATTTCAACGATACGGCCTTTTGGCAGGCCGCCAATGCCGAGCGCGATGTCCAGACCCAGAGAGCCAGTGGAGATAGCCGGGATCGCCTGACGGTCTTGATCGCCCATACGCATCACGGCACCCTTGCCGAATTGACGTTCGATCTGACCCAGGGCCGCAGCCAAGGCTTTCTTCTTGTTGTCGTCCATTAAAGTCCTCACGTAATCAATAAGGCCTGACGGCCAACACCTGTATAAGTAGCCAGTATTATTCCACAGCGTTCGCGGATCGCCTACCCCTGATTTTCGATTTCTCGTGCCGCTAGTCGCAGGAGCCCCTCTAGCGCGGCCTTCACCGTTTGTCGGCGGACTTCATCGCGGTTGCCGGGGAAGTGCTGAACCTCAGTGATGACCGTCTCGCCAACGCCCCAGGCCAGCCACACCGTGCCGACCGGTTTGTTCGGCGAGCCGCCGTCCGGCCCGGCCACACCACTGACGGCTACGGCAAATCGCGCCAGGCTTTTGTCCTGAGCGCCACGCACCATCGCCTCGACGACCTCGCGACTGACCGCGCCCACCGTTTCGAACAACTCGGTCGGCACATTCAATTGCTGGGTTTTCTGCCGATTGGAGTACGTGACGTAGCCAGCCTCGAACCACGCCGAACTGCCCGGGATCCGCGTAATGGCTTCGGCAATTCCGCCACCGGTACAGGATTCAGCGGTGGTGACGTGGGCATTGAGCAGTTGCAGACGTCGGCCAAGGTCGGCGGCCAGTTGAGTGATCTCTTTCACGGCGTGCTCCGGATCGTGTGGAATGCCTCCACCGTACACGAGCCGGTTGCGCTTTCAATACACAGACTCATTCAAAATGTTCGGGCGCCAGCGCTCTGACATAGGCCTGACAAGCCTGCAAGGCGATCAGTCCACGGTCGCCGGTGTCGGTGATGGCGATAATTCGTTGAGCATGCGCCGGGTCAAGTCGGGCGCGTACGGTTGCATGATCCACGCCGCTGGCGCCGGCGGTGGCTGGCACGTTGCAGCCTGGGGCAACGTCGCTGGCGTCGAGAAGGACTGACAGGCGCACATCAGCAGTGGCAAGACGATCGCGCAGGCGATCCTGATCACGTTGGGCATCGCTCAGCGCTCGGTAGTGGGTTTGTTCACTGGTCGCGAGCCGTTGCTCCAGCGCCAGACGTTTATCCTGCTCAGCCTGTTGCGCAGTGGCGGCGGTCTGCGTCAGTTGATTAAGGGTTTCGGCGTTTAACCGGGCCTGCTCGGCCAGCTGTCGGCCGTAGCGCCACTCCTGAAACTGCCAGGCCGCTGCAAACGCACCAGCAGCCAGCAACACAACAGCGATCACTCGCCAGGGGATTGGCATAGCACCGCCCTCGCCCGTGCCCAGATTTCCAGGCGATCCTGTAAACCGTTCAACCCGCCGTTGATGCGACGGGTAATGGTGTTGAACTGATCGCGATCAGCCAGTTCGTTCAAGCCGTTCTGCTCCCAGAACCATGCCGCAGACTCGGCGGCCCATTGTGGCTGTTCGAGCAGTTCGGGCAGGGACAACAGACGCTCATCGCCGAACAGGCCAACGCTGCACTGGCGATAGTTGCTGCGGCCAGTGATCTGGATCAGCCCGCGCCCTCGGTATTTTTGCCCGTCGCCGTCAGCCTCTGGTGTGTTGCCCAGACGCAAGGCCAACGTACCGGTGTCGTATTTGCTCAGGTATTGGTTGTTGCCCAGTTCGCGCACGTAGCGCAATTGCCCGGACTCGTGACCGACTTGCGCAAGGAACGCCGCGACGCGTTTGGGCGAGTCGATATGACGGCGCGCCATCGCGCTGTTGAGTGCAGAAACAAAAACGCCCGCTTGGGAGCGGGCGTTAGGCATGATGTCGATAAGGTTGTTTTCAGTTATTTGCATAATGCTTGATCCTCCCTGGATATTGCCCCGATTAAATCACGGTTGACGGTTAATGCCTGTCAGCCATTTTTTTGCCAGAGTTTTCAGGGTGCTCTGCTCTACGGCCTCTCCAAGTGCTCCCCCGGGGGACTGCACTTGACCGCCCGATAAAAGCCACTCCTGATATTCAAGCCAGTCACGATTGGTTGGATCGGGTGGGATGAACGCGAAATCCTCCGTGCGCAGCACACCGCAAGCGGTCAACTGATAGGTCATGAATTCTCTCCTAGATTTCTGCGTCTGCTGTCCATTCCAGTTGCAAGGTTTGCCCAGGGGCACTTCCTACAGGCGTGACAGTTGCGAATGAGATACTGCGATCCGTTACACCTTGCAATGTAGTGCCAGTGCACGCCTTGCTAATTGTTTGATTCCAGACTTGATTGCTGCTGTCAGCCGGGCAATACGCGGTCACGGTGGGCTGAACTCTTTTCTGCACCAGAAAACCGATGGTCATACCGTATTGCCCCATGTTGCCTGACGGTACTTGGGTGAACGTCGAAATACAGGTGCTGGTTCCGTTGTTTGCCTTGACCGGTATTCCGCTCGCAAAAGACTTTTCGTAGTAGCGCTGACATAGCATCAGTTCTTCGACAATTGGTCGAACTTCGAAAGGCGTGGAAACAGGTCCCTCCTCTAGCTGCACAAGGGTCAGATCGACCGTCTGCAAAGCATTCAAAGGCAGGTCGAAAGACAATGTCAGGCAATCGCTGGCCCCTTGCATCTTTCCGGAAATGGCAGGCACTTGAAACGTTGCTGTATGTCGGCTCCACGTTGTACTTAGCTGAAAGACGTCAACAACCCTCACAACCGCGGCCGATCCTCCCACACCGAATTGTTGGGCGATGGCGACTTGTAATGGCCGCGCGGCATCGGATCGCGCCCAGAACGTCAATGTTGCAGTCCTACCGGCGAGTGTTCTGACCGATTCGATACTTTGTGAAATCCTGTGAGTCGTTGCCCCTGCGCCTGCCGCAGTTTGTTGCCAGCGCAAGAAGCAGGCAGGTTCACCAGGAACCTCCCCTTGGCCGAGTGGAAACGTCTGGCGAGTGATGCTTACCCCGGCGTTGCCGTTCCAGTCGCAACGAAAACGGTCCGCCACATAACCACCGATATTAGGAGCCTGATTGCTCGCCCCACGTTGCCAGATTCGGAAGTCGCCATTAATGAGCAAATTCCTGCGATACACCTGCACAGGGAATTGTTGCATCGGGTCGGGTCTGGACAACTGCCGGATCGCTTGAGCCAATTGGTCGGTCTGCTGCTCATCCGGGCTCAACCCCGCTGCGGTAATCGCGCTGAGAATTTCCTGGGTGACACTGTTGCCCCAGCTCGCTGGGATCAATGATCCCGGTGTTCCAGCGATGGCATCTTCATCGACAAACTTGCCGTCAACCAAGCCTGAGCCGGGGACACTTCTTGGGTAATCCATGTATATCTATCCTTGATTGAAGGGCGAAGCGCTCAGCCATTTGCCCGTAGCAAACCGTCAAGCCAGTCAGGTTCGAACGGGCGCGAGCGGGCATCCGGGAAGTCCGGCTGATTGGGCCAGTCGCGCAGTGCTTGCCGGTAGACCAGAAGCTCTTTGAACTCCTCGGTACGCAGGGTTGTGCCCTCGCCCATTTCCAGTTCTTCGGCATCGCGAAGGACTAGCCACTGAGTCAGCTCCAACGCCTTGTCGCGCCACATTCGTTCTTGCGCGTCACTGGACGGTTCCGCCAAAAAAAACCGCTCCGGTCGTCCTTCACTATTCAACGACAGAACCGTACCTTTCGGAGCATTCGATACCAGCCCGCAGTACTCACCTTCGCTGAGTGCAAACGCGTCGGAAGGAATACTCACTCCGTGTACATCCGAATGATAAAAACCAGAAGTTGCCGGCGAAAAATAATACATAGTCAGTACCCTATTCCTATGATTCGGGCGGAAATGGAAGAGTTGGAATAATCAGGACAGCGCACATTGATGCCCACTTTCCTACTTACTGTTGAAGTATCGTTCCACGTCAAGAAGGTTGCCGTTGAACCACCTTCATGGGTGGCGACCGCGAGAAACATCGCATTGGGAAATGCGAGTGGCCATAAATTCAGGTCACCACAATTGTTGTTGCCTGACTGACTGGCGCTGCCGTTAATCCACTGGATGATCAACCCTCCCATCCAAGAGGGAAAAACGATGTAGCCTGAAATGCCCAGATTTACCTTGAATCCAAGTCTAAGTTTTTTCGGAGTCACAATAGACGCGTCGCTAACGCCAGCATTGACCTCTGCCTGAGAAGCAACTCTTGCTATGCCTACGATGGACTCTGTCGCCTGTTGGATTTTCTTCGCAATGGATTGGACTACGCGCAACGGTGTCATTAACTTGGTGGTACTGGCACCAGACTCCGCGTCTTCTTGACTGGCCAGGCTTTCACTGTATTTCTTCGAGATCAGCGTATTAATTGCTGCTCTTAACTGAGTGTTATCGGCTTCGTCCGCGACTGCTCCCGAGGTTCTGATGACTTCAAGAATTTCCTGCGTAACGCTATTTCCCCAACTCGCTGGAATCAACGATCCCGGCCTACCACTCAGCGGGTCTTCATCGACAAACCGACCGTTTACAAGACCGGCACTGGGCACACTATTTGGGTAATCCATTAAATTTCTCCCGTTTTTTAAACAAGCCACTCTGGCCCTGAAGGCCGCCAATCTGCTGTCAACAAACGCGCATCGTTGCAGACCCTCCACGCCATAGCCTTCAAGCTCTGACAGGCAGCCGAATACCGACAGCACCAGGCCGTCTACGAGGCTTTAATCAATTGAGTTGCGCTTATGAGATTGGTGAAACAACCTGTTCGGCAGGCGTCGCGGGCTATTCACTCGCTTTTGAGTTCGTGTCGATGAGCGCGGAACATGTCCACCTGCCAACTACCAACCGAGCGACCGACATCAACCCCACGCCCCTCATCGCACACTCTGATGAGCTCACCTCGACCCTCCGGCCCGCGAAAGGTCCTCTGTGACCGCATTGCCCCATACCGCCGGAATCAAAGACCCCGGCGTTCCCGCCACCAGGTTTTCATCAACAAAACGGCCATCGACCAGACCGACGCTGGGGACGCTTACTGGGATAATCCATAGGTTGCTCGTTCCTTTGAAATGACAAATGACCGGCGCCGGCACAACGATCTCTGTGGACCTGTTCACGGTCTGTTTTCTGAAAAAAAGCCCACACGGGTGCGGGCGTTGAGTATTTTTTAATATTTCGACAACATCTTTCGGCCTTAAATAATGGAAGGTAGATTTTCAACACTTCACGATACTTTCAGCATAAGCAAAGCAGGTACTACCGGACGATGTGTTCGTACTGGAAAAAGCTCCGACCCAGGCCAATCCCGTAGGGTCTGTATATAAATAAGCAACTCAGTGAAGCTATTAGAGTCCAGCGTGCAAGCTCTGCCTATTTCGCTCTCATCCCGATGGCGCTCAAACAGCCACTGAACGCGCTGTATTTCTGCATTTCGCCATATCCTCTCAGCTTTACACAACTCAGAAAATTCGAAGTCACCGTTTTTAACCCACCCCTTACCATTCCAAATATGAAACTCTGTCGGTCGAGGCTCCAAGGTAAATTCAGACGGCAACTCACCTAGGATATCCAGTTCGACACGATCTCCATTATCCGTTCGATATGCAATGCCGTGATATTCAGGAACAATTTTCCACTGCCCCCCCTCTCGAACCGCACACTCGCGAACTCTGACAGACGGTGGGGGGTCAAGATAAGCATTTGCCGGAATAAGCCAGACACCCTCCTCCATCGGAGAAACATCAGCCTGACTTGAAAACAAAAACTTCCCTGTGGCGGGATCACAGTTATAAATAATTTTCATAAAAGCCCCTAGTATTTGATACAAGCAAGTAGCGCTATATTTCGCGGGCGAGTCTCCGCGCCTCCAACACTCGAGGTCGAAAAATTATAAGGCCCACTATAGAAATCATCCGTAGAAGTAATCCCACCTCCGGAATTAAAATCGTTTGCCTGATAAGCCGTGACGGTATGCGAATGACTTTGAATCGCATGAGCCTGACTGCTCCCAAATTGGCGACCACTATCCACAGCACGACCATCGTCCCAGCAACGCAAAAATTCACCGCGCAAATCCGGAAGCTTGAACGTACTTGTTCCATCACCCGTTCCATAAGTTGTGCCAACAGCAGAAAACAAAGAGGCGTACGCAACTCTATTGACCGATGCGCCATTTGCTTTCAACCAACCAGCGGGAGCCCCAGGCATTGCGAAATAAGCAACCATACCAGGTGGAGCCAATATGAGTGCTTGCCCGACCTCAAGCGCATCAGTAATCCCATACCCACCTAAAGTGACAGGTTTGTTCTTCATTATCGTAAAGTCAACAAACAACTTAACAGCCGAAACCAATTGATCCTCTTTAACCTCATCAGGTGTTAATCCTGCAGCTTTAACTACATTCAAAATCTCCTGTGTCACTAAGTTCCCCCAACCTGCCGGAATCAATGATCCCGGCGTACCCTTCTCCGGATCCTCATCAACAAACCGCCCATTAACCAAACCAGCACTCGCAACACTTTTTGGGTAATCCATATCTACTCCTAACCCACTATTCTTACACCATCAAAGATCGATCTACAGCGACAACTTCAAGAAAACGAACAACCAAAAGAAAATACCGCGCACACCCACTTTCCTTTTGACACCGTTTTCAACTTCCGTTGAAGGAAAAAACAATCTCCACTCACTTCCGTCATCACTCGCAATCCGTTCACCAGCCCAGAACCGGGCACACTCTTCGGATAATCCATCCCCTCATCCCTCCCTAGTCATAATTGATGTGCACCTTGGTATGCGCCGGTGCGCTGCGGTGAATCAGGCATTCCAGCGCCGAACCCGGGTTGACGCCAAAGCGCTCACCCCAATAGCTCGCGCCGAAACGCCGACCCAGCAACAAGCGCCCGCCGGTGTTGAGCGTCCACATGAACTGCGCTTCCCAGGTGCCCCAATGCGCCGAGCCGAAACGCGAACGGCCCATGCGCGGGGCTTCGAGTTCGGTGATGGTGGCGTTGGGGTAACCCTGGCTTTTGGCGATTTCGAGGTAATAGCCGACGGCCTGGCTGCCGACCGCGAGCAAGCGACGGCGGACGGCGAGGCGGCGGTCGTCGAACAGTGGCGTGGCGCCCAGGCACGGGTCGGGCAGGTTCATCACCCGCTCCCAGTCCGGCACCAGTTCGCTGACGCCGGCCGGGTCCATTTCGTTGAGCAGGTCGGCGGCGCGGGCATCGAGGCGGGCCAGTTCGACGGCGACGCCTTGCAGCACTTCTTCGAGTTCCGGCACGCGTTCCGGGTCCCACGCCGGGCCACTGGGCAGCAAGGCGCGCAGTTGCGCCTGATATTGCGCGGCGGTTCTTATGCCCCCCATACGCAGCCTCCGAAGGTGAGCAGTTCGCTTTGCCCGGCAGGCACGTCAGCGGCCGGCGCGGTCAGGGTGTGATCGTACTCACCACCGGCGCTGCTGATGGCTTCGCGGATATGGCTGATCAGCAACGGCACACCCAGATCGGCCTCACGGTTGTGCAGGTCGCGCAATTGCGCTTCAACGGCGGCACGCACGGCGGTGGTGTCCGGATTGACGCTCTTGAAGCGATACACCACCGGCACCTGAATCGGCCGCTGCACGTGCACTTCCGCAGTCACCGGACGCAGCGGTTCGATGTAGTCCTGAACCTCCGCCAATTGCTCATCGTTGGGCACCGGTTGCGGGTCTTCATCACGCATGATGAACACCGTCACCGTGCCCGGCCCGAGCAGGCCGCCACGACACCAGGCGCGCGTTACGCCCGGCACTTCCAGTGCCCAGGTCTCGTAGTCACTGGCCGAGCCGCCATGGGGAATAACGCGGTAGGAACGGATCACCCGCGAACGCAGCGACTCCAGACTTTCCCGCGCCACGCCGCCGCTGAGTCCCGGTGCCAGCACGACAAAGCTGTTGCCGACCACACCGGCAATCGGCTGCACCGGTGTCAGCGCCAGACCGGCGTCGGCATTGCCCAGACTGCCGGCATCGAGCGCGGCGATCGTGGTGGTGTTGCTGCCATTGACGGTCGTGCGTGCGGTGGTGACTTTGTAGGTGCGGCCATCGCTCGCTTGGAGCAGCGTGTCGACATCCAGCACGGCACCGGCCGTGGCGGTAAAGCTGACGCTGCCGGTGGCGACTTGCGCGGGTTTGCGCGGCTGGTTCAAACGCAGTGCGGCGATGCGCTCCAGGGTCGACTCATCAGCCTTGTCGGGCAGGATCTGCTCGGCAATCCAGTCGAGATAACCGTACAGACCATAAGCCGCACCACCGAGGGTACGGGCCAGCACTTGCGCATCGGACTGGCGCAGCGAATCGCCGGCCAGGTCGCTTTGGGTGCGCTTGATCAGCACCGGCAGCGAAGGGGTTTCAAACGGCATAGATCACCTGCCAACTGTTATCGGGGTTGATGTCCAGACGTTCGCCGTCGGCCAAGGTCAGGACCGTGCGCAGGTTCAGGCGCTGGGCGTCGAGGCTTTCGCTGATAATGTCGATGGCGCTGCAGTGGCCGTCGTCGATCAGCCATTGCAAGGCTTCGCGGGCATAGAACTCGGCGTCCATCTGCGTTTGTCGGGTCAGCTTGACCCGGCGCAACAGCCACAGCCGCGAGCCGATGCGATCGTCGGCGACGGTGGGAAAGGTATCGCCCCACCAGCCGAAACGTTCTTCGTCGTCGAGGGCGTCGTCATCGGCGGCGCGGCGCCAGGTGAACAGGCTGATGAGTACGGCGCGGGTCAGCGCGGCGTGGAGGTTCGGGCTGATCAGCATCACTTGCCTCCTGCCGGCGCGCCGGTCTGGCCGCTGCCGGCCTGTACGCCGACGTGCACGTGTTTGATCTGGCTGATGCCGCCGGCCAACTGATCGCCGGTGGAAACGATCTTGCCGGTCTGGTTGATCACCGGCGTATCGAAGTTCACCGCGCTGCTGGCGCGGATGTTCAGCGTGGCGGTTTCGATGTCGATGATCCGCCCGCGTTTGAAATGAATCTTGTCGCCCTCGTCGGTGTAGATCGCCACTTCGCCCGACGCCAGCGATTGCAGGCGATAGCGGCGGTCGGCGATGACCAGCGCGATGGCGTGGGAGCGGTCGCCACCGAGAAAAGTGACGACACCTTCGGCGCCGGCCAGCGGGTTACTGGTGAAGCCGTAGGGTTCGAAATGCTCCATGTCGTCGTTCACTTCGCCGGCGGTGAGGCGCATTTGCAGCGATTGCAGCTTGGATGCCGAATTGGCGAGCACGACAGTGCCGCGCGCCAGCAGGCGTGTCAGTAGGCTCATGGGGTGTCCTTCAAAGAGGCGGCCACGACGCGATCAACTGTAGGAGTGAGCCTGCTCGCGATGGCGGTGGGTCAGGCACTGTGATGTTGAGGCTGCCGACGCTATCGCGAGCAGGCTCACTCCTACAGGGTTCGGTGTCAGGCCGGGGATTTTTTCGGTGGCATTGGATTGGCGTCGAAGGTATGCGGCGGCGCCACTTGCAGCGTGGTCACCGAGCCTTGCGCCGACAGCGAATACGTGACTTTGGAAATCAGCATGTCGCCATCAAATCCAAGCACCGGATCCGTGACCTTGACCAGCGTGTTGTGGCGCCACAGATCGCCGTTGGACTGGCGCCAGCCCTGCACCTGATAAGTGGTGGTCTGCGCCCGCCCCATACGGGTGGCGCACTCCCACTGGGCGCGTTGCTGGGCCAGTTCGAACGTCAGCGCGGTGCCCTCGTTGATGATCGTGGTGCGTCGACGTTTGAAGCTCAGATCGGTCGCGCTGGATTCAACCTCGCTTACCGCCGCCCCGCTCTTCTTGTCCGAACCTTTCTGCTGGCCGATCACCCGGTATTCGGAAAACACCTGGCTCTGATCCATCGACGCGTTGGCGGACAAAATATTCTTGCCCAGCTCCAGCGCATCACTGGCCCGCCCACCGCTGCCCGGCTTGGCCAGCACCAGCCGACCCTGCTCGTCATCGGTGGAAAACACCCGCAGCAGCGAGAGCAAACGGTCGATCGACTGAAACACCGTTTCTCCCGGCACAATCGTGTGTTTGGTCAGCCGCGCGGTCTCGGGGATTTCATTGACCACCATCAGCCCGTACTCCATCGCCAGCGCCTGAACAATGCTCAGCAGCGGTTGTTCCTGCCACTGGTTCGGCGTGTTCCTGGCAGCGCAATCGACCAGATCCTGAGTCTTGGAACTGCCCTCGATGCTCAGGCTGATCTGGCGTCCGTCATAGCGAATCGGGGCCTTGAACACATAGCCGGTGAGCACCAGGTCCTGGCCGATTTTCACTTCGCAGGGGTCACCCGGTTTGATCCGCTGATCCACCGTCTGCCCTGGCCACTGCCAGGTGATGTCGAGTTTGAAGGTGCGGAACTGGCGCTCCAGATCAGCGGTGATTTCCACGCTTTTCCAGCCGCCGTATTCCATGTTGTTGACGGTCAGCGTGACATGGTTGTCCATTACGTCCATGACTACTCCCGAGAGACTTTCACGTCGTTGGGTGGCAGGTACAACGGGTTGGTCGCTCCGTTACGCTGGACCACTTCGGTCACCCGTGTCGCATCACTGAATTGTTTGTAAGCCACTACCAGTGCCGGCAAACTTTCCTGAAACGACTTGGTGACCAGACGCACCCCCGATGACGCTACGGCTTTGAGGTGCGCCACCAGAGCATCCTGCACGTCGCTGATAGCCTGATAGTGCGCTGGACCGGCTTTGTTTTTGGCCATTTGGAGCGCCTCGACCAAGTCCTTTTGAAGCGCCTGCAAATCGTCGGTAGCCGGCACTTCCTGTCGAGAGATCGGCTGCTTCGACTGCTGATCCAAGGAAGGGGTCGACAGCAACTTCACCGGTTTCGCCGCCACCGGCATTGAGGCAACCCATTGCGCCACTTTGACAATCAGAGTGTCCTGCACCAGATCGGCCATGGCTTGCGCCGCCGCATTGGTGTCCTTGCCCGTGGTGATCTTCGGCGCATCAGCCTTGCGGATCGCTTCGAGTTGTTGGGACACGTCGGCAATCACGCCACGGTAGCCCTCCTTCGCGAACGCCTTGAGCTCCTTGATATCGCCGAGCAACCCCTTGAACTCCGCCGCCACTTCCTTGGGCAACTCCTTGACGGCTCTGACCAGTTCAGTGATTTCCTTGTATTGCGCGATCAGTGGTTTCAGCTGTTCCTTAATCACATCGAACACCCCGGTCAGGCTGTTTCGCAGATTGTTAATGCCAATCCGTGCCGCTTGAATCCGGACAATGACCTCTTCGAAACGCGACACTGCTGACCCCAGCAAAGTGTCAGCCTTGGCCAACAGGACTTTTTGCGTACTGACGGTGGCAGTCGGAAACGGCAACGGCCGGTCGGGGTAGAACTTCAGGCTGAACGTCACCAGCCCGCCGTCCTGGCGGGTATGGGTCATGTCGCATTCACCGACCTTGACTTGCAGGCGCCCGAGCCACGGGTGCACCAGTTCACCATTGCCCGCTTCCAATGCCTTGAGCAGCTTGTCGCGCTGCTCCAGGCAATCGGCGCCGATGATGAATGCCGTGATTTCGTAAGTCTTGGCCTGCTGGCCCAGATCCTCGAAATACGGCAGGTCGCGTTGCGGGTATTCATGCAACTGACCTTTGCGACCGACCGGGGTTTTCGCCTGATCGATCCAGAAGCCGACACCACGAAAGGATGCCGGCAACAAACGGTCACGCCAGTTCATTGGAACCTCCTGCCGACAGCGAGCGATAGCCGATGCGCGAAGACAGCGCCAGCCCTGGTTGATTGGTTTGCGGTTGATCGGTACGCAGCCCTGCCGGCGCATTTTCGAAGCGCACGGTCAGGCCGCCTTCGAGTTGCGTGCGGTTGTTGATTGCGCTTTGTTGAATCAGTGCGCCAGAACTCTGTGGCAACGAACCACTTTGCAGTGCACCGTTGGCTGCTTGCGGTGTTGCTCCGAAGAACGCGGGTGCCAGTTCGCCTTTGCCTTCGGCATTGGTCTGGCGTTGCGCTTCGGTGAACGTTTCAACCTTGCCGGTGACCTTGGCGATCAGTCCGGCAAAGCCGCCGTCGAACAGCTCTTTGATCGGCGCAAGCACGGTTTGCAGTTTTTGCCACAACTCGCCGAACCACTCGGTGATCGGCCCCCAGTTCTTGATGATCTGCCCCAACGGCGTCCATTCGAACATGTTGTGCAAAAACTCGAGTACCGGTGCGGCCAACGCCTGCACCACGCCCCACAGCGCCGAAAAGACTTCGCTGATCGGTTGCCAGTACATCGCGATCTGTTCCAGCGGCGACCATTCGAACAGGCTCTGGAAGAAGCTTTTGATCTGCTGCGCCGAGGTTTGCAATGCGGCCCAGATCGGTTCGAAGAACGTGACGATGCTGCCCCAGTTGTTGACGATCATCCCCAGTGGGGAATAGTCGAACAACGTGCCGAAGAAGTCCTTGATCGCTTGCGCCGCAGGTTGCAGCGCCGCCCAGATCGAGGCGAAGAACCCGGTGATCGATCCCCAGTTGTTGATGATCATCCCCAACGGTGTCCAGTCGAACAGACCTTTGAGGAACGTCATCACCGGCACACTCAAGGCCTTGAGCAAGTCCCAGATTGCCGAAAACAGACCGGTCAGCGGCGCCCAGTTTTCCAGGATCATGCCGGCGGGCGTCCACGAGAACACCGATTTGAAAAAGTCGATCACTGGCGCGGTGACCGCTTTGACCTTGTCCCAGATCCCGGAGAAAAATCCCTCGATCGGTGACCACAGCGCCGCCAGCGCATCCAGCGGTCGCCAATCGAGGATCGAGCGCAACGTCGCCATCGCACTCACACCGATGTTTTTCACGCCCTCCCACATGCCTTTGAAGAAAGCGCTGATCGGCGTCCAGTTGGCATAAATCAAACCGGCTGCCACTGCGATACCCATGGCGATCAACATGATCGGATTGGTCTTGAGCACCATGCTCATGACGTCCATCACCTGGGTCATGCCGGTAACGGCGGTTTGCATGGCAGAGAAGGCAATCGCCCCCGCCGCCAGGCCTTCGACCAGTTTCGGGTTGTCGGCGAGCAGGCTGCCGACCTGGGTCAGCATCGGTTCCAGCCCGACCACCAATGCGCCCACCGCCGGCACCAGTGCGGCATCGACGGCTGCGGAAACCTTTTCCATCGATGCACTGAACACGTTCATGTTTTGCGCAGCGACTTTCGGCGTAGCGGGCAGGTCGACGGTTTTTGCCGTGTCGCTGACTTCGGTCAATTTGCCCTGAAACGCCGCCGCCGATTTGATCCCGTCCACGAACGGCGTGATCACGCTGCCGCCCTTGAACAGGCCACTGATGTCCAGCTTACCGAGGCCGGTCTGTTCGAGATTGTTCTTGAAGCTCTCGACCTTGACTCGCAGGGCGCCAAGTTTGGGCGACAGTTCATCGATGCCCGTAATCAGCACCGGCGTTTTCACTTTGTTTTCTTCGTCTGCCATCACTGCACCTGCTGCATCGCATTGATCCGTTGCGCGTGCTCCAGCGATTCGCGGAGCACATCCAGTGGCCTGGCCATCATCTGTTCGGGGTCAACCTTCCAGAACCAGGCCAGGTCATAGGCGACGGCGATCAGGTCGGTGATGGCGCCGACGCCGCACTCATGAAAAAACTCGCAACGGCCCAGCTCAGCGCATTGAGGTCAGCCAGATCCAACTGGTTGACCGACGACGGTGGAATACCGGCGCACACAGCGATGTATTTGGCCGCCACGTCCATGTCGAGGCTGACTTCTTCGCTCTTGTCGATCTTGTACGGCAGCGCCTTGATCGCTCGCACCTCCTGCACCGTCGGACGGCGCAGAAGGAGTTCGGTCAGGGGCTCGCCGTGAGCTTCGATCGCAACCTGAAGCTTCACGGCGCCGCTCATTGCCAGGTCCCCTTGATGCCTTCGAATTTCAGTTCGATGGTGGCGTCATCACCTTTGGAGACTGGCTCCTCGACCAGATAGGCGCCGGCCAGTACGTAGACTTTGCCGTTGCTGAATTCGCAGGTGACGGTGATGTCGGTGCCTTCAATCAGCTTCTTCAGCGGGAAGTCGGCGGTGTGCAGCGCGGTCACTTTGAACGACGGCGCAATGTCGGTTTCCTTGTAGAAGCCGGGTACGACGGTTTCGCGTTTGACCGCCATCAGCGGGGCTTCGCAGCCGCCATTGATGGTCAGTTGTGCGCCGTCGACTTTGACGTAGCAGGTGCCTGCAATCAGTTGACCCATGGTGTTACTCCCTTGAATAAAAAAGCCCACACGCGGTGGGCTGAATGCTGGTGGTCAAACGCGGCGATCAAGCCGCGTCGTCGTACTGCAGACGGAACTGGTTGAGCAGTGCGAACACGCGCAGACCGTTGATGTAATCCGGCGGGAACAGCACGTTCACGCGGCTCGGGTCCTGCACGTCGCGCTCGACGATCAGGTGCTCGGCGAACAGCTCGGCGTTCTCGACGTGACCTTCCAGTTCGAGCTTGGCGTACTGCGCGATCAGCTCGCCGCGAATGGTCGCTGGCGTCACGATTGGCTGGCCGGCGCCGAAGCGGGTGCCGTCGGAGGCCAGTTTGTGCCGGCCGTACTTGCTGGTGATCACGCTTTGCAGACGGCGCACGATGAACGCCGACTGGTGCATGGTTTCGCTGTCCAGGTAGGAGTTGTCGGCCTGACCGTAAGCGTTTTTCTGGTAAGTGGTAATCGAGCGCTGGATGCGCACGTAGCCGCCTTCGTAGTACGCGGTGGCGATGCCGTAGTTGAGCAGCGACTGACGCTCGGTCAGGGTGAAGCGCTCACTCGCCGGTGCCGGGTCGACACCCGGCAGGCTGCCGCTTTGGGTCGGACGGCTGGCGTCGGCGGAGATGAACACCGCGGTGCGTGCAGCCAGTGCCGCCGCTTGCACCCAAAACGGTTGCGGTACGCCCGGCTCCAGCGCCTGAATGGTCATGTGCTGGTCATTGCGTGCCTGGCCGGCGGCAACCAGAGTACCGACGGTGCCGCGCTTGGCGCTGTAGACGTGACCGAACAGTTGTTTGGCCCACGACCAGCGACCGGTGCTGTCATCCATGACCGCTTGCCAGGTGTTGAGGGTCGACAGATCGGACCATGGCAGTGCGATGAATTCGAACGGCTCGTCACCCAGCGCGGCAATGGCTTCAACCTGATCCGGCACACCGGCACCGCCGGTCATGGCAGTGACTGCAGTGGTCAGGCCAGCCGGGGTTTCTTCGCCGTTGCTCTTGCCCAGGCGATTGAATTGCAAGCTGATGTCGTTGCCGCTGTCGCCAGTCCATTTGGCGTTCAGGGTGACCACACCTTCGGCAGCGGCAGCGCTGACCGGCAGGTCGGCGGTGGCGTTGATTTTTTGCGCCAGGGCGGTGGCCGCTTGGGCAGCGGTGGCACCGTTGACCACGGTGGCTTGCACACGCACGCCGCCGACATACAGATTGAGCACGCCGGCCTGAGTGGCGGTGCCGGTCAGGGTCAGCACGCCTTTGGCGATCGCGCCTTCGGTGTTGTGCAGCGGCAGGCACCAGATCTCACCGATCGGGTCGGCCTTGCGGAAGGTCTCGTACATCGAGGCGAGCATCGAGCCTTGGCCGCCGATGCTCTTGGCCAGCGCAACGCTGGACACCAGCACCAGTTTGCCGACTTCCGTCGGCGCGATGTTGTCGTTGACCTGAGCGACGATCAGACGACGCAGGGTCGAACTCGCGCTATTGGCGGCCGAGTTGTCCATTTCGGCATAGAACAGCGGTACACGAATGTCCGCGGGGATGTTGCTGAATCCGATCGCCATTATTTGGCTCCCTTTTGTTTGGCTGGTGCGGTTTTGAGGGTGATATCGCCGTCGGCCAGACGTCGGCGCCACCAGGCGCTGTCCAGCACTTCACGGCCTTCGAGCGGCAGCAGATCGCCGGCCTCCGGGTCCGGTACGACACGGCCAGCGGCCGGCAGTACGGTGATGCGATTGCTCATGGGGTTACGTCTCCAGAGAAAGTCATTTCCACGCGCCCATCGGGGCCCGGGCGTTTCAGGTTGGGGTCGGCCGGGTCGATCGCATCGACCCGCACGGTGGCCCCGGTAAAGGACGACAAACCGTCCAGTTCACGTTCGTGCCAACTCTCCGCAGGCTGACTCGGCAGATTGCGGCCAAGCTGGAACTCGGCAAAAAAGCGCAGCCGGTAAAAGGCGCGGCTGCTGTTGATCGAGACCATCTCGCCGCCGTCGTAAACGATGGCGCTGTAGGTCGAATCTGGTTTGAAACCGACCAGCGCGCGCCACAACTCGGCGCGCAGGTCGTGCAACAGATCCAGCGCTTTTGTAGCGTCGGTGGCGTCAAGCACCAGGACGATTTCGAAGCGGTCGCGGATCGGTTGAGTGGTGAGGTTTTGGGTGGTGCTTTCACTCGCCAAGTCGGCCAGTGGCAGCATGTGGGCCGAAGGTGTCGGCAGATCCGGGTTGCCTTGTAGCAGCGCCAGATCGACACCCACCGAAATGTGATTGGCAAAGCCAGGGCATTGCCCACGCAATTGCGTGAGGATCGGGGTGATCTTCATGGGGGTGTTCCAAAATAGTGGGAGTTACCGCAGGCCCCTGTAGGAGTGAGCCTGCTCGCGATAGCGGTGTGTCAGGCGCGTTGGTTTTGAATGTGGCACCGCTATCGCGAGCAGGCTCACTCCTACAGGGTGGCTCGTGGGTCAGTCTTTGGACTCGGCTTTGGGGTCGAGGCACGACGCATCGATCAGGCAGCGATAGCTGTTCTCTCGATTGCCACTGGCGGTGACCCTGTCGATCGACCAGCGTCCGCGCATGAAGTCCGGCCAGGTGTCATCGAGCAGCACCAGGCCTTCGGCCGCCAACCGTGGATCGCCCGGGCAGGTGATCTTCACCTTGAACTTTTGCCGGAGCATCTTGCGCACTTCACCCTCGCCGACGGCGATGGCATCCGCTTCGTTGGGTTGCTTCTGGCGGATGGTCTTGAACGGCGCAAGCCCGGTTTCGACCCAGCGCAACACGCCTGTCGCCGCATCGACAAAACAGGTCTTGCAGCCTTTGGCCTGCTCGCGGGCGGATTCTTCCAGAGTGGCGCTGATAAAGGCATGATCGCCGGGGCGGTTGTTGCGGGTCACCGACAAGGTCACATCCGCCAGCGTCTGCCCCGACAACGATTTGGTCTGGCCGGACCGCGCCAGCACGTAAATCTGATCGTACGGTTTGGCGACCACGTTGTACTTCATCGCCAATCGAGTCAGAAAGCCCATGTCGGTTTCGTTGGTCTGATCAATGTGCTCGATACGGATCAACGACACATCGGGAGCGACCCGCGGTGAAAAGCCGTGTCGCAATACCAGCTCGCGAAACAATCCACCCAGCGTCGTTGGCCCGTGACTGGCGGTACGTCGCTGCTTGAAGCCGGTTTCATCATCCTTGCTGAATGGCGCCGCAGTGGCTACCAATGTCAGGCGGAACGGGAACAGCGTCGGCGTCAGGCGAGTGACTTTGAATTGGCCTTTGTCGACCATGCCCGATTCCAGGTAACCGACTTTCAGGCCGATTCGGCCACCGAGACTCGGCAAACCGTCGAGACCTTCAAGGTCCACCGTCAACGTCAGTTGGTCCGACTCGATGCCCGCGGCATCGATATGTTCCCAACTGATCAGACGCTGATTGAGCAGGGCCGCATGGGCGCCGTAGATTTCTACCGCCGGGGTAAAACCCAGTGTCATGCGACCTCCTTAATCCCAGGCTGTGAGCGGTTTGATTGCGGCGGGTTTGCTGTCGAGTTCAGGCAGTGCGATCCAGATGCCCGCAGGCAGGATCGGACCATGCTCGGCCAGCGTCGGATTAAGTTTCCACAGCGCTTCTTCAGCCACATCATCGCTGCGCCCCGTTTCGCGGTAGAGCAGCAGATTCACCGAATCACCGGCCACGCTTCGTACCTTACGCATTGTTGAACTCCGCCAATTCGATGACCCAATCGACCACCATCGCCGTACCGTCATCGATGATCTGGGTCTGGGTTTCCTGAACGCTGTTGATCCGCCACAAGCCCCAATTGCGACCGATGCCGTCAATCAATGGCAGCGGTATGCGCAGTGCCTGTAAGGCGCGCAATTCATCCAGCCGATCCATGGCCACGGCGTACATCGACTTGCCGGTGATGGTCAGGGTTTCCGGCTTCTGCCCGGTCTGACTGGATTTGGGTTTGCTAGTGAGAATCTGTATTTCTGTCCAGCCGCCATCGGACTTGCGCAACAACGAGTGGTACGCAAACTGGCGCGAGAGGCCAAAGATGAAACTGCCCAATGCCATTTGTTGTTTCATCAGGCGACTCCATCGGTCAGAGCTGCGTCACGGCGGGTGGCGAGAGGGTTGTTGGTCATCAGCGGTGTGAATTGGCTGTCGAACTGGCTTCGCAGGTGCTGTGTCACCAGCAATCCGATGTTTTCCGAACTACCCGGATCACTGCAGTACACCTGAACCGAAGGTGCGTAAGTGACATGCTGGTTGGCGGCCTGGGCGCTCGCCAGATCCTTGCTGACCTGGCCGGGCGCGGAGAGGGTGTCGGGAGCGAAGAACACGAGCCGATCACTCAATGCGGCTCCCGCAACTTTGTCCGAAGCTGGAGCAACCTGGGCAATCGTTTCCATGGCAACGCTCGGAGGCCCCAGGCGCGGCGTATTGAGCAAGGAGGAGGGTTCGCCGATGTCCATTTCCCTGGCAGTCGCGGGCGCCAGACTGGCGATCTCCACCACCGGCGCATCCGTTGGAAGCTGCACTGCAGAATCGCCGGTAGATGAAAGATCGGGAGGATTGCCCGGC
Source organism: Pseudomonas sp. Irchel s3h9 (assembly GCF_900187475.1). Taxonomy (NCBI): domain Bacteria; kingdom Pseudomonadati; phylum Pseudomonadota; class Gammaproteobacteria; order Pseudomonadales; family Pseudomonadaceae; genus Pseudomonas; species Pseudomonas sp. Irchel s3h9. Next base: position 148,754 of record NZ_FYDH01000016.1, on the reverse strand, counting down.
GCGCCACCGGGTATCCGTTTGCCCAGCCGCTCTTTCCCCTCCTCGACAGCGGTGTCCAACAGCACATCGAATATCTTTTTCAAGGCCGTGCCGACAGTGATGATCACCGCAGCCGTCGTCGGATGGGCCTCGGCGAATTCACTCATTCTGTCGAGGCTGGCACCGGCAACACTTAGCGCCTCTGGAGAGGGCGCCACGGCATTGGCGCTGGCGATGGTCAACCGATCGCTTCGCGCATTCTGAGCGTTCCACTGTCCTTGCGGGGTATTGGAGAGCGCCAGTGCAGACTGGCGCACCGAACTCTGATCACCGACCTTCGACGTCGCGTATTGGTCTTTGTCCTTCACTTGCGAGAAGGCCTGATTGACGTCGCCAAGGTTCTGCGACAGCAACTGCACCGCATTACCGCCATCGGCAAAGAGTGTCTGCGCCAACTGGGCGCGTTGCTCGGCCGGTTGGGCGTTCAGCGCAGCCAGCACCGACAGTACCGCTCCCTGTGCACTTTGCTTGTCCGGGTCATGCATCGCCGCGGTCACGGCCGCGGGATCCAGCCCCAGTTGCTTCCAGGCGCCACGCTCGGTGGCGGACGCGTTGTCCCCCTTGTCCAGCGCGTGGGAAATGCGCTTCAACGCGTCGCCGGCATCGTCTTTTTTCGTCCCGCTGTTGAGCAAGGCTGCGGACAGCGCGGCGGCTTGCTCGGGTTGCATGCCTACCGCAATGGCCGCATCACCCGACTGTTTGAGAACGGCACCGATGTCTGCCGGTTTGGCACCACCCGGTATTTTGCCGAGCTGGTTTGTCGCATCCGCAAGGTCAAACGCCTGGTCGCGAGTGAGCTTCATCGAAGTGCGCCACACCGCCATCATTTCGGCGACTTCCACAGCCGGGACTTTGAAGGCTGATGCAACGATCGCAGCGTCGCCAGCAAAGTTGAGCAATTCAAAGGGTTTGTCCGCCGCATTCGTCAGCTCATTGCCAACCCCTGCGTCAGCCGCCAGCGTAGCGGCCTTGAGCAACTCTTGACCGCTGGTGCCGCCCGCGGCAACCAATGGCTTAGTGGCTATGATCAGGCTCGACAGCGCCATTTCGTTGGTCTGCTTTGGCGGCAGTTGCGCGGCGATGCCCAACTCGGCAGCAGCCGTGTACAAGTCAATCGCTGGCTTGAGACTCTCAGGCACCTTGGCCCGCTCACTGGCCTCACCCGGCGTAGTAGGTTCGCGGGTCGACCCGCTCTTCGCATTGTTGTTCAGCGAAATCGAACGCAGGCTGGACAACGCCAGCCTCAATGAGTCGATCGCGGCCGTCAGCGAGCCGATCTTGATACTCGCAGTGATGAGCGCCTGACTCAGGCTGGAAATCTGCTCGCGGCCGATCGCTCCTGTACCGGAGCTCACTGCTGCCATGTTCAAACTGATATTGCCGGCAGCCGCAACGCCGCTTTCACCGGCATTTATCGGCGCATATTTACTCTCTGCCATTGCCGCTCTACTCCTGTTTTACGCCAAGGCGAGTGATCGCTATGTCGTAGCGGCGCAACGCCTTTTCGGCGTCCCATTCCAGAATCTCCGCCTCACTTACCGGGTAAATGAGCGGGACGATATCGAGGATTACTTCGATGTCGCGTTCCGAAAGTAGGCCGCCGGCTGGTTTAAAAAATCGTCGATGCGCACCTGCAATTGCGTCCAGTCCGGGACGGTCATCAGGGCCAGATCGGGGATCATCAGGCCGGTGCAATGGGCGGTGATGAACTCGGCGCGTTCCTTGGCCGTTTTCAGTTTCTTCATCACTTTGGTTGCCCGCAGGGCCGGCATTTCCAGGCTCAGCGAAGTCACGGTGCGGCCGGTCACGGCGAGCGGTTGCAGCAGTTGCACCTGATCGGGATCGTCAGACTTTTGCGCGTCTTCGACCTGCTCCAGAAAGTACGACGCCGGTCGGGTCGACATCTCGTGCACGTACTGGGCGATGCTCACGTAGTCCGGGCGCTTGAGCTGGTCGAGTTCCTTGACCGACAGGCCGGTGGCGAGGAGTGCCAGTTCGAAGAACTGATCATCTTCGTCATCGCCGGCGCGTTCCAGCGCTTCTTTCTGTGCGGCGTAGAACAGCGGTTTGAGCTGGATCTGGTTGATCTGCGAACCATCATCGCCAGTGATCGGCGACAACAGGTCATGCTGGGGTGGCATCCACGACATGTATGAATTCCTTGGTGATTCTTGAGGGGGTGTTGCGCAAAGGGGCCAGTCAACCTGGCTCAATGTGGGAGCGAGCCTGCTCGCGAAAGCGGTCTTACAGTCATATAGGTAGCGAATGTGATGGCCTCTTCGCGAGCAGGCTCGCTCCCACAGGTTTTGCGGTGTAACGGGTTACGGCATCAACACCGCACGCCGCGCATCACCGAGGATGTCGACGCCGTTGAGCACGAACTTCTGGGTACGCACGTCGATGTCGATCACCGGCACGCCGTTTTCCAGGCGGTTGTAGGTGCGGCAGGACAGCTCCAGATTGGTCTTGGGTTTTTCACCCATTTTCACTGCGGTTTCTTCGAGGGATTTCAGCTTGCCGCCGACGGTGTGATAGGTGAACCAGGTGTTGCCATCCTGATCCTGACCGGCTTCACGCACGTTCAGCAGGATGTCGTCGCCCAGCTTCACACCCAGTGCGAGCATGACTTCGGCGCCGAGGCCTTGCAGGGTCAGCTTAGCGTTGAGCGCTTTGCCGCCCTTGGCCATTTCTTCGACGATGAAGCGGCCGCCACGCATTTCTTCCACATCGAATTCGATCTTCGGCGGGGTGAATTCTTCAACGGTTGCCGACAACGGCAGGCCTTGCAGGGTGGCCGCGATGGCCTGTCTTACGCGGTTGGTAAACATTAGAGAACGTCCTCCAGGAACTGCTCGATGATTTCATCGCGGGCGTTGAGTTGATAAACCATGTGTTCGTTCGGCGCGTAGCGGCCGTAGTCGATAACCACGTACCAGGTGCCGTTCTTGTACTTCTCGACGCTGTTGAGTTCCGGGTGCAGATAAACGCTGCCGCCAGGAATGGTTTCGTCGGCGACCAGGGTTTGCAGCCAGTCGTTGATGCGCTTGACCTCTTGATCCATGAAGGATTTGGTGAGGTTTTTCGCCATGGCTTTCTGGCCGGCCTTGACCAGCTTGCGGCTGATCGCATCTTCAAGGCCGACGTAGCTGATGAACTTGCCGGTGATCGAGCGGTTACCCAGCAGCGAGAAGCCGCCGAGCACGGTGCGGGCGTAGTAGCTGACGCCGTAGCGGTTGAGCAGATCGCCTTCGGTGGAGGTGTCGAGGATGTTGTATTCAACGACCCGCGAAACGTCTTCGGCGTAGGTCACCTGGTTGCCCGGGCTCTCCCACTGCTTGACCTTGGCCAGCGCGGCAATCGCCAGGCTGGAAGGCGACAGGAAGACGTTTTTCTTCGCCGCTTTCGAGTACACGGCCGGCATGTTGTGCACCACCAGGCAACGGTCGAAACCGAGGTCGGCGCCGCCGAGTTCCTGGCTGTACAGCACTTGATCGGCGACCGAAGCGTCCTTGCCGTCCAGCACCACACGGGCCTTGATGCGCTTGCCGAACGAAGCGAACTCGCTGGCCACCGCTTTGGTGCCGGTGAAGCCCGGCGCACCGATGATGGTCAGGTCTTCCGGGACACTGCCCAGCGCGGCCAGACCGAGCTTGCGACCGGTCAGTGGATCAACACCGCCGATCACCGCGTTAACGGTGTCAGCCGGGGTTGCGCCCGCTTCGACGATCACCACGTAGACCGGCACCTTGACCACTTTGAGGATCTGGTAAACCGCGTGATACAGGGTGCCCTCTTCCGAACCGGTCGGATCGAGCAGCGCGTGGGTGGTGAAGCTGTTGATGCGGAACGGTGCGTTACGCGGAATCAGCGGATCGGCTTTCGGCGCAGTGCCGACAAGACCGATGACGTTGTCACCCAGGCCACCCATGGCCTCGGGGGATTCGGTGGCATTGACGGTAATGCCGTTGTGCTCGAAGTTCAGAACCTCAGCCATAGTCAGTCAGCCTTCTTGGCAGCGGCCTTTTTGGCCTGGGTGGAGGGGGTTTTCAGTTCCAGTCGACCGGCGAAGTGCAGGGCACTGGCTTCGACGTCGAGCAGATCAAGGTCTTGACCGACGCTCGACCAGTGCCCACCGCCGGTGGGGAATGGGACGAGCACGGTGTAGGTTTGGCGGGTTGCCATTTTTCGTTTCTCCATAAACGGGAAAGCCCCTCGTGGGGAGGGGCTTTGGCGGGTGTTGAGTGCTTTTTAGGGAAAAAAAAACACCCCGGATTCAGGGCATTTATTGGAGCGCTGCGCTATCTAGGATGGCCCGTGAATAGACCACCAGGAGTTCATGGTTAACCTATTGCGGGTCTAACGTCGGCCGCCGCTGCTTGAATCGCAATGATTGCTTCATCAGCAATCTGCTTGGCCTCTATAGTGGCCCCCGTTGCGATCTTCTGTTTGATCTGCTCCTTCGCCTGCAGGCGATTCTCGCGGATAAAGTTTAACACCTGCACATATTGGCTGGCCTCAGCCAGCATACTGTCGGCGGCTTCACGTGGCGTTCGACCCGTGATCGCCCAAGCAGCAACCGTGCGCGGCACTGCATCACCCGGATAGCCATCATCCTTGAACTGCTGAGCCTCAGCAGTAGCACGTTCATACTCAACTGCACGCAATGGGTCGCCGGCAACGAGCCGCCGAATTTCGTCAGCATAGGTGTCTATCCGCAAACAAATCTCGTCGGCGGTTGGCACTGGCTCTCCGTCCTGCACCCACATGCCAGTCCATTCCCCAGTTTCCTTGTCTCGTGCTCCGGTAAATCGCGGGTTCCAGCAAGGCTGGGGAAGTGGAATGAGCGTCCAGTCAGAGTAATTTTTATTACTGGCGTCTGAGTAGAGAAATCCGCCTTTTGAATCCAGGATGTAATACATGGCTTGCCTTCACGCTAGTTGAGTGCAGAGGTGAATTTGAGCTTGGTAGGCGCTAGCTCCAGCCGACGCCCCCACTGACAGGTCGATACTGAGGTTCCCGTTGGTTTCAAGTGACCAGGAGAGGTAACCAAACGCCAAAGGTGACGACGTAACCCAATCCCCGGTACCACAACACCTGAATCGAGGCCTTGCTCCGGGCGGTAGAACACACAAAAGAGTTGATTGACCACCAATCGCGGTTCCACGGGCAAAGTCGATTGAGACATACAAGTTGCCGTTAGCCGTCCAATAGCGCGAAGTGTTCGCGTCGTAGAACCCGTTCAGAAAAGCCGGAGCGGCCAGGTTTTTAGTTGTCGAGAAGTCGGCAATGGCCTGATTGACGAGGCCCTGGGTACCCGCTGTGGTGTAGGCATCGGTTATCCCGTAACCCGCGAGAGTAGCCGGCTTGCCGGAGCCGATTTTCGACCAGTCAAGGAACGGGATGTCTGTCGCGGAAAGTGCTGCTCCCCCTGTCACCAAACCTTTGGTGTTAACGGTAACCTTTGTGTAAGTACCGGCAGCAGCGCCTGAGTCGGCAAACGCTATGGATATGCTGGCATTTGCCGATCCGTCAAACGACGCGCTACCGCTCGCCGCGCCGGAGACGGAAATACTCCGAGGTGTTTCAAGCTTTCGAGACGCGACTGCCGTTGCGTTGATTCCAAGGGCATCAGTGATCCCGAACCCCGCCAACGTATTGGGGTTGGCACCCGCAGTCGCACGGCCATATTCGTCAACGGTCAGACTCTTGTAAGTCCCGGCAGCAATCCCGGTGCGCCCAGCGAGCATCTTGAACGTCAGCGCCGTGGTGCCGAGGGTGATCGGCGCATTGGTGGTCAGGTGCCACAACGAATCTCCATTTGCTGTGCCCTCCTCGACCATGACTGTCAGGCCCGGCGTGACCTTGGCGTTACTGTTGGCATCGGTCGCCCGTACCCAGTCGCCATTGGCGACAATCCACAGGCCGTTATCCTTGGCCAGGGTCTGGTTCGCAACAAGCACGCGGTCGCCAGCAATCACTGCGACACCGTCAATTTGCTGCGCACCGTTCAACACAATGTTGCTGGATGCAGCAACACGCACCGACTGCTTACCATCCAGCTTGCCGAGTTCTTCGGCCAGATAACTCATGACCCAGGCACGCGTGGCTTTGACCACGGTGTCGTCGATCAGCAACGTCACCAGCGACGCATTGCTCGTCTCGAAAATCGAGCGAATGTAAAACTCTTTACCCGAACCCGACGTGGCCAGAACCGGTTTAAACGACTCCGGATATTTGACGATGGCGTAGAGAATCCCGGTGTCAGTCCACAGCCCCGCTTCTCGCACATACCAACCACCGACATCCGGCGGAATGGTGACTTCGGCGAGCAGCCAGCTCGGATTCTTCTCGTCCTGGAACAGCGCATTGAGCGGCCCACGCCAGACTTCGCGTTTCAGCGCGGTGGCGGTCGCGGCCGGGTTGTAGACCGTGCCGCCGCCGTCGCCGACGGAAATCTGCGTCAGCTTGATCGGCGTGCCTGCGGCCTTGCATGCCGTTTCGTAGGCAATCCCTGCGTTGGTGAGCAGGGTGTAATAGTCAGCCATTCAGGCCCCCTGAGGATAAATAGTGGATGTTTCGACGGTGTACATGCCGGCGGCCATGAATGCCTCTCCCGAGGTTTCGAGGCCTTCGATGAACACCGGATAAATCGTGGTCAGCTCTCCGCAAAAAGTCGCGGCACCGATGACGTGATTGCCGAAAGCGCTCAAGCCGACCGAGACCGTCAACACATCCCGTTCGCTCTTGGCATCCGCCAGGCGTCGGTCGAGACGGGCGTCGATTTCTTCGCTGTAGGGCTGGTCGCTAAAAGCTCGTACGGAAAAGCTGTACGGCGCACCGGGCGGTGTCTGTTCGTACCAGGCGCGGATCTCGGGTCTTAATTGCAAACCCTTGGCGGCGTTTTCCAGCGCCTTGCGGGTACCGGCCTGACGCGCGGTGGGCCAGGCCAGTTCAACGGTCAGGCGCTTTTCAGCTTCCGGTGCGGCGGTGCTCCATTCAGCAACACCGCGATCCGCTGCCAGATACGGCAGAAAGGCGACTGGTGTTTCTGCTGGGTTCATCAGTTCCGGGAACGGCGGCGCGATGCGGTCAAGCAGTGCGCCGAAGCCCAGATCCAGACCTCGTTCGAGTGCCGAGCTGTTGGCAGGCAGCAGCGTCGGACGCTGAGTTTGCTCACTCATAGCGTCAGCACCTCGACTTCGACTGCGGTGCAGTACGGCGCTTGAAACGCTGTCGTCACGATCGGTGTCAGCGGCTCGAGAATCTGCAATTGCACAGCGCCGGCGCTGTGCAGCGTGTAGTCGATCCAGCTTGGATCGACCCGGCCTTCAAGGCGATGACAGCTGTCGGCGTAAGCTTGCAATTGCTGCTGAGCGGCGACTTTGGTCAGGCCCGAATCAGGGCCGGAATTGATCTTGGCGACGACGCGAATCTTGTAGCGCTGAATGTCGGCAGCCTTGACGGTGACGAGGTCGGTTTCCGGTCGCACGTCCGGTCGTGCAAAGTGCTGACGAACGCCTTCAAGCAATGCCTGGGAAGGCGTGCCATCGCCGTCGCGGGACAGCACAGTGACCTGCACTTCGCCAGGTGCCGTGCGACGCCCGTTGCCATCCTTGACCTGCGCAGCGAGGCCGTCCGGGTTGAAGGTGTAAGTGACATTCACCACACCCGCCTCGGTGGATTCGACTTGCACCGTCGGACGCTCGCCGAGGGTGAAAACTTCGCGGCGATACTGCATCCGCGAACCTGCTGCCGGCGCATGCGGCGCCAGGTAATAACGCAGGCGGGCGTCGTCGTCGCTTTCGTAGATCGCCGGCACCGGTGGAAATGCTGCGGGATCGCCCGGGTCGAGCAGCTGCCGCTCAAGCCCCATGTCTGCCAGCCGCGCATCGAGATTGCTGCCCGTCGCCCACCACGCCAGCATCTGTTTGATGCGAGCGTTGTATTTGCGCTCGTGGGTTTGCAGTCGGACGCAGAAAGCTTCCAGCGCCAGGGTCAGCAGTTCGCTTTCGTTCTCGAGACTGGTCCTGAGTTTCGCAGCACTGTCCGGCGAACGCGCCCCGACGTATTCGACGACAAAAGTCTTGAACTCGGCGAGCAAGTCTTCAAAGGCTTCAACGGTGATCAGCGCGGGTTCGGCCAATTGGTTCTGGCCGGGGATCAACATGCTCATGTCACGACCTCGAAGGTTTGTTGACGGTTTTTCCAGGTGCCGGCGAAGCGCAGCAGCAGACCCGCGCCCTGGCGGCTGGCGACGATCACTTGTGGCTGAAAATCATCGATACCGTTTTGCTTGTTGTAGAACGCTTGCGCGGCGTGGCTCTGGGCCAACAGCAGAACGTCGTCACCGAGGTTCTGCCCCAGCAGCGTGGGGATCAACGATCCGTACAACGGGCGTTTTTGCCGGGTGCCCAGCGGTGTGGTCAGGGCCCGGGTCGCGCGCTGCACAAATTGCAGCCAGTCGTCGACCGTGGCCCCGCTGTCTCTATCGATTCCGATCATGTGGAGGCTCTTGAATCATGGGCTGATGACACGGCCCTGGTGATCGACCAATGGACCGCTGAAGTGCACGCCCGAAGGGTCGATGGTCATGCCGACGGCACCCAGTTGCAGGGTGATCAGTTGTGGCGTCATCGCCAGTCGCGCCGGGCCGATGCTCAGTTCCAGCGACTCGCGAGAACCGCTGAAAGCCGTTGGGCCGTTTTGCCAGTGGAGGGTGTGCGTGGCATAGTCGTAGCCGCTTTCGCTGCCGTCGACATGAACCCGCCGCGTCAGCGTGGGGACAGTCGAAACGGGTGGAAAGCGATCACCGTTCAGGCCGAACAGGGCGACACTTTGTGCGCCACTTTCGCCGCTGCCGTAGTTGAACAGCAGACACTGCTCACCCACGGTCGGAATCCGCGACTCACTCTGTGCGCCGGCGCTGGGGTTGAAAAACTTGATCGCTGGCGTGAGCAAGCCACCGTGGCTGACCTGGCAGGTATTGCTCGCCGCATCGACTGTCTGGCAAATGCCGATGCGGCAGAAGCTTTCAGCGCGGCGGTGCAGGTCGTCGATTTCCGCTTCCATTTCGGCCAGGCGTTCGATGATAGGACCCAGTTGCATGCGCAATAACGCGTCGAACATCGGTCAGGCCTCCAGCGCGGTGTATTGGTCTGGATCGTCGATGTTGCTGACTTCCCAGGTGCGGGCGAATTTCGGTGTGCCCAGCGGGTCGTCGAGCAAGGTCGGGCCGAGGTAGAGGGTCTGGTTGAACGTCAGGGTCCAGGCTTTGAATTGCTGGTCGGCGCGAATGAGCATGGACGGCAAACCATCCATGTTCATCGGCAGATCGCATTGATCGCCCGGCAGGCTCCAGCGATTGTCGGTAATCAGATTCTTCAGTACAGCGATCAGATCGCAGGCGGCAAAGGCACTGGCCGATAGCGCCGGAACAACTTGCAGCGACAATGTCAGGACATGAGCGATACGCCCATCTGCGGCACGCTGTCCTGATGCATTTCGGTCGAAGTCGATCAACACCCAAGCCTGATCGCCCGGTGCAGTGAAATCATCGTGATTGCCGACATTGATGTTGAGCCCGGCAGTGTTGCGCAGCGTCGTCGCGATGGCTGTGAACAGTTGCGACGGCTGCTGGATCGGTGTGGGCATACATGACCTCCTTTTCAATCGTCCACGCGCAGCCCTGCCGCCCAAAGGGCGGCACGAATCACATTCGAGGTTAAGGCTGGTCGCGGGGTGGGACTTCGCAGACGCCGATGCGCTTGGCGGCCCAGCGTTCGTACAGACCGATGGCCACATCGGCCCCGGCCATTGCGGTGAGACAGCCGAAGGCGCCAGCGGCCCAAATCGACATGCCAGCGGCGTACAGCAGCATGATTGCCGACACGCCGCAGATCATGCAGGCGCCAGAGCGCAAGGCCAGACGCCGCATAAGCGGCCAGCCGCGGGCGCCCTCCTTGTCCGCACGCCACATTTCGCCGGAGACCCCGCCTACCACTGCGAGCAGGATGACCAGCCAGATCGGCATGTCCGCCAACGCTTGTTGCTCGTTTGTCATGTCACGCCTCCGGGAGTGTTGGATGAATGGTGTGTGTAGGGTTCAATCGTTTTCTCTTGAGGTAGGCATTCCAAAAAGCCCGGCGCAGGGCCGGGCTTTTCAGTAATGCGCTCTCGATAGAGGCCATGAAGGTGATGATCGAATCAGAACGGTGCCACCGGCCAGTTGACGGTGGACGGATAGCCGGATTGTTTCTTCATGTCGCTGAGACCCACGCAGTACTGTTTGTAGGCGAGCAACAGCGCTTGTTCTTCAGGGGTGGCAACATCCAGGTCGACCTTGTAATGCAGAGAATTCGACATCAGCCACTGGCCAGCAGCAGACAGAAGCTCCAGCGCTTCTTGCGCCACATCCTTTTCGAGCTCTTGATAGGTGGGTTCACTGAACTCCCAATCAACGAAGTTTGTCGTCGCCCCCTTCCATCCCACCTGGACTGCCGGGTTTGCTGTGATATCCACCCAAAAACCATTCGACAACTGTGCTTCTACTGGCATGGCCGTAGGCTTCTCTACAGCGTCGACAATCACCAGAACTTTGTTGAAGGCTTTGGAATAGTTGAATCGAACAAAGGCATAGCGGTTCATAGTTTCTCCTGCGGGCACTCATCGCGACTGTTGGCTTTACGCGCTGAGTTAATATCGGGCAGGCATCGTTGAAGAGGCCCGGTTATCCACCGGGCTTTTCAGCGATGCACTGCGAATTTCGAAAGCGGTGCAGCAATCGCTGTTTATGGAACTTCAGGCCAGGTAACAGTCAGCGGGTAGCCCGGCTGTTTGTTGACGTTGCTCAGCGCAATGAAGAACTGCTTGTATTCCAGTAGCGCAGCTTCCTCAGCCGGCGTGGCCAGCCCCAGCTCAACCTTTTGCACCAAGGCCGACGTCGCCAGAGTGGTGTTGGCTTTATCAAGACGATTTGTTCTCGCGATACGCAATTGCATAGCCAGCAAGGACGGCTGGCCGTACATATCGCTGTCGGTAAATGTCCAGACGCCGTCGGTGTTCACCGCGTTCCAGGAATAGTCGATCTTGGGCAGTGCGCTGACATCCACCCAAACTTGATCCGCCGGAAACTCATCGGTGATCGGGTTAGCAGTTTCAAAAATGTTGTCGACTTTGCCCGCAACAACACGTACGTACTTCTTCATATTCATCATCCTTATTGAATGCCGACGTTTCGGCCTCTCAGTTCCTGCCCGGGTAGGCATTCCAAAAAGCCCGGCACCAGTGCCGGGCTTTTCAGTAATGCGCTCCTTCGCCTTCCTTCAAATCCTGTGTTCAAGAAGGAAGCTGACTTTTCGGCGCTACTGGCGCGGTACGAGTCCGTTCAAATTGTTTTTCCGACCGCGGTCCCTGCCCGCCGGATAACTGCTTCTGGTGCTTTACGCTGCACACCCGGGTCAGTTGCCAACCCTCTGAACCGTTGAGGCCGGTTCATCGCTGCCTGTTCTTGTGGAACTAAAGAGCTTTCTTGCCAGCCGCTTTGTCGAGCGGCTTGGTGGCAATGATATGCATGTATGCATATCCAGTCAATGCGCAAATGCATTTATTTATGCATGAAAAATGCGCAGATGCATGGAGGCCCCGCAACTCAAGGGTTTGGCGGTTTCATCAAGGCGAAAAAAAACCCGCCTGCGAGGCGGGTTTATCTGAGAAGGGTCGGGTTAGCGGGCGTACATGCCCCACCAGAAGACGTGACCGAGGATGACGATCTGCTCTTCCTGGATTTCCTGGAAGCTGTAGTCCTCGTCCGGATGCTCATCGCGATTGAAGCTGCGCAGACGAATGCCGGTAGGCAAGCGGTAAAGCTGCTTTACGCGTAACTGGCCGTTGTGATTGATCGCGTACAGGTCGCCATCAATGATGTCGCCGATGCCGCACTTGCCCGCATTCACGCCGACAGTGGCGCCATCACGCAACACCGGCAACATGCTGTTGCCGCGTACAGTCACGCATTTGGCCTGGTCGAACTGCACACCATTATGGCGCAGGCTGCGCTTGCCGAAGCGCAGGCTAGAGCGCTCGCTCTCTTCGATGACGAATCTTCCTGATCCAGCAGCCAATTCAACCTCGCGAAGGAACGGCACCGATACTTCGTCATCATCGACAGGCGTATCGTCGTCCCACAGCATTATGTCCTTGAGTTCCGCGTGTACGTCATCACGCGCGGCACCGGCCGACGGCGCGACATCCGCGCGCCCGCGCAATTGATCGGTGCTCACGGCGAAGTACTCGGCGATCTTCGAGATGTGTTTATCCGAGGGATCGACGATCTTCCCGCTGAGAATCCGCGAGAGAGTTGATTGAGGCACGCCGGTGCGACGGTGGAGCTCCGTGGGGGAGATCCCGTGCTGGTCGAGCAGTGCTCTTAAGACGGAGGCTACGTTGCGTTTTTGCATAACGCGCATAGTGCTTGAAGTTATTCGTTAAGACAAATGCTGATTTGCATAATTAACGCATAAATATGAATTCAGCTGCAAAATGATATCGCCGAGCCATCACTCTGCATTGAATAACGGCCCGGCTCCAACGTGTGGTCAGCCTTTGACGCGACGCGCGGCAGCATTGGCTTTTTTAAGCCGATCAGTTCTGGCCTTTCTGTCGTAATCGTCCTTGGCGCCCATGATTCCACCGGCAGCATGCACCCAGTCGGTGGCGGTACAACCAGAGATCAGCACAGCAGAAGTAAAGACTGAAGCAAAGATAAGGATGTTTTTCATATTCGATTTTCCGGTGTCGCTGATGAGCGCGTTGAATTGCAGAGTTGAAAAAGAACACCTGCTGCGGTTTGTTGGCCGTGGTTGCCCCTTTACTCATCCATGAGCTTTTGCAGTTTTGTCTGAGCTCGTTCGAGCCTCGCTTCCTGTTTCTTGATGACTTTCACATCGCCATACTGACGCGCGGCCTTCAGATAGTTCTGTCTGCGCCGTACTTCGGCTTCGGCCTTTTCGATAGCGCTCGAACGGTCATCCTGTGCAGAAGGCTCGCGACAGTAACGCTCCACATTGGCAAGCGCCTGTTCCAGACCGGACTTGCGATAAACATTGTCCGCCTTATCAGCACGTTCAATTTGGAATACAAGTTCGGCGCGACGCTGCGCACAATTTTCTCGCGCGCCGGCCCAAGAACTATCGACGATCAAAACACCACCAACTAACAGAGATAGATTCCAGAGCAGAGTCGATCTCATGAGACAACCCCCAGATAACTTTTTTCTCCAGCGCGGCCACGGAAGTTGCTCACCCGAGACCATGCATTACGACAAACTAATGTTTCTTGTAAGCCAGAAAGTGCTGCGATCATCATGTCGCGACAGCGAGCTCTGCACGTTGGATAGTGTTCGACCATCCACGCTACTGGTACGTAAACATGATCGAAACACAGCAGAACAGGAGTGCGATCAAACAATGTGGAAATACTCACATCCTTTTCTTTTCCAGCAATAACCGCCGGCACAAACACAACACCTTCCCGGCTTATTGCAATCGATCGCTTCCAGGCGGGAGACTTGATCCCATGAGAACTGCGCACGCAAAACCAGAGCATTTATAACGTTCCTCAACAGCCTAAACATCATCATGTTATTCAAGGCAACTAAACAGCCGCACTGCGCTGACTCTCCGTTAGTCGCAGGAGCTGTTGGCTTGACTCGAATCACATTAACAACGCGGGGGGCGTCGAGGCCTTACTGACGTCTTACTCAGTCTTACTTAGTCGCCCAGAGGCCTTGCACCCTGGGGTTTTGCGCTAGCGAGGAACGTGGCATACGCCATTGATCAGATTATTGATATTGTAGTAATACTCGGCATCGGAGAAGTAATTGAACGTCACCATACCGCCTTGAAAACCTCTTTCCATAAACGGAAGTTCATCGCCCGCAGTGTCCGCGTCAAACTTTACAATCGAACGCGTCTTGAACAGAAACCTGGAAGTATCCAGATGGGTTAATGCAATCTCGAACTTGCGATCATAGGTGTAAACTTTGCCTTCAGGGGTTTTGACGACGTAGTACACATAAAGAGCGCCTTCCCTTGGATCGATCGTCATATCACCGACACCATGCCAACGAACTTTATGATCATGAGTATGGACAAAATCGATGGATGCGAAACAGGGGGCGCGTGGAATATCGCGACTGATCAAATAAAAATGCTTGATAACCAGAGCACCGAAGATACAGACGGACGAGACGCCAAACAGTGCTACTATTTTTTTCCAACGAGTTGATAGTTTACGCATATAGCCTCCCCCTTACTTTCCGGCTTGACGCACTTTACCAGCAATTGGGAGAGCGGCTTTCGCACATAATAATTGATATCGGTAAGTATAATCGGCGGCTCAAACTCGCTGAGCGCTTTGACAATATCCTCTTTGGACATTCTTTCATTTTCTTCTACATACAACTTCGCTTCGCCTTCTTGCCAGATGAGTTTCCACTCCTCCAGATCGGCAGGTTTTTTAAACACCAGATAGGCGTAAAAGACCGGAAGAGCAATCGCCGGCACTACCGTTGCAGGCAGAAGGAAACGCCAGTAACGCTTTGCAGACGTCTTCACTGTAGGAGCGTCGCTGATTGCCGCCGCATCGCTTACGACCGCAAGTGGGGGTTCAGGGGGTTGAATCTCCGGGCTGAGCAAGCGGATTTCACATAACAGCACCACGCCACGGCGAGGCAAGGTCTTGAGACTGTCCCGAGGTAACCCGACATCAGCGAAATGCGCGCGGAGCATGTGCAGGGTCTTGTAATAACTGCTGTCGGAAATCACCAGCCCGCGCTCCCCCCAGACTCGGGAGATAAGCTGCTCCTTATCGGTCACGCCGGCTATGAGGGCCAGCAGCAGGTCACCTTCATTGCTGCCTAGCAAGGCTGACTGCCCCGACCGGCTGAGGGTCATTTTTTCCGCATCGTAGTAACAACCGCTCGCTGATGCTCCTGAGCCGATGCCCTCTGACTGTTCCAAGCTGACTCCTCGACTGGCCTTCACCCACGCATTCTGATCATTCGATAGCTTTTCGGCACTATAGGACACAATGCCAACCCAAGCGGCGGTGCGTTGCTGCATCCACCTCAAAAAAACTTCATACTCGGCTCCACTGAATCAACTCACGGGCCGCATCGCTGGCAAACACTCGCCATTTCGTAGATGCAAACGACCCCGTTTTTGCCTTGTCACTTTTTCCGGTAAAGCTAAACCCCTGATGAATAAAGCTATTTCAGACCTGTCCTCCCACACCCCGATGATGCAGCAGTACTGGCGCCTGAAGAATCAGCATCCAGATCAGCTGATGTTCTACCGCATGGGCGACTTCTACGAGATCTTCTACGAAGACGCGAAGAAGGCAGCCAAGTTGCTGGACATCACTCTGACCGCGCGCGGACAGTCGGCGGGGCAGGCGATTCCGATGTGTGGGATTCCTTACCACGCGGCGGAAGGCTATCTGGCGAAGCTGGTGAAGCTTGGCGAGTCCGTGGTGATTTGTGAGCAGGTCGGCGATCCGGCCACCAGCAAAGGCCCGGTTGAGCGGCAGGTCGTACGGATCCTTACGCCGGGTACGGTCAGTGATGAAGCGCTGCTTGATGAACGCCGCGACAACCTGATTGCAGCCCTGCTGGGTGACGAACGTCTGTTCGGCCTTGCCGTGCTGGACATCACCAGCGGCAGTTTCAGCGTGTCGGAAATCAAAGGCTGGGAAAACCTGCTGGCGGAACTGGAGCGGATCAACCCGGTGGAGCTGCTGATACCAGATGACTGGCCAAGAGACCTGCCAGCGGAAAAACGCCGTGGCGTCAGTCGTCGTGCGCCGTGGGATTTCGAGCGTGATTCAGCACTGAAAAGCCTTTGCCAGCAGTTCTCCACCCAAGACCTGAAGGGTTTTGGCTGCGAGAACCTGACCCTGGCAATCGGCGCGGCCGGTTGCCTGTTGGCCTACGCCAAGGAAACCCAGCGCACCGCCCTGCCCCACCTGCGCAGCCTGCGCCACGAACGCCTGGATGACACCGTGGTGCTGGACGGTGCAAGCCGTCGCAACCTCGAACTCGACACCAACCTGGCCGGTGGTCGCGATAACACCCTGCAATCGGTGGTTGATCGCTGCCAGACCGCCATGGGCAGTCGCCTGCTGACCCGCTGGCTGAATCGTCCGTTGCGCGATCTGACCGTACTGCTGGCGCGCCAGACCTCGATCACGTGCCTGCTCGATCGCTATCGTTTCGAAAAGCTGCAACCACAGCTCAAGGAAATCGGCGACATCGAGCGAATTCTCGCGCGGATCGGCCTGCGCAACGCACGTCCTCGTGACCTTGCTCGCTTGCGCGACGCCCTCGGTGCCCTGCCTGAACTGCAAGTGGCGATGACTGACCTGGAAGCACCGCACCTGCAAAGTCTGGCGACCATCACCAGCACCTACCCGGAACTGGCGGCACTGCTGGAAAAGGCCATCATCGACAATCCGCCGGCGGTGATCCGTGACGGCGGCGTGCTGAAAACCGGTTACGACAGCGAACTCGACGAGCTGCAATCACTGAGCGAAAACGCCGGCCAGTTCCTCATCGATCTCGAAGCCCGCGAGAAAGCTCGCACCGGTCTTAGCCACCTGAAAGTCGGTTACAACCGCATTCACGGCTACTTCATCGAATTGCCGAGCAAGCAGGCCGAGTCGGCACCGGCGGACTATATCCGTCGGCAAACCCTGAAAGGCGCCGAGCGCTTCATCACGCCGGAACTGAAAGAGTTCGAAGACAAAGCCCTCTCTGCCAAGAGCCGTGCCTTGGCGCGCGAGAAGATGCTTTACGAAGCCCTGCTGGAAGACCTGATCAGCCAGTTGCCACCGCTGCAGGACACCGCCGGCGCGCTGGCCGAACTGGACGTGTTGAGCAACCTCGCCGAGCGTGCGCTGAATCTTGACCTGAACTGCCCGCGCTTCGTCAGCGAGCCGTGCATGCGCATCTCCCAGGGTCGTCACCCGGTGGTCGAGCAAGTGCTGACCACGCCGTTCGTGGCCAACGACCTGAGCCTGGATGACAACACCCGTATGCTGGTGATCACCGGCCCGAACATGGGTGGTAAATCCACCTACATGCGCCAAACCGCATTGATCGTGTTGCTCGCTCACATTGGCAGCTTCGTGCCCGCAGCCAGTTGCGAACTGTCGCTGGTCGACCGCATCTTCACTCGAATCGGTTCCAGCGATGACCTGGCCGGTGGCCGTTCGACCTTCATGGTTGAGATGAGCGAAACCGCCAACATCCTGCACAACGCCACCGAGCGCAGTCTGGTGCTGATGGACGAAGTCGGGCGCGGCACCAGCACCTTCGACGGTCTGTCGCTGGCATGGGCGGCGGCCGAGCGTCTGGCGCATCTGCGCGCGTATACGCTGTTTGCCACCCACTACTTCGAACTGACCGTGTTGCCGGAAGCCGAGCCGTTGGTGGCCAACGTCCACCTCAATGCGACCGAGCATAACGAACGCATCGTCTTCCTGCACCACGTGCTGCCGGGACCTGCCAGCCAGAGCTACGGTCTGGCGGTGGCGCAACTGGCCGGTGTGCCAAGCGAAGTGATCGTGCGTGCCCGTGAGCATTTGAGCCGACTGGAAGAAACCGCTTTGCCGCATGAAGCGCCGAAACCTGCCGCCAAGGGCAAACCGGCGACGCCACAGCAAAGCGACATGTTCGCCAGCCTGCCGCACCCGGTGCTCGATGAGCTGGCTAAACTGGATCTGGATGACCTGAGCCCGCGTCGTGCGCTCGAAATGCTCTATGCACTGAAGAACCGGATATAAGCACTGAAGAAGCGGATATAACGCAAACGGCTTCAAGCTGTTAGAATCTCGCGCGGTTTGGGATGCTGCTGGCTAATAGCCTGGCCAGCAGGTATCGCTCCCGAACCTGGCGACCCCAACCGTGAAGGGGCAACGCTGCCGCCGCCTGAGGAGAAAATTAGAAATGACCTTCGTCGTCACCGACAACTGCATCAAGTGCAAGTACACCGACTGCGTAGAAGTGTGTCCGGTGGACTGCTTTTACGAAGGCCCGAACTTCCTGGTGATTCACCCGGATGAGTGCATCGACTGCGCCCTGTGCGAACCGGAATGCCCGGCCGTAGCCATTTTCTCCGAGGACGAAGTTCCGGAAGAGATGCAGGAATTCATTCAACTCAACGTTGAGCTGGCTGAAATCTGGCCGAACATCACCGAGAAGAAAGAATCGCTGCCGGATGCCGAAGAGTGGGATGGCGTCAAAGGCAAGATCAAAGACCTCGAACGCTGATCTGTCGCGCGTTCAATAAAAGGCCCCTTGCGGGCCTTTTTGCTTTTTGCGGGTTCTACTATTCTGCAGGCGAAAAAAGGGGCGGTATGACCCGCCCACATTTTTTCCCTATTCCCTGTATTCCTTTTCATCGTCCTGATGAATCGCGTCCTGCGATGTCCGTTCCCCTCTTCCTTGAAGGGCGTGTCTGTCCGTCGACACAACCCAGATACTAAAGAGTTCCCTGCCAAGAGCAATCGGCCGCAGGAGCGAAAGAGCGCTGTAATAAGCACTTCACATTAAAAAATATATATAAAATTCAATAAGTTAGAGTTAGCCATCTAGAGCAATCGACGTCTGCTCCCGCGTAAAGATAGTGAACACTTACGAAAGAGTAAGCCAAGGCTTACACCGCGAGACTACAAACGATGGAAATGCCAACCATACGTCCGGCAATGCGCAGGGTGGTGCTGGATTGCCAGCAAACTCAGGTCAACAAAAAACCCCGAACCAGTCGGGGCTTCTTGCGGGCACGCGTGGAAGGCGCTTACTGGAACAGCGACTCGCTCGACAGGCCATTCTTCTCGAGGATTTCACGAAGGCGCTTGAGACCTTCTACCTGGATCTGCCGCACCCGTTCCCGGGTCAGGCCGATCTCCAGGCCTACATCTTCCAGCGTGCTGCTCTCATGGCCGCGCAGGCCGAAGCGGCGTACGACCACCTCGCGCTGCTTGTCGGTCAACTCCGACAGCCATTGATCGATGCTCTGCGACAGGTCGTCATCCTGCAGCAATTCACAAGGATCGGTCGGACGATCGTCGGTAAGGGTGTCCAGCAGGGTTTTATCCGAATCCGGACCCAGCGAGACGTCGACCGAAGAAACCCGCTCGTTCAGGCCAAGCATGCGCTTGACCTCGCCCACCGGTTTTTCCAGCAGGTTGGCAATTTCTTCGGGTGAAGGTTCGTGGTCGAGCTTCTGCGTCAGCTCCCGTGCAGCCCGCAGGTACACGTTGAGCTCCTTGACCACATGGATCGGCAACCGGATGGTCCGGGTCTGATTCATGATCGCGCGCTCGATGGTCTGACGAATCCACCAGGTCGCGTAGGTCGAGAAGCGGAAGCCGCGCTCGGGATCGAACTTTTCCACCGCCCGGATCAATCCGAGGTTGCCCTCTTCGATCAGATCCAGCAGCGACAGCCCCCGATTGACGTAACGCCGGGCGATTTTGACCACCAGCCGCAGGTTACTTTCAATCATGCGCTTGCGTCCGGCCGGATCGCCACTTTGCGACAGTCGCGCAAAATGAACTTCTTCTTCCGGAGAGAGCAGTGGGGAAAAGCCGATTTCGTTGAGATACAACTGCGTGGCATCAAGTGCACGCGTGTAGTCGATGTACTTATGTTGTTTAAGTGAAGCGGAGTGTTTGGATTTGGAACGAACGGAAGGTGGAGCAGCCCCTTCATCATTCGACATCGAAGATTCCGAATCGATGCCGGTCTCCATAAGGAGAACCTCATCGTCGATGTCAAACTCCGGCACTTCTTTACTGAGAGCCATTGTTATAGTCCTTTGGTGAGTTCGACCCCAAGCTCAAGCGACGCCTTTATCCTTGGCAGCGCTGGAGCCTGTCCCCTCTACGCGACGGAACAGGCTGGCTTACAAATCAACGTCTTGGCAGGAACTGCAGCGGATCTACAGGTTTACCTTGGCGGCGAATCTCAAAATGCAGTTTCACCCGGTCTGTACCCGTTGACCCCATTTCGGCAATTGTCTGTCCGACCTTGACCTGCTGTCCCTCCCGAACCAACAGCCTGCGGTTATGTCCGTAGGCACTGACGTAGGTTTCGCTGTGTTTGATGATGACTAATTCGCCGTAGCCCCTTAAGCCACTCCCGGCGTATACCACCGTCCCATCAGACGCAGCTAAAACAGGCTGTCCCAAATCTCCGGCGATATCAATTCCTTTATTCAAACTACCGTTTGAAGAGAATTTTCCAATCAGAATGCCATTAGATGGCCATCCCCAGCCGGTCGGGGCTGGGCCTGCCGGAGGCAACGGCGCGGGCGCTTGCTTGTTGGCGACGGACGGTACAGCCCCCGTAGAACCGGTGGTTGTAGTGGTAGTGGTGCCATTTGCCTGGCGCCGGATTACCGTGGTTTTACTCGACGAAGAAGGTGAAGAACTGCTGTTGCTCACCACCGCCGTCGGCGTTGAACCGGTGCGGCCGTCAAAGCGAATTGTCTGACCCGGATGGATCGTATACGGCGTAGGAATATTGTTCCGGGCAGCGAGGGCTTTGTAGTCCCAGCCGTAGCGAAATGCGATCGAAAACATCGTATCGCCCGGACGGACTACATATTGTCCGGTCGTCACCGTAGGACGCTGGGCCACCGCGTTGTTGCGATCGACCACCCGCACATTGCTCGATTTGGTGCTGGAGCAACCGACCAGCAAGGTGCTCAAGACGAGGCCAGTCACCAGGCGCTGAAAGCTCGTGTTACCCATACGCTGCGCAATGACTGTGAGACTCACCCGCCGCTCCCTTTGTGGTGGCTGAAAAATGTGGAATGCCGGATTTCGGCATGAGGTGTCGCAAGTATAACGGGCCGGATCGGCTTTACCTTTAATGAAGCGAAATCGCTTCACGCACACGTTTGCCAGCTGACAATCTGCTGCGTTTAAACCATCGTCGCCGAAGTAAGACACAAGCGAACGAAAGGAATTCAGCGCACGCAAACAAATGCTCAGGCCAGTGGCCCATTGAGCAACGGCACAAAACGGACAGCCCCGAGAACATGCCGGGAAAAGCCGTTTTCCTCACGCACGATCAGCAACAATTGCTGCACTTCCCCGGAGCCCACCGGAATCACCATGCGTCCGCCCGGAGCTAGTTGGTCAAGCAAGGCTTGCGGTACATCCGTGGCCACGGCGGTGACGATAATACCGTTATAAGGTGCCAGCGCCGGCCACCCTTCCCAACCATCGCCCCAGCGGAACACCACGTTGCGCAGGTTAAGTTCAACCAAACGTTCCTTGGCGCGATCCTGCAGTACCTTGATGCGCTCAACCGAGAACACCCGCTCAACCAGTTGTGACAACACCGCCGTCTGGTAACCGGAACCGGTGCCGATCTCCAGCACCTTATCCAGTGGGCCCGCCTCCAGCAGCAGCTCGCTCATGCGCGCCACCATATAAGGCTGGGAAATCGTCTGGTTATTGCCGATCGGCAGCGCCGTGTCTTCATAAGCACGGTGTGCCAGCGCTTCATCGACGAACAGATGACGCGGCGTACGCCGGATCACTTCCAGCACCTTGGCGTTGGACACGCCCTCTTCGTACAGGCGCTGGATCAGCCGCTCGCGGGTACGCTGAGAGGTCATGCCGATCCCGCTGCGCAGCCTGTCTTCATGTTCACGGGCCATCAGCGCAGTCCCTCCAGCCAGCCGTCGAGGCTTCTGAACGCATCGTTGAAGGTGCGATCGAGCTGCAACGGCGTGATGGAAACATAGCCCTGCATCACTGCGTGAAAATCAGTGCCCGGGCCGCCATCTTCGGCATCACCGGCCGCGGCAATCCAGTAACCGGCCTTGCCCCGTGGATCGACCACTTTCATCGGCGCCGCTGCACGGGCGCGATGGCCGAGGCGGGTCAATTGAATACCGCGAATATGGTCGATCGGCAGATTGGGAATGTTCACGTTGAGCACCGTGCGCGGTGGCAGATCAAGCCCGGCATGGGCCTCGACCAGTTTGCGCGCAAAGTAGGCCGCCGTCGGCAGATTATCCACCTGCCGCGAGACCAGCGAAAAAGCGAACGACGGACGCTCGAGAAAACGTCCCTCAAGGGCGGCCGCCACTGTCCCGGAATACAGCACGTCATCGCCAAGATTGGCGCCGAGGTTGATCCCGGAAACCACCATGTCCGCCTCGCGCTCCAGCAAGCCGTTGAGGCCCAGGTGCACGCAGTCGGTCGGGGTGCCGTTGAGGCTGATAAAGCCGTTGGCCAGGTATTGCGGGTGCAGCGGACGGTCGAGCGTCAGCGAACTGCTGGCGCCGCTTTTGTCCTGCTCCGGGGCGATAACCACGCACTCGGTGTAATCCGCCAGCGCAGCATAAAGCGCGGCGAGACCGGGTGCGGTTACCCCATCGTCGTTAGAAATCAGAATACGCATGGGCTGTCCGTCTGCCCCACCGGCACCAGATCAACAAGCTCGCGCACCAATACGGTGGCGAAGCATCCGGCCGGGAGGACGAATTCCAGTTGCAGAATGTCAGGCTGGGGATAATGCCACGTCAACCCGGCAATGGGCAGCCGCAGGATGCGACGTTCGTGGCTCATGCCGGCATGAATCAACCAATCGCGCAGCTCTGCTTCATCGGCGGCGATCCCCTGCTCCAATTCATGGACAACGCCTGCGGTCGGCGAGTCACCTTCGCCCCACTGAGGACCGGTCGGGTGCAGATCGAGAATCGCCAGACGCGGGTCGCTGCATTCAGCTTCTCCGGCCGGGAAAAAACTGCGGCTGTCGGTGAACGCGAGCAGGTCGCCGACCTGGGCTTTTTGCCAGGTGCCATCGGCCACTCGTGCGGCGAGCACCTTGTTGAAGAGAAAACTGCGCGCGGTCGAGAGCAGGCGCGAACGAACATTGCGTTGCTCCGGCAACGCCTTGCGCGCCGCCCAAGAACGCGCATCAACAACATTGCCGCCGTCGTGGCCGAAACGCTGGGCGCCGAAATAATTGGGGATGCCTTGTTGGGCTATCAGCTGCAGACGCTGCTCAATCGCTGCTTTGTCGCCATCGAACTGAGTCAAACGCAAGGTGAAACCGTTGGCCGAATGCGCACCGCGTTGCAGTTTGCGTTTGTGGCGAGTGGTCTTGAGAATCTTCAGCGTGTCGTTTTCCGCCGCCGACAGATCCGGATCGGCCTTGCCCGGCAATTGCACGCTGAACCACTGGCGAGTCAGCGCCTGACGATCCTTGAGACCGGCATAGCTGACGGTGCGCAACGGCACGCCGGCAGCCTTGGCGATACGCCGCGCGGCTTCTTCAGTGTTCAGGCCGCGTTTTTCGACCCAGATCCACAGATGTTCGCCATCGCCGCTGAACGGAATATCGAGGACTTCATCGACCTGAAAGTCTTCAGCGATGGCTTTCAGTACCGCCGTGCCGAGGGGTTCACCATAGGCACGCGGGCCGAGCAATTGCAGTTCATTCATGCGCGCAGCAACAAGGCAACGGAGTGCACGGCGATGCCTTCTTCGCGACCGACAAAGCCGAGCTTTTCGGTGGTGGTAGCTTTCACGTTCACTTGATCCAACTCAACTTGAAGATCCGCCGCGATCAGCGCGCGCATCGATTCGATATGCGGGGCCATTTTCGGTGCCTGGGCAACGATAGTGTTGTCGACGTTGCCGACTTTCCAGCCTTTGGCATGGATCAGCGCGACCACATGACGCAGCAACACACGGCTGTCGGCGCCCTTGAATTGCGGGTCGGTGTCCGGGAAATGCTTGCCGATATCACCCAGCGCAGCGGCGCCGAGCAAGGCATCGCTCAAGGCGTGCAGCAGGACGTCACCGTCGGAATGAGCGAGCAGCCCGAAGCTGTGTGCGATGCGCACGCCGCCCAGAGTAATGAAATCGCCTTCAGCGAAACGGTGCACATCATAGCCGTGGCCAATACGCATAAAAAAACGCCCCGATTTTTGTCAGGGCGTGATTCTACCTGCATTAGTCCCGAAGGGCTTGTGCGTGATGCTGCAAGTGGTCGTCTATGAAGCTTGAGATGAAGAAATAGCTGTGGTCGTAGCCCGGTTGCAAGCGCAATGTCAGCGGATGACCCGCTTGTTTTGCCGCTTGTTGCAGAGCTTCGGGTTTGAGCTGGGTGGCGAGGAAGTCATCGCGATCCCCTTGATCGACCAGCAGCGGCAGTTTTTCATCCGCCTCGGCAATCAGTGCGCAGGCATCCCACTCTTTCCATTTGGAACGGTCTTCGCCCAGGTAGCGCGAAAAGGCTTTCTGACCCCACGGGCAATCCATCGGGTTGTTGATTGGCGAGAACGCCGACACCGATTGATAGCGTCCCGGGTTACGCAGCGCGCAGACCAGCGCACCGTGACCGCCCATGGAGTGACCGCTGATGCTGCGTTTGTCCGAGGCGGGGAAATGCGCTTCGACCAGTGCAGGCAACTCATGCACGACATAGTCATGCATCCGATAGTGGCGCGACCAAGGTTCCTGCGTGGCATTCAGATAGAAACCGGCACCGAGGCCGAAATCCCACGCGCCATCCGGATCACCCGGCACATCCGGCCCACGAGGGCTGGTGTCCGGCGCAACGATGATCAGACCCAGTTCGGCAGCCATG
The DNA here is from genome assembly GCF_900187475.1 of Pseudomonas sp. Irchel s3h9. NCBI lineage: Bacteria > Pseudomonadati > Pseudomonadota > Gammaproteobacteria > Pseudomonadales > Pseudomonadaceae > Pseudomonas > Pseudomonas sp. Irchel s3h9. The sequence goes on along the minus strand of NZ_FYDH01000016.1, from coordinate 124,042 downwards.
CGCATCGCGCCGGCCTTTTGCATGAAATTCTCGTCGGTGCAGGTCAGGCCTGACAGCCAGTACACCACCGGCAACTTGCCGCCCTGTTCCGCCTGCGGCGGCAGGTATACGGCGAACACCATGTCGCAACCGAGCACGTCTGAGCGATGGCGATAACGCTTGTGCCAACCGCCGAAACTCTTCTGACAGGAGATGTTTTCCAGACTCATGGGATTCTCCCAGCTGCAAGTGGCAAGCTTCGAGCTTCAAGAAAGGGCAAAAGCGCCTTTGCTTGCAGCTTGAAGCTTGTACTTGGCTCTGCTTTTAGAAATGAATGACGGTACGGATGCTCTTGCCTTCGTGCATCAGGTCGAAGGCCTTGTTGATGTCTTCCAGGCCCATGGTGTGGGTGATGAAAGTATCCAGCGGAATCTCGCCGCTCTGGGCCATGTCGACGTAGCTTGGCAACTCGGTACGACCGCGCACGCCACCGAATGCCGAACCGCGCCAGACGCGACCGGTCACCAACTGGAATGGACGGGTAGCGATTTCCTGACCGGCACCGGCAACACCGATGATGACCGACTCGCCCCAACCTTTGTGGCAGCACTCAAGGGCGGCGCGCATCAATTGCACGTTGCCGATGCACTCGAAGGAGAAGTCGACACCGCCATCGGTCATGTCGACGATCACTTCCTGGATCGGACGATCGAAATCTTTCGGGTTTACGCAGTCGGTAGCGCCGAGTTGTTTGGCGATCTCGAACTTGGCCGGGTTGATGTCGATGGCGATGATTCGCGCAGCCTTGGCTTTCACCGCGCCAATGACTGCGGACAAACCAATGCCGCCCAGACCGAAGATGGCCACGGTGTCACCGGGTTTGACCTTGGCAGTGTTGAGTACCGCACCGATACCGGTGGTGACGCCGCAGCCCAGCAGGCAAACCTTTTCCAGCGGCGCATCTTTGGAGATCCTGGCCACGGAGATTTCCGGTAACACGGTGTATTCCGAGAATGTCGAAGTACCCATGTAGTGGAAAATGGTTTCGCCCTTGTAGGAAAAACGCGAAGTGCCGTCCGGCATCAAACCCTTGCCCTGAGTCGCGCGAATCGCCTGACACAGGTTGGTCTTGCCCGACTTGCAGAATTTGCACTGGCCGCATTCCGGGGTATACAGCGGAATGACGTGATCGCCCACCGCAACCGAGGTCACGCCTTCGCCGATCGCTTCGACGATGGCGCCGCCTTCGTGGCCGAGGATCGACGGGAAGATACCTTCCGGGTCTGCACCGGACAGGGTGTAAGCGTCTGTGTGGCAAACCCCGGAAGCCACTACGCGCAGCAGGACTTCACCGGCCTTGGGCATGGCGACATCGACTTCTACGATTTCCAGCGGCTTCTTGGCCTCGAAGGCAACGGCGGCGCGCGACTTGATCATGCTGACTCTCCAGTGAATCCAATGAATAAAAAACCAGACAAGGAGTGTAATACATGGCTTCACGATGAATAATCAGGACAAAAGCAAAACATTATTGCCATACAGGGATAATCCCGATGTCCGAAAATCGCTGGGAAGGCATCGACGAGTTCGTCGCCGTCGCTGAATGCAGCCAGTTCACTGCCGCTGCCGAGCGTCTTGGAGTTTCGTCCTCGCACATCAGCCGACAAATCGTACGGCTGGAAGAAAGACTTCAGACGCGACTTCTCTATCGCAGCACACGCCGGGTGACACTGACTGAGGCCGGGCAGACCTTCCTGCAACATTGCCAACGCTTGCAGGACGGTCGCGAGGAAGCATTGCGCGCCGTCGGCGATCTGACCAGCGAACCGAAGGGCATGCTGCGCATGACCTGCGCAGTAGCCTACGGCGAGCGTTTTATCGTGCCGCTGGTGACGCGGTTCATGGGGCTTTATCCACAACTGCGCATCGATATCGAACTGAGCAATCGCCAGCTCGATCTGGTACATGAAGGCCTTGATCTGGCGATTCGCCTGGGCCGCTTGCAGGACTCGCGGTTGGTCGCGACACGCCTGGCGCCACGGCGAATGTATCTGTGTGCGTCACCGTCCTACGTCGAGCGGTACGGTCGCCCACATAGCCTGTCGGAATTGAGTCGGCACAATTGCCTGATTGGCAGCTCGGACATCTGGCAGCTTGAGCAAAACGGACGGGAGTTTTCCCAGCGCGTGCAGGGCAACTGGCGCTGCAACAGCGGGCAAGCGGTGCTGGATGCGGCGTTGCAGGGGGTTGGGCTGTGTCAGTTGCCGGATTATTACGTGCTGGAGCATTTGCACAGCGGCGCGCTAATTTCGTTGCTGGAGGCGCATCAGCCACCAAATACGGCGGTGTGGGCGCTATACCCGCAACAGCGGCACTTGTCGCCGAAGGTGCGCAAGTTGGTGGATTTTCTCAAGGAAGGATTGGCTGAGCGGCCGGAGTATCAGGAATGAGTGTTGCGTTGGCTGTAAATGCGCTATCGCGAGCAGGCTCACTCCTACAGGGGAACGCATTTCAAAATGTAGGAGTGAGCCTGCTCGCGATGGCGATTCAACAGGCACCACAAAAATTCAGCGGCGATTCGCCCAACGCTGACGCAACCACTCCAGATCTTCCGGCCGGGTCACCTTGAGGTTATCCGCCCGCCCTTCAATCAGACGAGGCTTAAGCCCCGCCCACTCCATCGCCGAAGCTTCATCAGTGATCACAGCATCCGCCACCAGACTGTCCGCCAACGCCCGATACAACGCGCCGAGGCGAAACATCTGCGGCGTATACGCCTGCCAGATCACGCTGCGATCCACGGTCTCCAGCACACGACCGTGCTTGTCGACTCGCTTCAAGGTGTCGCGCGCCGGAACGGCGAGCAGGCCGCCGACCGGATCGTCCGCCAGTTCATCCAGTAACTTGTCGAGATCTTCGCGACTCAGATTCGGTCGTGCCGCATCGTGCACCAGCACCCAATCCTCATCATCGGCACCCTGCGCATGCAAATGCAGCAAAGCATTGAGCACCGAGCCGGAACGCTCGGCGCCGCCCTCGACGCGCTGAATACGCGAATCGCCAGCGCACGCCAGGTTCGGCCAATAAGGATCATCAACAGCAAGACTGACCACCAGGCCCTTAAGGCTTGGGTGATCGAGGAAGCAGCCGAGGCTGTGTTCGAGAATTGTGCGTCCGCCCAGTTGCAGGTATTGCTTGGGACGGTCCGCGGCCATTCGGGCACCGATGCCCGCAGCAGGAATCACGGCCCAGAAGGCCGGCAGGGAATTGATCATTGGGCCAACTGGTAAAGGGTTTCGCCGTCCTTGACCATGCCCAGTTCGTGACGAGCCCGCTCTTCAACGGTCTCCATGCCCTTTTTCAACTCGCTGACTTCAGCGTCCATCACGCGATTGCGCTCCAGCAAACCTTCGTTCTCGGCGTGTTGATCAGCTATCTGCTGATTCAGCTCGGCGACTTGCGCCAGACTGCCATTGCCCACCCACAGGCGGTACTGCAAACCGGCCAGTAGCAAGAGCAAAACGAGAAACAACCAGTAAGGACTGCGCATCGAATATCAGGTATCCAGTGAAAAAAGACAGCCACGCCAAAACTTTGAAGCATCTGATAGCACGAAGCCTGGAAGACCCAGGCTTGTGCTGTTAAGGCATCAGATTAGTGGCAAATCCATCGCTGTCACGACTTTTTCGACACAATCCGGTGTCCTTCCATCGATTTGTACTTAGCCGCGGAACTCGCTGCGACCGTTGTACTTGGCCTTGCCATTCAACTGCTCTTCGATACGCAGCAGTTGGTTGTACTTGGAAACGCGGTCGGAACGGCACAGGGAACCGGTCTTGATCTGGCCAGCCGAGGTGCCCACAGCCAGGTCGGCAATGGTCGAATCTTCGGTTTCGCCCGAACGGTGCGAGATCACTGCGGTGTAACCGGCAGCCTTGGCCATCTGGATGGCTTCCAGGGTTTCGGTCAGGGTGCCGATCTGGTTGAACTTGATCAGGATCGAGTTGGCGATCTTTTTATCGATGCCTTCTTTCAGGATCTTGGTGTTGGTTACGAACAGGTCGTCGCCCACCAGCTGAGTCTTCTCGCCGATCTTGTCGGTGAGGATCTTCCAGCCAGCCCAGTCGGACTCGTCCAGACCGTCTTCGATCGAGATGATCGGATAACGTTCGGTCAGGCCTTTGAGGTAATCGGCGAAACCTTCAGCGGTGAACACCTGGCCTTCGCCGGACAGGTTGTACTTGCCGTCTTCGTAGAATTCGCTAGCCGCGCAGTCCAGCGCCAGGGTCACGTCGGTGCCCAGCTTGTAACCGGCGTTGGCCACAGCTTCCGAGATCACTTTCAGCGCGTCTTCGTTGGACGCCAGGTTCGGTGCGAAACCGCCTTCGTCGCCAACGGCAGTGCTCAGGCCACGGGCCTTCAGCACAGCTTTCAAGTGATGGAAAATCTCGGTGCCCATGCGCAGACCTTCCGAGAACGACTTGGCGCCAACCGGCTGCACCATGAATTCCTGGATGTCGACGTTGTTATCGGCGTGCTCGCCACCGTTGATGATGTTCATCATCGGTACCGGCATCGAGTAAACACCCGGAGTGCCGTTGAGGTTGGCGATGTGTGCGTACAGCGGCAGGTCCTGATCCTGTGCAGCAGCCTTGGCCGCAGCCAGGGACACGGCGAGGATGGCGTTGGCGCCCAGGGTTGCCTTGTTTTCGGTACCGTCGAGCTTGATCATCGCGTGATCCAGGGCTTTCTGGTCACTTGGGTCGGTGCCCAGCAGCAGATCGCGGATCGGACCGTTGATGTTGGCTACCGCTTTGAGCACGCCCTTGCCCAGGTAACGGCTCTTGTCGCCATCACGCAGCTCGAGTGCTTCACGCGAGCCAGTGGATGCACCGGACGGCGCGCAAGCGCTGCCGATGATGCCGTTGTCGAGAAGCACGTCCGCTTCCACGGTGGGATTGCCACGGGAGTCGAGAACTTCACGACCTTTGATGTCGACGATTTTTGCCATTGTTGTAAACACTCCAAAGTTGACGAAAACGACGCAGCTAGAGGAAATCTTTTTACCGTCGGCAAGGGGTGTGCAGCGGGCAGGCTTGCAGACGATAACGCTCATGCCCGAGGGCATGAGCGACAAATCGTGCGGTACTTTACCGGAGAATTGAGTGTTACGCGGTTTCTACCGTCGGAAAACTCTTCACCAGTTCGTCCAAAGCCTTGAGCTGGGCCAGGAATGGCTCCAGTTTGTCCAGACGCAAGGCGCAAGGGCCGTCGCATTTGGCATTGTCCGGATCCGGGTGCGCTTCGAGGAACAGACCTGCCAACGACTGGCTCATGCCCGCCTTGGCCAGATCCAGAACCTGGGCACGGCGACCGCCAGCGGAGTCGGCACGACCGCCAGGCATTTGCAGCGCGTGGGTCACGTCGAAGAATACCGGGTACTCGAACTGCTTCATGATGCCGAAGCCGAGCATGTCGACCACGAGGTTGTTGTAGCCGAAGCTCGAACCACGCTCGCAGAGGATCAATTGATCGTTACCCGCTTCCACACACTTGTTCAGGATGTGTTTCATTTCCTGAGGCGCGAGGAACTGGGCTTTCTTGATGTTGATCACTGCATTGGTCTTGGCCATCGCGACGACCAGATCGGTCTGGCGCGACAGGAAGGCCGGCAGTTGAATGATGTCGCAGACCTCAGCGACGACCGCGGCCTGATCAGGCTCGTGGACGTCGGTGATGATCGGCACGCCAAAGGCTTGTTTGATGTCCTGGAAGATGCGCATGCCCTCTTCCAGGCCAGGACCACGATAAGAGGCCACAGAAGAACGGTTAGCCTTGTCGAAACTGGCCTTGAACACGTAAGGGATACCGAGTTTTTCGGTGACCTTTACGTACTCTTCGCAAACCTGCATGGCCATGTCACGGCTTTCCAGCACGTTCATGCCGCCGAACAGCACCATGGGTTTGTCGTTGGCAATTTCGATGTCGCCGACGCGGATGATCTTCTGTGCCATCGGGGTTACGCCTTCTTCTGGTGTTGAGCCAACGCTGCTTTGACAAAACCGCTGAACAGCGGATGGCCATCACGTGGTGTCGAGGTGAACTCAGGGTGGAACTGGCAAGCAACGAACCATGGGTGATCGGCCGCTTCAACCACTTCAACCAGCGCCGCATCAGCGGAGCGACCGGAAATTTTCAGGCCAGCTTCGATCAGCTGTGGCAGCAGGTTGTTGTTCACTTCGTAACGGTGACGGTGACGCTCGACGATCACGTCCTTGCCGTAGCAGTCGTGGACCTTGGAACCGGCTTCAAGCAGGCAGTCCTGAGCGCCAAGGCGCATGGTGCCGCCCAGGTCGGACGATTCGGTACGAACTTCAACGGCACCGGTCGCGTCTTCCCACTCGGTGATCAGACCGACAACCGGATGGCCGCTGGCGCGATCGAACTCGGTGGAGTTGGCGTCTTTCCAGCCCATCACGTTACGGGCGAACTCGATGACCGCCACTTGCATGCCCAGGCAGATACCCAGGTATGGAACCTTGTTTTCGCGAGCGTACTGAACGGCAGTGATCTTGCCTTCCACGCCGCGCAGACCGAAGCCGCCCGGTACGAGGATCGCGTCAACACCTTCGAGCAGCGCAGTGCCCTGGTTTTCGATGTCTTCGGAATCGATGTAACGCAGGTTGACCTTGGTGCGGTTGCTGATGCCGGCGTGACTCATCGCTTCGATCAACGACTTGTAAGCGTCCAGCAGCTCCATGTACTTGCCGACCATGGCGATGGTCACTTCGTGTTCCGGATTCAGCTTGGCGTCAACCACCGCGTCCCACTCGGACAGATCCGCGCTGCCGCATTGCAGGCCGAAACGCTCAACGACGAAATCGTCCAGACCCTGCGAGTGCAGGATGCCCGGGATCTTGTAGATGGTGTCGGCGTCTTCCAGTGCGATCACCGCACGCTCTTCAACGTTGGTGAACTGAGCGATCTTGCGACGCGACGAGATGTCGATCGGGTGATCGGAACGGCACACCAGCACGTCTGGCTGCAGGCCGATCGAACGCAGTTCTTTTACCGAGTGCTGGGTTGGTTTGGTCTTGGTTTCGCCAGCGGTGGCGATGTACGGCACCAGTGTCAGGTGCATCAGCATCGCGCGCTTGGCGCCGACTTCGAAACGCAGTTGACGGATGGCTTCGAGGAACGGTTGCGACTCGATGTCACCGACGGTGCCACCGATTTCAACCATCGCCACGTCAGCGTCACCGGCACCCTTGATGATGCGGCGCTTGATTTCGTCGGTGATGTGCGGGATCACCTGGATGGTTGCACCCAGGTAGTCACCACGGCGCTCTTTGCGCAGCACGTGCTCGTAGACACGACCGGTGGTGAAGTTGTTGTTCTGGGTCATGGTCGTGCGGATGAACCGCTCGTAGTGCCCCAGGTCCAGGTCGGTCTCGGCGCCGTCGTGGGTGACGAACACTTCACCGTGCTGGAACGGGCTCATGGTGCCCGGATCGACGTTGATGTACGGATCCAGCTTCAGCATGGTGACCTTAAGTCCCCGCGCCTCCAGGATGGCTGCCAATGAAGCCGATGCAATGCCTTTCCCCAATGAAGAAACAACACCGCCCGTGACGAATATGTAGCGCGTCATGAAAAACCCTAGAAGTCTGCGTTAAAGCGGTACGAGCCGCCGGGGAAAGCGAAGGAAGGCCGAAGCCCCCGATCACCTGCATTAATCACAGTGCACCTTTCAAAAAAACCGCCGCGTTGGGACAGACCGGCAGGTGAAACACCGGTACGTTGCTCGCTACACATTTTTTGGAATCGCCCAGCAAAGACTGCTTGGTAATCGGCAACTCCTGCAATTCAGGCGAATCCACAGAAGTTGTATCAAGAAGGGAGCGTAGTCTACCGGAATGCTCCTTTCAGCTCAAACCTTGATCTTCGTCTGTTGGCAGCCAATGCAATTTCCAGCCGTCCTGTGCATGACCATCAAGTCCCGGCAGGTTCGCCACCGCGAGCAATTCATCGCCGCGAAACAGCAGCGGCAATCTGCCACGCATGAAGCCCGGGACCGCGCGCTCATTGAGCAGGCGCTTGAGGTCACGGTGGCCGCGATCCGCCAGTTGCATGACTTCACCGCCCTGACGATAGGCAATGCGCAAAGGCCCGACGGGAGTCTGCCCGCTGAACGTGACATGTCCGTTATCGGCCAAGCGTAGCGCTGACGCCGGACTCTGCCACTCGACGCCGATCATCGGCGTGCGTAGCCAGTTGCCACTCAGCCACCACAGACGCCCGGCGCTGCGATGAAGCTCGCCATCGGCCAGACGCCATACTGGTGAAGCATCGTGAGCGGCGTCGCACAGATTTTTCCAACCCGACCAGTGGTCGGTATCTGGCAGTTGCGTGAAGGGTTCGAGCCAATGGCTGATCGCGTTTCGTTGCCGGGCAGCAGACAGTGCGGCGAGCGGCGCCAGTTCCAGCGACGGTAAAACCAGCCATTCATAATCATGAGCAGTCGCGGCTTGCGCCAGATCGATCTGCGCCAACTCATCGAGCAGCCCCTGAGCTTCACGCAGATGCGCGGCGCTGCGGGCCATGTTCGCCTGCGCTTGCGGCCAGCGCTCGCTCAGCACCGGCATGACCTGATGGCGCAGGTAATTGCGCGAGAACTGTCGATCCTGATTTGACGGATCTTCGATCCAGCTTAACGAGTGAGCCTGCGCGTAACGTTCCAGCTCGGCTCGAGTGACATCCAGCAACGGGCGAATCAACATGCCCTGCCCCACTGGCCTTTGCTGCGGCATTCCCGACAATCCGCGCACTCCCGCACCACGCAGCAGCCGGAACAGCAGTGTTTCCGCCTGATCATCACGGTGCTGACCAGTGATTAACGCCTCATTAGCTTGGGTCAGCGCACTGAACACGGCGTAACGCGCATCCCGCGCCGCCCGCTCCAGACTCGCGCCTGGTTGCACCGTCACCTGCTCGATCAGCAACGGCACTCCCAGCGCATCACACACGGACTGGCAATGTTGCGGCCACGCATCAGCCGCAGCCTGAAGGCCGTGATGGATATGGATAGCGCTTAGCGCGGGGATGGATTCGGTTTTTGCCAGATCGGCAAGCAGGTGCAGCAGGACGGTGGAATCGAGACCACCGGAAAACGCGATACGCCAATGAGCGGCATTGCGCCAAGGCTCAAGGTTGTGCAAAAGCCGTGAAGGCAAATCAATCATGGACTGCCCCATATTTAACTCTTTGCCCCAAAACAAATGTAGGAGTGAGCCTGCTCGCGATAGCGGTGTGACAGCCAACACATTGGTTGAATGTTACGCCCTCATCGCGAGCAGGCTCACTCCTACAGGGGTATTGCGCTCGACTTAGAGACCATAGCTCATCAGTCGATCATAACGGCGCTTCAGCAACGCTTCGTTATCGAACTTCTTCAGCATCGCCAGTTGCGAGCTCAGCTCGGCACGGATCGATGCAGCCGCAGCCGCCGGATCACGGTGCGCGCCGCCCAGAGGCTCGCCAATCACCTTGTCGACAATGCCCAGGCCTTTCAGACGCTCGGCGGTGATGCCCATTGCTTCAGCAGCATCCGGCGCTTTTTCGGCGGTTTTCCAGAGAATCGAAGCGCAACCTTCCGGCGAGATTACCGCGTAGGTCGAGTACTGCAGCATGTTTAGCTGGTCGCAGACGCCAATGGCCAGTGCACCACCGGAACCACCCTCACCGATAACGGTGGCGATGATCGGGGTCTTCAGGCGCGACATCACGCGCAGGTTCCAGGCGATCGCTTCGCTCTGGTTACGCTCTTCAGCGTCGATGCCAGGATAGGCACCCGGGGTGTCGATGAAGGTCAGGATCGGCATTTTGAAACGCTCGGCCATCTCCATCAGACGGCAAGCCTTGCGGTAGCCTTCCGGACGCGGCATGCCGAAGTTACGGCGCACCTTCTCACGGACTTCACGACCCTTCTGGTGACCGATGATCATCACCGGCTGGTCTTCCAGACGGGCGATACCGCCAACGATGGCCGCGTCGTCAGAGAAGTGACGGTCACCGTGCAGTTCGTCGAACTCGGTGAAGATATGCTCGATGTAGTCGAGGGTGTACGGGCGTTTCGGGTGACGCGCCAGGCGTGCGATCTGCCAGCTGGTCAGCTTGCCGAAGATGTCTTCGGTCAGCGTTTTGCTCTTGTCCTGCAGGCGGGAGATCTCATCGCCGATATTCAGCGAATTGTCATTACCGACCAAGCGCAACTCTTCGATCTTGGCTTGCAGGTCGGCGATCGGCTGTTCGAAATCTAGAAAATTCGGGTTCATAGGCGTCCGTCTTGGGTCGTGTCCCAAATGAGCTTGGGCCGGCCGGTTGTCTATTCGCGCCCTACCTTAAGGGAGAGGCGCGCTGAGGTCGAGATTAAAAATTCAGGTTGCGGGCAAGCGCCATGATGGCACTTGCCGGTCAACGGTATTGGAGGAAGACGTTGTCTCGCCCGAACTGGTCACGCAGGGCTTGAATCAACGCATCCGCCGGATCGATCCGCCAGGTCTCGCCGAACTGCAGCAAGGTCTTCGCATCCGGGCTGGTGTACTCCATGGTGATCGGGCACGCGCCGCGATGACGCTTGAGCAAATCCCCCAACCAGCGTAGCTGATCGCCTTTGAGATCCTGGGTTTGCAGCTTCAGGCGCAGGCTTTCGGCCAGATTGGTGCGCGCGTCTTCCATGCTCATCACACGTTTGACCCGCAGGCGCAGGCCACCGGAGAAGTCATCGTTGCTGACTTCGCCTTCGACCACCACCATCGCGTCGGTCTGCAACAACGACTGCGCAGAATGGAACGCATCGGCAAACAGCGACGCCTCAATCCGCCCCGAACGGTCGTCGAGGGTGATGAAACCCATCTTGTCGCCCTTCTTGTTCTTCATCACCCGCAGGGCAATGATCATCCCCGCCACGGTTTGCGTATCGCGCGCCGGCTTCAGGTCGATGATGCGCTGACGGGCGAAACGGCGGATCTCGCCTTCGTATTCGTCGATCGGGTGACCGGTCAGGTACAGGCCCAAGGTGTCTTTCTCACCTTTGAGGCGCTCCTTGAGAGTCAGCTCCTTGGCCTTGCGGTGCGACGCATACACGTCGGCGTCTTCCTCGACAAACAGCCCGCCAAACAGGTCGGCGTGACCAGAGTCGTGGGTACGCGCGGTCTGCTCGGCCGCCTTGATCGCCTCTTCCATCGCTGCCAGCAGCACGGCGCGGTTGCGGTCGATGTTGGCCTGATAAGCCTTCTGTTCGTCATGGAAGTACGGCCCCAGACGATCCAGCGCACCGCTGCGGATCAAGCCGTCGAGGGTACGTTTGTTGATGCGCTTGAGGTCGACCCGCGCGCAGAAATCGAACAGATCCTTGAACGGACCTTCCTGACGCGCCTCGGTGATCGCCTCAACCGGGCCTTCACCAACACCTTTGATCGCGCCCAGGCCGTAAACGATGCGGCCGTCGTCGTTCACCGTGAACTTGAACTCCGAAGTGTTCACGTCCGGCGCATCGAGGCGCAGCTTCATCGTGCGCACTTCCTCGATCAAGGTCACGACCTTGTCGGTGTTGTGCATGTCCGCAGAAAGTACCGCTGCCATGAACGGCGCCGGGTAGTGAGCTTTCAGCCACGCAGTCTGGTACGAGACCAGGCCGTAGGCGGCGGAGTGGGATTTGTTGAAGCCGTAACCGGCGAATTTTTCTACCAGGTCGAAAATGTTACCGGCAAGGTCGGCGTCGATGTTGTTGGTCGCGCAACCTTCAATGAAACCGCCGCGCTGCTTGGCCATTTCTTCGGGTTTTTTCTTACCCATCGCCCGACGGAGCATGTCCGCACCGCCAAGGGTGTAACCGGCCATGACCTGAGCAATCTGCATCACCTGTTCCTGATACAGGATGATGCCGTAAGTCGGTGCCAGAACCGGTTTCAAACCTTCGTACTGGTAATCCGAGTGCGGATACGCCAGTTCGGCGCGGCCGTGCTTACGGTTGATGAAGTCGTCCACCATGCCGGACTGCAGCGGGCCCGGACGGAACAGGGCCACCAGTGCGATCAAGTCTTCCAGGCAGTCGGGCTTGAGCTTTTTGATCAGCTCTTTCATGCCGCGCGATTCAAGCTGGAACACCGCGGTGGTTTCAGCTTTCTGCAACAGCGAGTACGTCGGTTTGTCGTCCAGCGGGATAAACGCGATATCCAGCGGCGGCTCGTTGACCTTGGCGCGATCACGGTTAATGGTTTTCAGCGCCCAGTCGATGATCGTCAGGGTCCGCAGACCGAGGAAGTCGAACTTCACCAGACCGGCCGCTTCAACGTCGTCCTTGTCGAACTGGGTCACCAGACCGTCACCGGCCTCATCGCAATAGATTGGCGAGAAGTCAGTCAGTTTGGTCGGCGCAATAACCACACCACCGGCGTGTTTACCAACGTTACGCACAACGCCTTCGAGCTTGCGCGCCATTTCCCAGATTTCCGCAGCTTCTTCATCAACCTTGATGAAGTCACGGAGGATTTCTTCCTGCTCGTAGGCTTTCTCCAGGGTCATGCCGACTTCGAACGGAATCATCTTCGACAGACGATCCGCCAGGCCGTAGGACTTGCCCTGCACCCGCGCTACGTCACGCACCACCGCTTTTGCGGCCATGGAACCGAAAGTGATGATCTGGCTTACCGCGTTGCGGCCGTACTTCTCGGCCACGTAGTCGATCACCCGGTCGCGACCGTCCATGCAGAAGTCGACGTCGAAGTCGGGCATGGATACCCGTTCCGGGTTAAGGAAACGTTCGAACAGCAGGTCGTATTCCAGCGGATCGAGGTCGGTGATCTTCTGTACATAAGCCACCAACGAACCGGCACCCGACCCACGGCCCGGACCTACCGGCACGCCGTTGTTCTTGGCCCACTGGATAAAGTCCATAACGATGAGGAAGTAACCGGGGAAACCCATCTGGATAATGATATCCAGCTCAAAATTCAGCCGGTCGACGTAGACCTGACGCTTGGCTTCGTAGTCTTCGGTGGTGTCCTTGGGCAGCAGCACCGACAAGCGTTCCTCCAGACCGTCGAAGGAGACTTTGCGGAAATACTCGTCGATGGTCATGCCATCGGGAATCGGGAAGTTGGGCAGGAAGTGAGTGCCCAGTTTCACTTCAATGTTGCAGCGCTTGGCGATCTCGACGGTGTTTTCAATCGCGTCGGGAATATCGCTGAACAGCTCGATCATTTCCTCGGCGCTTTTCAGGTATTGCTGATCGCTGTAATTCTTCGAGCGCCGTGGATCGTCGAGGGCACGGCCCTCACCGATGCACACGCGGGTTTCGTGGGCGGCGAAGTCTTCCTGCTTGATGAAACGCACATCGTTGGTCGCCACCAGCGGCGCGCCGAGCTTGTCGGCGAGGGCGACGGCACCGTGCAATTGTTCTTCATCGTTGGGACGGTTGGTGCGCTGGATTTCCAGATAGAAACGATCCGGGAATACCGCCATCCATTCGCGCGCCAACGCTTCAGCTTCAGCCGGGTTGCCGCCGATCATGGCCATGCCGATCTCGCCTTCTTTGGCGGCGGACAGCATGATCAGGCCTTCGTTGGCTTCAGCAACCCACTCGCGCTCGACGATGATCATGCCGTTGCGCTGGCCTTCGATGAAGCCGCGCGAGATCAACTCGGTGAGGTTGCGATAGCCCTTGGCGTTCATCACCAACAGGCTGAGCCGGCTCAGCGGTGCGTCCGGGTCCTTGTTCGACAGCCACAGGTCGGCGCCGCAGATCGGCTTGATGCCCGCGCCCATGGTGTTTTTGTAGAATTTGACCAGGGAACACATGTTGTTCTGGTCGGTGACCGCGACCGCCGGCATGTTCATGGCCGTCAGTGCCTTGACCAGCGGCTTGATCCGCACCAGCCCGTCGACCAGGGAGTATTCAGTGTGCAGGCGTAGATGAACGAATGAAGCCGGCATAGTGATCCTGTCCAGTTACATAGAGACAACAAGGCCCGGATTGTACCGGGCCTCGAACAAAACATCAGCCTTGCGACTAAACCTGCGTCAGACCTTCCAGCGCTTCGTAAGCCAGACGCACCGGGGCGAACGAGCGCCGGTGAATCGGCGTCGGGCCAAGACGCGACAAGGCTTCCAGATGAACGGGCGTCGGGTAGCCTTTATGGCCACCGATGCCGTAACCCGGATAGATCAATTCGAAGGCAGCCATTTCGCGGTCGCGGCTGACCTTGGCCAGAATCGACGCAGCAGCAATCGCCGGCACCTTGCCGTCGCCCTGCACCACCGCTTCGGCGCGCATCGGCAGTTGCGGGCAGCGGTTGCCGTCGATCATCGCCAGTTTCGGCTGAATGTGCAGGCCGGCCACCGCGCGCTGCATGGCCAGCATGGTCGCGTGCAAGATGTTCAGCTCGTCGATTTCTTCGACTTCGGCGCGCGCAATACACCAGCTCAAGGACTTTTCGATGATTTCGTCGTAAAGCTTTTCGCGCTTGGCCTCAGTGAGTTTCTTCGAGTCGTTGAGACCGAGGATCGGCCGGTTCGGATCGAGGATCACCGCCGCCGTCACCACCGCACCGCACAACGGGCCACGACCGACTTCATCAACGCCGGCCACCAGCTCTTCAACTTCGGCGACCAGGGTGAAATCCAGGCCCATCTGCATGCTTGTCTTGCTCATCGCGTTTGACCGATCAGGTTAAGGACGGCGTCCGCCGCCTGATTGGAGGCATCCAGCCGTAACGTGCGGTGGATCTCGTCGAAACCACGGGTCTGTTCTTCGCCACCTTCGATCAGTGGCGACAGGGTCTGTGCCAGCGCGTCGACTGTCGCATCATCCTGCAACAATTCCGGGACCAGCAGGCGCTGGGCCAGAAGATTCGGCAAGGACACGTAAGGGCTCTTGACCATGCGTTTGAGAATCCAGAACGTCAACGGCGCCAAATGGTACGCCACCACCATCGGCCGCTTGTACAACAGCGCTTCGAGAGTGGCGGTGCCGGAGGCGATCAACACGGCATTGCACGCTGCCAAGGCCAGATGGGATTTGCCGTCGAGCAAGGTCACCGGCAGATCACGCCCAACGAGCAGTTCTTCAAGTTGCGCACGGCGTTCAGGATTGGCGCACGGGATGACGAAGCGCAAACCCGGGCGCATCGCACGCAGACGTTCGGCGGTGTCGAGGAACAATGCCCCCAGACGGGAGACTTCGCCGCCGCGACTGCCGGGCATCAACGCCACCAGCGGGCCGTCGGGCAGGCCCAGCTCGGCACGCGCCGCAGCGCGATCAGCTTCCAGCGGAATGGTATCGGCGAGGGTGTGACCGACGAACCGAACCGGCACGCCCTTTTCTTCGTAAAATTTTGCTTCGAACGGCAGCAACGTCAACATCAAGTCGCAGCCTTCGCGAATCTTCAGCACACGCTTCTGCCGCCACGCCCACACCGACGGGCTGACGTAATGCACGGTCTTGATCCCGGCCTGACGCAGCTTGAGTTCGATATTGAGGTTGAAGTCCGGCGCGTCGATACCGATGAAGACATCCGGTTTCTCGGCGACCAGCGTGGCGATCAGATCCTTGCGACGCTTGAGCAACTCACGCAAACGGCCGAGAACCTCCACCAGGCCCATGACCGACAAACGTTCCATGGGAAAGTAGGACATCAGACCTTCAGCCTGCATCAACGGGCCACCGACGCCGATGAACTCGACGGCCGGATGCTGAGCCTTGAGCGCGCGCATGAGGCCGGCACCGAGAATGTCACCGGAAGCTTCACCCGCCACCAGCGCAATACGCAGATTGGCCATGATCAGCGCGTGATACCGCGAGTCGACGACTGGATGGAGTCGCGGAATATCGCAACTTCCGGGTATTGCGCAGCAGGTTCAGCCAGTTCGGCCAGCGCCTGCTCAACCGTCAAACCTTGGCGATAGACGGTTTTGTAAGCGCGACGCAGGGTATGAATCGCGTCTTCGCTGAAACCACGACGGCGCATGCCTTCGAAGTTCATGCTGCGCGCTTCTGCGGGATTGCCGAACACGGTGACGAACGCAGGAACGTCCTTGCCGATCGCAGTGCCCATACCGGAAAAGCTGTGAGCGCCGATGTGGCAATACTGGTGAACCAGGGTGAATCCGGAAAGGATCGCCCAGTCATCCACGTGCACATGCCCGGCCAACGCGGTGTTGTTGACCAGAATGCAGTGATTGCCGATGACGCTGTCATGCCCGATGTGGGCATAAGCCATGATCAGGTTGTGATCGCCCAGCGTGGTTTCCGAACGGTCCTGCACGGTGCCACGGTGAATGGTCACGCCTTCACGGATGACATTGTGGTCACCGATCACCAGGCGAGTTTCTTCGCCTTTGTACTTCAGATCGGGCGTGTCTTCGCCTACCGAGGAAAACTGGTAGATGCGATTGTGCTTGCCGATGCGGGTCGGGCCTTTGAGGATTACATGCGGCCCGATCACGGTACCCTCGCCGATTTCCACACCTGCGCCGATGATCGACCACGGGCCGACCTCGACGCCATCAGCCAGAACGGCCGACGGATCGATGATTGCGCGAGGGTCAATCAAACTCATAGCTTGCGTTCCGCGCAGATGATTTCAGCCGAGCAGACCGGCTTGCCATCAACCGAGGCCTGGCATTCGAACTTCCAGATCTGACGCTTGCAGCTGATGAACTTGGCTTCGAGGATCAGTTGATCGCCCGGCAACACAGGCTGGCGGAAGCGCAGCTTGTCGGAACCGACGAAGTAGTAAAGCGTGCCGTCGGCAGGCTTCACATCAAGCATTTTGAAACCGAGGATCCCGGCAGCCTGAGCCATCGCTTCGATGATCAGTACGCCCGGCATGATTGGATGCGCAGGGAAGTGACCATTGAAGAACGGTTCATTGATGCTGACATTCTTGTAGGCGCGAATGCGCTTGCCCTCAGTGTCCAGTTCCACCACCCGGTCCACCAGCAGGAACGGGTAACGGTGAGGCAGGTATTCGCGAATCTCGTTGATGTCCATCATTTCGGGGGGAAGCCTATGTAAAGATTGGGAGCGCGACTGACGCGCACTCCTCTAGCAAATCAAGGAGGCAGTCTAGAGGCTGTGCACACTTGATATGGAAATGGTATCAGCCATCAGATGAAGCATTGCCGTCAGGGGTCACTTCCCCTACGCGCTTTTCCAGCTGTTTCAAACGCCGCGCGATGTCATCGAGCTGACGGATGCGGGCCGCGCTTTTGCGCCATTCGGCCGCCGGTTGCATGGCTGTGCCGGAAGAATAGGCACCCGGCTCGGTAATCGAGTGAGTCACCATGGTCATCCCGGTCAGGAAAACGTTGTCGCAAATATCAATATGGCCGACCAGGCCAACACCGCCGGCCAGCATACAATGCTTGCCGATTTTGGTGCTGCCGGAGATCCCGACGCAGGCCGCCATGGCAGTGTGATCACCGACCTGAACGTTGTGGGCGATCTGGATCTGGTTGTCGAGCTTCACGCCATTGCCAATGACGGTATCGGCCAGCGCGCCGCGATCGATGGCGGTATTCACGCCAATCTCGACATCGTCACCGATGGTCACGCCACCGATCTGGGCAATCTTCTGCCAGATGCCTTTTTCGTTGGCAAAGCCGAAGCCTTCACCACCGAGCACCGCACCGGACTGGATCACAACACGCTTGCCGATGCGCACGTCGTGATACAGCGTCACGCGTGGGGCGAGCCAGCCGCCTTCACCGATTTCGCTGCGGGCACCAACAACGCAATGTGCACCCAGTGTCACCTGCGCGCCAATTCGCGCACCGGCTTCGATCACCACAAAAGGGCCAATGCTGGCGCTTGGATCAACCACCGCGTCCGCCGCAATCACCGCTGACGGATGGATACCCGCAGAGGCTTTTGGCTTGGGATCGAACAGGTGGGAGATACGCGCGTAAGCCAGGTAAGGATCAGGCACCACCAACGCATTACCGGCAAAACCTTCGGCATCGGCCTCTTTGAGCAACAGTGCTGCCGCCTGCGAGCCCGTCAGGTATTTGCGATATTGAGGATTTGCCAGAAAGCTCAACTGAGCTGGGCCAGCCTCTTGCAAAGTGGCTAGCCCAGTAATTTGCTTCTCAGGGTCGCCACGCAGGGTGGCGCCGAGGAACTCGGCCAACTGGCCGAGCTTGATAGTCACGGTCATGGGTTACTTCAGCTGATTCATGCGCTCGATTACCTGGCGCGTGATGTCGTACTGAGGCTTGACATCGATCACTGCGCCACGCTCGAACACCAGGTCAAAACCACCTTTCTTGATGACTTCTTCCACTGCGCTATCCAGTTTCGGCTTCAGTTGCTTGAGCATTTCGCGGTCGGCAACGGCCTTGGCTTCGTTCAGTTCCTTGGACTGGAACTGGAAGTCACGGGCCTTTTGCTTGAATTCCAGCTCCAGACGCTCGCGCTCACCTTGCTGCATTTTGTCACCACCGGCCATCAGACGGTCCTGAATGCCCTTGGCGCTGCTTTCCAGCGTCTTCAGCTTGGTCAGTTGCGGACCGAACTTCTTCTCGGCATCAACGGCGTATTTCTTGGCCGCATCGGATTCGAGCAAGGCCATCTGATAGTTCAGAACAGCGATTTTCATGTCGGCAAATGCCGGGCCTGCCACCATCAAGGAGGCCAGGAGAACCAATTGAGTCAACTTACGCACGATGCACTCCTACAAAATCCATTGTCGTTATCTTGGGTCAGACGCTTAGAACGTCTGGCCGAGGGAGAATTGGAACACTTGAGTTTCAGCCTCATCCGGCTTCTTGATCGGCATGGCCAACGCGAAGCTCAGAGGACCCAGTGCGGTGACCCAGGTCACACCCACACCCACGGAACTGGCCATGTTGCTCAGGCTGATGTCGTTGCACTTGGTGTTCGACGTCGAGCCGTTCGCATTGGTAGTGTCCTTGCACTGCGAGTCAAATACGTTACCCACATCCCAGAATACCGAAGTACGCAGGGAGCGCTGATCTTTTACGAATGGCAGCGGGAACAGAACCTCGACACCACCCTGGATCAGGACGTTACCACCGAACGGCAGCGGATCCTGGTCGGGGTCAGCCAGCGTGCCCGGGTTGGTACCACGGCTCGGCGTACTGCGTGGGCCGAGGGTGCTGTCCTTGAAGCCACGAACCGAGTTGAAACCACCAGCATAGTAGTTTTCATAGAACGGCAAGCCGTCAGTCCCGCCGTAACCGTCGCCATAACCCAATTCGGTGTGCAGACGCAGGGTGTAGTTCTCGCTGATCGGCTGGAACAGCTGACCGCGGTAATCAAGTTTGTAGAACGACAGGTCACTGCCCGGAATGGTGGATTCCAGAGTCAGGCTCTGGGAACGGCCACGGGTCGGCAATACACCTTTGTTCAGGGTGGACTCGGACCAGCCGGCCGACGCCTTGAAGTTCAGGTACTTGTCGCCTTCCTTGTTAACGAAGTCGAAAATCTCGTCAACGGTGTAGGTACCGGTCTTGATCTCGTCCTGTTGAACCGACAGGCCAAAGGTCAGACGCGAAGTTTCGCTGATCGGGTAGCCAACGTTGACGCCGGCACCCAGGCTGTCTACCGCATAGCTAGCTACATCGACGTCGAGGTCTTTGTAGTCAGTGGTGCGATAGAACGCGTTGTAACCCAGGCTCACGCCATCGGCGGTCCAGTACGGGTCAACGTAGCCGAAGTTGTAGCGGCTCTGGTATTCGCTGCGAGTCAGGCCGATGCTGACGCGGTTACCGGTACCGAGGAAGTTGTTCTGGGTGATCGAACCACCGAGGATCAGACCGGCGCTCTGGGCGAAACCGACGCTTGCGGTAATCGAACCGGAAGCCTGCTCTTCAACGCTGTAGTTAACATCTACCTGGTCGTCGACACCCGGAACAGCCGGGGTTTCAACGTTGACCTCTTTAAAGAAGCCCAGACGCTCAAGACGGGTCTTGGACTGGTCGATCAGGTAAGTCGAAGCCCAGCCGCCTTCCATCTGACGCATTTCACGACGCAGCACTTCGTCTTCGGACTTGGTGTTGCCACGGAAGTTGATGCGGTTGACGTAGGCACGCTTGCCCGGATCAACAGCGAACAGGATATCGACGGTGTGATCTTCATCGTGCGGCTGAGGTACGCCGTTGACGTTGGCGAAGGTGTAACCCTCGTTACCCAGACGACGGGTGATCAGCTCGGACGTGGTGGTCATCAGTTTGCGCGAGAACACCTGCCCCTTCTGCACGAGCAGCAGGGACTTGACCTGATCTTCAGGGACTTTCAGATCACCACTGAGCTTGACGTCACGAACGGTGTACTTCTCGCCTTCGGTAACGTTGACAGTGATGTAGACGTGCTTCTTGTCCGGGGTGATCGACACCTGGGTCGAAGCGATATCCATGTTGATATAGCCACGATCCAGGTAGTAGGAACGCAGACGCTCCAGGTCACCGGACAGTTTTTCACGGGCGTACTTATCATCGTTCTTGAAGAACGACAGCCAGTTGGTGGTCTTCAGTTCGAACAGGTCGGTCAGGTCTTCCTCAGGGAAAACCGTGTTGCCCACCACGTTGATGTGCTGAATCGCCGCAACGGTGCCTTCGTTGATCTTTACCTTCAGACCCACGCGGTTACGCGGTTGCGAGACCACTTCGGTATCAACGGTAGCCGAGTAGCGACCTTGCGCGACGTACTGACGCTGCAGTTCGTTACGCACGCCCTCAAGGGTGGCACGCTGGAAGATCTCGCCTTCGGCCAGACCGGACTGTTTGAGACCTTTCATCAAGTCTTCAGTGGAGATCGCCTTGTTGCCTTCGATCTCGATACTGGCGACCGACGGGCGTTCAACGACCGTGATTACCAGAACGTTGCCTTCGCGGCCCAGCTGGATATCTTGAAAGAAACCGGTTTTGAACAACGCACGAGTGGATTCCACCAGGCGACGATCATCCGCCTGCTCACCGACGTTCAACGGCAAGGCACCAAAGACGCTACCCGCGGAGACCCGCTGGAGGCCATTGACGCGAATATCAGAGATAGTGAAGGACTCGGCGTGAACTTCGGCGATCATCAATACGGTGAGAACCGCAGTTAGCAGCAGACGTTTCATGAAGTCCTTTCTTATTCCAACTGGCAATAAACAAACTGCCGCAAAATGCGGCAGATTCGCAATTCAGCGAAGCGTTACAGACGACCCAGATCGTTGACCAGAGCAAGCAACATCACCCCGACCACCAAACTGATACCGATCTGTATCCCCCAACCTTGCACCCGATCCGACAAGGGGCGACCACGCGCCCACTCGATCAGATAAAACAACAAATGCCCCCCATCCAGTACAGGAATGGGCAGCAAATTCAGAACGCCCAGGCTAATACTCAGATAAGCAAGGAAATTCAGGAAATCAGCGACGCCCGACTGGGCAGAAGCGCCCGCCACTTTAGCAATGGTTATCGGTCCACTCAAGTTTTTTACCGAGAGCTCGCCGAACAGCATTTTCTTCAGAGAATCGAGCGTCAGAATGCTCATGGTCCAAGTGCGACGGGCACCCTCACCAATCGCGGCCAACGGACCATAACTGACTTCGCGAATCATCTCCGGTGGCCAGTCGACAGCTTTTACGCCAGCCCCCAGATATCCGCTGGGCGATTTGCTCTCACCGCGCGCCGCAAGGGTCACAGGGACGTCGATTTGAGCATTGTCGCGCTCAATGCGCAGCATGATTTTGGTATCAGGGCGCGTACGTACCGTATCAACCACTTGCTGCCAGTCATTGAGCACCTGACCGTCGAGCGCCAACAGACGATCGCCGGTCTTTAGGCCGGCCGCCTGGGCCGGGCCTTTCGGATCAAGCTCGGCAAGCACCGGCGGCAAGGCCGGGCGCCATGGACGAATCCCCAGAGAGCGAATCGGATCCGGTTCATCTGCGCCTTTGAGCCAGTTATCCAGCTTCAGTTCTCGTGGTGAATCGACAGTCGTGCCCTGTTCGCGCACCAGCAACTGCAGGGAACCGCTTTCACCAAGGCGCCGGACCAATTGCAGATTGACGGCAGCCCAACCGGTAGTCGGCTCACCATCGACAGCAACAATTTCCTGACCAGCGTTCAAACCGGCACTGGCGGCGATACTGCCGGACTCAACTGCACCAATGACCGGGCGAATCTGCTCGCTGCCGAGCATGGCCAATACCCAAAAGAACACCAACGCCAACAGGAAGTTGGCAATGGGCCCGGCGGCAACAATGGCGATACGTTGACGCACGGATTTGCGGTTGAACGACTGGTCAAGCTGATCGACTGGCACTTCGCCTTCGCGCTCATCGAGCATCTTGACGTAGCCACCCAACGGTATCGCCGCGATTACAAATTCGGTGCCTTGCTTGTCATGCCAGCGCAGCAACGGCATGCCGAAGCCTACGGAAAAGCGCAGAACCTTGACGCCACAGCGACGCGCGACCCAGAAATGGCCGAATTCGTGAAAGGTGACCAGCACACCCAAGGCGATCAGGGTGCCGGCAATCATATAGAGCGCGCTCATCTACTTTCTCCGCAATCCTGTTCAGTGCCGCGTGTAGCCATTGTGTTGCAAATTTTATCGAGCGTGACGCTTCAACCATTGCTCAGCCAGGACTCGCGCCTTGGCATCAGCCGTAAACACGGCCTCGAGATCTGCCAATGCAACAACCGGCTCGAGGTTCAAGACTTCCTCGATGATACTCGCGATTTCCAGGTAACGGACCCGTCCGTCGAGAAACGCCGCCACCGCCACTTCATTGGCCGCATTGAGCATCGCCGGAGCGCTGTCGCCAGCCTCGGCAGCTTGCCGCGCCAGACGCAGGCAAGGGAAGCGCTCTTCATCCGGCGCCTCGAAATCCAGACGCGCGACGGCGAACAGATCCAGCGGTGCTACACCGGAATCAATGCGCTCCGGCCAGGCCAGGGCATTGGCAATCGGCGTACGCATATCGGGATTGCCCAACTGCGCCAGTACCGAACCGTCGACATAATCGACCAGCGAGTGAATCACGCTCTGCGGGTGAATCACCACCTCGACCTGCGAAGGCTTTGCATCAAACAACCAACAAGCCTCGATCAGTTCAAGACCTTTATTCATCATGCTGGCCGAATCGACCGAAATCTTGCGCCCCATGGACCAGTTAGGGTGCGCACACGCCTGATCAGGTGAAACATGCGCCAATTCACTCATGGGCGTCTGTCGGAACGGACCACCAGAGGCCGTGAGTAAAATCCGACGGACACCGACCGAGCTCAATCCACGAGCAAAATCCTGTGGCATGCACTGGAAAATCGCGTTGTGTTCGCTGTCGATCGGCAGCAGTACTGAACCGCTCTTGCGCACCGCTTGCATGAACAAGGCGCCGGACATCACCAGCGCCTCTTTATTGGCCAGAAGAATCTTCTTGCCCGCTTCAACGGCCGCCAAGGTCGGACGCAGCCCTGCTGCACCAACGATTGCTGCCATCACCGCGTCGACTTCCGGAGCAGCAGCGACCTGACACAGGCCCTCCTCCCCTACTAATACGCGGGTCGGCAAACCGGCGGCACGCAAATCGTCCTGCAAACTGCGCGCGGCAGTTGCCTCGGGCACCACAGCGAATTGCGGCACGTGGCGCACGCACAAGGCGAAAAGCTCGCTCAAACGCGTGAAACCACTCAACGCGAAAACCTGATAACGCTCAGGATGACGAGCAATGACATCGAGCGTGCTCAGGCCGATCGAGCCCGTCGCACCCAAAACGGTAATCTGTTGTGGGCGACTCACGGTGCAGCCATCCACAGCAGCACGGCGAAGACCGGAATGGCCGCGGTCAGACTGTCGATACGATCAAGCACGCCGCCATGACCGGGCAACAGATTACTGCTGTCCTTGATACCGGACTGACGCTTGAACATGCTTTCGGTCAGATCGCCAACCACGGAGATGAAGACGATCAGCGCAGCGCCAATCAAGCCTTTAAGCAACTCGGCGACGGTCCAGTCGCGGACAAACGCGACAATGGCGGTAATCAGCAGACTCAGCACCAGACCACCGTACACGCCTTCCCAGCTTTTACCCGGACTGACTTGCGGGGCGAGCTTGCGCTTGCCGAATTTGCGCCCGGAGAAGTAAGCACCAATATCGGCACCCCAGACCAACACCATCACCGCCATGATCAGCCAGTTACCTAGCGGGTACTGCTTGATCTGCACCAAACCCTGCCAGGCCGGCAACAGAATCAGCAAGCCAATGACCAGTTTGGTGGCAGCCGTGGACCAATGCTCGCTGGAACGCGGATACGTCAGCACAAGGTAAGTCGCCACCGCCCACCAGAGCACCG
The DNA here is from genome assembly GCF_900187475.1 of Pseudomonas sp. Irchel s3h9. Lineage (NCBI taxonomy): Bacteria > Pseudomonadati > Pseudomonadota > Gammaproteobacteria > Pseudomonadales > Pseudomonadaceae > Pseudomonas > Pseudomonas sp. Irchel s3h9. Next base: position 99,689 of record NZ_FYDH01000016.1, on the reverse strand, counting down.
AAGCCCCCAGCACCCACGGTGCCAGGCCCGGCAGTACATACATGACGAACAACATCAATGCGACGACCGCAGCATACCCGACGCGGAACGATTGAGCGGTAAATCCCGCCAGACGCGCCCATTCCCAAGCCCCCAGACTCACGACCAGACCGATGAACAGGGCAAAACCCGAACCTTCGAGCAAGAAAAAACCGCACAAGGCGATCGGCAGCAGGATCAGCGCAGTGATGATTCGTTGTTTAAGCATTAAACCCGGGCTCCAGCTTCGACCTGTTCGCTCGTTTTACCGAAGCGACGCTGGCGCGAAGCGAAATCGGCCAGCGCATTACGCATGGCATCGTGTTTGAAGTCCGGCCAGAACAGGTCGGAGAAGTACAACTCGGCGTAAGCCAGTTGCCACAGCAAGAAGTTGCTGATGCGGTGTTCGCCACCGGTACGGATGCACAGGTCCGGCAATGGCAGATCGCCGGTCGCCAGACAGGTTTGCAGCAGATCCGGGGTGATGTCTTCCGGGCGCAGGTGCCCAGCCTGAACTTCACGCGCCAGACGCTGGGCAGCCTGTGCAATATCCCACTGACCGCCGTAATTGGCGGCGATTTGCAGGATGAAACGGTTGGCACCCGCCGTCATCGCTTCAGCTTCACGCATTGCTGCCTGAAGCTCCGGATGAAAGCGTGAACGATCGCCAATGATGCGCAGGCTAATGTTGTTGTCGTTGAGGCGCTTGGCCTCACGACGCAATGCCTTGAAGAACAGATCCATCAAGGCACTGACTTCATCGGCCGGGCGCTGCCAGTTTTCACTGGAAAACGCGAACAGGGTGAGCACCTCGACCTTGGCCTCGGCGCACACCTCGATGACGGCCCGCACAGCATCCACACCCGCTTTATGCCCGGCGACACCCGGCATAAAGCGTTTTTTCGCCCAGCGATTGTTGCCATCCATGATGATCGCGACATGGCGCGGCACCGCGGACGGCGCAGTCTGCTTGGTCTTGTCCATTAAAAGCTCGAACCTTATACGGCCATCAGATCCGCTTCTTTTTGCTTGGTAGCCGCGTCGATATCAGCTTCAGCCTTGTCGGTGATTTTCTGAATATCGGCAGCAGCACGACGTTCTTCGTCTTCGCTGATTTCTTTGTCCTTGACCAGTTTCTTCAGCTCACCCAAAGCGTCACGACGAATGTTGCGCACGGCAACACGCGCGTCTTCGGCAGCACTGCGCGCCTGCTTGGTGAAGCCCTTGCGGGTTTCTTCAGTCAGGGCAGGCATGGAGATCAGCAACAACTCGCCCAGGTTGGTCGGGTTGAGGTTCAGACCAGCGCTCTGGATTGCCTTGTCGACTGCGGCGAGCATGTTGCGCTCGAAGGCAACGACTTGCAGGGTGCGCGAGTCTTTTACAGTGATATTGGCCACTTGGGTGATGGAAGTGTCTGCGCCGTAGTACGGCACCATCACGCTACCCAGAATGCTTGGGTGAGCCTTGCCGGTACGAATCTGACCAAAGGCGTGGATCAGAGAGTCCAGGGATTTCTGCATGCGCTCTTGAGCGTCTTTTTTGATTTCGTTGATCATTGTTGACCTTCCTCGATCAGGGTGCCTTCAGCGCCGCCATGGACGATGTTCAGCAGGGCACCGGGCTTGTTCATGTTGAATACGCGCAGCGGCATTTTGTGGTCGCGGCACAGGCAAATAGCGGTCAGATCCATAACGCCCAGCTTGCGATCCAGTACTTCATCATAAGTCAGATGATCGAACTTCTCGGCATGCGGGTCTTTGAACGGGTCAGCGGTGTAGACGCCATCGACCTTGGTCGCCTTGAGCACGACATCGGCATCGATTTCGATTGCACGCAGGCAGGCTGCCGAATCCGTGGTGAAGAACGGGTTGCCGGTACCGGCAGCGAAGATCACGACGTCTTTGGAGTTCAGGTGACGCATGGCTTTGCGGCGATCGTAGTGATCGGTCACACCCACCATGGAAATCGCCGACATCACGATGGCCGAGATGTTGGCACGTTCCAGCGCATCGCGCATGGCCAGGGCGTTCATCACAGTGGCCAGCATGCCCATGTGGTCACCCGTCACCCGATCCATACCGGCTTTGCTCAGGGCTTCGCCACGGAACAGGTTGCCACCGCCGATCACCAGACCGACCTGTACGCCGATGCCGACCAGTTGGCCGACTTCCAGCGCCATCCGATCCAGCACTTTTGGATCGATCCCGAACTCTTCCGAGCCCATCAGGGCCTCGCCGCTAAGCTTGAGTAGAATGCGTTTATAGCGAGCCTGATAACCACTGCCCTGCTGAGCCATTGCGAATCTCTCCTGCGGCGTATTTAAAAATTCTTTGCGAGCTGTTTACAGCTGGCGTTCACTCTAGCTTGGCGCTGCTTCAGCGCCATCGGAACATGGCTTTGTAAGTCAGTTCCAAGTGGAAACCAATTAAAAATTGGCAACCCCATCTGAAAAGAGGCTGCGCGCGTAAGCGGGCAGCCTCTTTCGGGCGACAGTTGAAAAACCGTCTTATTGCTTGGCGGCAGCCAGCTGGGCAGCAACTTCTTCAGCGAAGTTGTCGACCGGCTTCTCGATGCCTTCGCCTACTTTGTAGTAAGTGAAGGAAACGATTTCTGCGCCGCCTTTCTTGGCCAGCTCGCCAACCTTGATTTCAGGGTTCTTGACGAACGCCTGCTCAACCAGGCTTGCTTCTGCCAGGAACTTGCTGATACGGCCTTTGACCATGTTCTCAACAATGTTTTCTGGCTTGCCTTTGATCTTCTCTTCGTTCAGCTGCAGGAACACAGCTTTTTCACGCTCGATCGCTTCAGCCGAAACTTGCGAAGGCAGCAGGAACTCAGGGTTGCTAGCAGCGACGTGCATCGCGATGTCTTTGGCCAGCTCGACGTCACCGCCTTTCAGAGCCACAACAACACCGATCTTGTTGCCGTGCAGGTACGAACCTACAACGTCACCTTCGATACGGGTCAGACGACGGATGTTGACGTTCTCGCCTACTTTGGCAACCAGCGCTTCACGAGCAGCTTCTTGCGAAGCGATCAGCGGAGCAGCGTCGGTCAGCTTGTCAGCGAAGGCTTTTTCAACGCTGGCAGCAACGAAGTTTTTGAAGTCGTCTTGCAGGGCCAGGAAGTCGGTCTGCGAGTTCACTTCCAGGATAACGGCAGCTTTACCGTCGTCCTTGATTGCGATTGCGCCTTCAGCGGCAACGTTGCCAGCCTTTTTCGCAGCCTTGATCGCGCCCGAAGCACGCATGTCATCAATGGCTTTTTCGATGTCGCCGTCAGCCTTTTCCAGGGCTTTCTTGCAGTCCATCATGCCTTCGCCGGTACGCTCGCGCAGTTCTTTAACCAACGCTGCAGTAATTGCTGCCATTTTCAAATTCCTCTTGGATAGGTTTTCAACCATTCCACCCGATCGAACGGGCGTTCAATTCTTCCCGAGCCCCACCTTGTAGCTGCTGCACGTTACAGGAGCTGTAGCTGCGCTGCCGACAAATGGTTTTCGAGGTGGCAAAAAGGGGGCCAAGCCCCCTTTTTGCTTACTGAGTTAACGCCAGGGCGCTAATTACTCAGCTGCAGCCTGAGTTTCTTCAGCTGCGAATTCTACAGTGCCGCCAGCAACATTGTTGCGACCACGGATCACTGCGTCAGCCATCGAACCCATGTACAGCTGGATAGCGCGGATTGCGTCATCGTTGCCTGGGATGATGTAGTCAACGCCTTCCGGGCTGCTGTTGGTGTCGACAACGCCGATTACCGGGATGCCCAGCTTGTTGGCTTCGGTGATCGCGATGCGCTCGTGGTCAACGTCGATCACGAACAGTGCGTCTGGCAGACCGCCCATGTCCTTGATGCCGCCCAGCGAACGATCCAGCTTTTCCAGGTCACGGGAGCGCATCAGCGCTTCTTTCTTGGTCAGCTTGGCGAAAGTACCGTCTTCGGCTTGAACTTCAAGGTCACGCAGACGCTTGATGGAAGCACGAATGGTTTTGAAGTTGGTCAGCATGCCGCCCAACCAGCGGTGATCGACGTACGGCGAACCGCAACGTGCTGCTTCTTCAGCAACGATCTTGCCAGCGGAACGCTTGGTGCCGACGAACAGAATCTTGTTTTTGCCCTGGGCCAGACGCTCTACGAAAGTCAGAGCTTCGTTGAACATTGGCAGGGTTTTTTCAAGGTTGATGATGTGAATCTTGTTACGCGCGCCGAAAATGTACTTACCCATTTTCGGATTCCAGTAACGGGTTTGGTGACCGAAGTGCACACCGGCCTTCAGCATATCGCGCATATTGACTTGGGACATGATAGTTCCTTAATAAGTCGGGTTTGGCCTCCACGTATCCCAATGACCAACCAATGGCATAAAGCCAAAAGCACCCAGGTCATCGTGTCGACACGTGTGTGGATTTAAGCTTTTCGGGGTATCCCCGGAAAGCGGCGCATTTTATACCACAGGGTGCGCAGAAACGGAACCCGGAATCTGTATTCGCACCAAGGACATGGGCGCAGCCCCCTTGGAATCGGCCCCGAACGCACCATTGTATAGAGAGAAGCGATACACGCGGGCGCTGAATTGCGCCGTGCGTCTGTTAGAATCGCGTTTTTCAGGGTCGCCAATCGAACACTCGCCACCCTATCCGTATCAGCAAGCGCCGCCGAGCGCAGAGAGAGCCTGTATGACCGTCAACCTCAAAACTCCCGAGGACATCGCTGGCATGCGTGTCGCCGGCAAACTGGCCGCCGATGTGCTGGAAATGATTGCCGAACATGTCAAGCCGGGCGTCACCACCGATGAGCTGAACCAGATCTGCCACGACTACATCGTCAACGTGCAGCAAGCCATCCCTGCCCCGCTCAACTACAAGGGCTACCCGAAGTCGATCTGCACCTCGATCAACCACGTGGTCTGCCATGGCATCCCGAACGACAAGCCGCTGAAAAACGGCGACACCCTGAATATCGACGTTACCGTGATCAAAGACGGCTACCACGGCGACACCAGCCGCATGTTCCACGTCGGCGAAGTGCCAGTCTGGGCCGAGCGTCTGTCGCAGATCACCCAGGAATGCATGTACAAGGCGATCGAGATCGTCAAACCCGGCTGCCGCCTCGGCGACATCGGCGAAGTGATCCAGAAGCACGCCGAGAAGAACGGTTTCTCGGTGGTTCGCGAGTTCTGCGGTCACGGCATCGGCAAGGTCTTCCACGAAGAGCCGCAGATCCTCCACTACGGCCGCGCGGGCACCGGCATGGAACTGAAGGCCGGCATGACCTTCACCATCGAGCCGATGATCAACCAGGGCAAGGCCGACACCAAAGTACTGGGCGACGGCTGGACCGCGATCACCAAGGACCGCAAGCTCTCGGCACAGTGGGAACACACCCTGCTGGTCACCGACACCGGCTACGAGATCTTCACTCTGCGCGCCGATGACACCATCCCGCGCGTCTCGGCCTGATCCAGACAACGCTCCCAGCCTTATAGAAGGAAAGCCAATCGATGCCGCAGGTGGATCCCGAACTCTTCGACCGCGGCCAGTTCCAGGCTGAACTGGCCCTGAAAGCGAGTCCTATCGCGGCGTTCAAGAAGGCGATCCGCCAGGCTCGCGAGGTGCTCGACACGCGTTTTCGCAATGGCCGCGACATCCGCCGCCTGATCGAAGACCGCGCCTGGTTCGTCGACAACATCCTGCAAAAGGCCTGGGAGCAGTTCAACTGGAGCGAAGACGCCGACATCGCGCTGGTCGCGGTCGGCGGCTACGGTCGCGGTGAGCTGCACCCGTATTCCGACATCGACTTGCTGATTCTGCTGGACAGTGCCGACCACGAAGTTTTCCGCGACTCCATCGAGCGCTTTCTGACGCTGCTGTGGGACATCGGCCTGGAAGTCGGTCAGAGCGTGCGCTCGGTCGACGAATGCGCCGAAGAGGCCCGTGCTGACCTGACCGTCGTCACCAACCTGATGGAAAGCCGCACCATCTGCGGTCCCGAGCGTCTGCGTCAGCGCATGCTCGATGTCACCAGCACCGCACACATGTGGCCGGCCAAAGAGTTCTTCCTCGCCAAGCGCGCCGAACAAAAGGCACGCCACCACAAATACAACGACACCGAATACAACCTGGAACCCAACGTCAAAGGCTCGCCCGGCGGCCTGCGGGATATCCAGACGATTCTGTGGGTGGCCCGGCGTCAGTACGGCACCCTGAACCTGCGCGCTCTCGCCGGCGAAGGCTTCCTGGTCGAAAGCGAAAACGCCCTGCTCGCCTCCTCTCAGGAATTCCTCTGGAAAGTGCGCTACGCCCTGCACATGCTGGCGGGACGATCGGAAGACCGCTTGCTGTTCGATCACCAGCGCACCATCGCCGGGCTGCTCGGCTTTGAAGGCGACGATGCCAAACAGGCCGTCGAAAACTTCATGCAGCAATATTTCCGTGTGGTGATGAGCATTGCCCAACTCAGCGACCTGATCATCCAGCATTTCGAGGAAGTCATTCTCGCGCCGGAAGACGAAGCTGCGCCGCAGCCGATCAACTCACGCTTCCAGTTGCACGACGGTTATATCGAGGCACGCAACGACAACGCGTTCCGCCGCACGCCATTCGCCATGCTCGAGATCTTCGTGCTGATGGCCCAGCAGCCGGAAATCAAAGGCGTGCGTGCCGACACTATTCGATTGCTGAGGGAAAACCGTCACCTGATCGACGACAACTTCCGCAACGATATTCGCAACACCAGCCTGTTCATCGAGCTGTTCAAGTGCAAGTTCGGCATCCACCGCAACCTGCGCCGGATGAACCGTTACGGCATTCTCGGGCGTTATCTGCCCGAATTCGGCTTTATCGTCGGGCAGATGCAGCACGACCTGTTTCACATCTATACGGTCGATGCGCATACGCTGAACCTGATCAAGCACCTGCGCAAATTGCAGTACACCCAGGTCTCGGAGAAATTTCCGCTGGCCGCCAAACTCATGGCCAAACTGCCTAAGCCCGAACTGATCTACATGGCGGGCCTGTACCACGACATCGGTAAAGGCCGGCATGGCGATCACTCGGAGATCGGCGCAGTCGATGCCGAGGCGTTCTGCCAGCGTCATCAGTTACCGGTGTGGGATAGCCGTCTGATTGTCTGGCTGGTGCAGAACCATCTGGTGATGTCGACCACCGCCCAGCGCAAGGACTTGTCCGACCCGCAGGTGATCCACGATTTTGCCTTGGCGGTTGGCGATGAAACCCGCCTCGACTATCTCTACGTGCTGACCGTGGCCGACATCAACGCGACCAACCCGACGCTGTGGAACTCGTGGCGCGCCAGCCTGTTGCGCCAGCTCTACACCGAGACCAAGCGCGCCTTGCGCCGTGGCCTGGAAAACCCGGTGGACCGCGAAGAGCAGATCCGCCAGACCCAAAGCGCCGCGCTGGATATTCTGGTGCGTGGTGGCACCGACCCGGACGACGTCGAGCAGTTGTGGGCGCAATTGGGCGATGACTATTTCCTGCGCCACACCGCCGGCGACGTGGCCTGGCACAGCGATGCGATCCTGCAGCAACCAGTCGATGGCGGGCCGCTCGTGCTGATCAAGGAAACCACCCAGCGCGAGTTCGAGGGCGGCACGCAAATCTTCATTTATGCACCGGACCAGCACGACTTTTTCGCCGTGACCGTGGCGGCGATGGATCAGTTGAACCTGAACATTCACGACGCCCGGGTCATCACTTCGAGCAGCCAGTTCACCCTCGACACCTACATTGTGCTCGACAACGAAGGCGAATCCATCGGCGACAACCCGGCACGGGTCAAGCAGATCCGCGAAGGCCTGACCGAAGCCCTGCGCAACCCAGACGATTACCCGACGATCATCCAGCGCCGCGTGCCGCGCCAGCTCAAGCATTTCGCCTTTGCGCCGCAGGTCACCATCCACAACGATGCGCAGCGTCCGGTGACCGTGCTGGAGTTGACCGCCCCTGATCGCCCGGGCCTGCTGGCACGGATCGGCGGGATTTTCCTCGAGTTCGACCTGTCGCTGCAGAACGCCAAGATTGCGACCCTCGGCGAGCGGGTGGAAGACGTCTTCTTCATCACCGACGCCCACAACCAACCGTTGTCCGACCCGTTGCTGTGCAGCCGTTTGCAGGATGCGATCGTTGAGCAACTGAGCGTCAATCAGGAACCCGATATCAAACTGTCGCGCCTCAGTATTTGATGGCGCCCCGGATTCAAATGGCTTTGCACGAGACCCAGCCCCAATGAACAACGCTCTGAACCAGCTCCAGCCGTACCCGTTCGAAAAGCTCCGCGCCCTGCTCGGCACCGTCACGCCGAACCCGGACAAACGCCCGATCGCCCTGTCGATCGGCGAGCCGAAACATCGCTCGCCAAGCTTTGTCGCCGAAGCGCTGGCCAACAGTCTGGATCAGATGGCCGTCTACCCGACCACCCTCGGTATCCCCGCCCTGCGCGAGGCCATTGCCGGCTGGTGCGAGCGTCGTTTCGGCGTGCCAAGCGGCTGGATCGATCCGGCGCGTAACGTGCTGCCGGTCAATGGCACCCGTGAAGCGCTGTTCGCGTTCACCCAGACCGTAGTCAACCGTGGCGATGATGCGTTGGTGGTCAGCCCGAACCCGTTCTACCAGATCTACGAAGGCGCCGCGTTCCTCGCCGGGGCCAAGCCGCACTACCTGCCGTGCCTGGACGAGAACGGCTTCAACCCGGATTTCGATGCCGTTTCGCCGGACATCTGGAAACGTTGCCAGATCCTGTTCCTCTGCTCGCCGGGCAACCCGACCGGCGCGCTGATCCCGGTCGACGCCCTGAAAAAACTGATCGCTTTGGCCGACGAGTACGACTTCGTGATCGCCGCCGACGAGTGCTACAGCGAGTTGTACTTCGACGAGCAAACGCCGCCGCCGGGCTTGCTGACGGCCTGCGTTGAATTGGGTCGCAAGGACTTCAAACGCTGCGTGGTGTTCCACAGCCTGTCCAAGCGTTCCAACTTGCCAGGCCTGCGCTCCGGCTTTGTGGCGGGCGACGCCGATATCCTCAAAGGCTTCCTGCTGTATCGCACCTACCACGGCTGCGCAATGCCGGTACAAACCCAACTGGCCAGCGTTGCCGCGTGGAACGACGAGGTCCACGTGCGCGCCAACCGCGCTCTGTACCGGGAAAAATTCGATGCCGTGCTGGAAATTCTCAGCCTGGTGATGGACGTGCAGCGTCCGGATGGCAGCTTCTATCTGTGGCCGAACGTGCAAGGTGATGACGCCGCATTCTGCCGCGACCTGTTTGAGCAAGAGCACGTGACCGTGGTGCCGGGTTCGTACCTGTCCCGTGATGTCGATGGCGTCAACCCGGGCGCAGGCCGTGTGCGCATGGCGCTGGTTGCCCCCCTGGCCGAATGTGTCGAAGCCGCCGAACGGATTCGCGCCTTCATCACTCGCCAGCAGTAATCATCAAAAGTCCGCACCAGGCATCTGGTGCGGACTCTTGATGGGTTATTTGACCTTCCCCAGATTGGCCTCACTCAAATCCAGATCGGCCAACACTTCTCTGAGGACGTCATCACCTATCTGGTGATGACGACTGAGGCTATAGAGTTCCAGACGCTGTGCCCTGAGCGCTTTCAGGCGCATGCGCCGCTCGAGTAAATCCATCTGAAACGCGAGGGCCTGCGCTTCGGCGGAATCGTTGAAAACGTCCAGTTGATGGCGATATTCGGACATGATCCGCGCCTTCAACTCGGCGGACAAAGCGGCCTGAGCAGCGTCCTGCGGAGTGGTTTCCTCTGTCTCGAGCGCATGAATCGCCGCTTCCGCGGTTTTGCGCCAGGCATCGCGCACTTCCTGGCGTCGCTTGTCGTCCGGGCTTTTTTCAATCCCGCGCAACAACAGCGGCAGCGCGATGCATGCCGAAATCAGCGACAGCAGAATCACCCCGGCGGCGATGAAGATCAGCAGGTCACGCTCGGGAAACGTATCCGTGCCCATCAACATCGGCACCGACATCACGCCGGCCAGCGTTACTGCACCGCGCACACCGCCGACAGTCAGCAGCCAGCAGGAGCGCGCGGTCGGGACTTGCGTCAGCTCGCCCTTGCCGCGCAAGCGGCGCAACAGCACCGATAAACGCCAGATGCTCTGCACCCAGATAAACCGCAACAAAACCAGCGCAAGAAAAATCGCCACGACATCGAGGCAGCGATAGAACAACGTCGGCCACAACGTCGGCTCGTGACTGACCACGGCTTTGATGATGTCCGGCAATTGCAGGCCGAGCAGGAGGAAAATCAAACCATTGAAAGCGAACTCCAGCAGCGACCAGACGCTGCGATTAAGCAATCGGGTGCTGGTCTGCCTTGGCAACAGATCGAGCCAGCTCTGCATCATCCCCGCCGCCACGGCCGAGAGAATGCCCGAGACGCCAAGACGTTCCGCCAGCACATAAGCCGCGAACGGCAGCAACAACATGAACACCACATGAGTCGCCGGATCATCCCAGCCACGGGCAATCATCCACGCCCGCAAGCGCCCGACCAGCCAGCTCAAGGCCACACCGACCGCCAACCCGCCGAGCGCCACCAGGACGAAAGTCAGGCTGGCATTGGTCAGCGAGAACACGCCTGTGATGGCCGCCACCAGGGCGAACTTGAAGGTCACCAGACCGGAGGCATCGTTCATCAGCGCCTCGCCCTGCAATATATGCATCAACGGGGTCGGCAAGCGGTTTTGCGAAATGGCCGACACCGCCACAGCGTCGGTGGGCGACAACACCGCCGCCAAGGCGAACGCTACCGGCAGTGGAATGGACGGCAACAGCCAATGAATGAAGTACCCGGCGCCGACCACAGTGAACAACACCAGCCCCACCGCCAGCGTGAGGATCGGCCCGCGCAAATGCCAGAACTCGCGCTTGGGCATGCGCCAGCCATCGGAAAACAGCAGGGGCGGCAGGAACAGAAACAGGAACAATTCGGGATCGAGGGCCACATGCAGACCCAAGGTCGGCCAGGCGAGCAAGGCGCCGGCGGCAATCTGGACCAGTGGCAGAGGCAGCGGAATGACCCGCCCAACCAGACGCGAAACGCTAACCAGCATCAGCAGGATCAGGACGGTGTAAGCAGTTTGCATATAGCGGAAATCTCAGACAATCGACAGCGTTGAACTGCCATATTAGCCGCTTAGGATGCGTCTGACCGCTGCACCTATGTCGCACGCACCAAAGCCAAACCTGTAGGAGCTGCAGCACGCTGCGATCGTTTGATCTTTGAAACAAAATCAAAAGATCGCAGCCTCGTTTCACTCGACAGCTCCTACAGGGATTTATGCAAGGAAATGAAGCCGGGCGCCCGAAACCGTTCGGTCATGGCATAATCCGACACCATTTTTCTCCAGCACCTGTAAAGGGGGCGATTCCTTGACCGTTTCAAGTAAAACGTTGCACCTTTTCGGCATCAAAGCCTGCGACACCATGAAGAAGGCGCGCACCTGGCTCGATGAACACGCTGTCAGCTACGACTTTCACGATTACAAAACCGCCGGCATCGACCGTGAGCACCTGACCCAATGGTGTGACGAACATGGCTGGCAAACGGTGTTGAACCGTGCAGGCACGACCTTTCGCAAACTCGACGACGAACGCAAAGCCGATCTCGACCAGTCGAAAGCCATCGAACTGATGCTCGCTCAACCCTCGATGATCAAGCGCCCGGTGCTCGATCTCGGTGATCGAACCCTGATTGGCTTCAAGCCAGATATCTACGCGGCCGCTCTGAAGTAAGCAGCCCGTCACTCTTTGTAGAGGTGTATTTACATGTCCAATTCCCTGTTCAGCATCGCCTTTGGTGTCGGCACTCAGAACCGTCAAGGCGCGTGGCTGGAAGTGTTCTACGCACAGCCACTGCTCAACCCTTCGGCCGAACTGGTCGCGGCGGTTGCGCCGATCCTCGGTTACACCGATGGCAACCAGGCCATCACCTTCACCACCGCTCAGGCGGCGCAACTGGCTGAAGCCGTGAAAGGCATCGACGCCGTACAAGGCAAGCTGCTGACACGTCTGGCGGAAAGCCACAAGCCGCTGGTCGCCACCCTGCTGGCCGAAGACGCGCAACTGACCTCGACACCTGAGGCTTACCTCAAGCTGCACCTGCTGTCGCACCGTCTGGTCAAGCCGCACGGCGTGAGCCTGGCCGGGATCTTCCCGCTGCTGCCGAACGTAGCGTGGACCAGCCAAGGCGCCATCGACCTGAGCGAACTGGCGGAAATGCAACTGGAAGCCCGTCTGCGTGGCGAGCTGCTGGAAGTGTTCTCGGTGGACAAGTTCCCGAAAATGACCGACTACGTGGTACCGGCTGGCGTGCGCATCGCTGACGCCGCGCGTCTGCGTCTGGGTGCTTACGTGGGCGAAGGCACCACCGTGATGCACGAAGGCTTCATCAACTTCAACGCCGGCACCGAAGGCCCGGGCATGATCGAAGGCCGCGTTTCCGCTGGCGTATTCGTCGGCAAGGGCTCGGACCTGGGCGGCGGTTGCTCGACCATGGGCACCCTGTCGGGCGGCGGCAACATCGTGATCAAGGTCGGCGAAGGCTGCCTGATCGGCGCCAACGCCGGTATCGGTATCCCGTTGGGCGACCGCAACACCGTTGAGTCGGGCCTCTATGTGACGGCCGGTACCAAGGTTGCGCTGCTCGACGAGCACAACAATCTGGTTAAAGTCGTGAAAGCGCGTGAGCTGGCCGGTCAGACTGACCTGCTGTTCCGTCGCAATTCGGAAACCGGTGCTGTGGAGTGCAAAACCCACAAATCGGCGATCGAACTGAACGAAGCGCTGCACGCTCACAACTAAGTGCTTGAATAATCCATTGTAGGAGTGAGCCTGCTCGCGATGCTTTTAGCGCCCTCACGGACGCCATCGCGAGCAGGCTCACTCCTACAGGATTTGGCGTACATCCCGCCCCTCTTCACCAGGGCTAAAAACTGTGATGATTCCCTCCCCGTGGCGTGCCGATTTCCCGGCCATCGCCGCGCTGCAACGGCAAGACCAGACCTATCTGGACAACGCCGCCACCACGCAAAAACCCCAAGCCCTGCTCGACGCACTGACGCATTACTACGCCAACGGCGCAGCCAATGTGCATCGTGCGCAACACCTGCCCGGCGCTCATGCCACGCAGGCGTTCGAGGACAGTCGGTTGAAGGTGGCCCAGTGGCTGAATGCCGGTGACAGCGGGCAAATCATCTTTACTCACGGCGCCACCAGTGCGCTGAACCTCCTGGCGTATGGCCTGGAACCTCTTTTTCAACCGGGCGATGAAATTGTCATCAGCGCCCTGGAGCACCACGCCAACCTGCTGCCGTGGCAGCAACTGGCACAACGGCGCAATCTGAAGCTGGTGATCCTGCCGCTGGATGCCGACGGCCTGATCGACCTTGCTGCCGCCGTACATTTGATCGGTCCGCGCACGCGTTTACTGGCGGTCAGTCAGTTGTCCAATGTGCTCGGCGCCTGGCAGCCGTTGCCAGCATTACTCGGCATGGCCAAGGCGCAGAACGCGCTGACCGTGGTCGATGGCGCGCAAGGCGTGGTGCATGGTCGGCATGACGTGCAGGCGCTGGGTTGCGACTTCTACGTGTTTTCCAGCCACAAGCTGTATGGGCCGGATGGTTTAGGCGTTCTGTTCGGGCTCAATGCAGCGCTTGAACAACTGAAGCCTTGGCAGTTTGGCGGCGAAATGGTGCTGGAAGCCAACTACCACGACGCGCGCTTCCGCCCTGCTCCGCTGGGTTTTGAAGCGGGCACACCGCCGATTGCCAGTGTGATCGGCCTAGGTGCGACGCTGGATTATCTGGCCGGTCTGGATCAGGACGCGGTGTCCGCCCACGAGGCTGCGCTGCATGACTATCTGCTGCGTGGCCTTGCCGCCCGTAACGGCATTCGTTTGCTCGGCAAGCCGCAATTGGCGCTGGCGAGTTTTGTTGTCGAGGGTGTGCATAACGCCGATCTCGCGCATCTTTTGACTGAGCAAGGTATTGCCGTGCGCGCCGGGCATCACTGCGCGATGCCGCTGCTGAAAAGCTTCGAACTGGCTGGGGCGATTCGGGTGTCGCTGGCGCTGTACAACGATTCCGAGGATCTGGAACGCTTCTTTGAAGCGCTGGATCAGGCGCTGGAGTTGTTGCGATGAGTTTGCCGGTTGAGGCCGCCGAGGCGCTGCAGACTTTTCAGAATGCAGCGGGCTGGGAACAACGGGCGCGGTTGTTGATGCAGTTTGGTGATCGTTTGCCGCCACTAAGTGACGCCGACAAGTGTGACGCTAACCGGGTGCATGGCTGTGAGAGTCAGGTCTGGCTGGTTGGTGAACTGCACGACGGTCACTGGCAATTCAGCGCCAGCAGCGATGCACGGATGATTCGTGGGTTGGTGGCGTTGTTGCTGTTGCGGGTTAACGGTTTGTCGGCCACTGAACTGCAGCAGGTTGATTTACCGGACTGGTTCAATCAGCTAGGGCTTTCGCGACAACTATCGCCATCGCGCAGTAATGGCCTCAATGCCGTGCTCCAGCGAATGAATGATCTGGCGCGCTAACTGATCGTTCCCATGCTCTGCGTGGGAATGCCTCATCGGACGCTCCGCGTTCGGCTCTGGATGGGACGCGGAGCGTCCCGGGCTGCATTCCCACGCGGAGCGTGGGAACGATCAAGGCCTCACCGATCAAACCTGAGGTTTGACTCGGTCAGCCGGGCGCCGAACACCCGCGACAATCTTGTCCACAGCCTTGGTCGCCGCAACCATGCCGAACGTCGCTGTGACCATCATCACCGCACCAAACCCGCCGGCGCAGTCGAGCTTCACGCCATCGCCGACAAAACTCTTCTGCAAACAAATACTGCCATCCGGTTTCGGGTAGCGCAGCTGTTCCGTGGAAAACACACACGGCACACTGTAATGGCGGGTCACGGTGCGCGAAAAACCATAATCACGACGCAACGTCGAACGCACTTTCGAGGCCAACGGGTCGTTGAACGTGCGGTTGAGATCGCACACCTGAATCAGCGTCGGATCGATCTGCCCGCCCGCACCGCCGGTAGTGATGATCTGGATCTTGCGGCGCTTGCACCAGGCAATCAGCGCAGCCTTGGCGTTGACCGCGTCAATGCAGTCGATCACACAGTCGATGTTCGGTGTGATGTATTCGGCCATGGTCTCGCGGGTGACAAAATCCGCCACGGCGTGCACGGTGCAATCCGGGTTGATCCCGCGCAGACGCTCGGCCATCACTTCGACCTTGGGCTTGCCGACGGTGCTGTCCAGCGCGTGCAACTGGCGGTTGGCGTTGCTGACGCAAACGTCATCAAGGTCGAACAGCGAAATCTCGCCGACGCCACAACGGGCCATGGCTTCCGCCGCCCAGGAACCGACGCCACCGACGCCGACAATCGCCACATGGGCCGCGCGCAAGCGCTCCATGCCTTCGATGCCATACAAACGGGCGATGCCTGCAAACCGCGGATCTTCTGTACTCATGACCATTACCCCAAAAACCGGCGCGCATTATAGGGCTACACAGCGACAAGTTTTAAGCTTCGAACTACAAGTGTAAGAACTTAAGTCAAAGTCGGCTGCCCAATGTCGGGCATTTCCCTGTCTGATGTACGACTTGCGAACTGCCGGTGTAGGATGCGCGCCCCTCGGGCGTATAGCCGACCGATCCTCCGTTCCACAGCCTTTGGAACCCGAAATAGCTATGTCATCGCGTAAATTTGGACTCAACCTGGTGGTGGTTCTGGCAATCGCCGCCCTGTTCACCGGTTTCTGGGCGCTGATCAATCGCCCGGTTTCCGCGCCGAACTGGCCGGAGCAGATCTCCGGTTTCTCCTATTCGCCGTTCCAGCAGGGACAATATCCGCAAAAAGATCAGTACCCGACTGACGACGAAATGCGCCGCGACCTGGAGATCATGAGCAAGCTGACGGACAACATCCGCATCTACTCGGTCGACGGCTCGCTGCAAGACATCCCGAAACTGGCTGAAGAATTCGGCCTGCGCGTGACATTGGGGATCTGGATCAGCCCCGATCAGGAACGCAACGAACGGGAAATCACCCGAGCCATCGAACTGGCCAACACTTCACGCAGCGTGGTTCGCGTGGTGGTCGGTAACGAAGCGATCTTCCGCAAGGAAATCACCGCCCAAGAGCTGAGCGTGCTGCTCGATCGCGTGCGCGCGGCGGTGAAAGTGCCGGTGACCACCTCCGAGCAATGGCACGTCTGGGAAGAACACCCGGAACTGGCCAAGCACGTTGACCTGATCGCTGCGCACGTTCTGCCGTACTGGGAATTCATCCCGGTCGACAAGGCCGGGCAGTTCGTTTTCGACCGCGCCCGCGATCTGAAAAAGATGTTCCCGAAAAAACCGCTGCTGCTCTCCGAAGTCGGCTGGCCGAGCAACGGTCGCATGCGCGGTGGCGCCGATGCGTCGCCGGCGGATCAGGCGATCTACCTGCGCACACTGGTCAACAAGCTCAACCGCCAAGGCTTCAACTACTTCGTGATCGAAGCGTTTGACCAGCCGTGGAAGGCCAGCGACGAAGGCTCGGTCGGCGCGTACTGGGGCGTGTTCAACGCTGCGCGTCAGCAGAAATTCAACTTCGAAGGCCCGGTGGTCGCGATCCCGCAATGGCGAGTGCTGGCAGTCGGTTCGGTGGTATTGGCGTTGCTGTCGCTGACCCTGCTGATGATCGACGGCTCGGCGCTGCGTCAGCGTGGGCGGATCTTCCTGACCTTTATCGCCTTCCTCTGTGGTTCGGTGCTGGTGTGGATCGGTTACGACTACAGCCTGCAATACAGCACGTGGTTCAGTTTGACGGTCGGCTTCCTCTTGGCACTGGGTGCGCTCGGAGTGTTTATCGTCTTGCTGACGGAAGCCCATGAACTGGCCGAAGCGGTGTGGATTCACAAGCGGCGGCGTGAGTTCCTGCCGGTCGAGGGCGACTCCAGCTATCGCCCGAAAGTCTCGATCCATGTGCCGTGCTACAACGAGCCGCCGGACATGGTCAAACAGACCCTCGACGCCCTCGCCGCCCTCGATTATCCGGACTACGAAGTCCTGATCATCGACAACAACACCAAGGACCCGGCGGTGTGGGAACCGGTGCGCGACTACTGCGCAACCCTCGGTCCGCGCTTCAAGTTCTTCCACGTCTCGCCCCTGGCCGGTTTCAAGGGTGGCGCGCTGAACTACCTGATTCCGCACACCGCCAAGGATGCCGAAGTGATCGCGGTGATCGACTCCGATTACTGCGTGCATCCGAACTGGCTCAAGCACATGGTGCCGCACTTCGCTGACCCGAAAATCGCCGTGGTGCAGTCGCCGCAGGATTACCGCGATCAGAACGAAAGCACCTTCAAGAAGCTCTGCTACGCCGAATACAAAGGCTTCTTCCATATCGGCATGGTCACTCGTAACGACCGTGACGCAATCATCCAGCACGGCACCATGACCATGACCCGCCGCTCGGTGCTGGAAGAATTGGGCTGGGCCGACTGGTGCATCTGTGAAGACGCCGAACTCGGTCTGCGCGTGTTCGAAAAAGGCTTGTCGGCGGCGTATTACCACGACAGCTACGGCAAGGGCCTGATGCCGGATACGTTTATCGACTTCAAGAAACAGCGTTTCCGCTGGGCCTACGGTGCGATTCAGATCATCAAACGCCACACCGGCAGTCTGCTGCGTGGCAAGGACACCGAGCTGACCCGTGGCCAGCGTTACCACTTCCTCGCGGGCTGGTTGCCGTGGGTCGCGGACGGCATGAACATCTTCTTCACCGTCGGCGCGCTGTTGTGGTCGGCGGCAATGATCATCGTGCCGCAACGGGTCGATCCGCCGCTGCTGATCTTCGCGATCCCGCCACTGGCGCTGTTCGTGTTCAAGGTCGGCAAGATCATCTTCCTCTACCGTCGCGCGGTCGGCGTGAACCTGAAAGATGCGTTTTGCGCGGCACTGGCCGGGCTGGCGTTATCGCACACCATCGCCAAAGCGGTGTTGTACGGTTTCTTCACCAGCAGCATTCCGTTCTTCCGCACGCCGAAAAACGCCGACAACCATGGTTTCTGGGTGGCGATTTCCGAAGCGCGCGAAGAGCTGTTCATCATGCTGCTGTTGTGGGGCGCGGCGCTGGGGATCTTCCTGGTCAACGGCATGCCGAGCAACGACATGCGTTTCTGGGTGGTGATGTTGCTGGTGCAGTCGCTGCCGTATCTGGCGGCGCTGATCATGGCGTTCCTGTCGTCGCTGCCTAAACCGGCCACGGCGCCTGAGCCGGCAACAGCATAATCAGTAACGGATACGTCAAACGGCGGCCTTCGGGCCGCCGTTTTGCTTTAGAATGACCGCCTTTTTCAATGCCAACAAACTCGGTAGGAGCTGCCGAAGGCTGCGATCTTTTGATCTTGCTGTTGATTTTAAAAAACAAAATCAAAAGATCGCAGCCTGCGGCAGCTCCTACAGGTTTACCGTGCGCACCCGGAGTTATTACATGACGGCCCACGCCGACCTTTCGCCGACCCTCCAACTCGCCATCGACCTGATCCGCCGTCCGTCCGTGACGCCGGTCGACGCCGATTGCCAGAAGCAGATGATGCAGCGCCTGGGCGATGCCGGTTTCAGCCTCGAGCCGATGCGCATCGAAGATGTGGATAACTTCTGGGCGACCCACGGCAACAACGACGGCCCGGTGCTGTGCTTCGCCGGCCACACCGACGTGGTGCCGACCGGCC
The DNA here is from genome assembly GCF_900187475.1 of Pseudomonas sp. Irchel s3h9. Lineage (NCBI taxonomy): Bacteria > Pseudomonadati > Pseudomonadota > Gammaproteobacteria > Pseudomonadales > Pseudomonadaceae > Pseudomonas > Pseudomonas sp. Irchel s3h9. Next base: position 80,903 of record NZ_FYDH01000016.1, on the reverse strand, counting down.
CGGTCACGGCGTGGCAGATCGACCCGTTCAACGCGCTGATCGACGAACACGGCATGCTCTGCGGCCGTGGCGCGGCGGACATGAAAGGCAGCCTGGCGTCGATGACCGTCGCCGCCGAGCGCTTTGTCGCTGACTACCCGAACCACAAGGGCAAGGTCGCGTTCCTGATCACCAGCGACGAAGAAGGCCCGGCGCACCACGGCACCAAGGCTGTGGTCGAGCGTCTGGCTGCACGTAACGAGCGTCTGGACTGGTGCATCGTCGGCGAACCGTCGAGCACCACCCTGGTTGGCGACGTGGTGAAAAACGGCCGTCGTGGCTCGCTGGGCGCCAAGCTCACGGTCAAAGGCATTCAGGGTCACGTCGCCTATCCGCACCTGGCGAAGAATCCGATCCACCTCGCCGCTCCGGCGCTGGCCGAACTGGCCGCCGAGCACTGGGATCACGGCAACGATTTCTTCCCGCCGACCAGTTTCCAGATCTCCAACGTCAACTCCGGCACCGGCGCGACCAACGTGATTCCGGGGGATCTGGTGGCGGTATTCAACTTCCGCTTCTCCACCGAATCGACCGTCGAAGGCCTGCAGAAACGCGTGGCCGATATTCTCGACAAGCACGATCTGGACTGGCACATCGACTGGGCACTGTCCGGCCTGCCGTTCCTCACCGAACCAGGCGCACTGCTCGACGCGGTGTCGGCGAGCATCAAGGACATCACCGGTCGCGAGACTAAAGCGTCCACCAGCGGCGGAACGTCCGACGGCCGTTTCATCGCGACCATGGGCACGCAAGTGGTTGAACTGGGCCCGGTCAACGCGACCATCCACCAGGTCAACGAACGCGTACTGGCAGCCGATCTCGACGTACTGACCGAGATCTACTACCAGACCCTGATCAAGTTGCTCGCCTGATGCTCGCTTGCCCCATCTGCAGTGAACCGCTGAATGCGGTGGACAACGGCGTGGTCTGCCCCGCCGGCCATCGCTTCGACCGTGCGCGCCAGGGTTACCTGAACCTGTTGCCGGTGCAGCACAAAAACAGCCGCGACCCTGGCGACAACCAGGCCATGGTCGAAGCACGCCGGGACTTCTTGAACGCAGGGCATTACGCGCCGGTGGCCAAGCGTCTGGCCGAGCTGGCGGCGAGTTATGCGCCAGATCGCTGGGTCGATATCGGTTGTGGAGAGGGTTACTACACCGCGCAGATCGCCGAGGCCTTGCCGAACGCTGACGGCTACGCACTGGACATTTCCCGCGAAGCGGTCAAACGTGCCTGCAAGCGTAATCCGGCGATCACTTGGTTGATCGCCAGCATGGCCCGCGTGCCGTTGGCGTCGGGCAGTTGCCAGTTTCTCGCCAGCGTTTTCAGTCCTCTGGACTGGGAAGAAGCCAAGCGGCTGCTCAGTGTCGGCGGCGGTCTGATGAAAGTCGGCCCGACCAGCGGCCACCTGATGGAGTTGCGCGAACGTCTTTATGACGAAGTGCGCGAATACACCGACGACAAGCATCTGGCCCTGGTGCCGGAAGGCATGACGCTGGCGCACAGTGAAACCCTGGAATTCAAGCTGACGCTGGAAAAGCCTGAGGATCGCGCCAACCTGTTGGCGATGACACCCCACGGCTGGCGCGCCAGTGCCGAGCGTCGTGCCGCGGTGATCGAACAGGCTGAGCCGTTCGTGACCACCGTGTCGATGCGCTACGATTATTTCGTTCTTCAATAACTTTTGGTCTCGGGCGAGTGCCCGGGGCCGGCTAAATCCGCGAATGGATTTTTCAGACCCGCAGTGAGGACATCCATGCGCCAACCGGACATCGAGATTTACCTGAAAGACGCCGACGTCGACCACAAGGCCATTTCGGCCTGGCTGGGCGAAGCGTTGGGCCCGTGCAGTGACTGGGTACAGAAAGGCCAGACCTACAAATGCACGGCCGGCAACGTGCCGGTGACCTGGCTGCCGAAAGCCGTGGGCAAGTGGAACAGCCTGTACCTCGAAAGCGACCAGACCCCATGGGACGACGACATCGCCTGCGCCCGCGCCGCGTTTGCTGCGCTGAACGTCGAAGTGCGTTGCGCGCCGGGGACGTGGGTTGAAGAAGAAGGTGAGGAAACGGCGGATCGCTGGATGCGTATCAGCGCAGACGGTGAAGAAGAAATCACCTGGAAAACCGCTTAAAAGCAAAAGATCGTCCGATCGCGGCCCGAGCCTTCGGCAGCTCCTACAGGGTTATGTGTACAGCTGTAGGAGCTGCCGAAGGCTGCGATCTTTGATCGTTCCCACGCTCCGCGTGGGAATGCAGTCCGGGACGCTCTGCGTCCCAAAGCGAACGCGGAGCGTCCGTTGAGGCATTCCCACGCAGAGCGTGGGAACGATCATTACAGGCCTACAACATCCTCAGCCTGCAACCCCTTCTCGCCAGTAATCACTGCGTATTCAACCTGCTGGCCTTCAGTCAGCGACCGATGCCCTTCGCCGCGAATCGCGCGGTAGTGCACGAACACGTCCACCCCGTCTTCGCGCTGGATAAAGCCGTAGCCCTTGGCGTCGTTGAACCACTTCACATTGCCGGTTTCGCGTGTTGCCATCTGTTCATACTCCTTTTTTATTATTGGACAGGCTTTTCGCAGGAAAGCCTTTGCGGAACGTCAGCCTGCGTCCGACGTCCATAAAAGGCCCCCGGCGACAGACCGCCGAGTATATGACAGGTGCGGAAAGTCTCAACAGGAGATTACTTCGCCGCTTTTTTGCCGATTTTCGGTGAATACGGCAAACTGTCGCCCTCCCGAGCAACCGCTCGGTTTATCCACTCACGCAGAAGCCGTATGACCCGTTCCCCGTTCCGCCGTCTAGTGTTTGGCACCTTGCGCCGACTGTTGTACCTCTGGGTTCGCTCGGAGACGATCAACCAGTCGTCGCTCACCCTCAACCTCGACCGCAGTCGTCCGGTGTTCTACGTCCTGCAAAACCCTTCGCTGACCGATCTGGCCGTGGTCGATACCGAGTGCACCAAGGCCGGCCTGCCGCGTCCGGTGCTGCCGGTGTCGGTGGGTTCGCTGATCGAACCGGCGGCGTTTTTCTACCTGACGCCGGATCCGGACTGGCTCGGTCGCCAGGACAAGCGCGGCGCACCGCCGACCCTGACTCGCCTTGTCAGCGCACTGACGCAGAACGCTGCTGAAGACGCGCAGATCATTCCGGTCAGCGTGTTCTGGGGCCAGTCGCCGGACAGCGAAAACAGTCCTTGGAAATTGTTGTTCGCCGACAGCTGGGCGGTCACCGGGCGTTTACGTCGGCTGCTGAGCATCATCGTCCTCGGGCGCAAAACCCGCGTGCAGTTCTCCGCACCGATTCACCTGCGCGAGCTGATCGAGCACAACAAGGGCCACGAACGCACCGTGCGCATGGCCCAGCGCATCCTGCGCGTACACTTCCGGAACCTGAAAGCAGCGGTCATCGGCCCGGACATTTCGCACCGTCGCAACCTGGTCAAAGGCCTGCTCAACCAGCCATTGGTCAAGCAAGCAATCCTCGACGAAGCCGAGCGCGAAAACATCTCCGCGGAAAAAGCCAAGGCCCAGGCCTTGCGCTACGGCAACGAGATCGCCTCGGACTACACCTACACGGCGATCCGCTTCCTCGAAGTGGTGCTGAGCTGGTTCTGGAACAAGATTTACGACGGCATCAAGGTCAACCACATCGAAGGCGTGCAGAAAGTCGCGCAGGGGCACGAAGTGATCTACGTGCCTTGCCATCGCAGCCACATCGACTACCTGCTGCTCTCGTATTTGCTGTTTCGCAACGGCCTGACCCCGCCGCACATCGCCGCCGGGATCAACCTGAACATGCCGGTGATCGGCAGCCTGCTGCGCCGTGGCGGTGCGTTCTTCATGCGCCGCACGTTCAAGGGCAATCCGCTGTACACCTCGGTGTTCAACGAATATCTGCACACGCTGTTCACCAAAGGCTTCCCGGTCGAGTACTTCGTCGAGGGCGGCCGCTCGCGCACCGGGCGCATGCTGCAACCAAAAACCGGCATGCTCGCGATCACCATGCGCAGCTTCCTGCGTTCGTCGCGCATGCCGATCGTGTTTGTGCCGGTGTACATCGGCTATGAGCGCGTGCTGGAGGGTCGCACCTACCTCGGCGAATTGCGTGGCGCTAGCAAGAAGAAAGAATCGATCTTCGACATTTTCAAAGTCATCGGCGCGCTCAAGCAGCGTTTCGGTCAGGTCGCCGTCAACTTCGGTGAGCCGATCAAACTCGCAGAATTCCTCGACGCCGAGCAACCGGACTGGCGCCAGCAGGAACTCGGCCCGCAGTACAAACCAGCGTGGCTCAACGAAACCACCAATCGCCTCGGCGAAAAAGTCGCGCAGCATTTGAACGAAGCGGCGGCGATCAACCCGGTCAACCTGGTGGCGCTGGCGCTGCTGTCGACCACACGTCTGGCGCTGGACGATCGCGCCATGGCGCGAGTACTGGATCTGTACCTGGCGCTGCTGCGCAAAGTCCCGTATTCGCCGCACACCACGCTGCCGGAAGGCGACGGCCGTGCGCTGATCGAGCATGTGAAAGACATGGACCTGCTCGCCGAGCAGAACGATGCCTTGGGCAAAATTCTCTATCTGGACGAGCAGAATGCCGTCCTGATGACTTACTACCGCAACAACGTGCTGCACATCTTCGCGTTGCCTGCACTGCTGGCGAGCTTCTTCCAGAGCGCTTCGCGCATGAGCCGCGAACAGATCCTGCGCTACACCCGCGCGCTGTATCCGTACCTGCAATCGGAGCTGTTCATTCGCTGGACGCTGGACGAACTGGACGGTGTGGTCGATCAGTGGCTGGAAGCGTTCGTCGAACAAGGCCTGTTGCGTTTCGAGAAAGACGTCTATCTGCGTCCGGCGCCAAGTTCGCGGCATTTCGTGCTGCTGACGCTACTGTCGAAGAGCATCGCCCAGACCTTGCAGCGTTTCTACATGACCGTGTCCTTGCTGCTCAACAGCGGCCAGAACAGCATCAGCGCCGAAGAGCTGGAAGATCTCTGCACGGTCATGGCCCAGCGCCTGTCGATCCTCCACGGCCTCAACGCCCCGGAGTTCTTCGACAAGAGCCTGTTCCGTCACTTCATCCAGACAATGCTCGACCTCGACGTGCTGCGCCGCGACGAGGCCGGCAAACTGAGTTATCACGAACTGCTTGGCGAGCTCGCCGAAGGTGCAGCCAAACGCGTATTGCCGGCGGAAATTCGCTTGTCGATTCGCCAGGTCGCGCTGCATCGCAGTGAGGATGCTGCCGATCAGGTCGTCGCCCAACCCGAGACCTGATGCAAACCTGGTGGGAGTGAGTTTGCTCGCGAAGACGGAGTGTCAGACAACTGAAATGTTGAATGCTAAACCGCTTTCGCGAGCAGGCTCGCTCCTACAATTGAATGGAGAACACCATGAAAAAACTGACTCTGCTCGCCGCCGCTACACTGCTCAGCGCCTGCCAGTCGACCACACCTGCCGGCAAGGTAGGCCTCGACGGTGAAGTGTTCTACCTGCAGCGCATCGCCCTGCCTCCGAGCGCGACCCTCAGCGTCAGCCTGCAAGACGTTTCGTTGGCCGATGCGCCAGCCGTAGTACTGGACGAGCAAAAAGGTCCGGTCAAAGGCCAGGTGCCACTGCCCTTCCACTTGAGCTACGATCCAGCGCAGATCAAACCTGGCCACCGTTACTCGGTCAGCGCGCGCATTGAAGTCAACGGTGAGTTGATGTTCATCACCACCGAAAACCACGCCGTGCAACTCGACGGCAACGACCCGCAGCCGCTGAAAATCCGCGTCGACGCCGTTCGTTAATTCATTTTCCGCAACCCTTTTCCGCAACAAGGAAGCCGCCATGCTCCGCCCTACCCTTCGCTTCGCTGGCCTGTGCGCAGGCCTGATGATCTCCGCCAGCGCGCTGGCCCTGTCGCTCAGTGACCTGTCGCAAAAAGACGCCACCGGCGGCCTCAAGGATGCCCTGACCCAAGGCGCGCAAATCGCCGTCAAGCAACTGGGTACACCCGGCGGCTTCAGCAACAACCCCGACGTGAAGATCGAGCTGCCGGGCAAACTCGGCAAGGCCGCGAGCAAGATGAAAGCCTTCGGCATGGGCGCTCAGGTTGAAGAACTGGAAACCGCGATGAACAAAGCGGCGGAAAGCGCTGTAACTCAAGCCCAGCCCATCCTCGTCGACGCCGTGAAGAAAATGAGCGTGGCAGACGCCAAAGGCATCCTCAGCGGCGGCAAGGACTCGGCCACGCAATACCTCGACAAATCCAGCCGCGAACAGATTCGCGCCAAGTTCCTGCCGATCGTCAAACAGGCGACCGACAAGGTTGGCGTAGCACAGAAGTACAACTCGTTCGCTGGTCAGGCTGCTGCGTTTGGCGTTGTCGATGCGAAGAGCGCCAACGTTGAAAACTACGTGACCGAGCAAGCGCTGAATGGCTTGTTCGAGATGATCGGCAAACAGGAAGAAACCATCCGCCAGAACCCGGCTGCTGCGGCGACCAGTTTGGCGAAGAAGGTATTCGGCACGCTGTAATGTTCTGAACGACAAAAAGCCCGCTGACCTTCACCGGTTCAGCGGGCTTTTTTGTGGGCGTCAGTTTTGCGGGTCGACTTGATCGAGGACGCGATTCACCGAAAGCTCAGCGAGGGAAATCATCTGCTGAATACCCAGAAGCTGACTACACGTCGGGCCATTCAGGGTGAACGCCAGTTCGCTGGCCATGATGTTGGCTGAAGCCAGGGTTTCACAGGCGTGAGCGAGTAATGTTTCGGAATCGACTTCGGGAAGGACGGTGAAAATTGTGCTGGGATGGCTGACGGCTTTGGGGGGATTTGGTGTGGGTTTGAACATGGCGAAATCTCCTGAAGTAGTGGAGCCGCCACCGTTCGCTGCGAAACGAAAGTTAGGTGGCAGCTGTACGCAGGTTCGCAGACCGGGACTTCAGGCACCCGGCATACCCGAAGGTATCCCGCGCACAACCGCCATGACACAGGCATAAAAAAGCGCCCGCTTTCGGATGGTGGACGCTGTGCGTCTGAAGTTTAACCGGGCTGCGAAACCCGGTCGCTGATTTTTGCAGCGACAGACCTAGCCTAGAGATCGCGCTTCCGACGGACAACCTGAAAACCTTGTGGGAAGGTTCTGTGTTTTCGCAACACGGTTAAACAATTTTGCCTGTCCGATCGTCATCGCCAGCAGGCTGGCTCCCACAGGTTGGAAGGAGTCCATGCAGAGAGAAATTGGACAGCTGGCGGGCCGTCATCGCGAGCAGGCTCACTCCTACAGTTGGATCGTGAGCAATCCGCTGGAGATCGGTCGGCTGTCAGGCCGCCATCGCTGGCAAGCCAGCTCCCACAATTGGATTGGGTGTATGCAGGTAGAGATTGGGCGGCTGTCAGGGCGTCATCGCGAGCAGGCTCACTCCCACAGAAGAGCAAGAGCAGACCGCTTCTGCTCCTCACCACTCAACAGGATGAGCGTTAGCTCGGCTGCAGCTTTTGATCTTGATCTGAAGGCCCGTCGGCAGGCTGAGTGGAGGGATTGATCCGGGGGTGGGAGCGCAGCGACCGTTCGACGAAGTCGAACACATCGAGAGGAGGTGCAGCGAAGCAAACCGTAGGCGATGCCCCCGGATCGATCCCGGAGCGAAGGAACCCCGAGCCCCAGCGAGCGGGCCGAACGTCAGGACAAAGCCTTTTGGGTTACCTTTTCGGCGTTTGGAAAAGGTGACTCGCCGTAAGGGCGAAACCGCCAGCGGCAGCACCCACAAAAACGGATATTCACCCAAAACCCCAAGAACATGGTCGGCCCGAAGGCCGCCACGTCACAAAAGAATCAAGCGTCCTTACGCACCCGGAACCAAGCCGCATACAACGCCGGCAAAAACAACAGCGTCAGCGCAGTAGCAACAATCAACCCGCCCATGATCGCCACCGCCATCGGCCCGAAAAACACACTCCGCGACAACGGAATCATCGCCAGCACCGCCGCCAGCGCCGTCAACACAATCGGCCTGAAGCGTCGAACCGTAGCCTCGATAATCGCCTGCCAAGGCTTAAGCCCCGAAGCAATATCCTGCTCGATCTGATCCACCAGAATCACCGAATTACGCATGATCATCCCGGACAACGCAATCGTCCCCAACATCGCCACAAACCCGAACGGCTGACGGAACACCATCAAAAACAGCGTCACCCCGATCAACCCCAGCGGCGCCGTCAAAAACACCATCACCGTGCGCGAAAAACTGCGTAACTGCACCATCAGCAAGGTCAGCACCACCACGATGAACATCGGCACCCCGGCATTCACCGACTTCTGCCCACGCTCGGAATCCTCCACCGTACCGCCGACATCCAACAGATAACCATCGGGCAACTCGGCGCGAATCGAATCCAGCGTCGGCATGATCTGCTTCACCAACGTCGCCGGCTGCTCCTTGCCATAAATATCCGCGCGCACGGTCACGTTCGGCAGGCGATTACGATGCCAGATAATCCCCTCCTCAAAGCCGTATTCCAGCGTGGCAATCTGCGACAACGCCACACTGCGGCCGTTGTCCGTCGGCACCGCCAGACTCGGCAACAAGGACAATTCAGTGCGCTCATGCACCGTGCCGCGCAGCAGAATCTCGATCAATTCGTTGTCTTCGCGATACTGACTGACACTCGACCCGGTCAACGAACTCTGCAGGAATTTCGCCAGATTGGCCGTGCTTACACCCAATGCTCGCGCGCGATCCTGATCGATGTTCAGGTACACGACCTTGCTCGGTTCTTCCCAATCCAGATGCACATTGACCACATGCGGATTCTCGCGAACCTTGGCCGCGACCTTGCGCGCCAACGCCCGGACTTCTTCGATATGTTCACCGGTGACGCGGAACTGCACCGGATAGCCAACCGGAGGACCGTTCTCCAGACGCGTAACCCGCGAACGCAGGGCCGGGAATTGCTCGTTAAGCGTCTCGATCAACCAACTGCGCAGCGCTTCACGCTCCTCAATGGTTTTCGCCAACACCACAAACTGCGCAAAACTGGCCGCCGGCAATTGCTGATCCAGCGGCAGATAGAAACGCGGCGAACCCGTGCCGACATACGCCACATAATTATCAATACCGGCGTGACCCTTGAGCATCGCCTCCAGACGTTTGACCTCGCCAGTGGTATTGGCCAACGACGCGCCTTCAGCCAGTTTCAGATCAACCATCAACTCCAGTCGATTCGAGGCCGGGAAAAACTGCTGCGGGACGAAACGGAACAACATCACAGAGGCGATAAACAGCCCCACCGTCAGCACGATCACGGTCTTGCGGTGCGACACGCACCACTCCACCAAGCGCCGAACGCGCTGATAAAACGGCGTGCCATACGGATCAGCCTGACCATCGGCGGTACCGTGTTTGGCCGCATGGATTTTCGCCAGATCCGGCAGGAGTTTTTCCCCCAGATACGGTACGAACATCACCGCCGCGACCCAAGACGCGAGCAAGGCGATGGTCACCACCTGGAAGATCGAACGTGTGTATTCGCCAGTGCCGGATTGCGCCGTGGCAATCGGCAGAAACCCGGCGGCGGTGATCAAAGTACCGGTGAGCATAGGGAACGCGGTGCTGGTCCAGGCATAGCTCGCCGCGCGGATACGGTCAAAGCCCTGCTCCATTTTGATCGCCATCATTTCCACGGCGATGATCGCGTCATCCACCAGCAAGCCCAACGCCAGCACTAACGCGCCAAGGGAGATCTTGTGCAGGCCGATGCCGAAGTAATACATGCAGGCGAAGGTCATCGCCAGCACCAGCGGAATGGTCAGCGCCACGACCATGCCGGTGCGCACGCCGAGGGAGAAGAAGCTCACCAGCAAGACAATCGCCAGTGCCTCGACCAGCACCTGGACGAACTCGCCGACCCCGGTTTTCACCGCCGCCGGCTGATCGGAAACCTTACGCAATTGCATGCCGGCCGGGAGGTTTTTCTGGATGCGCGAGAACTCGCCTTCCAGCGCCTTGCCGAGCACCAGAATGTCGCCGCCATCCTTCATCGCCACCGCGAGACCAATCGCATCTTCGCCCATGAAGCGCATACGCGGCGCCGGTGGATCGTTGAAACCGCGACGCACGTCGGCGACATCGGAGATGCGGAACGTACGATCGCCGACGCGGATCGGGAAGTTTTTTATCTCATCGACCGTCTGAAAATTCCCCGAGACCCGCAGTTGCAGACGCTCGCTACCGGTTTCAAAGAACCCGGCGGTGGACACCGCGTTCTGCTCTTGCAGCGCTTGTTGCACCGCCGACAGCGGCAAGCCAAGGGTCGCCAGCTTGACGTTGGACAGCTCGACCCAGATCTTCTCGTCCTGCAAGCCGAGCAAGTCGACCTTGCCGACATCCTTGACCCGTTGCAGCTGGATCTGGATGCGATCGGCGTAATCCTTGAGCACCGCGTAATCGAAACCGTCCCCGGTCAGCGCATAGATATTGCCGAACGTGGTGCCGAACTCATCGTTGAAAAACGGCCCCTGAATATCCGGCGGCAAGGTCTGGCGAATATCACTGACCTTCTTGCGCACCTGATACCAGAGGTCGGGGATTTGCTTGGAATGCATCGAGTCGCGGGCAATGAACGTGACCTGCGATTCGCCGGGGCGCGAGAACGACACGATGCGCTCGTACTCGCCGGTTTCCATCAGTTTCTTTTCAATACGCTCGGTGACCTGCCGCGAGACTTCCTGCGCGGTCGCCCCCGGCCAACGGGTTTGAATCACCATGGCTTTGAACGTGAACGGCGGGTCTTCACTCTGGCCGAGTTTGGTGTAGGACAACGCACCGACGATGGCCAGCAAAAGCATCAGGAACAGTACGATCTGGCGATTACGCAGCGCCCATTCAGAAAGGTTGAAGCGCATCGGGACTTACTCCTTGTTCGCCAGATTGACGACGCGATTGGAGCGATCCACCGGACGCACCTGCTGCCCTTCGAGCAACACATGCACGCCAGCAGCCACCACCCAGTCACTGGCGTTCAAGCCTTCGAGCACCGGCACGGTTTTCTCGCCGAACGGGCCGATGCGCACCGGGGTTTTCTTCAAGGTGTTATTGGCGCTGACGACCCAGACGTAGGTCGCGCCGTTTTCGGCGGTGAGTGCCGAGAGCGGCACCGACAGGGAAACGCTGTCGGCCGATTGCACGAACACTCGGGCGCTCTGGCCCAGTTCGGCCGGGACTTTGCCGCTCACGAAAGAAATGCGCGCAGCGAAAGTGCGCGAGCGTGGATCGGCGGCGGGCGACAGTTCGCGGATTTGCCCGGCGAAGCGCTGGTTCTGTTGCGTCCACAGTTCGACGGTCACAGGCTGACCGACCTTGAAGCGCCCGAAGCTCTGCTCCGGCAGGCTGATCAGTACTTCGCGCTCACCATCAGTGGCAAGGGTAAACACCGTTTGCCCGGCGGCAACCACCTGCCCAACCTCGACCGAACGCTTGGCCACCACGCCATCCTGCGGCGCACGCAACACGGCGTAACTGGCCTGATTGGTCGAAACGTTGAATTCAGCTTTGATTTGTTTGAGACGGGCCTCACCGGAGCGGTAAAGGTTTTCGGCGTTGTCGTAGGCCGAGCGGCTGACCATCTGCCGATCCATCAGGGTCTTGTAGCGATCACGTTCGGCGCGGACCAGATTGAGATTGGCTTCGGCGGCAGCCACCTGGGCGCGAGTGGCTTCCAGTTGCAGGCGCACGTCCTGCGGATCGAGTTCGGCGAGTGGCTGATCAGCCTTCACGCGCTGACCTTCATCGACCAGTCGTCGGCTGACTTTGCCGCCAATGCGGAATGCCAGATCCGGTTCATAACGGGCGCGCACCTCGCCCGGATAACTTTCCATCGCCTGTGCCGAAGGCTCTGGCTGCACCACCATGGCTGGTCGCACGGCGACTTGCGTCGCCTCTTCCTGACCGCATGCTGACAAAAGGAACGCCAGACTCACTGGCAACGCGAGGGACAACGCATGGCGGAACATGGTGACGGACCTTTCGCTAATGGTGCTTGGAATAATTATACTGGCGGGTATGTTATTAATAGCAAACTCACCAGTCCAGTATTAAAAGCGAAGAATGTCGAACAATCTTTCAGCTCCAAACGGCCCGGGCCGCCCCAAGGATCTGGCCAAGCGCCAAGCGATCCTCGACGCGGCGAAAATTCTGTTTCTGAGTCATGGCTACGCCAACACCAGCATGGACGCGGTCGCAAGCGAGGCCGGCGTGTCGAAGCTGACGGTCTACAGCCATTTCAACGACAAGGAGACGCTGTTCTCCGCTGCCGTGGTGGCCAAATGCGAGGAGCAATTACCGCCGCTGTTCTTCGAATTGCCCGAAGGCATCGCCGTGGAAAATGTGTTGCTGAACATTGCGCGAGGCTTTCATCACCTGATCAACAGCGATGAATCGGTGAATCTGCACCGTTTGATCATGGCGCTCGGCAGTCAGGATCCGAAGCTGTCGCTGATCTTCTTCGAGGCGGGTCCGCAGCGCATGGTGCAGGGCATGGAACGGCTGTTGACGCGCATCCACGAGACCGGCGCGCTGAGCATTGATCTGCCGCGCAATGCCGCCGAGCATTTCTTTTGCCTGATCAAGGGTGCGGGGAATTTTCGGCTGTTGTATGGCTGTGGGGAGCCGTTGACTGAAGAGGCAGCGGAAAGCCATGTGCAGGAAGTGGTGGGGTTGTTTATGCGGGCGTACAAAGCCTGATTTCTGCGGTGTCGGCACTGACGCCATCGCTGGCAAGCCAGCTCCCACAAGGATTTGGGTTTGATTACAAATCGTGTACACACCACCAAACCCTGTGGGAGCTGGCTTGCCAGCGATGAGCGCGACTCGGTATCAAGCCTTGAGCGCTTTCTTCGGATAAATGTCATAGCGGCTCGATTTGCCATCCAGCGCATGACTCGGCTTCGGCCCCGCAATGCACGGCGCCTTGCGCGGTCGCTTGACCACCACCCGGTGCGTCGCCAGTGCCAACGCGGCTTCGAGCAACGCCGGCGCATCCGGATCATCGCCCACCAGCGGCCGGAACAGACGCATCTCCTTTTTCACCAGCGCGGTCTTCTCTCGGTGCGGAAACATCGGGTCGAGGTAGATCACCTGCGGCGCCTCACCCTCCCAGTTCTGCATGACTTCAATGGAGTTGCCCTTGAGCAATTTCATCCGCGCCACGATCGGCGCGACATCGAAATCTTCTGCGCCCCGCGCCAGGCCATCCTCCAGCAGCGCGCCGATCAGCGGCTGGCGCTCGATCAGGCTCATCTCGCAACCGAGGCTCGCCAGCACAAACGCATCCTTGCCCAATCCTGCCGTGGCATCCAGCACGCGCGGGCGCACGCCTTGGGCGATGCCGACAGCCTTGGCGATCATCTGCCCGCTGCCGCCGCCGTATAGCCGACGATGCGCAGCGCCGCCCTCAACAAAGTCGACCCGCACCGGCCCAGGTGCGTCCGGGCCGAGCTGTTGCAGTTGCAAACCCTGCTCGCCGACCTGCAAGGCGAACTCGCCGTCCGGCACGTCACGCGGCAGACCAAGGCGTTCGGCCCACTGCTCGGCTTGCGCTTCAAACGTCGGGCCGAGGGCCTGGACATGGATGCGGCAGGCCGCGGGTTGCTCGATCATGGAAAACACGCTCAAAAATTCAAGGATCGGCAAATACCGCCGATAATTCATTCAACGCGCATTTTGCCAGAGCTGAGCGTCAACCGAAAAAAATGTCAGGCATTCTTCCCACATCGATTGGCTACATCTCGCCCCATGGCGACTTTAGCCGTCACAACACTCAAGCACTGAGCGGCGTCAGTCACCTGTGGCAGGATTTCTTTGCCCAAGCGATGGCCGAACAGACGAGTGAAGTGGTGCCTGCCTGCGGTACATTTCCGCCGGTTGACCTGAGCAGCCCGGAAGAACCGACCATCGGCAGCGAGCTGCACGCGCACATCGTCAGCCAGCGCGAGTGCGATGTGGTGGAAACCGAAGTGCGCCCCCCAGAGCCGCTGTTCCTGCCAATCGCTGAATTCGAAATGGAACTGCTGGACAAGCCGTTCCCGCCATTCCCGCCAGAAGAACTGCAAGCTCAGCAGGCGCAGCAGGATTTCGACAGCAGTTGGGTTCGCCCGGTGGTGATCAACAATGGTCAGCCCGTTCCAGAGCCTGGCCCGGCCCCGCAGAAGAAACCGCTTTACCTGCCGATTGCCGAGTTCGATCTGGATCTGCTGCAGAAGCCTTACCCGCCGTTCCCGCCGGAAGAAATCGTCGAGCAACAGAAAGCACTGGACTTTGATAACGGTTGGGCGCGCCCGATCGTTCTGCAGAACCTGCGCCTCGCCGCCTAAGCCTCAGCGACACACGCTCCAGCGTCCGACATCGACATGAAAGTGATTGCGGTGGGCGGTGTTGTAATCCGGCCCCAAGACAACACTGAACGCCTCGCAGGCGCCATCGCGCACCTGACGCAGAAACTGCGCGTCCTGATTTTGCTTCGGCCAGTCCTTGAGCACGCTGATGCTGCGACCATCGGCCAGACGAAAACCGGCAATATCCAGCGCATCGGCACTGGCGTGGCGACTGAGCGCGCCGCTTTCGCGGTTGTAGACATTACGACAGGCGAAGCTGCCGAGGTGATCAATCCGCGCGACCTTTTGCCCGTAAACGGATTGTGCAGCAGGTCGCAGCGTGTGCTGTTCAAACATCGCGTAGGCCACCGCCAGCGGACAACTGGCGAGGAAACTGCTGCTCAACGCCACCTCACCGCCCTGTACGCGCAAGGCACCGATCAGCGGGCACTTGGCGTCGGGACTGTCGGCTTGCCGCATGACCCGCAGATCAGAGCTGTTCAACGCCTGGGCACAGAGTTCAGGATCACTGCGCAAACGCATCAGCTTGTAGCCGGTCAGCCAGTTGGGCGCGGCTTTTACATCCAGTGGCGCCCATGGATTCCATGACGGCGGCACGTCCAGCCAACCGCGCCACACACTGATCAACGCGCCGCCAGTGATCAGCAACACGGTCAGTGCGATCCACCGCCCCATGCTCAGCCTTTGAAGAATTGATTGGCTTTGGCGTACGGCATCGACTGCGAGGTAAACCCGAAAGTGCCGGATTGCTGGATTTCTTCAGCGGCACGGAAGAATTCGCCGAACGCCGCCAACGCCAGTGCCGAACCGGTACTGATGCGCCGCACGCCCATTTCTTGCAGCTCCTGCACGGTCAGTTTCAAACCGCCGGACATCAGCACATTGACCGGTTTTGGCGCCACTGCACGCACCACTGCCAGCACTTCTTCGGCGTTGCGCAAACCTGGCGCATACAACACGTCGGCCCCTGCCTCGGCGAAGGCCTGCAGGCGGCGAATGGTGTCGTTGAGATCGGGATGACCGTGCAGGTAGTTTTCCGCCCGCGCGGTGAGGATGAAGGGAAAGGGTAGCGTGCGCACCGCAGCGACAGCGGCTTCGATGCGCGCCACAGCGTGTTCGAAGCAATAGATTGGCGCATCCGCGCGGCCCGTGGCGTCTTCGATCGAACCACCAACAGCGCCGGCCTCGGCAGCACGCAGCAGACTCTTGGCGCATTCAGCCGGGTCATCGGCGAAACCGTTTTCCAGATCCACCGCTACCGGCAAATCGGTGGCGGCGACAATCGCGCGGACATTGGCCAAGGTCTCATCAAGGCTTAACACGCCGTCGGCCTTGCCTTGGGAAAACGCATAACCGGCACTGGTGGTCGCCAAGGCCTGATAGCCGAGACTGGCGAGCATTTTTGCCGACCCCGCATCCCATGGATTGGGAATCACGAAAACCCCCGATTGTTCATGCAGGGCTTTGAAGGCGTGGGCTTTACGGGCTTGGGCATCCATCGGCAGGCTCCTGGGCAGAAAAAAATCCGCTTCAGAGCAGGCCAAGTTGCTCCGCGGCGGGTTCTCTGTATAGCGCAGGCAGCGCTGGCAGGCCAGGCAAACGTTGCATCAGTTGTGCGTGAAAACGTTGCGCCAGCTTCGCCGCCAGCAGGTTATCGGCGGTGTGCAGGAAGATGTAAGGCGTGCGGCCCTCTTCGATCCACTCGGCGATTTTCGCCACCCACGGCACTAGGAACGGGTCGTTGGCTTTCAGTTCCGGATGGCCAATGAAGCGCACTTGCGGGAACTGGGTGAACGCCGCCGGGCGCGTCGGCACGCGTGGCTTTTTCGATTGCGCGTGGATTACCGAAGATTCAGTCGACAGGCAACTGAACAGCGCACGCGGGTCGAGGCAGATGCGCTCAACGCCACGATCCAGCAGCAGGCGATTGAGCAGACGTTCACTCTCGCCCTTGGCGAAGAACTGTTCATGGCGCACTTCCACCGCCAACGGGCAATCTAGCGCATCAATAAACGCCGCCAATTCCGGCAGGCGATGCGGCGTGAAGCTTTTCGACAATTGCAGCCACATCGGCGAGACGCGCTCACCGAGGGGTTTGAGTAATTGCAGAAATGTTTCGGCGGCGGTCAGTTGCTCGCGCAGGTCACCGCTGTGGCTGATGTCGCCGGGGAATTTGGCGGTGAAGCGAAAGTGCTCGGGCATGACCTCGGCCCAACGCTGCACCGTGGCGGGCGACGGGCTGGCGTAGAAGGTCGTGTTGCCTTCAACGGCGTTGAACACTTGGGAATAGAGACCGAGGAAATCGGAGGTTTTGGCGTCTACCGGGTACAGATACTCGCGCCAGGCGTTTTCGCTCCAGGACGGACAACCGAGGTAGTAAGGCAGATCCATCAGATATACAGATCGAGGCCCAGCACGTCTGCATCCCAATCGACAAAACCGGCGGTGCTCAGGTAGCTGGCGAGGGCCATCGCTACGCTTTTGCTCATGGCGCGGTGGTAAATCATGTCTTGTTGGCGGGCGGGCAGATTGCTCAGGCGTTGCGCGGCGGCTTTGGCGGCAGCACGGGCAGCCAGTTGCTCTTCAGTCGGAAATTCCAGCTCACCGTCGATGTCATCGACGGACTCATCCACGATCACATGGCCTTTGCGAGGCTTGCGCTTGATGGGGTAGGACTGAGAGGAAAGGCCGTCTATACGCATAATTTCATGCTCGGTATCAATGATGGCAATTTAGCGGCACTTGACCGACTTAGCAAACTGCCGAGTGATAACTAGAACACATAAAGCGCAAAAGGTTTAAAGCGAGGGGTTAGAAACTGACGATTGGCCAATTTGGAGGAAGCACAATTCCCTGTGGGAGTGAGCTTGCTCGCGAAGAGTCCAGCACATTCAACATTGATATTGACTTGCCGGACGCCTTCGCGAGCAGGCTCGCTCCCACAGGGTTTGTGGTGAATCAACGAGCCTTGGGGGTGGCGACTTTGTCGCGCAGGTAAACCGGTTGCGCGTCATCCGCCGGAATCGATTCGCCGCGCTCCCAAGCGAAGCGCGCCAAGGTCAGCAAGTCTTCGGCGTGGGGCAGCATGCCGGCGTCGGAGCCTGTCAGATTGACCGCGATGCGCTCGGCATAACCCCAACCGGTGCCAGCACCGAACCAGTCGCCACTGGCATCGGCCGGCAGCGCAGCAACTTCTGGTGGCAACACCGCTTCGGCACCGACCAGACGCATCTCCCCCGCCGTCTCGCGGTAGCAGCCCCAATACACTTCATCCATCCGCGCATCGATGGCCGCCGCGACCTGGCTCACGCCATGCTCGCGCAGCGCACGCTGGGCCAATACTGCAAGGTTGGACACCGGCAGCACCGGGCGATCCAGCGCGAACGCCAGCCCCTGCACCACACCAATGGCGATCCGCACGCCAGTGAACGCGCCAGGCCCACGACCGAAAGCGATCGCATCGACCGCTTGCAACGTGGTGCCAGCGTCGGCCAGAAGTTGCTGGATCATCGGCAGCAGTTTCTGCGCGTGCAGGCGCGGGATCACCTCGTAATGGCTCGTGACCTTGCCGTCATGCAGCAAGGCAACGGAGCAAGCTTCAGTCGCGGTGTCCAGGGCCAGCAAGGTGCTCATCGATGTTTCCAAAACAGGTGTGGGAAAAAGGGCGTCAGTATAAACAACTACGGCCCGCAAGCGGGCCGTGGATGATGCAGCCGATCAGACTTTTCAGCTCAGCGCTGCCAGCACCTTGGCGGTGATCGCATCAACCGAACCAACGCCCGGAATGTGGCTGTACTTGGGCTTGCCAGCGTTTTTGGCGGACAGGCTCTGATAGAACTCCACCAAAGGCTTGGTCTGCGAATGGTAGACCGACAGGCGATGACGCACGGTTTCTTCAGTGTCGTCCTTGCGCTGTACCAGCTCTTCGCCGGTGATGTCATCTTTGCCCGCGATTTTTGGCGGGTTGTAGACGATGTGGTAAACGCGGCCGCTGGCTTCGTGAACACGACGGCCGGCGATGCGTTGAACGATTTCTTCGTCTTCAACAGCGATTTCAACCACTGCATCCAGCTCAACGCCGGCAGAAACCAGAGCTTCAGCCTGCGGAATGGTGCGCGGGAAGCCGTCGAACAGGAATCCGTTGGCGCAGTCTGGCTGAGCGATGCGGTCCTGAACCAGTGCGATGATCAGGTCATCCGACACCAGGCCGCCGGCATCCATAATGCTCTTGGCTTGAACGCCCAGTGGAGTACCGGCCTTGACCGCTGCACGCAGCATGTCGCCGGTGGAAATTTGTGGAATGCCGAATTTTTCGGTGATGAACTTAGCCTGAGTACCTTTACCGGCCCCGGGAGCTCCCAGCAGAATGACGCGCATTAGATGTGCTCCTCAATTTTTTTATAAAAAGCTTTTACAAAACAAAGGATTCGCCTCTTGGGACGGATCCTGAAAATACGGGTCGTGGCCGCATAGACGGCCAAAGGCTGATCAAGATACACAGCAGGCTGCGCCCACACAAGACGCCAAAAGTCGGAGAAACCGACGTCCCCCGCGACCTCGCGACGCGGTCACCCAAGTCGCAACCCCATCATTAACTGTCGCCTGACGGCACTTTCGCCGGTCAGGCGACGCGACAGCCAAGTCTTCGTTCGGCTACCGCGCCCCCGACAAAAACCTTAGCCGGTATTTCGCAAACCAGCGGCAATCCCCGCCACAGACACCAGCAACGCCTGTTCCACCGGGCTGCCCTGCTCGACATCCTGCTGCCGCGAACGGGCCAGCAGTTCGGCCTGCAATAGATGCAGCGGGTCGAGGTAGGTGTTGCGCAGACGGATAAATTCAAGGGTGTCAGGGCTATGTGCCAGCAGCTGCGACTGGCCAGTCAGGCCGAGCACCACCGCGCACGCCTGCGACAATAGGTCGCGTAACTGCGCGCCCAACGGCAGCAGATCAGGCTCGACCAGACGCTGATCGTAGGACAGCGCAATATCCGCATCAGCCTTGGCCAGGACCATTTCCAGCATGTCGATACGCGTACGGAAGAACGGCCATTGTTCGCGCATCTGCCCGAGCAACTCGCCCTCACCGCGCTCCAGCGCCTTGCTCAGCGCCGACTCCCACCCCAGCCACGCCGGCAGCATCAGCCGCGTTTGCGTCCAGCCGAAGATCCACGGAATCGCCCGCAGACTTTCGATCCCGCCGGCGCGGCGTTTGGCCGGACGACTGCCCAGTGGCAAGCGACCCAACTCCTGCTCTGGCGTGGACTGACGGAAGTACTCGACGAATTGCGGATTTTCCCGCACGACCTGGCGATAAGCGCTGACGCCATCGGCGGCCAATTCGTCCATCAAGTGACGCCACTCTGGTGTCGGCGGCGGCGGAGGCAGCAGCGTTGCTTCAAGCACCGCCGCTAGATACAGATTGAGGTTTTGCTCGGCGATGTCCGGCAGGCCGAATTTGAATCGAATCATTTCCCCCTGCTCGGTGGTGCGGAAACGCCCGGCCACCGAGCCCGGCGGTTGCGACAGAATCGCCGCATGCGCCGGGCCACCGCCCCGGCCCACGGTGCCGCCGCGACCGTGGAACAGCAGCAGTTCGACTTGTTGCTCGCGGCAGATTTCCACCAAGCGTTCCTGCGCGCGATATTGCGCCCAGGCCGCTGCCGTGGTGCCAGCATCC
Source organism: Pseudomonas sp. Irchel s3h9 (assembly GCF_900187475.1). Classification (NCBI taxonomy): domain Bacteria; kingdom Pseudomonadati; phylum Pseudomonadota; class Gammaproteobacteria; order Pseudomonadales; family Pseudomonadaceae; genus Pseudomonas; species Pseudomonas sp. Irchel s3h9. The sequence goes on along the minus strand of NZ_FYDH01000016.1, from coordinate 60,800 downwards.
TTGGCCGAGTCGGAATAACCGATCATCACTTCCTGCGGGCCTTGCAGCCGTGCACGGTAACCCGGCAGCAGCAACAGCCGCTCCATCACCGGCCCGGCGTTGTCGAGGTCAGCGAGGGTTTCGAACAGCGGCACCACGCGCATTGGCCGCAGCACGCCAGACTCTTTGAGCAGCAGTTGCACGGCGAGCACATCAGAAGCAGCGCCGGCCATGGAGATCACGTAGGAACCGAGCGAGGCGCCCGGTGCGGCAGCGATTTCCTTGCAGGTGTTGAGCACTTCGGCGGTGTCAGCGGACGGTTTGAAATGCGCTGGCAGCAGTGGCCGACGATTGCTCAGTTCGCGGGTCAGGAAGCTGATGCGCTGCTCTTCGTCCCAATCTTCGTAGCGACCGAGGCCGAGGTAATCGGTGATTTCAGTCATCGCCGAGCTGTGGCGCGACGAGTCCTGGCGCACATCCAGACGCACAAGGAACAAGCCGAAGGTCACCGCCCGACGCAGGCAGTCGAGCAACGGACCATCAGCGATCACGCCCATGCCGCACTCGTGCAGCGAGTTGAAGCACAGCTCCAGCGGATCGAGCAGATCGCGGTTGTTGTGCAGCACGTCTGCCGGCGCTGGCGTCGGTGCAGTCAGCGCAGCGTGTGCCCAATTGCGCGTGGCGCGCAGGCGTTCGCGCAGTTGTTTGAGCACCGCACGATACGGTTCGGCGCTGTCGCCGGCCTTGGCTTTGAGGGCGTCGCTGGCTTGTTGCATCGACAGTTCGGCTGCCAAATGATCGACATCACGCAGGTACAAATCGGCGGCCATCCAGCGCGCCAACAGCAACACTTCGCGAGTCACCGCAGCGGTAACGTTGGGGTTACCATCACGGTCGCCGCCCATCCATGACGCGAAGCGAATCGGCGCGGCTTCCAATGGCAGACGCAGGCCGGTCGCTTCATACAACGCCTTGTCGGCCTTGCGCATATGGTTGGGAATCGCCTGCCACAGCGAATGCTCGATCACCGCGAAACCCCATTTGGCTTCATCGACTGGCGTGGGGCGCGTGCGGCGGATTTCTTCGGTGTGCCAGGCTTCGGCAATGAGCCGCTGCAGGGTGTTTTGAATCTGTTCGCGTTCGGCTGTGGTCAGGTCGCGATGGTCCTGCGCGGCGAGTTGCGCGGCGATCGCGTCGTATTTCTGGATCAGCGTGCGCCGCGCCACTTCCGTGGGGTGCGCGGTCAACACCAGTTCGATTTCCAGCCGCGCCAGTTGCCGCGCCAGCGATTCGGCACTGTGGCCTTCGTTGCGCAAACGCGCGAGCAATTCCGGCAGCACGCGGGATTCGAACGGCGCCGGCTGCGACTCCTCGCGACGATGAATCAACTGATACTGCTCGGCGATGTTCGCCAGGTTGAGAAACTGGTTGAACGCGCGCGCCACGGGGAGCAATTCGTCTTCGCTCAATTGATTGAGGCTGGCGCTCAGTTCGGCGTCCATCGAACCACGCCGATCGGCCTTGGCGCCCTTGCGGATCTGCTCGATCTTGTCGAGGAAAGCCTCGCCGTACTGATCTCGAATGGTGTTGCCCAGCAGCTCTCCGAGCAGGTGAACGTCTTCGCGCAAGCGTGCATCAATATCGGTCATCAGCAATTCCCCAGCAGTAATCCGGACGGCTTAGAAACGAGTGCATGACCTAGAGAGTGCCGCTCTACGACGCTTCTTACAAGCAGCCGACGAAGGGACGTTAAACCTTGTGGGCGAAAGCTAGTCTCAACAGTAAGCCGCACAACGGCTTGCCGCCGGCCCCGGCGGACACTCACCCAGACCTGCCATGAGCAGGTGCGAAATGAGGTCATCATGAAAATTCGTGAACTCGCCCAGCATTGGGAAGAAAACGCCAAAGGTCGCCTGACCGACACTGGCTACGCGATTCATCTGGACGTTGAAGCTGCTGCGCGTCTGGGAGCGATTACCGAGATGTACCCCAAACGTCATGTCGAAGAGTTGCTTGGCGAACTGATCGGCGCGGCGCTTGAAGAGTTTGAAGCGAGCCTGCCGTATGTGAAGGGTTCGACGGTAGTGGCGACCGATGAGGAAGGTGATCCGTTGTATGAAGACGTCGGGCCTACGCCGCGTTTTCTGGCCCTTTCGCGCCGGCATTTGCATGACCTCTCGGCCGCAGCAGGCAAGCAAAAACACTGACACCACACAGATCAAACTGTAGGAGTGAACCTGCTCGCGATGGCGGATTTTCAGTCGACATTTTTGTTGTCTGATACACCGCTATCGCGAGCAGGCTCACTCCTACAAAGATCGTATTCCAGTTCAAAATCAGTGTGTTTTCGGGATCCGAAAACTCCGCGCGTACCACTCTCCCCCGTCAAAGTTCCCGGCCCAGAGCCTTGTCCATTCAGTCAAAAATTATTTTGGCGATAGGCCATCTTTTCTGAACTTTTGAAAAACGCCTCCGGTCGGAACCTGTAACCACGCCTGGAACGAGCGTTTCAAAAACGCCTTTCACACGACGCTTTCGGCTCCTCGACCAGGATGGATTCAGTTGTTTTCAGGAGATGCCTAATGGAGTTGAAGACCATGAAAAACCAAACCTCGTTTACCCACCTGCGCGGTCTGAAACTGGCGGCTCTGGCCATCGGCACCAGCTTCGTACTGGCCGGTTGCGCCGGTAACCCACCGACCGAGCAATACGCCGTGACCCAGTCGGCTGTGAACAGCGCCGTCAGCGCTGGCGGTACCGAGTTCGCTGCCGTTGAGATGAAGCAAGCGCAGGACAAACTGAAACAAGCCGAAATCGCCATGCACGACAAGAAGTATGACGAAGCTCGCATCCTGTCCGAGCAAGCCGAGTGGGACGCTCGCGTCGCCGAACGCAAGGCTCAGGCCGCTAAAGCCGAACAGGCTGTGAAGGATTCCCAGAAAGGTGTTCAGGAACTGCGTCAGGAAAGTCAGCGCACCGTGCAGTAAGCGCGCATCCCGACCGCAAAGCTGAATCTCTTACCGATAGAAAGGACGACAAATTATGCGTAAGCAACTGATGATCCCCGCTCTCCTCGCCGCAAGTGTTGCTCTGGCTGCCTGCTCCACCCCGCCTAACCCGAACCTGGAACAGGCACGCACCAACTACGCCGGCCTGCAAGCCAACCCACAGGCGAGCAAAGTCGCGGCGCTGGAAACCAAAGACGCCAGCGATTATCTGGACAAAGCCGACAAGGCCTACCTGGACAAGCAAGACGCGGCCAAGGTTGACCAACTGGCCTACCTGACCAACCAGCGTGTGGAAGTGGCCAAGCAGACCATCGCCCTGCGCACCGCTGAAAACAATCTGAAGAACGCCGCCGCCCAACGTGCCCAGGCGCGTCTGGATGCCCGTGATCAACAGATCAAACAGCTGCAGGACAGCCTGAATGCCAAGCAGACCGATCGCGGTACGCTGGTGACTTTCGGTGACGTGCTGTTCGCCACCGACCGTGCCGACCTCAAGTCCAGCGGTCTGGTCAACATCAACAAACTGGCGCAGTTCCTTCAGGAAAACCCGGATCGCAAAGTGATCGTCGAGGGTTATACCGACAGCACCGGGACCGCCAGCCACAACCAGTCGCTGTCCGAGCGTCGCGCCAACTCCGTGCGCACCGCACTGGTGAAAATGGGCGTTGATCCAGCGCGCATCGTCACCCAAGGCTACGGCAAGGAATACCCGGTTGCCGAGAACGGCAGCGTGTCTGGCCGTGCGATGAACCGTCGTGTGGAAGTAACCATTTCCAACGACAACCAGCCAGTGATGCCACGTTCGGCTGTTAGCTCGAACTAAGCGTCACGCGGTAATGCAAAAGCCCCGCCTGAGTGATCAGGCGGGGCTTTTTTTGTGGGGACTGAAATCGCAGCCCCTCACCCCAGCCCTCTCCCGAGGGAGAGGGAGCCGATTTGTGGTGCTTTCAGAATTTGTGTTCGACACGATGGATCAGGCTGGTTTTTTTTGTGCGGACTGAAATCGCAGCCCCTCACCCCAGCCCTCTCCCGAGGGAGAGGGAGCCGATTCGCGGTGCGTTCAGAATTTGGTTCGACACGATGGATCAGGTCGGCGTAACTCGAATGACACCTCGGTCAGTCCCCTCTCCCTCTGGGCGGTCCGACGTTTCGGGAGGGTTAGGGTGAGGGCTGGTCCTGCAGAATCACTGCTCAAGCTTCTGCGGGGTTTCTTCGCCCATGCAGCGCACGGCTTTTTTCTGTGCGTTGATCAGCACACCGGTCAGACCTTTCTGCTCGGTATCGAACAACACCAGCACCCCATCAATGCACTGCGCCACCTGCGCCGCCGGGTCCAGCGAGACTTTGTAGTCTTCACCCGGAACAGTCTTGAGCATGGTGAATTCGTTGAGCAGCAACGCATCCTCGGGTTTGGCGAAGTGCAGGTAGCCGTAGTACCACAGCGCCCCGACGGTGCCGAGGATGCTGCAGATACCGGTGATGATCAACGGGATGGCGTTACGTTCTTCACTCATTGCGGACTCTCATCTTCAGAATTCGGGGGTTGCGGATAATTGGGGATTTCGCCGAGGCGGCGCAGGCCGTTGAAGTGCTCGGGGTCGTCGAGATAGCGCAGCATGACTTGGCGCCAGACCGGGTCGCCGAATGTCTGCACATGACCGCCACGGGTCAGTTGCAGCACGCGCGGTGGCGGCGCAGCTTGATACAGACGGATGCCGTTGGACAGCGGCACCAGTGGATCGTCGATGCTGTGGAAGATCAGTTTCGGCACACCGTTGAGTTGCGGCATCGAGTTGATCGCGCTGTCGCTGTCCGGCACCAGCCAGGACAATGGCACCTGGAACGGCCAGGTCAGCCACGAGGTGCTCAGCGCATACTGGCCGACGCTGCGGTAACTGGCGGGCACGCCGTCGAGCACCAAGGCCTTGAGCTGTTTTTGCCGCTCGGGATGCTGCACCAGCCAATGCACCGCCATCGAACCGCCGAGGCTTTGGCCGAGCAGGATCAGCGGTTTGCCTTTGACTTCCGGCGCCTTGTCGAGCCAGGCGAATGCGGCGTCGATGTCCTGATAGATCGCCGGCAGGCTCGGTTTGCCCTCGGACAAGCCATAACCGCGATAGTCAACCAGCAGCACTTGATAGCCGTTTTTCGGCAGCCACCAACTGCCGCCCAGGTGCATCGGCAGATTGCCGCCATTGCCGTGCAAGTGCAGCACGGTGCCTTTGACCTCTACGCCGGGTTTGGCCGGCAGCCACCAGGCGTTGAGCTTCAAGCCATCCGCCGTGACCAGCGTGACGGTGCGGTATTCGAGCTTGGCTTTTTCCGGGGTGAAGATCTGGCCCGGCTCAGGGTAGAACAACAGCGAACTACAACCGCCGAGGGTCAGGAGCAGGCAAATGATGCCGAGGATTCTCATCCGGTGAAACCTCGCAAAAATTCAGGTTCAGATCGTTCCCACGCTCTGCGTGGGAATGCATCCCGTGACGCTCTGCGTCACAGTGGACGCGGAGCGTCCATGGCGGCATTCCCACGCGGAGCGTGGGAACGATCGGTCTGTAGTGGGCTAGAGGATATTGGAGTAATCCGCTTCGATCCGGTCCAGGCTCAAATGGTTGAGGAAGTTGGAGAAGCACATCCACGCCGACAACGCATTCAAATCGCGGAACTGGTCCGGCAGATACTTCGGCGGCACCACCAATCCTTCATCCACCAACTGGCGCAAGGTACGCATGTCTTCCAGCGTGGTCTTGCCGCAGAACAACAACGGAATCTGCTCAAGCTTGCCCTTACGCACGGCCAACTGAATGTAGTTGTAAACCATGATAAAGCCCTTGAGGTAGGACAAGTCTTTGGTGAATGGCAGCCCCGTCGGCGTCGATCCACGGAAAACCCGACTGGCATTGCCGTAACTTTCCGCCATCTCGAAGCCCTGCTCACGGAAGAATTCGAAAACCTGCAGGAAGTCCGCGCCCTCCTCGACCATGTGAATGGCGCGGGTGCGGTTGGTCAGTTTGCGCAGGCGGCTCGGGTAGGAGGCGAAGGTGATGATTTCCATCAGGATCGCCAGGCCTTCCTGGGTCACCGTCGACGACGGTGGGCCTTTGGACAGGAAGGTGCAGATCGGCTGGTTCAAACCGTTGAGCGTGGTGCCCACGTGGACCAGGCCTTCGTGGACTTCCAGCGCGCGCACGTCACGGTCGTTGAACATCGCGTCGGTGCGGATCTTGATGTAGTCCGCACCGGCCGCCGCGTCAGCAACAATACCGTCGGACTCGAACACGCGGATGGTTTCTTCGGCCTCGCCGAACACCTTGTTCAAACGGGTCTGCAGCAAGTGCACAGCGTCTTTGGCGGTGAGGATTTTCGGTTCATCCTTCAAATCGCCACGGCCATCGATGTTATTCAGGTAGTCGGACATCATCAGGCCGAGGTCGGCCAGGGTCGGGTCACCGGCGTGGAACGCATCGGACGCGGCGCCATACAACTCTTGGGAGATCAGACCGAAATCTTCGGTGCCGCGCGCTTCGAGCATGCGCACCACCATGCGGTATTCCTTGCACATGCGCCGCATGATCTGCCCGACCGGGTTGAACTGGCCAAGCTGGCGGGTGATGTCGCGCTCGATGTTCTGGAATTCCAGTTTGACTTTGCTCGAATCAAAACTCAGCGGCCGATTGAGGTAATAGTCGCGATCCACCGCCGGCATTTCCTTGCCTTTGGCCTTGAGGAACCCTTTGCGAATGTTCTCGTCCCACTTGACCGCGTCGAGCACACGGATCGGCGTCTGCGCCAGCACAATGCGATCGGACAACATGCGTATCGTCTGCTGGTAATCGTCCACCCGAAACTCCTGTAGAAAACCTGACGTAATGAATTATTGGGCGCGGGCCTGGCGCTGGTAGCGCACGGCTTCAACGAAGACGTCGGAATTGGCCGGATCGTCGAGGTAAGCAAAGACCTTGTCGAGATTACTGTCGACTTGCACGCCGTCGCCATCGTCGGTCTGGAAGGCCTGACCGTCGAGGGCTTTTTGTTTGATCGCCTGGTTGATCTGCTCGAGATCGAGGTTGTAGACCACCAGTTCGTGTTTGTCGGTGAGTTCGAAGCCGGCGATGGTGAAGTGGCCACCGTACTGCGCCGGGACTTTCGCCGACAGATACCAGCGGTTGCCATGGCGCGACACGGTGAAGGGATAGGCTTCGCGTTCGCGGGGTTTGGCCTTGAAGTAAGTGACAGCCTGATAGCGGTCGTTGCCCAGGCGCGTCAACTCAAGGTTCATCGGCTCGCCCCAGGCGTTGGTGCTCGACCATTTGCCGAGCAGGCCCTTGGGCGCCGGGTCACTGGCGGTCAGCGGCTCCTTGAAAGTCACCAGACAGCCACTGAGCAGCAGGAACGACAAGGCGATCAGCACGCCACGCCAGGCTTTCATTCAATACTCCCTATGAACATTGGCCGCCCTCATGGTGATCGATCGTTCCCACGCTCTGCGTGGGAATGTATCCACTGACGCTCTGCGTCATGTCGACGAAGGGACGCGGAGCGTCCCCGGCGGCATTCCCACGCAGAGCATGGGAACGATCTTGTGGTCAGACCGACGCAAGCACCAGGTGCATATAGCGCGTCAGAATGCCGAGCATGTCCTCTTCGGCCAAAGGCTCGGCGTCGTTGAGCAGGCCCTGATATTCCATCCGACCGATAATCGCCGTCAACACCTTGGCATCCTGTTGCGGTTCACGCGAGCCCAACACCTGGAACAACTGGCAGGTGCCCTGCAACAGAATCTGCTGATGCGAGCGCACCAGAATCGCCAGACGCGGGTTGAGCAGCGCTTCCTGACGGAACGCCTGCTCGGCCATCAAATGCTCACGACGGTTAACCAACTGACGATGCACGTAATCGGCCATCAACCGTGCAATGTCATCGGCTAGTTGCGAGCGCGATTCGGGGCTGCCGTCACCGCTGACAACCATGTCACGCAGCAGACCTTCATTGTTGACCCATAGCTTGGCCATGTACGCCGCGCTGCGTTCAACGTATTGAGCGAAGGTATCGGTGAGCAGGTCATCGATGTCCTTGAAGTAGTAGGTGGTCGCCGACAACGGCACACCAGCCTCGGCGGCCACTGCACGGTGACGCACGGCACGCACGCCGTCGCGCACGACAATCCTCATCGCCGCGTCGAGAATGTCCTGCCGACGCTGCTCACTGCCCTGTCGGCTGGCCTTGCGACCCTGGTACTGAACACTTTCAGCGACCGCAGTGGCGATACCCGCTGCACCCTCTTGAGCTATTGCACCCATCACGACAGAACTTCCTCTGCTATTGCAAAATTAACCAATTGATACATTTGTACCAGACAGGCAATAAAAAGCCGCCTGTTTTAGGCGGCTTTTTAACTGAAACGTTTACGCTTGCGGTCGCATGTGCGGGAACAGGATCACATCGCGAATCGACGGCGAGTTGGTCAGCAACATCACCAGACGGTCGATACCGATACCTTCACCGGCCGTTGGCGGCATGCCGTACTCCAGCGCGCGAACGAAGTCGGCGTCGTAGTGCATGGCTTCGTCGTCGCCGGCGTCCTTGTCGGCCACCTGCGCCATGAAGCGCTCGGCCTGGTCTTCCGCGTCGTTCAACTCGGAGTAGGCGTTGGCGATTTCACGGCCGCCAATGAACAGCTCGAAGCGGTCGGTGACGTTCGGGTTGTCATCGTTGCGACGGGCCAGCGGCGACACTTCAAACGGGTACTGGGTGATGAAGTGCGGCTGTTCCAGTTTGTGCTCGACCAGTTCTTCGAAAATCATCACTTGCAGCTTGCCCAGACCTTCGAAGCCCAGCACCTTGGCGCCGGCCTTCTTGGCGATGGCGCGGGCCTTGTCGATGTCGTTCAGATCATCGGCGGTCAGCTCAGGGTTGTACTTGAGGATCGAGTCGAACACCGACAGACGTACGAACGGCTCGCCGAAGTGGAACACCTTGTCGCCGTACGGCACGTCGGTGCTACCCAGTACCAACTGCGCCAGTTCGCGGAACAGTTCTTCGGTCAGGTCCATGTTGTCTTCGTAGTCGGCGTACGCCTGGTAGAACTCCAACATGGTGAATTCCGGGTTGTGACGAGTCGAAACGCCTTCGTTACGGAAGTTGCGGTTGATCTCGAACACTTTCTCGAAACCACCGACCACCAGACGCTTCAGGTACAGCTCCGGCGCGATACGCAGGAACATTTCCATGTCCAGCGCGTTGTGGTGGGTTTCGAACGGCTTGGCCGCAGCGCCGCCCGGAATGGTCTGCAGCATCGGCGTTTCGACTTCGAGGAAGTCGCGCTTCATCAGGAAGCTACGGATGTGCGCGATCACTTGCGAACGTACGCGGAAGGTCTGACGCACTTCGTCGTTGACGATCAGGTCAACGTAGCGCTGGCGGTAGCGCTGTTCGGTGTCGGTCAGGCCGTGGTGCTTGTCCGGCAGCGGACGCAGCGATTTGGTCAGTAGACGCACGCTGGTCATTTCAACGTACAGGTCACCCTTGCCGGAACGCGCCAGGGTGCCTTCGGCGGCAATGATGTCGCCCATGTCCCAGGTTTTCACCGCGGCCAGGGTGTCTTCCGACAGGGTTTTACGGTTGACGTAGACCTGAATGCGACCGGTCATGTCCTGGATCACCATGAACGACCCACGGTTGAGCATGATGCGACCGGCAACCTTGACCGGGATTGCAGCCCCTGCGAGCTCTTCCTTGGTCTTGTCCGCGTACTGTTTCTGCAGTGCGTCGCAGTAGTTTTCGCGGCGGAAGTCGTTCGGGAAGGCGTTGCCCTTGGCGCGCTCGGCAGCCAGCTTTTCCTTGCGCAGGGCGATCAGGGAGTTTTCTTCCTGTTGCAGGGCTTGCGGGTCGAGTTGTTGGTCGCTCATGTCTTTAGATATTCCATCAGGTTCGTTGCCCCCGGGCCTTGCGGCCCGGGGATCGCCAGCAGGGCTGGCTCCTACAGGGATCGTACTGAATCAGCCGATGCTGTATTGCGTCTTTTACAGGCCCGATTTCAGGCTGGCATACAGATATTCGTCGATATCGCCGTCGAGTACCTTGTCGCAGTCGCTGCGTTCGATGTTGGTGCGCAGATCCTTGATCCGCGACGCATCGAGCACGTACGAGCGAATCTGGTGACCCCAGCCGATGTCCGACTTGGTGTCTTCCAGCGCTTGCGACGCGGCGTTGCGTTTCTGCATTTCCTGCTCGTACAACTTGGCCCGCAGCATTTTCATGGCGGTGTCCTTGTTGGCGTGCTGGGAACGTTCGTTCTGGCAGCTGACCACGGTGTTGGTCGGTACGTGAGTGATACGTACGGCCGAGTCGGTGGTGTTTACGTGCTGACCACCGGCACCGGAGGAACGATAGGTGTCGATCCGCAGGTCTGCCGGGTTGATTTCGATTTCCACCTTGTCATCGATCTCTGGCGAGACGAAAACCGCGGAGAACGAGGTGTGACGACGGTTGCCGGAGTCGAACGGGCTCTTGCGCACCAGACGGTGTACGCCGATCTCGGTACGCAGCCAGCCAAAGGCGTATTCGCCCTTGATGTGCACGGTCGCGCCTTTGATACCGGCGACTTCACCGGCCGACAGTTCCATGATGGTCGCGTCGAAACCGCGTTTATCCGCCCAGCGCAGGTACATGCGCAGCAGGATGTTGGCCCAGTCCTGGGCTTCGGTGCCGCCGGAACCGGCCTGGATGTCCAGGTACGCGTTGTTCGGGTCCATTTCATGGCTGAACATGCGGCGGAATTCCAGCTTGGCCAGATTTTCCTCGAGACGGGCCAGCTCGGCGACGACATCGCCCACTGCGCCTTCGTCGTTTTCTTCGACGGCCATGTCCAGCAGGTCGCGGCAATCGGCCAGACCGCCGTTCAGTTCGTCGAGGGTATCGACGATCTGCGCCAGCGCAGCGCGCTCGCGACCCAGTTCCTGGGCGTATTCAGGTTTGTTCCAGACGCTCGGATCTTCAAGCTCGCGATTGACTTCGGTCAGACGCTCATGCTTTTGATCGTAGTCAAAGATACCCCCGAATAGTTTCGGAGCGCTCGGACAGGTCCTTGATGGTGTTCAGGATCGGGTTGATTTCCATGACGGGCAGCACTCGTTGGCGAACTTTTGAAAGCCGGCGAGTATAACGTAATCAGGCTGTGACGGCAGCCCGTCTGGCGGGTGTGGGGATCATTAAAGCCTTTGCCCTCACCCTAACCCTCTCCCAGAGGTAGAGGGGACTGATTGGGGGATGTTCGGGAGGTACACCGACGTGAAAGGGCTTTGCCGAATCCATGATCGCCAAGGATTTCAGGCGGAAATTGGCGCATGGGCCTGCCCCTCACCCTAGCCCTCTCCCGGAGGGAGAGGGGACTGATTGGGGGATATTCGGGAGGTACGCCGACGTGAAAGGGCTTTGCCGAATCCATGATCGCCAAGGATTTCAGGCGGAAATTGGCGCATGGGCCTGCCCCTCACCCTAGCCCTCTCCCGGAGGGAGAGGGGACTGATTGGGGGTGTTCGGGAGATACGCCGACGTGAAAGGGCTTAGCTGAATCCGGAACTGCCAAGCTTGAAGATCCATAATCGATTCGTTCGATCAGGTCGATGTACAGCGCCAGACACCTCCGTCGGCCCCCTCTCCCTCGGGGAGAGGGCTGGGGTGAGGGGAAAGCCGTTACTCGATCCCAACCTGATTACGCCCACTGTTCTTCGCCAGATACAACCCACGATCCGCCGCCGAAATCAGCAACCGACAATCACTACCCGCCTGCGGCACCATGGTCGCCAGGCCAATACTGATGGTCAGGCTCGCCCCTTCCGCCGGGGTGTTGTGCGGGATTTTCAAGGATGCCACGGTCTGGCGCAGTTTCTCCGCGACCAGCCGCGCGCCGCCCGGCGAGGTGTTCGGCAGCACCAGCACAAACTCCTCACCGCCATAACGCGCCGGCAAATCCGACGGTCGTGCGCTGGCCTCGCGGATCGCCGTAGCGACCTTGCGTAACGCTTCGTCGCCTTCAACGTGACCAAAGCTGTCGTTGTAGGACTTGAAGTAATCGACGTCGATCATCAACAGCGACAATTGAGTCTGATCCCGCAGCGAGCGGCGCCACTCCAGTTCCAGGTACTCGTCGAAGTGGCGGCGGTTGGACAGCCCGGTCAGGCCGTCGGAGTTCATCAGCCGTTGCAGCACCAGATTGGTGTCGAGCAATTGCTGCTGGCTGACCCGCAGCGCGCGGTACGCGGCATCCCGCTGCAGCAAGGTCATGTACGAGCGCGAGTGATAGCGGATGCGCGCCACCAGTTCGATGGTATCCGGCAGTTTCACCAGATAATCGTTGGCCCCGGCCGAAAACGCCGCGCTCTTGATCAGCGGGTCTTCCTTGGTCGACAGAACGATGATCGGGATGTCTTTGGTCGCCGGGTGATTGCGGTATTCGCGCACCAGGCTCAGGCCATCGAGGCCGGGCATCACCAGGTCCTGGAGAATCACCGTCGGTTTGATCCGCACCGCCTGGGCAATGGCCTGCTGCGGGTCGGAGCAGAAGTGGAAGTCGATGTTTTCTTGATTCGACAGCCCACGGCGCACCGCTTCGCCGATCATCGCTTGATCGTCCACCAACAACACCATGGCGGCGTTTTCGTCGGTTTTAATGTCGTCGATCTGTAAGTCATTCATGGGCGGTCACCTGAGTACTGCGGGGGCCAGGATTGCGGATAAACCTGTTCATTTGGGAAAAACCTCCAGCAATCGTGGCGCTATCTTTTCCAGTGCACGGATTTCAACCGCGGCATCAATCGCCGCGGCGGCTTTGGGCATGCCGTACACCGCACTGCTTTGCTGATCCTGCGCGATGGTCAGGTAACCCTGCTGGCGCATGAGCTTAAGCCCTTGCGCGCCGTCGCGTCCCATCCCGGTCAATAAAACCCCGATCGCGTCGCCATTCCAATAACTGGCGACACTGTCGAAAAACACATCGATCGAGGGGCGGTAGATCTCGTTGACCGGCTCGGCGGTGTAGGCCAGCGTGCCGTTTTTCAATAAGCGAATATGGTGATTGGTGCCGGCCAGCAGCACCGCGCCGGCCTGCGGCGGTTCGCCCTCGCGGGCCAGACGCACATCGAGGCCGCTGGCGCTGGCCAGCCATTCGGCCATACCGGCGGCGAACACCTGATCGACGTGCTGCACCAGCACAATTGCCGCCGAGAAGTCACGGGGCAGGCCTTTGAGCAAGACTTCCAGCGCTGCCGGGCCGCCCGCAGACGATCCGATCGCCACCAGCCGCTTGCACGAAGCGGAGCTGCGCTGGGGTGTAGGCGCCGGGCGTGAGCGTTGCGGCTTGTCGCCGATCAGCCAGCCAATATTGAGGATTTTACGCAGCAACGGCGCCGCCGCTTCCTGCGCATTGCCGGCGCCGAGAGCCGGGGTATCGACCACGTCCAGCGCGCCGTGCCCCATGGCTTCGAAGACCCGGTGCACGTTCTGCTGGCGATCGACCGTCACAATGACGATCGCGCACGGGGTTTCGGCCATGATCCGGCGCGTGGCTTCGACGCCGTCCATCACCGGCATGATCAGGTCCATCAGGATCAGGTCCGGAGTATTTTCAGCGCACAGTTGCACTGCCTCGGCACCGTTGCGGGCGACCCAGACCACCTGATGCGCCGGCTCGAAGGCCAGCGCCCGGCGCAGGGCCTCCACCGCCATGGGCATGTCGTTGACGATGGCGATCTTCATGCCCGCGCTCCTCCAATAAGCTCGACCACTGCGTCGAGCAGGGCGTCGTCATGAAAACTGGCTTTGGCTAAATAATAGTCGGCGCCGGCATCGAGGCCACGGCGGCGGTCCTCTTCCCGATCCTTGTATGACACAACCATTACCGGCAGCGATTGCAGGCGGTTGTCGCGGCGCAGCAGGGTGACCAGCTCGATGCCGTCCATGCGCGGCATGTCGATGTCGGTGATCAGCAAATCGAAGTCCTCCGAACGCAGCGCGTTCCAACCGTCCATGCCGTCCACCGCCACCGCGACGTCGTAGCCGCGATTGAGCAGCAGTTTGCGTTGCAGTTCGCGCACGGTCAGCGAGTCGTCGACCACCAACACCCGCTTGCGCGCCGCCTCGGCGGCTTGATTGCCATGACGCGCGATGCGCTCAAGGCGCCCGGTATTGAGCAGTTTGTCCACCGAGCGCAGCATGTCTTCGACGTCGACAATCAACACCACCGAACCGTCGTCAAGCAAAGCGCCGGCGGAGATGTCCTGCACTTTGCCCAGACGCTCATCGAGTGGCAAGACCACCAGCGTGCGCTCGCCAATGAAGCGCTCCACGGCAACGCCATAAACCGCATCACGCTCGCGGATCACCACGACTTTAAGGGTTTCGCCGGTGTTCTGGCTGGCCGGGCGGTTGAGCAACTGGCTGGCCGCAACCAGCCCGACGTGCTGGCCTTCGTGCCAGAAATGCTGACGGCCTTCGACCTGCACGATGTCCTCCGGCGCCAGATCGCACATGCGTTCGATGTGCGCCAGTGGGAAGGCGTAGGCCTCTTCGCCAACTTCCACCACCAGACTGCGTACCACCGACAAGGTCAGCGGTACCTCCAGATGAAAGCGACTGCCCTCGCCCGCCGTCTGCTCCAGCACCACCGCACCGCGCAACTGGCGAACCATGTGTTGAACAGCATCGAGGCCGACGCCCCGCCCGGACACTTCGGTGACCGTGTCGCGCAGGCTGAAACCGGGGAGAAACAGGAACGTCAGCAGTTCTTCCTCGCTCAACTGCGCCGCCGTTTCCGCTGGGGATAGCTGCCGCTCGACAATGCTGCGGCGGACCTTTTCCAGATCGACGCCATTGCCGTCATCGCTCAATTCCAGCACCAGCAGGCCGGCCTGATGCGAGGCGCGCAGGCGGATCAGGCCCTCTTCTGATTTGCCTTTAAGCAGACGCTGCTCAGGGGTTTCAATACCGTGATCGACGGCGTTGCGCAGCAAATGGGTGAGCGGCGCTTCGAGTTTTTCCAAGACATCGCGATCGACCTGGGTTTTCTCGCCTTCGATCTCCAGCCGCACCTGCTTGCCGAGGCTGCGGCCCAGATCGCGGACCATGCGCACCTGACCGGTCAGCACGTCCGCAAAGGGCCGCATGCGGCAGGCTAACGCCGTGTCATAGAGCACTTGTGCGCGCTGGCTGGCCTGCCAGGCGAACTCGTCGAGTTCGGCGTTTTTCTCGCTCAGCAATTGCTGGGATTCGGCGAGCAAACGCCGCGCGTCTTCCAAGGCTTCGAGCGCTTCAAGGCTCAGCGCGTGTTCCTTGAGGTGCACGTTGAGATTTTCCAGCGCACGCAAGCCGTTGTTCTGCATGCGTTTGAGGCGCTGCATGGTCGCCAGATGCGGTTTGAGGCGCTGGGTTTCCACCAGCGACTTGCTCGATAGATCGAGCAAACTGTTCAGCCGTTCAGCGGTGACCCGCAGCACCCGCTCGCCACCTTCGGTGGTGCGTTTGCTTTTGCGTGGCGCCGATTCAGAGGTTTCGACCGGGGCTTCGATGATCGGCGCTGGCGTCAGTTCAAATACGGGCGGCGCTTCAAGTTGCAACTCGGCCATCGGCGGCGCAACGAACGCTGCCAGCGGCGTCGACGGATCGAGCAAACCCGCCATCAACGCCACATAAGTTTCAATATCGCTCGGCTGCGGCGCATTGGCCGGTGTAGCGATGCGCATCAGCAAATCGGTGCCCTGCAACAGCGCATCGATATGTTCGGGCCGCAGCAACAAGCGCCCTTCCTGCGCGCTGACCAGGCAATCTTCCATGACATGGGCGACGCTGACGCCGCTGTCGATGCCAACAATTCGCGCCGCGCCTTTGAGCGAATGCGCCGCGCGCATGCACGATTCCAGTTGATCGGCCTGGGTCGGGTTGCGCTCCAGGGCCAGCAATCCGGCGCTGAGCACTTGGGTCTGGGCTTCGGCTTCGAGGCTGAACAGCTCAAGCAGCGAGGCGTCGCGCATTTGCTCGGGGGTCATGTGAGGCTCCGGGTCACGGCGGACAGCAGCTGTTCTTCATCCAGCCAACGCAGGCTACGACCGCGATACTGCAGAACACCACGGGTGTATTTGGCACTGGCTTGCACGCCGGACTGCGAGGCGGCATCAAGAATGCGCTCGTCGATGGCATGAATACCGTCGACCTCATCCACCGGCACCACCACCGGCCCGCCATGGGCGGCGATGATCAGCATGCGCGGCATGATGCGCGCGCCGGTGGCTGGCGCGGCGTTGCCATCCAGATCGAGCAATTCAACCAGCGACAGGCACGCCACCAACGCGCCGCGCACATTGGCCACACCGAGCAATGCGCGTGAGCGCTGGTGCGGCAACGAGTGAATCGCCTGCAGTGGCGCGACTTCGACGAGACTGCGCGTCGCCAGCCCCAGCCATTCTTCACCGAGCCGGAACATCAGTAGCGAGCGGGTTTTCACGTCGCTTTCCACAGCGATCGCCACCGGGTCGCGTTCGTCCTGCTGCAACGCATAACGGTCGAGCAGGCGCGTGGCGGCGGCGGAATACACCGAACAATTGCGGCAATGAATGTGGTCGTCGAGCAGCGGACAGGACTTGTCGCCATGAATGCCGATGCGGTTCCAGCAATCGTCGATCGCCCGGGCGTCTTCATGGGTGACGTTCAAGGTGTCGGACGGGATCATCGTTTACGCTCACTGTCGGCAGTGCGGCCGCTGCGAGCGGCGCGTTCCTGCAATCGTCTGGCACCCGTTGTATCGCCCTGAGCCTGCAGCAGCGCGGCCAGGTGCATCAACGCTTCGGGATGTTGCGGTTCGAGGTACAACGCTTTGCGGTAGAAACCCTGAGCTTCGAGGGTCAGGCCGGCGACATCGCTGAGCAAGCCGAGCCAGTAAAACACCTGGGCCACCGGTTCGTGGCTGCGCAAATACTGTTCGCAGGCAGCGCGGGCCTCGGCACTTTTGCCTTCGTTGGCCAATGCAGCGATGTTGGCCAGCAGGGTCGCCGCGTCCGGGTTGGCACTTTTGCTGGCGGTCGGCAGTGGCGTTACGGCGGCAAACGGTCGAGTGCGCACCGGTGCTGGCTGCGTGCTGCGAGGCGGTTGGCTGACCGGCACCACGATGGGCTTGGGCGTTGGCAACGGCTCGGGGTGCGGATCGCTATGGCGACTGAACGCGAAGGATTGCGGGATACCGATCGAACGCATGCCCAAACGTCCGAGCAAACTGCCCTCGGCCGGGCCGATAAACAGCACGCCATCGAAATGCGTCAGGCGCTTGAGCACCTCGAACACCAGTTTTTGCGTCGGCTGATCGAAATAGATCAGCAGATTGCGGCAGAACACGAAATCGAACGCCGGCTCGCTGGCCAGCAGCGTCGGATCGAGCACATTGCCGACCTGCAAACGCACCTGCTCACGCACGTCGTCATTGACCCGATGGCCGTCCTGCTCAGGCGTGAAGTGCCGTTCGCGAAAGTCCAGTTCCTGGCCGCGAAACGAATTCTTGCCGTACAGCGCGCGCCGGGCCTTCTCCACCGACAGCGGGCTGACGTCCATGCCATCGACCTTGAACTGATGCGGTTTGAGCCCGGCATCGAGCAAGGCCATGGCAATCGAATAGGGTTCTTCGCCGGTGGAGCATGGCAGGCTGAGGATGCGCAGCGCACGCATGTTATTCAGCTCGGCGAGGCGATTGCGCGCCAGCTTGCCCAGCGTGGCAAACGATTCCGGGTAACGGAAAAACCACGTTTCCGGAACGATCACCGCTTCGATCAGCGCCTGTTGTTCGTCTCGCGAACCTTGCAGCAGTTGCCAATACTCATCGGCATGCGCCGCTTGCGAGAGTGTCGTGCGCTGGCGTACGGCGCGTTCGATGATCGCCGGCCCTACCGACGTCACATCGAGGCCGATGCGTTCCTTGAGAAAGTCGAAAAAACGCTGATCGCTGCTCATGCCTGCGCCTCAAGCTGCGCCGGACTCAGCGGCGGATCGGGGAACAGCAAAGTACGCACGGCGTCATCGAGCAAGTCGTTGACCCGTACCCATTGCACCAATCCCTGGGCATCTTCACGCACCGGGCCGAGGTAAGGCGCCGCGCGGTTGTCGAGGCCGTAAGGCTGAAACTCTTGCGGATGGCAACGCAGGGTGTCGGTGGCCTGTTCGAGAATCAACCCGAGCCATTGCGCGGGTTGCGCTTCATCCGGCCGATAATTGACCAATACCAGACGGGTGCTGGTGCGCGCCTCGGCGGTATGGCCGAAGGTCAGCGCACTGAGGTCGATCACCGGCACCACCGCACCGCGATAGGCAAATACGCCAGCAACCCACTGCGGCGCCCGGGCGATTGGCTTGAGCGGCAGGCGCGGCAGCACTTCCGCCACTTCGGTGGCGCGCAAGGCGTAGCGCTCGCTGCCGATGCGAAACAGCAGGAACAACGCCGGCTTCGCCACCTGCGCGGCGCTGCGTTTGGCGATGATTTCGCTCATCAGACTTTGAATCGCGAAACGCCGCTGCGCAGCCCGACGGCTACCTGGCTCAGTTCGTCGATGGCGAAACTGGCCTGACGCAACGACTCGACGGTCTGGCTGCTGGCGTCGCCCAACTGCACCAGCGCGTGGTTGATCTGCTCGGCACCGGTGGCCTGAGCCTGCATGCCTTCGTTGACCATCAACACCCGCGGCGCCAGCGCCTGCACCTGATGGATGATCTGCGACAGCTGCTCGCCGACCTGCTGCACCTCGGACATGCCACGGCGCACTTCTTCGGAGAACTTGTCCATGCCCATCACCCCGGCTGATACCGCCGACTGGATTTCGCGCACCATCTGTTCGATGTCGTAAGTGGCGACAGCGGTCTGATCCGCCAGGCGTCGCACTTCGGTGGCGACCACGGCAAAACCGCGGCCGTACTCACCGGCCTTCTCGGCTTCAATCGCCGCGTTGAGCGACAACAGGTTGGTCTGGTCGGCAACCTTGACGATAGTCACCACCACCTGATTGATGTTGCCGGCCTTCTCATTGAGGATCGCCAGTTTGGCGTTGACCAGATCGGCCGCACCCATCACCGAGTGCATGGTGTCTTCCATTCGCGCCAGGCCTTGCTGGCCGGAGCCGGCAAGCACCGAGGCCTGATCGGCGGCGGTGGACACTTCGGTCATGGTGCGTACCAGATCGCGCGAGGTAGCGGCGATCTCGCGCGAAGTCGCGCCGATCTCGGTGGTGGTCGCGGCGGTTTCGGTGGCGGTGGCTTGTTGTTGCTTGGAGGTGGCAGCGATTTCGGTCACCGAGGTGGTGACCTGCACCGAAGAACGTTGCGCCTGGGATACCAGCGCAGTCAGCTCGGTCATCATGTCGTTGAAGCCGGTTTCGACGGCGCCGAACTCGTCCTTGCGGTCGAGATTGAGACGCGAACTGAGGTCCCCGGTGCGCATGATTTCGAGAATCTGCACAATGCGGCTCATCGGCGCCATGATCGCGCGCATCAGCAACAGACCGCATAGGCCGGCGGCCAGGACGGCGACCAACAGGGAAATGAACATGCTGACTTTGGCGGCCGCCACGGCATCGTCGATATTGTTCATGGCCTGATCGGCGACTCTCTTGTTCTCGCCGATAATGTCGTTGAGCTTCATGCGCCCGGAATACCAGGCTGGCGTCAGCTTTTCGTGGAACATCCTGACCGCGTCCGCTTCCAGGTTGCGCTTGTGCAGGTCCAGCACGGCATCCTGAATCTGGAGGTAGGCGTCGTGGTACTTCTCGAACGCGGCAAACTCGACACGATCCTCCTCGGTTGCCATGGTCTTGCGATAGTTCCCCATCTGCTCCTGCAAACGCGCCTCGAAAGCCTTGTAGTCGGCCGCGTCCTCGCTGGAAACCCCCTGACCTTCCTTGAGTCCGAGCAGTTCTTGCGTCTGCATGTAACTGTCGACCCAGGCGCCACGGATCATCGAGCTGTAATAGACGCCGGGAATCGCGTCATCACGCACGCTGTTTTCACTGGCCTCGATCTTCAACAGTCGCGAATACGAAACGACGACCATCAGCAACATGATGGCGATAATCACCGCAAAGCTCGCCAAAATGCGTTGGCGCAACGTCCAGTTCTTCACAGTGATTCCTCGTGCCTAGTCGAAATGCGGGGAGTATAGCCGAGGGCGGTGTTTCATTTATAAGACGCTTTGTAACCCTCGGGCCTGTCCGCCTTGGTCGCGGGAGGGCTCTGGGCTGGGACTGTCCGACAATTGCGGGTGGGCGTGCCAGTGGGGTAATGGCAAAAAGAGGCGATAGATCGGCCATGGCGTATGCAGTGAGGCTGAAACAACATCGCGAGCAGGCTCCGTGCACGCCGGAATAACCTGTGGGAGCGAGCCTGCTCGCGAAGAGGCCGGAAGGGTCAACATTGATGTGGTCTGACCCGGTGCTTTCGCGAGCAGGCTCGCTCCCACAGGGGATTTGCGATTGTTGAAGCACGCCGTCTCTACACAGAAGCCAACCGCACCTGCTTCTCCAACTCCACCTTCAACCCCGGCTCCAGCTTCAACTGCCGCGCCAGTTCATCCAGATAGCTCTTCTCCATGAAGTTCTCCTCATCCACCAGCATCACGCTGGCGATGTACATCTCAGCCGCCATCTCCGGCGTGCTCGCGGCGCGGGCCACGTCAGTCGGGTCGAGAGGTTTATTGAGTTCCGCGTGCAGCCAGTGTTGCAGTTCCTGGTCGTTGTCGAGTTTGGTGAATTCGCCTTCGATCAGTTGGCGCTCACGGTCATCGATGTGGCCGTCAGCCTTTGCGGCGGCGACCAGCGCCTTGAGAATGGCTTGGCTGTGTTGCTCGGCTTGCGCGGGTGGAAGGCGATCAAGGGTTTGTGGTTCGCGTTGTGGTGCGGTGCCTTTTTGCGCGTTGTAGTTGCCGTAGGCTTTGTAAGCCAGCACACCGAGCGCCGCGAGGCCACCGTAGATCGCGACTTTCCCGCCGACCTTGCGCACTTTCTTGTTACCGAGCAACAAGCCCATCGCGCCGGCCGCCAATGCGCCACCACCTGCGCCTGAGAGCAAACCGCCAAGGCCACCGGAGCCTGAAGCGCCGCTGAGCAAACCGCCCAAGCCACCGCTGGCCGATTTGTTCTGCGAACCACCGGCCTTGTTCTGCAACAGATCCTGGCCGGACTTGAGTAGTTGATCGAGCAATCCACGGGTGTTCATGTTCCGCCTCCAAAACAGGGGTTATCCGGATCTATAAGGCCTCCAGCCTAGTTCGAAAGTGCCCCAGCCCTGCTTGCGAGTGTGCTTCCAGATGTTGCTCAGTACGCCCAAGCCGTTCGTGAAAATAGATATACACTCAGGCCAATCTATAAAAACCGCCCACTGGGTAGCCTCTTCATGATGACCCTGCGTCAGATCCGTCACTTCATCGCCGTGGCCGAAACCGGCTCGATCTCCGCCGCCGCGCAAACTGCATTCATTTCCCAATCGACTCTGACGCTGGCGATCCAGCAACTGGAAGAGGAAATCGGCGTCAGCCTGTTCAGCCGCCACGCCAAGGGCATGACGCTGACACACCAAGGTCATCAATTCCTACGCCAGGCGCACCTGATTCTGGCGACCGTGGATAACGCCAAACGCAGCCTGCAACAGAGCACTGATCAGGTTGCCGGGCAGTTGATCATCGGCGTGACCAGCCTCGTCGCCGGTTATTACCTGGCGGATCTGCTCACCCGTTTTCAGCGCGCGTATCCCAATGTCGAAATCAGAGTGATGGAAGACGAACGCCCCTACATCGAGCATTTGCTGGTCAGTGGCGAGATCGATGTCGGCGTATTGATCCTCTCCAACCTCGAAGATCGCCACGCTTTGCAGACTGAAGTACTGACTCACTCGCCCCACCGTTTATGGTTGCCAGCCCAGCACCCGCTGCTGGAACACGACAGCATCAACCTCGCCGACGTCGCCCGCGAGCCGTTAATTCAGCTAAACGTCGATGAGATGGATCGCAATGCCCAGCGATTGTGGCGCGGCGCCGGGTTGCAGCCAAAAATCACCTTGAGAACCGCCTCGACCGAAGCGGTGCGAAGTCTGGTCGCCGCCGGTCTGGGCGTATCGATTCAACCCGACATGACTTACCGCCCATGGTCGCTGGAGGGCGACATCATCGAAGCGCGTCCCATCGCCGACCTCAATCAGACCTTGGACGTGGGCCTGGCCTGGCGACGTGGCACTGCGCGCCCCGCTCTTGTCGACCCATTCCTGACCGTAGCCCGTGAGCAACCCCACGGCGGGCGCAAGCCATCTATTTAATCGAATGCTGCCTTCAGTATTTAGTATTTGTCGACCTCGGAGCCGCGCACTAGTCTTGCTGCATCTATAAGACGGTCGGCTCCCGGTTTCAGGGAGCAACAATGGCCACACAAGAAAAGAGATCGCGGAAAATGGCTGGCGCGCAGACCCCGATGTGTACCGCGTTGTTGATTGACGGCGAACTGGTCGCCGGGGAAGGTTTTGTCGAGCCGATTCTCAATCCGGCCACCGGCGAAATCCTCACGCACATCGCCGAAGCCAGCACCGAGCAAGTCGAAGCCGCCATCCTCGCCGCCCACCGCGCATTTGCCGAGTGGTCGCGCACCACGCCTCAGCAACGTTCGAACCTGTTGCTCGAGATCGCCAACGCCGTGGAAAAACACGCCGACCACCTCGCCCGCCTCGAATCGCTGAACTGCGGCAAGCCGTTGCACCTGGCGCGTCAGGACGATTTGACGGCGACCGTCGATGTGTTCCGTTTCTTCGCTGGCGCCGTGCGCTGCCAGACCGGTCAGCTCAGCGGCGAATACCTGCCGGGCTACACCAGCATGGTGCGTCGCGATCCGATTGGCGTGGTCGCCTCGATTGCGCCGTGGAACTACCCGATCATGATGGCCGCGTGGAAAATCGCCCCGGCCCTCGCCGCCGGCAACACGCTGGTGTTCAAACCGTCCGAACACACGCCGCTGTCGATCCTCGCTCTGGCGCCAGCGCTGGCCGAAATCCTCCCGCGCGGGGTCATCAACATCATCTGCGGTGGCGGCGAAGGCGTTGGCAGCCATTTGGTCGGCCACGCTAAAGTGCGCATGGTGTCGCTGACCGGCGATATCGTTACCGGGCAGAAAATCCTGCAAGCCGCCGCGAAAACCCTCAAACGCACGCACCTCGAACTCGGCGGCAAAGCCCCGGTGATCGTCTGCAACGACGCCGACATCCAGGCCGTGGTCGATGGCGTGCGCACTTACGGTTACTACAACGCCGGGCAGGACTGCACCGCTGCCTGTCGGATCTACGCGCAGGCCGGGATTCACGACAAATTGGTCGCCGAACTCGGCGCCGCCGTCAGCAGCCTGCGCTTCGCCGGCAAACGTGATGCCGATAATGAGATCGGCCCGCTGATCAGCACCCGCCAGCGCGACCGCGTCGCCAGTTTCGTCGAGCGCGCCCTCGGCCAGCCGCACATCGAACGCGTGACCGGTGCGGCGGTGCACTCCGGTGCCGGTTTCTACTATCAGCCGACGCTGCTCGCCGGTTGCAAACAGAGCGACGAAATCGTCCAGCGCGAAGTGTTCGGCCCGGTGGTCACGGTGACCCGTTTCGACGAACTCGCCCAAGCCGTCGACTGGGCCAACGACTCCGAATACGGCCTCGCCTCGTCGGTCTGGACACAGAATCTGGACAAGGCCATGCAGGTTGCCGCGCGCTTGCAGTACGGCTGCACCTGGATCAACAGCCATTTCATGCTGGTCAGCGAAATGCCCCACGGCGGGCTGAAGCGCTCCGGTTACGGCAAAGACTTATCCAGTGATTCGCTGCAGGACTACAGCGTGGTGCGGCACATCATGGCCCGCCACGGCCAGCATCTCTGACTACGCTAATAACAAGCCGCCAACGGCATGCTTCACCGCGTTCACAACTGCCCCGACCATAATTTAAAGAAGAGGGTTCAACCATGTTCGTGCACAAGACCGCACTGCTCAGTGCAATCACCACGGCCCTGCTGGCCAGCGCCAGCCTGCAAGCGGCCGAGCCGTTAAAGGCTGTCGGTGCTGGCGAAGGTCAGCTGGATATCGTTGCGTGGCCGGGTTACATCGAACGTGGCGAGAGCGACAAGGCTTACGACTGGGTCACCGGTTTCGAAAAAGAAACCGGCTGCAAGGTCAATGTGAAGACCGCTGCGACCTCGGACGAAATGGTCAGCTTGATGGCCAAGGGCGGTTACGACCTGGTCACCGCGTCGGGTGATGCCTCGCTGCGGTTGATCGTCGGCAAGCGGGTGCAACCGATCAACACTGCCTTGATCGCGAACTGGAACACTCTCGACCCGCGCCTGAAAGATGCGCCGTGGTACGTAGTCAACAAGCAAACTTACGGCACCCCGTACCAGTGGGGCCCGAACGTGCTGATGTACAACACCAACGTGTTCAAGACTGCGCCGAGCAGTTGGAACGTGGTGTTCACCGCTCAGGATCTGCCCGACGGCAAGCCGAACAAGGGCCGCGTGCAGGCGTATGACGGCCCGATCTACATCGCAGATGCGGCGCTGTATCTAAAGTCGACCAAGCCTGAACTGGGTATCAAGGATCCGTATCAACTGACCGAAGATCAGTACAAAGCCGTGCTTGATCTGTTGCGCGCACAGCAGCCGTTGATCCACCGCTACTGGCATGACACCACGGTGCAGATGAGCGACTTCAAAAATGAGGGCGTGGTCGCCTCCAGCGCCTGGCCGTATCAGGTCAACGGCCTGATGAACGAGAAACAGCCGATCGCTTCGACCATTCCGAAAGAAGGCGCTACGGGTTGGGCTGATACCACCATGTTGCACGCCGAGGCCAAGCATCCGAACTGTGCGTACAAGTGGATGGACTGGTCGCTGAAACCGAAAGTCCAAGGCGATGTGGCGGCGTGGTTTGGTTCGTTGCCGGCCGTTCCTGCGGCGTGCAAAGAGAGTGAGTTGCTTGGCGCGGAAGGTTGCAAGACCAACGGCTTCGACCAGTTCGACAAGATCGCCTTCTGGAAAACCCCGCAGGCTGAGGGTGGCAAATTTGTGCCGTATAGCCGCTGGACCCAGGACTACATCGCGATCATGGGCGGCCGCTAGCTCTCAATAACGACGCGGCCTGCCCCCTTTCCCCCTTGGGGGAGAGGGCTGGGGTGAGGGGGTAGCTTTTGCCTTTGCTCTTGATCTCAGAGCAATGACCGAAACCGCCACCCTCACCCCCCGCCCTCTCCCGGAGGGAGAGGGAGCTCAAAGCGGATCGCATTCACCGTTAGATGCCGATCGTTCCCACGCTCTGCGTGGGAATGCATCACCGGACGCTCCGCGTCCATTTGCACGAGGTGACGCAGAGCCTCACAGGCAGCATTACCACGCAGAGCGTGGGAACGATCATTCGAAAGACTGTTTTTTCAAAAGGCTGGGCAGGGCCGCTGCGACGGCCTTCGCCTTTTTGGAGCACCGCACCATGACGCTTGCAGTCCAGTTCACCAACGTTTCCCGGCAGTTCGGCGAGGTGAAGGCCGTTGACCGGGTTTCCATCGATATCGAGGACGGCGAGTTCTTTTCCATGCTTGGCCCTTCCGGCTCGGGCAAAACCACCTGCCTGCGCCTGATTGCCGGTTTCGAACAACCGAGTGCCGGCTCGATCCGTATCCACGGCGCCGAAGCGGCCGGTTTGCCGCCGTATCAACGTGACGTCAACACGGTGTTTCAGGACTACGCGCTGTTCCCGCACATGAATGTCCTCGACAACGTCGCCTACGGTTTGAAGGTCAAAGGCGTCGGCAAAAACGAGCGGCATAAACGCGCCGAAGAAGCCTTGGACATGGTCGCCCTCGGCGGTTACGGCGCACGCAAACCGGTGCAGTTGTCCGGCGGTCAGCGCCAGCGTGTGGCCCTCGCCCGCGCCCTGGTCAATCGCCCGCGTGTGCTGCTACTCGATGAGCCGCTCGGCGCGCTGGATTTGAAACTGCGCGAGCAAATGCAAAGCGAATTGAAGAAGCTGCAACGCCAGCTCGGGATCACCTTCATCTTCGTCACCCACGATCAAACCGAAGCGCTGTCGATGTCCGATCGCGTCGCCGTGTTCAACAAGGGCCGCATCGAGCAGGTCGACACGCCGCGCAATCTGTACATGAAACCGACCACCACTTTCGTGGCCGAATTCGTCGGCACCTCGAACGTGATTCGCGGCGATCTCGCACGCCAAATCAGCGGTCATCCGCAGCCGTTTTCGATTCGTCCGGAACATGTGCGTTTCGCCGAAGGCCCCTTGGCCAGCCATGAAATCGAAGTCAGCGGTTTGCTCCACGACATTCAGTATCAGGGCAGCGCCACGCGTTATGAATTGACCCTGGAAAACGGCCAGACCCTGAGCATCAGCCACGCCAACAACCAGTGGATCGACAGCAGTGCCCAGCATCAGACCGGCCAGCGCCTGAGCGCACGCTGGGCGCGGGAAGCGATGATCCCGCTGCACGACACCGTGACGAGCGGGGTGTGAAATGAGCACGCTCGCGATGACTCAATCGCCGCCGTTGCGCCGGTTTTCCAACCTGCTCTACCGCAAGCCGAACCTGTACTTGTCGATGCTGCTGGTGCCGCCGCTGCTGTGGTTCGGCGCGATCTATCTCGGCTCGTTGCTAGTGCTGTTGTGGCAAGGTTTCTACACCTTCGACGACTTCACTATGGCGGTCACGCCTGACCTGACCCTGGCGAATTTTGCTGCGCTGTTTCAGCCGTCGAACTTCGACATCATCCTGCGCACGTTGAGCATGGCCATCGTTGTGTCGATCGCCAGCGCCATCGTCGCGTTCCCGATCGCCTATTACATGGCGCGCTACACCACGGGCAAGACCAAGGCGTTTTTCTACATCGCAGTGATGATGCCGATGTGGGCCAGTTACATCGTCAAGGCGTATGCGTGGACGTTGCTGCTGGCCAAGGGCGGTGTGGCGCAATGGTTCGTGCAGCACTTGGGGATGGAGCCGGTGTTGCAGTTCATTCTGGGGATTCCCGGCGTCGGTGGCAGCACCTTGTCGACCTCGCATCTGGGGCGATTCATGGTGTTTGTTTATATCTGGCTGCCGTTCATGATTCTGCCGATTCAGGCTTCGCTGGAGCGTCTGCCGCCGTCGCTGTTGCAGGCTTCTGCCGACCTCGGCGCCAAGCCGCGCCAGACCTTTATTCAGGTGATCTTGCCGCTGTCGATTCCGGGCATCGCCGCGGGGTCGATCTTCACGTTTTCGCTGACCCTGGGCGACTTCATCGTGCCGCAACTGGTCGGGCCGCCGGGTTACTTTGTCGGCAGCATGGTGTACGCGCAGCAAGGTGCGATCGGCAATATGCCGATGGCGGCGGCGTTCACGTTGGTGCCGATTGTGTTGATCGCGGTTTACCTGTCGATCGTCAAACGTCTGGGGGCTTTCGATGCGCTCTAATTCAGAAAAGCAGGGGGAGAAAGCCTCTCTAGGTCTGAAAGTCGCTGCTTGGGGCGGGTTGGTATTTCTGCACTTCCCGATCCTGATCATCTTCCTTTACGCCTTCAACACCGAGGAAGCCGCGTTCAGCTTTCCGCCGAAGGGCTTTACGTTGCACTGGTTCAGCGTGGCGTTTTCGCGGCCGGACGTTTTGGAGGCAATCAAGCTTTCGTTACAGATCGCAGCCATCGCCACGTTGATTGCGATGGTCCTCGGCACCTTGGCTTCAGCAGCGTTGTACCGCCGCGATTTCTTCGGCAAACAGGGCATTTCGCTGATGCTGATTTTGCCGATTGCGCTGCCGGGAATCATCACCGGGATCGCCTTGCTGGCGACGTTCAAGACGCTGGGGATCGAGCCAGGGATGTTCACCATCATCGTCGGCCACGCGACCTTCTGCGTGGTGATCGTCTACAACAACGTCATCGCCCGATTGCGCCGCACTTCGCACAGTTTGATCGAGGCCTCGATGGATCTTGGCGCCGATGGCTGGCAGACCTTTCGCTACATCATCCTGCCCAACCTCGGCTCGGCATTGCTGGCCGGCGGCATGTTGGCGTTTGCGCTGTCGTTCGACGAGATCATCGTCACCACGTTTACCGCCGGGCATGAACGCACGTTGCCGTTATGGCTGCTCAACCAACTGAGCCGACCACGGGATGTGCCGGTGACCAATGTCGTCGCCATGCTGGTGATGATGGTGACGATGCTGCCGATCCTCGGTGCTTATTACCTGACGCGTGGTGGCGAGAGTGTCGCCGGCAGCGGTGGCAAATAACCGAATAACTGAAGAAACCGAATCCCGTGTAGGAGCTGCCGAAGGCTGCGATCTTTTGATATTGCTTTGAAGATCAAGATCAAAAGATCGCAGCCTTCGGCAGCTCCTACATGGGTTCGGTTTCGGCAGAACAATAAAAGTGTTAGTGAGGACAACAGACATGCAAACCAAACTCTTGATCAACGGCCAACTGGTCAACGGCGAAGGCCCGGCGCAACCGGTGCTCAATCCTTCGCTCGGCGAAGTCCTGATTGAAATCAACGAAGCCAGCGAAGCCCAGGTCGATGCCGCCGTGCGCGCTGCCGACAACGCGTTCGCCGACTGGTCGCAAACCGCGCCGAAAGACCGCTCGCTGCTGCTGCTCAAACTCGCCGATGCCATCGAAGCCCACGGCGAAGAACTGGCCAAGCTCGAATCCGACAACTGCGGCAAACCCTACAGCGCCGCGCTCAACGACGAGATCCCGGCGATTGCCGACGTGTTCCGTTTCTTCGCCGGCGCCAGCCGTTGCATGAGCGGCTCGGCCGCTGGCGAATACCTGCCCGGCCATACCTCGATGATCCGTCGCGACCCGGTCGGCGTGATTGCCTCCATCGCGCCGTGGAACTACCCGCTGATGATGGTCGCCTGGAAAATCGCCCCGGCGCTGGCGGCCGGTAATACCGTGGTGCTCAAGCCGTCAGAACAAACCCCGCTGACCGCGTTGCGTCTGGCTGAACTCGCGTCGGAAATCTTCCCGGCCGGTGTACTCAATCTGGTGTTTGGTCGCGGTCCTACAGTTGGCAGCCCATTGGTTACGCACCCGAAAGTGCGCATGGTTTCGCTGACCGGTTCGATCGCCACGGGCGCCAACATCATTTCCAGCACCGCCGACAGCGTTAAACGCATGCACATGGAGCTGGGTGGCAAGGCGCCGGTGATCATCTTCGACGACGCTGATATTGATGCGGCGGTGGAAGGGATTCGCACCTTCGGTTTCTACAACGCCGGGCAGGACTGCACCGCCGCTTGCCGGATCTATGCCCAGCAAGGCATTTACGACAAATTCGTCGAGAAGCTCGGCGCGGCGGTCAGCAGCATCAAGTACGGGTTGCAGGATGATCCGTCGACCGAGTTGGGGCCGCTGATTACTGCGCAACATCGTGACCGGGTTGCAGCGTTCGTCGAACGTGCCGTGGCGCAGCCGCACATTCGCTTGATCACTGGCGGCAAGGCCGTGGACGGCAATGGTTTCTTCTTCGAACCGACCGTGTTGGCCGATGCGCAGCAAGACGATGAAATCGTCCGTCGTGAGGTGTTTGGGCCGGTGGTTTCGGTGACCAAGTTCACCGATGAAGCGCAGGCGCTGGAATGGGCCAACGATTCGGACTACGGCCTCGCGTCCTCCGTGTGGACAGCGGATGTAGGACGTGCGCATCGCATGTCGGCGCGTTTGCAGTACGGCTGCACGTGGGTGAATACGCACTTCATGCTCGTCAGCGAAATGCCCCATGGCGGTCAGAAATTGTCCGGTTACGGGAAAGACATGTCCATGTACGGGCTGGAGGACTACACCACGGTTCGGCATGTGATGTTCAAGCACTAAGCCTTTAAAAGCTTCGCGAGCAGGCTCGCTCCCACAGGGGTAAGTATTCCAAATGTGGGAGCGAGCCTGCTCGCGAAGGCGTCACCCCGGTATCAGGAAAGAAACCGGCACTACGCACCACCAGGATTCCACACCTAACAATAACTACCGAACCGGGCGGCGCCCACAAAGCCCCGCCACGGCCTCGGCCATCCGAAATCTGCCGATTTCACGGAGCAATCACACATGAGTTCCTCACCCGATCTCGCCGCAGCCATCGCCGACAGTGATGCCGAACAACTGCGCAAGCTGGGCTACACCTCGAACTTCAATCGCAGCATGAGCCTGTGGGAAAACTTCGCTTTGGGCTTCACTTATCTGTCACCGGTCGTAGGGGTTTATACCCTGTTCGGCCTATGCCTCGCCGCCGGCGGCCCACCGATGTTCTGGGCCTACTTGCTGGTCGGTTGCGGCCAATTGCTGGTGTGCCTGATCTTCGGCGAAGTGGTTTCGCAGTTCCCGATTTCCGGCGGGGTTTACCCTTGGGCACGCCGATTGGTCGGTAAAAAATGGGCGTGGATGGTCGGCTGGATCTACTCCATCGCCCTGTGCGTCACCATCGCCGCCGTTGCGGTCGGCGCTGGCCCGTACCTGGCCGCCATGCTCGGCTTTGAGCCAAGCAACAACACCAACATCGTCATCGCCCTGGTGCTGACCCTGTTCGCCACACTGGTCAACCTCAGCGGCACCAAAGTGCTGGCGCGCATCGCCATGTTCGGCTTTCTCTGCGAACTGGTTGGCGCAGTGATCGTCGGTGTTTACTTGCTGGTATTCGAACGCCATCAACCGCTGAGCGTGCTGTTCAACACCTTCGACATCAGCGTCGACGGTTCGTACCTGCCGGCGTTCCTCACCGCATCGCTGGCGGGGATGTTCCTCTACTACGGCTTCGAGGCCTGCGGCGACGTCGCCGAAGAAACCCCGAACCCGAGCGCAAAAATCCCGGTGGCCATGCGCATGACCATCTACATCGGCGGCATCGCGGCGATGTTCGCCTGCCTGGCGCTGATTCTCGCCGTGCCGGACATGCAAGCGGTGATCAACGGCACCGACAAAGACCCGGTCACCACCATCCTCAACAACGCCTTCGGCCCGGTCGGTTCGAAAGTGGTGATGGGCGTGGTAATGATTTCCTTCATCTCCTGCGTCATCAGCCTGCAAGCCGCGGCAAGCCGTCTGCTGTACTCCTACGCTCGCGATGAAATGGTCATCGGCAGCCGACTGCTGAAAAAGATTTCTCCTACCACCCAAGTACCGGTTGCAGCACTGTTCGTGTCCGGCGTCCTGCCGGCCCTGATCATCGCCCTCGGCTTCTTCCTGCAAGACGCCGTGGCCACCATCGTCAGCTTCGCCGCCATCGGCATCTACCTCGCGTTCCAGATGATCGTCCTGGCCGCGCTGTACGCCCGCAGCAAAGGCTGGAAACCCAGCGGCAAATTCACCCTCGGCGCGTGGGGCTGGCCGGTGAACATTGGCGCGCTGGTGTATGGCGTTGGCGCGATCATCAACATGGCCTGGCCACGTACGCCGGATGCGGCGTGGTATGTGAACTATGCGATGGTGTTGAGCACAGCGATCGTGATTGGCTTGGGCTTGGTTTATATGTGGATTGGCAAGCCGTATGACCATGGCAAGGCGCCGGCTGGGGATGCTTGGAAGGTGAGTCGCTAAGAAGAATCACCCCGGAATCGAGATTTGATTCTGGGGTCTCCTCGAAGCACTGTCATCAATTCATCAGTACGCCATTTGATATCGGCTTTACCTCTAACAGCTTCGAAGCGATCCAGATCGATCACCTTTCTCTTTTTACCCTTCGCTTCATCTTTGCTCACAGAATTGCTTCTCCCTTTTCCCGATTGCTAACTCATAAAGGAAAATCTTCGGTGCAGTGATGGTTTAGCAGCGTAATCTAAAAAAACAGGCATTTCCTACAGACACAGCCTGCCTGAAAAAGCCCCATTTCCTACGATGTGTGGCGAAAGGGTAGACTTGTCGCCGCAAGCGCCTGACCGATAGGCTTTATCCCGTCGCTGTTAATTCAGCGATCCGGGGTCGAAGCCGGAAACTGTCAAAACGGTGCTTGCATGCCCTCCATTGAACTGCGGCTTTTTCACAACTTCAGTTCTGCTTTATGGCGGGCCGTGTGGCGCGGGCCTTCCGGCTTTACCGTTTCGACAGGAAGTAACCCGACTTCGAACGCCACTCGGCTCGCCACCCAATTTTTCGAAGAATTGGTGGCGACTTTCCAACTCGAAACGGAAGTCACTACATGTCTACGCAAATCCAGAATCCACCTTCAACGCACTTCACCCCCACCGTCTTCACCCGCCACAACCGCTTCCTCCACGCCTTCATGCAAGACCACGAAGCCTGGTTCTGCGTGCAAGATCTCGGTCGCTTGATGGGTTACCCCCTGAACGAACGCCTCACCCTGAAACTCGATCCCGATCAGCGTCGCCATGTCCTTCTGCGTCGTGACGGCGAAATCATCGATTGCGCGATGGTCAGCGAGTCCGGCCTGTTCGCGCTGCTCGTCCATCACTTCGTTCCGGAAAACCGTCACCTGCGCCATTGGCTGAGCCATGAAGTCATTCCGATGCTGCGCGAAACCCATTCAAGCCCAGTGGAAAACCATCCGAGCCTGAGTTCGATGCATTGGGCTGGCGTCACCGTGCCGTTGCTGCACTGGCAACAGCAGGCGTGGGTCAAATGGCGGGATGTGCCGGAGTTGATGCACGGCCAGCGGCCGTATCCAGTATTGGGAACGTGTAGCTGATCCGAATAAAAAGGGGCGGACCTTTCAGTCCCCCCCTTTTTATTTCGACTCAAAACCGCGAAACACTCCGCATCGCATCCACCAGATACCTCATCGCAATCCGGTCATTCTCCGAAAGCTCCCGATAACGCTCCACCAGTTTCACTTCGTCAGAGCTGAGCCGACGCCTTTTGCGGCCGCTGCCGAGGCAGGGAAAGATGCCCAGCATGTCGGTGATACCTTGTATTTTTGCCATGGACGATGTCCTTCAATACTTCAAAGAATTGCTAAACCACCACATCGCCCTGCCCCTTACAGCAGCGCCGTGTGCCCTACCGGTCAGCACCGGTCATGCCCATAGAATAGAAATTAAATCGGCGCTGAAAAGCGGTTTTTAGAGTAATTAGTCGAAAAAAGCAGATATGCCGTGTAAATCAGAATGCCCTGTCAGATATTTAACCGACATGTCTTGTTTCATTGACACACTGGCGCGGTGAATCAACGAATTTTGCATTGCGAGCGAACCGTTTAAGCTAGCGGGCATCTGTTAATAGTCCGTTGCGTTTGGCCGAAGGCTTGTCCGAACCGTTATTTCTGATCCAGCACGTGCCAGGAACGGCGCGGGATTGCTCACGACAGGTTGTATTTATGCACCGCAGGAATTTGCTCAAAGCGTCCATGGCCATTGCGGCTTACACCGGTCTTTCGGCCACTGGCCTGCTGGCCACCCGCGCGTGGGCGGCCAATGGCGGCGCCGCCGATGGCGAGGCGCAGGCCTTCGACTTCGAAGCGCTGAAGCGCCAGGCCAAGCAACTCGCTGGCAGCGCCTATCAGGACACCAAACAGGTGCTGCCGCCAACCTTGGCGACCATGACCCCGCAGAACTTCAACGCGATCCGCTACGACGGCGAGCATTCGCTGTGGAAGGAAAACAAGGGCCAACTGGACGTACAGTTCTTCCACGTCGGCATGGGGTTCCGTCAGCCGGTGCGCATGTACAGCGTCGACCCGAAGACCCGCACCGCGCGCGAAGTGCACTTCCGCCCGGCGCTGTTCAACTATGAAAACACTTCGGTCGACACTCAGCAGTTGAAAGGCGATCTGGGTTTTGCCGGGTTCAAACTGTTCAAGGCACCAGAGCTGGATCGTCATGACGTGGTGTCGTTCCTCGGCGCCAGTTATTTCCGCGCGGTGGATGCGACTGGCCAATATGGCCTCTCCGCTCGCGGCCTGGCGATCGACACGTACGCGAAAAAACGCGAAGAATTTCCTGACTTCACCAAGTTCTGGTTCGAGACACCGGACCAGAACGCCACACGTTTTGTGGTCTACGCACTGCTCGACTCGCCGAGCGCCACTGGCGCTTATCGTTTCGACATCGACTGCCAGGCCGAGCGCGTGGTGATGGAAGTCGATGCGCACATCAATGCGCGCACGGCGATCGAGCAATTGGGCATCTCGCCGATGACCAGTATGTTCAGCTGCGGCACCCACGAACGCCGTATGTGCGACACCATTCACCCGCAAATCCACGACTCGGATCGCTTGGCGATGTGGCGCGGCAACGGCGAGTGGATCTGCCGTCCGCTGAACAACCCGGCGACCCTGCAGTTCAACGCGTTTGCGGACAAGGATCCTAAGGGTTTCGGGCTGGTGCAGACTGACCATGAGTTCGCCAACTATCAGGACACCGTCGACTGGTACAGCAAGCGCCCGAGCCTGTGGGTAGAACCGACCACCGCGTGGGGCGAAGGCTCTATCGATCTGCTGGAAATCCCTACCACCGGCGAGACTCTCGACAACATCGTGGCATTCTGGACCCCGAAAAAACCGGTGGCTGCCGGGGATTCGCTGAACTATGGCTACAAGCTCTACTGGAGCGCATTGCCGCCAGTGGGTACGCCGTTGGCACGGGTGCACGCGACCCGTTCCGGCATGGGCGGATTCACCGAAGGCTGGGCACCGGGCGAGCATTACCCGCCAGTGTGGGCGCGTCGTTTTGCCGTGGACTTCACTGGCGGTGGTCTGGATCGACTGCCGCAGGGCACCGGGATCGAGCCCGTGGTGACGTGCTCGAACGGCAAGGTGCAGGACTTCAGCGTCTTGGTGCTGGATGACATCAAGGGCTATCGGATTCTGTTTGACTGGTACCCGACCAATGACAGCGTGGAGCCGGTGGAGCTGCGGTTGTTTATTCGCACCAACGATCGCACGTTGAGCGAGACCTGGTTGTACCAGTATTTCCCGCCGGCGCCGGACAAGCGCAAATACCCTTGATGATTTGAGGCGCCTGCACGGGCCTCATCGCTGGCAAGCCAGCTCCCACAGTGTTTGGTGTTGATCACAATTTTTGTGTACGACGCCAAACCTGTGGGAGCTGGCTTGCCAGCGATGACGGCAGTATTTCAACAAAAGATCAGCAGACAAAACAAAGCCCCGACCATCACTGACCGGGGCTTTTTGCCTTACCGCTACCAACTCAATCGCGTAAATCAGACTCATGAATCGGCTGATCCCGATGAGTCGCGCGCTGATACTGCGCCGGCCACACCGCTTTGCGCCCACCGAGATCATCGTCGGCATGCAGTGGCCAGTAAGGGTCACGCAACAGCTCCCGAGCGAGGAAAATGATGTCAGCCTGACAGGTGCGCCGAATATGCTCGGCCTGCGCCGGTTCGGTAATCATTCCCACGGTGCCGGTGGCGATGCCTGACTCCTTGCGCACACGTTCGGCGAAACGCGTCTGATAACCCGGCCCAACCGGAATTTCCGCGTTGGCCGCCGTCCCGCCCGACGACACATCGATCAGATCCGCGCCGAGGGTGTGCAGACGTCGCGCCAGTTCCACGGTTTCATCCGGGTTCCAGCCGTCTTCCACCCAGTCAGTGGCCGACACGCGAACAAACACCGGTAACTCCTCCGGCCAGACCGCCCTTACCGCTTCAGTCACCTGCAACACCAGACGAATGCGGTTTTCAAACGAACCACCGTACTGATCGCGGCGCTGATTACTCAACGGCGAAAGAAACTGATGCAGCAGATAACCATGCGCCGCGTGCACCTCAACCACACTGAAACCCGCCTTCAACGCACGTTTGGCGGCATCGACAAAGGCCTGAATAACGTCGGCGATCTGCCCTTCATCCAGCTGTTTCGGTTGCGTGTGTTGTGGGTCAAAGGCAATCGGTGACGGCCCTACCGGGGTCCAGCCACCATCATCGGGTTTGACGCTGCCATGCTTGCCGATCCACGGCCGATGAGTGCTGGCCTTGCGCCCGGCGTGGGCCAGTTGAATGCCGGCAACCGCGCCTTGGGACGTGATGAAGCGGGTAATGCGTTGCAGCGGTTCGATCTGTTCATCGTTCCACAGGCCAAGGTCTTCGGCGGTGATCCGCCCGTCGGCCGTGACCGCCGTGGCTTCGGTAAATACCAGACCCGCGCCACCTACCGCGCGACTGCCGAGGTGTACCAGATGCCAGTCGTTAGCGAGGCCGTCGACACTGGAGTATTGGCACATCGGTGACACCGCGATGCGGTTGGGCAGGGTCAGTTGGCGCAGGGTGAAGGGTTCAAGCAGCAGACTCATGGGGCACCTCTCAAATCAGTGGGCAGGCTCCAGGGTTCTGTTTGAATAGTCGACGAGTGACAGGAAAAAGGTGCAGCACCCGCCCCCGCGGGCAAAAAAATCGACAAGACGTCACAAGGCCAATCAAGCAGTGCTTAGAGCCTAGTCGACAACCGGGGATGAGGGAGGGTTCAGAGTGATTCAGTGTGTGAAAGGACACTTTCGCGAGCAGGTCGAATCGTCGTATCGGCGCTCCCACATTTGGAACGCATTCCAATGTAGGAGCTGCCGCAGGCTGCGATCTTTTGATCTTCAGCGCGGTTCGATGTGGGCAATCATCAACTGAACAGTCTCGTTACCCCGAAACTCGTTAACGTCGAGCTTATAAGCCAGTTCAACCCACTGAATCGTCGGGTTCGGCCAGATATCGCGGTCAACGCCAAAGGCAATACCATCCAGCTTCACCGAGCCACATTCGCTCTTCAGCACCACTTTCAGGTGCCGTTCGCCGACCACTCGTTGTTCGACCAACTGGAACACGCCATGAAACAGCGGCTCCGGGAAGTGCTGCCCCCAAGGCCCGGCATGGCGCAAGGCGCGGGCCAGTTCGAGGTGGAATTCTTCAACCGCCAGCGTGCCATCGGTCAGCATGCGCCCGGTCAGGTCTTCTTCGCGAAGTTGCCTACGCACCTCAGCGTCAAAGGCCTCGGCGAAAAGCGGAAAATTCTCCTGCGGCAGGGTCAGACCAGCGGCCATTGCGTGGCCACCATACTTGGCGATCAGGTTTGGATGCTGCGCCGCCACCACGCTCAACGCGTCACGAATGTGGAAGCCCTGTACCGAACGGCCCGAGCCTTTTAGCAAACCATCTCCCGCATCGGCGAAAGCAATGGTCGGACGGAAATAGCGCTCTTTCATCCGCGACGCGAGAATCCCGATCACTCCCTGGTGCCACTCCGGGTCGAACAGGCACAGACCAAACGGCATCGATTCGACCGGCAAGTCCTTGAGCTGCGCCAGCGCCTCGCGCTGCATGCCTTGTTCGATAGATTTGCGATCTTGGTTCATGCCGTCCAGTTGCGCGGCCATTTCCCGGGCCAGGTTGGCGTCGGCAGTGAGCAGGCATTCGATGCCCAGGCTCATGTCATCCAGACGCCCGGCCGCGTTCAGGCGTGGGCCAACGATAAACCCGAGATCGGTGGAGGTAATGCGTGCAGCATCTCGTTTGGCCACTTCAAGGATCGCTTTGATCCCCGGCCGTGCGCGTCCGGCGCGAATCCGCTCGAGGCCCTGATGCACCAGAATCCGATTGTTGGCGTCCAGCGGCACCACGTCGGCGACGCTGCCCAACGCCACCAGGTCAAGCAGTTCGCCGATGTTCGGCTGAGGCTTGTTCTCGTACCAGCCAAGGCTGCGCAGGCGCGCGCGCAACGCCATCAACACATAGAAAATCACCCCGACGCCGGCGAGCGCCTTGCTCGGGAATTCGCATCCGGGCTGGTTCGGGTTGACCAGCGCATCGGCCAGCGGCAGTTCATCGCCGGGCAAGTGGTGGTCGGTGATCAGTACTTTGAGCCCAGCCTTTTTGGCTGCGGCCACGCCTTCGACGCTGGAGATGCCGTTGTCGACGGTGATCAGCAATTGCGGCTCGCGGGTCAGTGCGACCTCGACGATTTCCGGGGTCAGGCCGTAGCCATATTCGAAGCGGTTCGGCACCAGATAGTCGACATGCGCCGCACCGAGCAAGCGCAAACCGAGCATGCCGACAGTGCTGGCGGTCGCCCCGTCCGCGTCGAAGTCGCCGACGATGAGGATGCGCTGGCGTTGCTCCAGCGCCGTCACCAGCAGGTCTACCGCCGCATCGATGCCCTTGAGTTGCTGAAACGGGATCAACCGCGCCAGACTCTTGTCCAGCTCCGCCTCGGACTGCACGCCCCGCGCCGCGTACAAGCGGGTCAGCAAGGGTGGCAGATCACCGAGAAACGGCAGAGTGGCAGGCAGTTGACGAGGTTCGATACGCATGGGGTGACAGAGACTTCTCTTGATTACGTGGGATTATTGCGGTGGTGACGCGGGATCAGCCGCGCTCACCTTGCAGCCATTGCAACTGGACTTCGTGCTGACCCCGGTCGTCAGTGACGAAGATCGTCCCTTCGCTGATCATCACGTCCCACTTGATAACGCGGGGCATGTCCTTGGCCAGGGTTTCCAGCACTTCTTGCGGGACCGCTGCGATGTTGACGTTCTTCAGGTTTTTGATCGCCGGGATCACCTTGGTTTCCCAGACACGCAGGCTGCCGTAGGCCAGCAGGCTGGTGCGCTCAGTGCGACGCGAGCACCAGGTCAGGCGATCAGCGTCAGGCTGGCCAACTTCGATCCAGTGCAGAACACGGTCGTCCAGGCTCTTTTCCCACAGTGCAGGTTCATCCACGTCTGACAGACCACGACCAAACGACAACTGCTCGTTGTACCAGAGCGCGTAGGCCAGCAGCCGCACGGTCATACGCTCTTCGGTTTCCGAAGGGTGACGGGCGATGGTCTGCTTGACGCTCTCGTAGACACTGCGGTCGAGGTCGGTGAGGTTCAGTTCAAATTTGTAGGTAGTGGACGGCTGGGCCATGAACGGGCTTCTTGATACGAGGAAAGTCGGCAAGTCTAACCGATGCGGTAGGCAATCATCGAATTGATGGCGATCAAGCTGCGGCGTCTGACAGCCGGCTATGTTAAAACGCTGTATCTGCTTAGCCTTGTCCTACAGGATTCAGTATGCCGTTCGCCAACAAACCGCTCAGCGGTGT
Organism: Pseudomonas sp. Irchel s3h9; assembly: GCF_900187475.1. NCBI lineage: Bacteria > Pseudomonadati > Pseudomonadota > Gammaproteobacteria > Pseudomonadales > Pseudomonadaceae > Pseudomonas > Pseudomonas sp. Irchel s3h9. The sequence continues at coordinate 21,765 of NZ_FYDH01000016.1, read as the reverse complement.
GAAAGTCATTGAATTGGGTACATTGATTGCCGGGCCGTTTGCCTCGCGCATTTGCGGCGAGTTCGGTGCCGAAGTGATCAAGATCGAATCGCCCGACGGCGGGGATCCACTGCGCAAGTGGCGAAAACTGTATGAAGGCACGTCGCTGTGGTGGTTCGTCCAGGCGCGCAATAAAAAGTCGCTGACGCTGAACCTCAAACACCCTGACGGCTTGGCGATCCTGAAAAAACTGCTCAGTGAAGCCGACATCCTCATCGAGAACTTCCGCCCCGGTGTCCTGGAAAAACTGGGCCTGGGTTGGGAAACCCTGCACGCCTTGAACCCGAAACTGGTGATGGTGCGCCTGTCCGGTTTTGGCCAGACCGGGCCGATGAAGGATCAGCCCGGCTTCGGTGCGGTGGGTGAGTCCATGGGCGGCTTGCGCTACATCACCGGTTTCGAGGACCGTCCACCGGTGCGCACCGGAATTTCCATCGGCGATTCGATTGCCGCGCTATGGGGCGTGATCGGCGCGCTAATGGCGCTGCGTCATCGCGAAGTCAATGGTGGCACAGGCCAGGTTGTCGATGTCGCGTTGTACGAAGCGATTTTCGCGATGATGGAAAGCATGGTGCCGGAGTTCGACGTGTTCGGTTTTATCCGCGAGCGCACCGGCAACATCATGCCCGGCATCACGCCCTCCTCTATCCACACCAGTGCCGATGGCAAACACGTGCAGATCGGCGCCAATGGTGACGCGATCTTCAAACGCTTCATGCTGATCATCGGCCGTGAAGACCTGGCCAATGACCCTACGCTGGCCAGCAACGACGGGCGCGACAATCGTCGCGACGAGTTGTACGGCGTGATTGATCGCTGGGTCAATTCGTTGCCGCTGCAAACCGTGCTCGACCTGCTCAATCAGGCCGATGTACCGGCCAGCCGGATCTTCAGCGCCGAGGACATGTTCAGCGATCCGCAGTACCTGGCCCGAGAGATGTTCCTGCAGGCCAAGCTGCCCGGCGGCAAAGATTTCAAGATGCCGGGCATCGTGCCGAAACTCTCAGAGACACCCGGCAGTTCGGAATGGGTCGGACCGCAATTGGGTGAACACAATGCGCAGGTACTTCACGATCTTGGCTACGACGAGAGACAGATCGCCAAGCTGCGCGAAGACGGAGCCATTTAAGCTGAAACGCCGGCAGACATCGCACGCCAACCACGCCCATCAATGGTGGACGTGGCGGCTGTTCGGCTTGTTGTTTCTACTCATGTTGTCGAACGGCGCGCAGGCGAAACCGACGCTGATCTGGTTACTGCGCGACCTGCCGCCACTGACCATTTTCGAAGGCCCGAAAAAAGGCCAGGGTGTCATTGATCACCTCATGCCGATGCTGATTGCCGGCATGCCGCAATACGAACACAAGTTGATGCGAGTCAATCGAGCCCGAGGCATCCAGATGCTTCACGAAGCCTCCTTCACCTGCGACCCGTCGCTGATCTGGAGCAAGGAGCGCGCGCAATGGATCGCGTACTCCATCCCGGCCTTCCGCGCCGTCAGTAATGGGCTGGTGGTGCGTCAGAAAGATCGCGAAGTGTTGGCACCGTTTCTCGTGGAAGGTGAAATCGATCTGGCATCGCTTCTAGCCAATGGCCAAGAGAAAATCGGGGTCGTGGCGGAACGCAGTTACGGTGAAATAGTCGATGACTTGCTGCGTCAGGCCCCCAAGGACGCCCTGACGCCTCATTACGGCAACGAGGCCCTGAACAATCTGCTGCTGATGCAGCGCCTGGGACGATTACAGGTGGTGCTGGGCTATTGGCCAGAAATTCGTTATCAGGCTCATCTGGCGCAAATCGCCGAAGACGAGTTGCTGTTCTATCCGATCCGCGGCACCGGTAAATACCTGTCGGGCTACATCGGCTGCTCCGACACACACCAGGGCCGTCAGGCAATCAGCGAAATAAACCAACTGCTGCGCACCCTTCCCCACGATCAACTGAACCAGTTGTACGCCGACTGGCTGGACCCCGCGATGCGAAGCGACTACCTCGAACAGGCCCGATCGTTCTTCGAGCAACAAGCGGCGCCATGAGCAAATCGCAGACAAAAGAAACCCCGAGAAGTGGGGAGACGACTCGGGGTTAAACGTGGCCTACATAAAGACCAGTAGCAGCAAGCGACAAGCACCGGAGCACAATGCTTGATCCTGCTGTTACCGGGTCTGACTGACAGGGATGCAGGAAGGTTCCCACAAAAAATATTTCATCTTTACAGCGCCGCACGTTTATCCAGCGCAGCGTTGCGCAATGCCGCGATCACACAGGGTTCCAGCCTTCCCTCCGCAATCAGAACGTCGCGGTGCAAGCCGTCAACGACATCGGTCAACTGGCGCTTGTCGGTCAGTTGCGCCTGATTGAATTCGCGTTCCACCACAATGGCGCCGTGACTGTTCTTCAAGGTCACCAGGCATTCGCCATGGGAACCGTTTGGAGACAACGAAACCTGATACGGGCTCAGAGCCTCACCGAGCAATAGACTGATACTTTCCATCTCGATCTCCACTCAATAGTCCGAAAACTGTGTGCCTGGGGCGTGTTCACAATAAATGACCACCGGCCCGAGAAGAAAGTTCTGCATACCGATCGCTCCGCTCCTGGAGTCACCGGTCTGTCAGAGCATGCACGGCGAAGATGACAGAAAAATAACCGTCCCCGTCAAACCTGGAGAGTTGGCGAAGCGGCGCTCAGGTAACTGTCGAGCAAACCGCGCATCAGCACCGCAGACACCGGGGTTTGCAGGCGCCCCAGCAGCCGCAGGCGGTGTTCACACAGCAAAGGCTCTAGATCGTTCAGCAGGCTTGGTGCGACCGTCCCCAGCAGGATCAACGCACGCGCATCATGCCGTGTCGCTAGATGATGAATCAGCGCCAAGCCATCGCCACCCTTGAGTTGCGGATCGCAAATGGCGATGTCGACCGCGCCGCGATGGCCCAGCGAAGACAGCGCAGAGCCCAGCGACGGCGCCGTCAGCACGTCATAGATGCCAATGGCATTGAGCATTTGATGCAATGCCATCAGCTGGAACGGATTGGGTTCAAGTATCAGGACTTTAAGCGAGCGCATAAGCGACCTCTGGAGGCGACAATCGCGGACTCTCACCGCAGTTGTTGTCACTCTAGGGCAGCCGTCCTAAGCCTCCCATCGGAAAAGTAGTCGTGTCTTATAGGACATTTCCCATCTTCATTGCAGACATCGACACCCGCTCTCTGTACGACGCTGGGTGATGTCCGTCCAGCCCCCCAAAAGCCCACGCAGTTTGCCGTCGGCGCTGTAGAACGGCACTGTCCACTGATAGACCTCGCGGTGACCACTCTTGAATTGCAATCGGCGCTTGCTGAAGCGCGACTTGCGGGTACGCAACTGCACCAGGAACTCGTCGTGCAGCATCAGCGCCGTAGCCTGCGGCAGCGCGTCAACCTCGATCAGCAACTTCCCGAGCACCTGATCCAATCGAATCGACAAGGCCTCCTCATAGCTGCGATTGCACATGATCAGCCGCCCTTGCAGGTCACGGACAAACACCGGGTCGGGCATGGAGTCGATCAACGCGTGCTGAAACGCCAGTTGATCGCCCAGATCCTTTTCCGCCGCGCGACGCAGTTTGATCACGGCCGTCAGTCGCCGATTCCATATCAGGAAAAGCAGGCCAAACACGCCGAGTCCGCCCATGCCCCAGCAACCCCATTCGAGCATCTGCTGCCAGACCGACGGCACGGGCACCGGAGCAACACCCTCCAGCCATTTCAGGCGGATCGCCCGTAATTCCGCCGCAGGAAAAGCCTCAAGGGCCTTGTTGAGAATACTCAAGAGCACTGGCATGCCCTTGCGCACGGCCAGGTTATCCGCTTCCCATTTGCCTTCGACCAGACCGCCCACCTTGAGCAACCCCAAAGGATACAGCTGAGCGCCGATTTCGTTCTCGATGGTGGCGTAAGCTTCACCGCTCTCGACCAGTGCCCGCGCCTCGGCGTAGGTCTTGACCGAGCGAATCTCGATCGAAGGGAAGTCACGCCGGATCATGTCTTCCAGCGCATGCCGGGCCGGCAGCACCAACACCCGTTTACTCAACTGCTCAAAAGCCTCCAGCCGGGGCGCGTCAGCGCGGCCGACAAACACCCAGCCCGCACCACCAAATGCGTGGCTGTAATCCAGAAACGCCTTGCGCTCCTCGCTCATGGCCAGGGTCGTACTGATATCCGCCGATCCGCTTTCCAGACGTTCAAGCATGTGATCGGTGGAAAACGACTCCTGATGCACAAACCGCAACCCGGTCATCGCCGTCACGCGCTTGAGTACATCATTATTCAAGCCGCTCCACTGCCCGTGCTCATCCTGGAACAGATACAACGGGTACTGCAACGACGTCACCTTCACCTCCGGGTTGTCTTGAATCCACTGACGCTCGTGCGCAGCCAGTTCGATGGGCTGGACCCTGGAAGTCGCGGCATCGTCTTGCAGCGCCAGTTGCGCCGCCTCGCTGCTGCGCATCAAAGCCAGTAATCCGAACAAGAACAGCCCACTCAGTGCCGGTTTCAAACCTCTATAAAACAGCATTGCCACTTCCTTCGTGATCGACTCACCCGTCCTTCGTGGGTGAAAACCCGAACAGTGTGGCAGCAGAAACAAAAAAGCCCGTCAGGAGACGGGCTTCAAAATGTGACAGCTTTTACCGGCTTAAAGCGGCTTGCCGCGGTTGCCATGCTGACTGACAAAGGCTTGCACGGCTTTCAGCTCGTTTGGCAAAACGGTGCAACGCTCGTTTCGCTCAAACAAATCAGAAAGATGTGCAGGTAGCTCGAGCGCTTTTCCTACACCGGCTTTCTCTACCGCATCCGGGAATTTCACCGGATGTGCGGTGCCGAGAATCACCATCGGGATATCGAGGCTACGACGGCATTCGCGCGCGGCCTTGACGCCGATCGCGGTATGCGGATCCAGCACTTCACCGGTCTGCTCGTAAACTTCGGCGATGGTTTCGCAGGTTTGCGCGTCGTCCACGGCCAGCGAGTCGAACAGTTTGCGGGCTTCGGTCCAGCGCTCCTGCTCGACGCTGAAACCACCACCCTGCTTGAACGTGTCCATCAGACCGGCGATGGCCGCGCCGTTGCGACCGTGCAGGTCGAACAGCAGGCGTTCGAAGTTCGACGAGACCATGATGTCCATCGACGGCGACAGCGTGGCGTGCAGGGTTTCCTTGACGTACTGATTGCCGCTCATGAAGCGGTGCAGGATGTCGTTGCGGTTGGTGGCGACGATCAACTGGTTGATCGGCAGGCCCATGTTGCGCGCCAGGTAACCGGCGAAGATGTCGCCAAAGTTGCCGGTTGGCACCGAGAACGACACCGAACGCGCCGGACCGCCCAACTGCAGGGCCGCGTGGAAGTAGTAGACGATCTGGGCCATGATCCGCGCCCAGTTGATCGAGTTCACCGCCACCAGACGCGTGCCTTTGAGGAAGCTCTGGTCGGCGAAGCTCGCCTTGACCATTTCCTGGCAGTCATCGAAGTTGCCTTCGATGGCGATGTTGTGGATGTTCTCGCCGAAAATCGTGGTCATCTGGCGACGCTGCACTTCGGACACACGGTTATGCGGGTGCAGAATGAAGATGTCGACGTTTTCGCAGTGCTTGCAGCCTTCGATGGCCGCCGAGCCGGTGTCACCCGAGGTGGCGCCGACGATGACCACGCGCTCACCGCGTTTTTCCAGCACGTAGTCGAGCAGACGACCGAGCAGTTGCAGAGCGAAGTCCTTGAACGCCAAAGTCGGGCCGTGGAACAACTCCAGCACCCATTCGTTGCCGTTCAACTGACGCAGCGGCGCCACGGCGCTGTGCGAGAACACACCGTAGGTTTCTTCAAGGATTTTTTTGAAATCGGCATCCGGAATGCTGCCGGTAACGAACGGACGCATCACCCGGAAGGCCAGCTCGTGATACGGCAGGCCGGCCCACGAAGCGATTTCTTCCTGAGTGAAACGTGGCAGGTTTTCCGGAACGTACAGACCGCCGTCGGTGGCGAGACCGGCCAGCAGGACGTCTTCGAAATTCAGGGCCGGTGCCTGGCCGCGGGTACTGATGTAACGCATGACTGACTCCAATGGAGAGTGTTCACGACACCCGCCCCGTGCACGGGACGGGTGCAGGACAACGACTTAGTTCAGGTGCTCGACGCGGATCCGTACAACCGGACCATTCACACCGGCCAGGGCTTCGAGGGCGGCGATCGCATCGTTGATACGTTGCTCGACCACGCGGTGGGTCAGCAGGATCATCGGCACCAGACCGTCGTGCTCTTCAACTTCCTTCTGCATGATCGACTCGATGTTGATGCCGCGCTCCGAGAGGATGCTCGCCACCTGAGCCAGTACACCCGGATGGTCCTTGGCCTGGATGCGCAGGTAGTAGGCGCTTTCGCAGGCTTCGATCGGCAGGATCGGATGGGCCGACAGCGAATCCGGCTGGAAGGCCAGGTGCGGTACGCGGTTTTCCGGGTCGGAAGTCATGGCGCGAACCACGTCAACCAGGTCGGCAATTACCGAAGAGGCGGTTGGCTCCATGCCGGCGCCAGCGCCGTAGAACAGCGTCGAACCAGCCGCATCACCGTTGACCATTACTGCGTTCATCACGCCGTTGACGTTGGCGATCAGGCGATCGGCCGGGATCAGCGTCGGGTGCACGCGCAACTCGATGCCGGCAGCGGTGCTGCGAGCGACACCGAGGTGCTTGATGCGGTAGCCCAGCGCTTCGGCGTAGTTGACGTCGGCGGTGGTCAGTTTGGTGATGCCTTCGGTGTAAGCCTTGTCGAATTGCAGCGGAATGCCGAACGCGATGGAGGCCAGAATCGTCAGTTTGTGCGCGGCGTCGATGCCTTCAACGTCGAAGGTCGGATCGACTTCGGCGTAACCCAGTGCCTGGGCTTCGGCCAGCACGTCTTCGAAGGTACGGCCCTTCTCGCGCATTTCGGTGAGGATGAAGTTACCGGTGCCGTTGATGATCCCGGCCACCCAATTGATGCGGTTGGCGGACAGGCCTTCACGGATCGCCTTGATCACCGGAATGCCACCGGCCACGGCCGCTTCAAACGCCACGATCACGCCTTTCTCGCGAGCCTTGGCGAAAATTTCATTACCGTGAACGGCAATCAGAGCCTTGTTCGCGGTGACCACATGCTTGCCATTCTCGATGGCCTTGAGTACCAGCTCGCGGGCAACGGTGTAGCCGCCCATCAGCTCTATGACGATGTCGATCTCAGGGTTCGTGGCCACTTCGAAGACATCGTTGGTAATCGCAATACCGGTCGTCTGGAACTGAGGCTTTGGCGTGCGCATGGCAATTTGTGCCACTTCGATTCCACGCCCGGCACGACGAGCAATTTCCTCGGCGTTGCGCTGAAGTACGTTGAAGGTACCGCCACCGACGGTCCCTAACCCACAGATGCCTACTTTGACCGGATTCACTGTGAACTCCCCATAAAACGGCCGACACGGGGTCGGCCGGAAAACAACCGCTTGCTCGCGGCTCTCTATTAATGGCCCGGCGATGCTGCTGCCGGACCATGATCGTCACGGCTGACCGTGACGATGCGAATTTACTTCGCGCCCAGCGCCAGTTTGGCGACTTGTGGCGCAGGCTGGTAGCCCGGAATCACTTGTCCGTCAGCCAAAACGATGGCCGGTGTACCGTTCACGCCGATCGACTGACCGAGGGCAAACTGTTTGGAAACCGGGTTTTCGCACTTGGCGGCCTTGATTTCCTTGCCATCGACCATTTTGTCCATGGCGGCTTTCTTGTCTTTCGAGCACCACACGGCTTGCAGTTGCTCGTCACCCGGCGAGTTCAGACCCTGGCGCGGGAACGCAACGTAACGCACTTCGATGCCGCGCTTGTTCAGCTCCGGCACTTCCGCGTGCAGCTTGTGGCAGTACGGGCAGGTGGTGTCGGTGAACACGGTGATGTGCGATTTGGTTTCGCCCACAGCTGGGTAGACCACGGTTTCGGCCACCGGTATGGCATTGATCAGTTTGGAGATGCCCAGGCGTTCGGTCTTCTCGGTCAGGTTGACCGGTTTGCCGTCCTTGAGCTGGAACAGGTAACCCTGAACGATGTACTGGCCATCGGCGCTGGCGTAGAGCACGCGGCTGCCCTTGAGCTTGACTTCGTACATACCCGGCAACGGGCTGGCGCTGATGCTTTCTACCGGAACCTCGAGTTCGAGTTTTTCCAGGCTTTGACGAATGGCTTTGTCGGCCGCGTCATCGGCGACGGCAAAGGTGCTGACCAACGCAATAGCTGCGGCGGCGAAAATCTGGGTCAGACGCATGAGAACTCCTGAAGGCGGACAAATGGAACGATCAGAACGCCCGTGCCGGAACACCGGGTCATAACCGTCCATCGTGCAAACCGGCAAAGCCTAACACATAAGGTCACGGTGGCCGAATGCGCCTGTCGCCACTCATCACCCCCGCCTTATGTAGGAGCTGCCGAAGGCTGCGATCTTTTGATTCTGTTTTTAAGATCAAAAGATCGCAGCCTTCGGCAGCTCCTACAGGGGGAGGTATGTAGTCAGCCGCGCGGGTGGTGTTTGGCGTGCAGATCCTGCAGGCGCGCGCGCGCGACGTGGGTGTAGATCTGCGTCGTGGAAAGGTCGCTGTGGCCGAGCAACATCTGCACCACGCGCAAATCCGCGCCATGGTTGAGCAAGTGCGTGGCAAACGCATGGCGCAAGGTGTGCGGCGACAGCGACTTGCCGATCCCAGCGACCTCGGCCTGATGCTTGATCCGGTGCCAAAAGGTCTGGCGGGTCATCTGCTCGCCGCGCTGACTGGGGAACAGCACATCGCTGGGCCGGCCACCAAGCAATTCGCCGCGACCGTCACGCATGTAGCGCTCGACCCAGACGATCGCCTCTTCGCCCATGGGCACCAGCCGTTCCTTGCTGCCCTTGCCCATCACCCGCAACACACCTTGACGCAGGTTGACCTGTTCCAGCGTCAGGCTGACCAGTTCTGTCACGCGTAAACCGCAGGCGTACAACACCTCAAGCATGGCGCGGTCACGCTGGCCGATCGCTTCGCTCAAATCCGGGGCCTTCAACAGCGCTTCCACATCGGCTTCTGAGAGCGACTTGGGCAGAGGCCTACCGAGTTGCGGCATGTCGACGCGCAATGTCGGGTCGACGCTGATCATCTTTTCCCGCAGCAAATAGCGATAAAAGCCACGCACCCCGGAAAGAAATCTGGCAGTGGAGCGCGGTTTGTAGTTCTGCTCCAGACGCCAGGCCAAGTGATCAAGGATCAGCTCACGACCGGCATTGATCAGTTCCAGGTTTTTCTCCTGCAACCAGCCATTGAACAGCGCCAGATCACTGCGATAAGCGCCACGGGTGTTATCGGACAGGCCTTTCTCCAGCCATAAAGCGTCGAGGAATTGATCAATCAGTGGATGGTCGATGGCAGGCATGGGCGCTCAAGTCACACAGCCTCAAGACTGTGCGCAAATGTAGAGTGAACTGTAGGAATGGGCGCTAGTCTTTCATAGCCCGCTAATTCAAGGAACAGGGAGCATCAATGAACGAGCAGCAAATTCTCTTGGCATTTGGCGGGATCGGCGCGGCCGCGCTGGGTTGCCAATGGCTGGCCTGGCGCCTGAAGCTGCCGGCGATTCTGTTTCTGTTGTTGACGGGGATTCTGGTCGGCCCGGTGCTGGGCTGGCTTGATCCACAGGAGATGTTCGGGCCGCTGCTGATGCCGCTGGTGTCGCTGGCGGTCGCGCTGATTCTGTTTGAGGGCAGCTTGACCCTGCACCTGTCGGAGTGGAAGGAGATCGGCAGCGTCGTTCATCGCCTGGTGACCATTGGCGCGATCTCGACCTGGATCGTCATCGCGGTCGCCACGCATTTTCTGCTCGGCTTCGACTGGATGCTGGCCATCCTGTTCGGCAGCCTGACACTGGTCACCGGCCCGACCGTCATCGTGCCGATGCTGCGCGTGGTGCGGCCGAAAGCCTCGATCGCCAACATTCTGCGCTGGGAGGGCATTGTCATCGACCCGATCGGCGCCCTCCTCGCCGTGGTGGTTTACAGCTTCATCATTGCCAGCGCCGAAGGGCACGGCCTCAAGCAGAGTCTGTTCACCTTTGGCGGGGTGATTCTCTGCGGCGCGGTGTTCGGCATTGTCGGTGGCTGGCTGCTTGGCACCGTGATCCGCCGGCAATGGCTGCCGGAGTATCTGCATAACCTCGCCTCGCTGGCAGCGGTGCTGGGGATTTTCATTGCCGCCAACGAAGTGATGCATGAATCCGGCCTGCTGGCGGTAACGCTGATGGGCATGTGGCTGGCGAACATGAAAGGTGTGGATGTACGGCACATCCTGCACTTCAAGGAAAACCTCAGCGTGCTGCTGATTTCCGGGTTGTTCATCTTGCTGGCGGCGCGACTGGACTTGTACGCCTTGATCGGTTTGGGGCCGCTGGTGCTGATTCTGCTGTTGGTGATTCAACTGATCGCTCGACCGCTGAACGTGCTGCTCAGCACGGCCGGTTCCAGCCTGAGCTGGCGTGAGCGCGCGTTGCTGTGCTGGATTGCGCCGCGCGGGATCGTTGCAGCGGCGGTGTCGGCGATTTTCGCGATTCGCCTGCACGAGGCCGGGCACGAGGGAGCATTGCTGCTGGTGCCGCTGACGTTTGCGGTGATCATCGGCACTGTGGTCCTGCAAAGTGCGACTGCGCGGCCACTGGCACGACTGCTCAAAGTTGCGGAGCCAGCACCGAGTGGCTTCCTGATCGTCGGTGCCAACGGCCCGGCGCGGGAGCTGGGCAAGTCGCTGCAGCAACTCGGCAGTCGCGTGCTGCTGACCGACTCGAGCTGGGAAAACATTCGTGCGGCACGCATGGAGGGTTTGCCGACCTACTTCGGCAACCCGGCTTCGCAACATGCCGATGCGCATCTGGATCTGGTCGGACTTGGGCATTTGCTCGCGCTGTCGCCGTCGGGTGAACTCAATACCTTGGCGGCGATGCGCTTTCGGCATGATTTCGGCCATCAGCGCCTGTTCGGTCTGGCCAGCGGCCATGAAAGCCGCCGCAGTGACAAGCACCGCGCCAGCCTTGAACATCGTGGCAATCAGTTGGGCAGCGAGGCGTTTACTTACGCGAAACTCGCCAGCCAGATGGGCCAGGGTGCGGAGTTATACAGCACGACGCTGACGGATGGTTTTGGCTGGGAGGATTACCGGGCGCTGCATGGTAATCGTGCGACCTTGCTGTTCATGCGCGATGACAGCGGGTGGGTGCATGTGGTGACGCCGGAGACTGCTGTGAAACCAGGATCCGGGTGGACGCTGCTGGCGTTGATTCAGCCTGAGGCCAGCGGCGCCTGAGCTGACGCCTTCGCGAGCAGGCTCGCTCCCACAGGTTCTGTGCCGGACACAAATGTTGTGTTCACCCCCGATCACTGTGGGAGCGAGCCTGCTCGCGAATGGCGCGACTCGGTATCAGATCAAGCCGCAAAACCCGGCAGCACCGGCACTGGCCGCTTGTCATCATCAATAGCAACAAAGCTGAACTGCCCATGAATCGCCTTCTCGCGGCCATCGCAGCTCATGCTTTCGACGAACACTTCCACCTCGACCTTGAGGCTGGTGTTGCCGACCTTGATCACCTTCCCCACCAACTCAACGATCGAGCCCGCTGGGATCGCGTGGTTGAAGTCGATACGGTCAGTCGACACGGTCACCAGCGGCAAGCGGCAGAAACGCGTGGCGGTGATGAAGGACACTTCATCCATCCATGCCAGCGCTGTGCCGCCGAACAAGGTGTTGTGGTGGTTGGTGGTCGGCGGGAAGACGGCTTTGGTTACGCGAGTTACCGAGAGTTCGGTACGGCGCTGGATTTCCTGGTCGCGGGGAGTCATGGTTCTGGCCTGAAACGAAGGTACGGTGAATAAATTGCAGGCAACAAAAAAGCAGCCCGTAGGCTGCTTTTTTCTGCATCGGAAGCTGGACTTAAGCCAGTTTTTCCTTGATGCGAGCTGCTTTACCCGACAGGTCGCGCAGGTAGTACAGCTTGGCTTTACGTACGTCACCGCGACGTTTAACAGCCATGCTGTCGATCTGCGGGGAGTAGGTCTGGAAAGTACGTTCTACGCCAACACCGTTGGAGATTTTACGAACGGTGAACGCACTGTTCACGCCGCGGTTACGCTTGGCGATTACAACGCCTTCGAACGCTTGCAGACGGGAACGATCGCCTTCCTTCACTTTCACCTGAACGACAATAGTGTCGCCTGGGGCGAAGGTAGGGATTTCTTTGGTCATCTGCTCTGCTTCGAGTGCAAGGATGATTTTGTTGGTCATGCTGTGCTCCTAAGGTAAATCGTTCGATCTACCATCGATACGTTGTTAACTATCGTCCCGCTCGCGGATGTATTCCTCGAGCAGCTTCTTCTCTTCTCCAGAAAGCGAGCGGCTTTCCAGAAGATCGGCGCGTCGTTCAAAGGTCCTACCAAGGGACTGCTGTAAACGCCAACGCCGGATATGCGCGTGATTGCCACTCAGCAACACGTCGGGAACACGCTGATCCGCATACACCTCAGGTCGGGTGTAGTGCGGGCAATCCAGCAGACCATCCGTAAAGGAATCTTCCTCAGCGGAATCCGCATGCCCTAAAGCTCCAGGCAGCAGTCGTGTAACCGCATCGATCAGGACCATGGCCGGCAGCTCGCCGCCAGACAGTACATAGTCGCCAATCGACCACTCTTCATCGACATGAGCCTCAATAAAGCGCTCGTCAATGCCTTCATAGCGGCCGGCAATCAGGATCAATGCATCCGATTGTGCCAGCTCGCATACCGCCGACTGAGTCAGTTGACGGCCTTGGGGGGACAGGTAAATCACCTTCGCCGCCTCCCCGGCTGCTGCCTTGGCCTGAACCAGAGCATCTTCCAGGGGCTTGATCTTCATCACCATGCCCGGACCACCGCCAAACGGGCGATCGTCCACAGTGTGATGCCGATCCGTCGTGTAATCTCGCGGATTCCAACAGGTCAGCTGCAAGAGCCCCTGTTTGACCGCACGACTGGTGATGCCGTAGTCGCCGATGGCGGAAAACATCTCGGGAAACAAACTGATCACTTCTACGCGCAAATTAGCCACGTTTAGAAGTCCGCGTCCCAATCCACCTTCATCTCGCCCGCGGCCAGGTCGACAGCCAACACACATTGCTCCGTATAGGGCAACAGGCGTTCGCGATCATCCAGGCTGCCAGCGCAAGGCTTGACGACCATTACATCATTGGCGCCGGTTTCCAGAAGATGATCGATTTTCCCGAGCAATTGCCCAAGGGTGTCGATGACCTTCAGACCTTCCAGCTGGTACCAGTAGTACTCGCCTTCGGTCAATTCAGCGAACAGATTGCGCGGCACGCAGATCTCATAACCGGCCAGAAGACGAGCTTCTTCACGATCATCAAGACCCTTGAGCTTTGCGACCAGGAACTTATCGTTCCCGCGTCCACTGACCAGCTCGACCTGTTTCACATTGCCTTCGCGCTTGAGCGTCCAGGTTTTGTACTGCAACAGGTTTTCAGTCGGATCAGTAAAGGAATAAACCTTCACTTCGCCGCGAACGCCATGAACAGAATAAATTTTGCCAATAACGATCAAATCATCGGCAACAGCAGGCGTCGCGTTCATATTGCTCAGGCCGCAGCCTTGGCAGATTCCTTCAACAACTGAGCAACGCGCTCAGAAGGTTGTGCACCAACGCTCAGCCAGTAGGCTACGCGCTCTTGGTTCACGGACAGACGGGTTTCCTGACCACGTGCAACAGGGTTGAAGAAACCAACCTGTTCTTTGTGGGAGCCGTCACGCGGGTTACGCGAGTCGGTTACGGTCAGGTGGTAAAACGGGCGCTTTTTGGAGCCGCCAAGGGCAAGACGGATTGTTAGCATGTGAACATCGTTCCTGTAGTCGGTGCTGCAAATCTAAATGCACAGCGGGCATGGGTGCCCGAAAGGCCGCATATTCTAAGGAATATCCGGACTTTTGCAAATGACTTTTTCCGGCGCCTATGGCATGCCGTGCAGATCTGCATATAGAGCCGTCGATGAAAACGGCCAGTCAGCTCCCGCCGAGTGCGGGTTTGCTGTTGATCCCGCATCCTTGCGGGGCCTACGCCGGTGCGACGACCGGCGAGATTCCAGTATCCCGTCTCACCCATTTCACTCACTTTTGGCGAGTGAAATAGGTGAGACGGGACACCTTACATTTTTGGCATGCCGCCGCCGGGCAGCATTCCGCCCATGCCGCGCATCATTTTCGCCATACCGCCCTTCGCGGAGAATTTCTTCATCATCTTCTGCATCTGCTTGTGCTGCTTGATCAAGCGACCGATGTCCTGCACCTGGGTGCCGGAACCCATGGCGATCCGACGCTTGCGCGAACCGCTGATCAGCTCAGGGTCGCGGCGCTCGGCCGGGGTCATGGAGTTGATGATGGCTTCCATCTGCTTGAACTGCTTCTCTGCGGCGTTCTGGGCATTGCCCATTTGCGACAGGTTGACGCCGCCGATGCTCGGCAGTTTGTCCATGAGCCCGCCGAGGCCGCCCATGTTCTTCATTTGTTGCAACTGATCGCGGAAGTCTTCGAGGTCGAAGCCCTTGCCCTTCTTCAGCTTCTTGGCCAGTTTGTCGGCCTTGTCCTTGTCGAGCGTCGCTTCAGCCTGTTCGATCAGGCTGAGCACGTCGCCCATGCCGAGGATCCGCGAGGCGATACGCTCAGGGTGGAACGGATCGAGCGCTTCGCTCTTCTCGCCCATACCGATGAACTTGATCGGCTTGCCGGTGATGGCGCGTACCGACAGGGCGGCACCGCCACGGGCGTCGCCGTCGACCTTGGTCAGGATCACACCGGTCAGCGGCAGTGCATCACCGAAGGCCTTGGCCGTGTTGGCCGCATCCTGACCGGTCATGGCGTCAACCACGAACAGGGTTTCGACCGGGTTGATCGCGGCGTGCAACGCCTTGATCTCGCCCATCATCTCTTCGTCGATATGCAGACGACCGGCGGTATCGACGATGACCACGTCGATGAATTTCAGTTTTGCTTCTTTAATAGCTGCGGTGGCGATGTCGACCGGTTTCTGGCTCAGGTCGGACGGGAAGAACGTCACGCCGATGTCGTTGGCCAGGGTTTCCAGCTGCTTGATCGCCGCAGGACGGTAGACGTCCGCCGACACGACCATGACCGACTTCTTCTTGCGCTCTTTAAGGAAGCGCGCCAGTTTGCCAGCGGTGGTGGTTTTACCCGCACCTTGCAAACCGGCCATCAGAATCACGGCGGGCGGCACAGCGCTCAGGTTCAGATCTTCGTTGGCCGCGCCCATCAGGCTTTCGAGTTCAGCCTGGACGATCTTCACGAACGCCTGGCCCGGCGTCAGGCTGCGCGACACCTCGGTGCCGACAGCGCGCTCCTTGACCGAATTGACGAAGTCCTTGACCACCGGCAGAGCGACGTCGGCTTCGAGCAACGCCATGCGCACTTCACGCAGGGTGTCTTTGATGTTGTCCTCGGTCAGCTTCGCCTTGCCGGTGACATGGCGCAGCGTCTGCGAGAGACGGTCGGTTAAGTTTTCAAACATTGCGCGATCCTTTCAGGCCCTGTGTAGACCGGGATAATGGCGGCCCAGACCGGAATCAACATGTGCTCGGCGAGCCTGCGGCGTGGGCAGGTCGCGGATTATAGCGAAGACTGCGGCTGGCGGACACCTCGCTGTCAGCTTCCTGAGTCTTTCGTGCCATGGCGGTTCTATGCCAAACTCAGCCCCTTTCGGGCTTGCCTAACAGGATTTATGCTCCCCTTGTCACCCAGTTTATTGACCACTCTCGCCGCCGCCCTTCTATATGCCGCTGCGACCCTTTATCAGAGCACTCGTCTGGCCACCGGCGCCAAGGCGAACAAGCGCCTGCTGGTTACCCTCGGCGTCTTCGCCGTGTTGGCCCACGGCGCCAGCCTGCTCACTCACTTGCTGACCCCGATCGGTCTAGGCCTGGACTTCTTCAGCGCCTCGAGCCTGATTGCCGCGGCAGTGATCGCGCTGACACTGATTGCCTGCTCGCGAATCCCGGTGGAAAACCTGCTGGTGCTGCTATTTCCGCTGGGCGCGATCACCGTGCTGCTGGCGCAATTCGCGCCGACCGGCACCGTGCAGATCATCGACGAAGAGCCGGGCATCCTCGCGCACATTCTGTTGTCGATCCTCGCCTACGGCATGTTCACCATCGCGGTGTTCCAGGCCTTGTTGCTGCTGGTGCAAGACCACCAACTCAAACACAAGCACCCGTCCGGGCTGATCAAGAATTTCCCACCGCTGCAAACCATGGAAAGCCTGCTGTTCGGTTTCCTCTGGGCCGGCTGGACACTGCTGTCGCTGTCGCTGATTTCCGGCTGGCTGTTCGTTGAGAACCTGTTCGCCCAGCATCTGGTGCACAAGACCCTGCTGGCGTGCCTGGCCTGGATCGTCTTCAGCGTGTTGTTGTGGGGCCGCAATCGCCTCGGCTGGCGCGGTCACAAGGCGATTCGCTGGACCCTCGCCGGTTTCTGCCTGCTGATGTTGGCGTACTTCGGCAGCAAACTGGTTCGTGAATACATCCTGCACATCTGACGGGCGGCATAAATGGACGGTTTGCCCCTTGGGCCGATGCTCGCGGTATTTGTCCTGCTGATTTTATGGTCAGGGTTGTTTACCGCCGTCGAAATCGCGCAGCAACACCTGCTCGCGCAACGCACCGCCTCGCGCGCCAGCGATAAGCCGCTGGCGAAGCTGAGCTTCCCGCTCGACAGCCTCATTCTCTGCAATACCCTGTGCCGCGCTCTCGCGGTCGTCATCGCGACACTGCTGGCGATTTTCCTCTGCGAAGAAAACGGCCCTTGGGCTGCGTGCCTCGGTGCCGGCGCAATTCTGCTGGTGTTTGCCGATTACTTCCCGCGCACCGTCGCCCAGCGTTATCCCGATGCGGTGCTGGCGTTTGGCAATACCTTGCTGACCGTGCCACTGAAGATTGTCTATCCGTTTGCCTGGTTGTTCAGCCGTATCAGCGGTTTGCTGATGACTCCATTTGCACGCAAGGTTCAGGTCGTGCAGCAAAGCGAAGATGACTCGCCTGCCGATCGGTACGACGATCCAGAACACCCGGTCCGGGCGCACCCGGTCTCAGGCATTCATGCGCTGGACAATATTACGGTCAACGACATTCTGGTGCCGCGCAGTGACGTCGACGGCATCAACCTCGATGACTCGATCGAAGAAATCATCGAACAACTGCGGCATAACAAGCGCACACGCCTGCCGGTGTTCCATAGCGACATCAATCAGGTTGAAGCGGTGCTCAACACCCGGCAGATCCGGCACCTGCTGAACAACGGTGATCTGACGCGCGAAGCGCTGCTGGCCGCTAGTTACGAACCGTACTTCGTGCCGGAAAGCACGCCGCTGCAACTGCAACTGCTGAACTTCCACAAGCAGCAGCGGCGCCTGGGCATGGTCGTGGATGAGTACGGCGAAGTGCTCGGCATCGTCACGCTGGAAGACATTCTCGAAGAAATCGTCGGCGAGTTTGAAAGCGAGCACAGTCTGGATAATCCGCATATTCATCCACAGGGCGATGGCCGCATGGTCATTGACGGTGCCGCGTCGATCCGCGAGCTGAACAAGTGCCTGGGTTGGCATTTGCCGAGCGATGGGCCGAAAACGCTGAATGGGTTGGTGACTGAAGCGCTGGAGACGATTCCCGAGAGTGCGGTTTGCTTGAAGATCGGGCGCTATCGGCTGGAGATTCTCGAGACCGAGGAGAACCGGGTGAGCAAGGTGCTGATTTGGCATACCTCGTCTGTGCCTGCTTTGCTGCCTGCCCGATAAAAGATCAAAGATCAAAGATCAAAAGATCGCAGCCTTCGGCAGCTCCTACATTTGAAATGCGTTCCCATGTAGGAGCTGCCGAAGGCTGCGATCTTTGTTCTTGTTTGATCGTTAGCCCCCTTCCTATAATCGAGGCGCTTACCCAAGCCCCGCCGAACCTCGTGCTTACCCCGCACCTGACAGGTTTCGGCCATTTCTGCATTACACCGGCGACTGTTCCTACCTGAAACAGCGACCGCGCCTCATCCCACATCCCTGGGTGCTCGACCATAATAATTCGCTCCAATGGAGCTCATGACTGTCAGGGATCACCGCATGACGACCAGTACCGCTTACAGTGCCACCGCGCCTGCCCAACCGACGAATTCCGCCACCCGCGTGGCGACGGCGAGTTTTATCGGCACCGCGATCGAGTTCTACGACTTCTATGTTTACGCCACCGCCGCCGCTTTGGTGATCGGGCCGGTGTTCTTTCCTCAGACCTCTGGCACCGCGCAGATGCTGTCGGCGTTCCTGACCTTCGGCATCGCCTTCCTCGCCAGACCGCTGGGTTCGGCGCTGTTCGGCCACTTCGGTGACCGTATCGGGCGCAAGTCGACGCTGGTGGCCTCGCTGCTGTTGATGGGCGTGTGTACGACGCTGATCGGCGTGCTGCCAGGTTACGCCACGATTGGCGCCTGGGCGCCGATTCTGCTGTGCGTGCTGCGCTTCGGACAGGGCCTGGGATTGGGCGGTGAATGGGGTGGTGCTGCATTGCTGGCCACGGAAAACGCGCCGAAAGGCAAGCGTGCGTGGTTCGGCATGTTTCCGCAGCTCGGACCTTCGATCGGCTTTCTCGCCGCGAACGGCTTGTTTCTGACCTTGGCCATGACCCTCGATGACGAGCAGTTCCGCAGCTGGGGCTGGCGGATTCCGTTCCTGCTCAGCGCAGCGCTGGTGATGGTCGGTCTGTATGTGCGATTGAAACTGCATGAAACACCGGTGTTTGCCAACGCCATCGCCCGTCAGGAGCGGGTGAAGATACCGCTGGTCGAGCTGTTCAGTCAGTACTGGGCGCCGACATTGCTGGGCGCGGCGGCGATGGTGGTCTGTTATGCGCTGTTCTATATCTCGACGGTGTTCTCACTGAGTTACGGGGTTTCCACACTTGGCTATAGCCGCGAAACCTTCCTCGGGCTGCTGTGTTTTGCCGTGCTGTTCATGGCCGCCGCCACGCCGCTGTCGGCTTGGGCCAGCGACCGTTACGGGCGCAAACCGGTGCTGATCATCGGTGGCGTGCTGGCGATTCTTTCCGGGTTCCTGATGGAGCCGTTGCTGACTCAGGGTTCGACCTGGGGCGTGGCGCTGTTTCTGTGCATCGAGCTGTTCTTGATGGGCGTGACGTTTGCACCGATGGGCGCGCTGTTGCCGGAGCTGTTTCCGACTCACGTGCGTTATACCGGTGCTTCGGCGGCGTATAACCTGGGCGGCATAGTCGGGGCCTCGGCGGCGCCGTTCTTTGCGCAGAAACTGGTGGCGATGGGCGGTTTGAGTTATGTCGGTGGGTATGTGTCGGGGGCGGCGGTGCTGAGTTTGATTGCGGTGCTGTGCCTGAAGGAAACGCGTGGCAACGATCTGAATCAGGTTGCCTGACAGAAGATCAAAAGCTTCGCGAGCAGGCTCGCTCCCACAGGTTTTTGGGGTTGGTCACAGATTCTGTGTTCACCCAATCCCATGTGGGAGCGAGCTTGCTCGCGAATGTCGCGACTCGGTTTAGAGCTCGACCACAACAGCCTGAGCAGCGCGGGTCGCCTTGGCACGAGCGGCTTCGATCGACTCATCTCGCGCCAGCGCCACGCCCATGCGGCGCTGGCCATTCACTTCCGGCTTGCCGAACAGTCGCAGCGCCGTGTCCGGCTCGCTCAACGCCGCGCCGAGGTTGGCGAAAGCGGTCTGAGTCGACTGCCCTTCCACCAGAATCACCGCCGAAGCCGATGGCCCGAACTGACGGATCAGCGGTACCGGCAGGCCCAGAATTGCGCGAGCGTGCAGGGCGAACTGCGACAGATCCTGCGAAATCAGCGTTACCAGACCGGTGTCATGCGGGCGCGGCGAAACTTCGCTGAACCACACCTGATCACCCTTGATGAACAGCTCAACGCCGAACAGACCGCGACCACCCAGCGCTTCAGTTACCGCTTTGGCAACGCGCTCGGATTCAGCCAGGGCAACCGGGCTCATGGCTTGCGGCTGCCAGGATTCCTGATAGTCACCCTTCTCCTGACGGTGACCGACCGGCGCGCAGAACGTAGTGCCGCCGATGTGGCGCACGGTCAGCAGGGTGATCTCGTAATCGAAATCGATGAAACCTTCGATGATCACCCGGCCTTTGCCGGCGCGACCGCCCTCTTGCGCATAATCCCATGCCTTCTGCACGTCATCAGCGCTACGCAGCAGGCTCTGGCCTTTGCCCGACGAGCTCATGACTGGTTTGACGACGCATGGGAAGCCTAGGTCCTGAACGGCTTTGCTGTAGTCCTCGAAGGTGTCGGCAAAGTGGTACGGCGAGGTCGGCAGGTCCAGCTCTTCGGCGGCCAGACGACGGATGCCTTCGCGGTTCATGGTCAGTTGCGCAGCGCGCGCGGTCGGGATCACGGTGAAGCCTTCGGCTTCCAGTTCGACCAGCGTGGCGGTGGCGATCGCTTCGATTTCCGGCACGATGAAGTGCGGTTTCTCGGCTTCGATCACGGCACGCAGGGCAGCGCCGTCGAGCATATTGATCACGTGACTGCGATGGGCAACCTGCATGGCTGGCGCATTGGCGTAGCGATCGACGGCAATCACTTCAACGCCCAGGCGTTGCAGCTCGATCACCACTTCCTTGCCCAACTCACCACAGCCACACAGCAATACGCGGGTCGCGGTTGGCGACAATGGAGTTCCGATACGGGTCATCTCAGGTCCTCAAAGAAGCGGATCATCGAGGAAAGCAACGCTAGACGCGCTTTCCATGGGGAGAAAGCGCGGCATTTTACATGAACCTGAGGCTTTGGCTTCAGCCAGCGACGGCCTGCTTACGCTCGCGCCAGGCCATGATCAGCCAAACGGCAGTGACGCCGGCGAATTTCGAAGCCAGAGCGGTGATGATCACCGGCGGCGTCAACAGGTCGATCATGCCGAAGAAGATGAAGGTATCGAGCGGAATACTCAGCGCCGAACTGATCCACAAGCGATCACGCAAGGGCCGTTTGGTGATGCTGAATACTAGCCAGTCGATGATCTCGGACACCGCAAACGCCGTGGCACTGGCTAATGCGATCGACGGATCGGAGGTGACATAAGACAGCACCAGCGCCGCCAGCATCGCCACCAACGCACCGTGGCCGAAACGGGTTTGCACCATGTCGCGCAACACGAACACCAAGCCGCCCCAGGCCGACCAGATGATGTCCAGGTGTGGCGCGGTGGAGAAGGCGAAGTTGATCAGCACAACGCTGCTGATGTAGGCGATGAGGAAAATCATGGAGGTGACCTGTCAGATTGGCGCACAGATTACTGGACCGGCAGATCAAGAGCTACCCCCTCACCCCAGCCCTCTCCCCCAAGGGGGCGAGGGGGAAAGTGATCTGGCTTAATGATTCTGGACACCCCTAAAGGGCGTTAATCTACGCCCAACGACGAGGTGTGATTTGACCAGACGATATTTTTCGACAGATTTCAAACGGGATGCGGCTTGCCTGGTTTTGGATAAAGACTATTCGGTGAGTGAAGCCTGCGAAGCAATGGGCGTGGGCCCTACAGCTCTGCGTCGCTGGGTTGAGCAACTGCGTGCGGAGC